>NZ_JARVRV010000004.1:0-768238 GCF_030209555.1 Microbacterium sp. LMC-P-041
TGTCGAGGTCGGCGATGACCCGATCCAGAAGCTCCGCAGTGCTGTTCATACCCCCAGTCAACCCGGGGCCACCGACATTCGAGACCCGAAACCACCTCGAATTACCCCAGATCAGATCCGTATTCCAATCTCCCGGAATGGCACAGCGCAGGGTGCACGCCATCAGGCGACGCCCATTGTGAACAAAGGTAACAATGTAATAGGGTAACCACATGGAACCCCTCTTCGTCGACCGCCTCCTTCAGATCGCCGACCTGTTCCAGAAGGACATGGCCCGCGCGTTCGCCGGCACGGATCTCACACCGACCCGTGTGCACCTCCTGTGGGTCCTGCAGCACACCGGTCCGTCGACGCAGCAGACCCTCGCCACCCTCTGCGGGGTGACACCCCGCAACATCACCGCTCTCGTGGACGCACTCGAGGGCTCAGGTCACGTCCGTCGCACCCCCCATCCCTCCGACCGCCGCGCCGTGCTGGTCGAGCTCACCTCGACCGCCCTCGAGACCATGTCGCAGATGCAGGAGGAGCACGCGCAGCTCAATGAGACGCTGCTGAACGCGATCGCCCCCGACGACCGCGCCGCGGTCGAGCGTGGCCTGACAGCCGTCGCCGCGCATCTCGAGAACCTCGTCACCTCGGCGGCGAGCGCGCACGCCCCCGCACCCGCACCCGCACCCGCACCCGCACCCACACCCGCACCCGCACCCGTACCCACACCGGTGCCGACACCGACACCGACACCGGAGGGCACACCATGACCGAGCATCTGCAGACGACCGCTCCGAGCCCGACCCGGATCGCGCGCATCCTCAACTTCCTCCATCGGGCATGGGTCGCCGAGCTTCGCGTCTACTCGAGCATCGCGCGGGCGATCGCCCGCCGTCCCGCAGTCCCGAAGGGCGGCACGGGGATCGGCTATCACCGTCCCGTGCTCACCGTGCTGTTCATCTTCATCGGCCTCTCCGCTGTCGAGATCCCGATCCTCGACCTGATCGTGCATCAGTGGCCCGTCGTGCGGATCACTCTGCTGGTGCTAGGGATCTGGGGTGTCACCTGGATGGTCGGCCTGCTGTGCGCGATGCTCATGCGCCCGCACGCCGTGGGGCCCGACGGCGTCCGAGTGCGCAGCGGACTCGAGCTGGACGTGCCGATCGGCTGGGCCGACATCGCGTCGATCGCGATCAGTCGTCGCGTCGATGAGCCCAAGCAGCCGCGGGTCATCGGTTCGGAGTACGCCGAGCGGATGCAGGACGAGACCAACATCGAGATCGAACTCGAACGCCCCGTCGCGATCCGGCTCCCCGGCCTCGCGCCGAAGGGCGGGACTCATCAGGTCGACCACATCCGCCTGTGGGCCGACGACCCGCGCGCGTTCCTCGACGCCGCCCGCCCGTTCCTCGTCGCGGCCTGAACGAGGCCTGATCGCGGCGCGGTCAGTCCAACCCGCGGTCCGCGAGCCACTGCTTCGCGACGAGTACCGGAGCCCGCACCAGCCAGGCGTCCGCGATGATCTCCGCCAGCCGGTCGCGCTCGACCGCATCGAGCTGCACCAGCACACCGGGGTACCCGTCGAAGTGCGGAATGGAGAACAGCCCTTCGGGCTCTGCGGCGAGCAATGCCGCCTTCTCATCGAGGCTGCCGACTCGCACGCCCAGCACGGGCCCCTCCGGCCATTCGAGCCCGAGGTCGGCGAGCTGCCGCAGATCGACCTTGCTCGGCCCACGCACCCAGGCGATCTGACCGCTCGCCAGGCGCCAGGAGGGCTCGCCGGTGTGTCCGCCCACACGCTCGGTCACACCGGGGAGCGCGAGAGCGATCTCACGGACATCATCGACGGTCGCCATCCGCCCATCGTCCTCCCGTGAGGCGGCCGCCACAATGGCCGCATCCGCTCGCCGCCCCTCGGGTGGCGTTCAGCGCGAGTCGCGCTTCGCCTGTCGACGCGCACCCTGGGCGCGACTCGAGGCGTCTCGTTTCACACCACCGGTGGTCTGCTGGTGCTCCCGCATCCGCCCCGCTCCTGCGCTCTCATCGAAGGGCGCCTCGGAGCCCGGTCCACTCCATCTGCCCTCACGGGCGCGGGCCAGCCTCTCGTCCTTGAGCTCCTCCGCCTGCTCATGAGCCACGCGGGCGAGTTCTGCGCTGATGATCGAGAGCGCCTCCTCGAACACATAGGCCCGGCCGCGGGCCTTGTCCGACCCGGCGGCTGCGGCACCTCGACCGCCCGCCTGCTCGACGCGCTCCGCCGCACCGCGCCGATAGTTCGTCGTGTGCTTGTTGCGGGCCCGCCTGACCCGTTTGTGCAGGGCGAGCAGGCCGTCCTCGTCGAGTTCCGCCAGTCGCTCAGGCTCGAGCTCGCGGATGAGGTCGCGCTCCTTGTCCTTCAGAACCCACAGGTACTGATCCATGTCGTACTCCTTCGGTCGGGGCTCCCCATCGGCCACTCGTGTAACCGAGTATCCGCTCGGGGATCCCCGCCCGCCATGGGTTCTTCCGCGGAGGACGCCGGTCGGAGGACATCCTCCCGACTGCCTCAGCGCACGATGCGCAGCGTCCGCACCTCGAACGGCCGCAGGCGCAGCTCTCCGCCGACGCGCGGGTCGTCGATCGCATCCTCGATCAGCGAGACCTCACGGATCTCCCTGTGCTCGAAGTCGGCGACCAGCGAACCGACGGCGCGGCGACCGAGCGCCTCATAGAGACGGACGATGACGTCGCCGGAGCCGTCATCCGCGAGCTTCACGCCCGACACCACGATGCCGTCGCCGTCGACGGACACGAGAGGTGCGACTTCGCGCTCGCCGTGCACGACCGTCGGCGCGGTGTTGAGTCGGATGCCCTCGGTCGTCGCGATCGCCGCATCGGCTCCGATCACGAAGCCGATCGTGATCTCGTGGTGCCCGTGATCGGTGTCGGGATCGGGGAACCGCGGTGCGCGCAGCAGCGAGAGCCGCACGGTGGTCGCGACCGCGTCGTCCGAGACCTCGCGCGAGGTGTCGTACCCGTAGATCGAGTCGTTCACGAGCGCTACGCCGAAGTCCTGCTCGCGCACCAGCACGAAACGGTGCATCGAGGTCTCGAACTTCGCAGCCTCCCAGCTGGTGTTCGTGTGCGTCACCCGCGACTGGTAGCCGAACTGCGTCTCGGCCTCGGTGTGCGTGGCCTGGATGTCGAGAGGGAAGGCGAGCTTGAGCAGCTTCTCGGTCTCGTGCCAGTCCACGTCGTTGCGCAACAGCACGGTGCGCTCGCCCGGCGCGAGCGTGATGGTCTGCTCGATCGTCGACTCCGAGAACGCCCGGGTCACGATGACGGTCGCGACCCCGTCGACGACGGATGCCGAGATCGATGCGACCGCAGTGAGGTCGTCGACGCTGTTGCGGTAGTAGCGATCGATGTCCCAGGCGTCCCACATGTTCGGGAAGTCCTGGTGCAGCTGGAACAGGTTCGCCGCCCGCCCCTCGGCCACCGCCTCTCGGCCCGACGCCTTGTCCACCGCCGAGACGACGAGTCCCTCGGCGGAGATCAGCACGGAGACCAGCTCGTTCTCGAGCCGCCAGCCGCCGTCTTCTCCTGCGAGCAGGACGGACGCCGGGGCCGGCGCCTCGACGAAGCCGGCGCCGAGGGCACGACCGCCGCCGACCGAGGTCGGCACGAACCGCAGCTCGCGCTCGCCTTCTCCGGCGAGGGAGCGGCGCGCGGCGTCGGCGAGCGCCTGCGCATCGGCGAGCACGCGCGAGAGGACCTCGACGGCCTCACGATGCACCCAGGCGATCGAGGTGCCGGGCAGGATGTCGTGGAACTCGTGCAGCAGCACCGTCTCCCACAGGCGGTCGAATTCGGCCTGGGGATATGCGGCGCCGGTGCGCACGGCATCCGTCGCCGCCCACAGCTCCGCCTCGACGAGTGCGTGCTCGCACCACCGGTGCAGCGCCTTGGTCGCGTGCTGGCTGGTGAGCGTTCCGCGGTGGAGTTCGAGATAGAGCTCGCCGACCCACACGGCCGGGTTCGGCAGCTCGGCCCTGGCCGCCTCGAAGAAGGTGTCGGGGTGCTCCCAGACGACCCGTGCACTGCCTTCGAGGTTCTCGAGGCGCTTCGCCTTGCCGGTCATCTCGCGCGTGGTGCCACCGCCCCCGTCGCCCCAGCCCACCGGTGCGATCGACCGCGACGTCACGCGGTTCTCCTTGAACTGACGAGATGCCTTGGCGACTTCCATGCCGCTCAGCTGCGAGTTGTACGTGTCCATCGACGGGAAGTGCGTGAACACCTGCGAGCCGTCGATGCCCTCCCAGAGGAAGCTGTGGTGCGGGAACACGTTCTGCTGATTCCACGAGATCTTCTGCGTGAAGAACCACTCGAACCCGGCCCGGCGCATGAGCTGCGGCAGCGCGGGCGAGTATCCGAAGCTGTCCGGCAGCCAGACGCCCTTCGAGCGGATGCCGAACTCGCGTTCGAAGAACCGCTGACCGAACGAGAACTGGCGCACGAGCGACTCGCCGGACGGCATCACGGTGTCGGATTCGACCCACATGCCGCCGAGCGGCAGGAATCGCCCGTCCGCGACCGCGGCCTTGACCCGGGAGTAGACCTCGGGCCGGTGCTCCTTGAGCCATGCGTACTGCTGCGCGCTCGACATCCCGTAGAGGAAGTCGGGCTGCTCGTCGATCAGCGTCGCCATCGACGACGTGGTGCGGGCGACCTTGCGGATCGTCTCGCGCACCGGCCACAGCCAGGCCGAGTCGATGTGCGCATGTCCGATCGCCGAGATGCGGTGGGCGCTGGCCTCGGCGGGCGCCGCGAGCGCGGGCGCCAGTCGAGCTCGGGCATCGGCAGCGGTCTCGACGATGTGCTGCAGGTCGAGCACGTCGAGGGCGTCGTCCATCGCCTGCAGGATCTGCATCCGTCGCGGCGAGGTCGCCGGCAGCTCGGCCTGGAGCTCGAACAGGACCTCGAGGTCGAGGGACAGCTCGAACACCTCCTGTTCGAAGACGGCGAGGTCGATGCGGCGGGTGCGATAGAGCGGTTCACGGGAGGACGTGCGGATGTCGCCCTCCTGCGTCGGCAGGAAGGGGTGGTAGTCGAGCAGAACCGGGTTGGCGGCCGCCTCGAGGTACAGCTCGACCGGCTCGTCGCCGTGCGCGGTCTCGGTGATCGGCAGCCACTGATTGCGTGGGTTGATGCTCTTCACCGGCGTTCCGTCCGGCCGGTAGACGAGCGCCTCGCACTGGAAGCCGGGCATGTTGATGTCGAACCCGAGGTCGATGACGGCCTCGACCCGACGGCCCGCCCAGTCGGCGGGGACTGCGCCGGTGATCTTGAACCAGGTCGTCGACCAGGCAGGACCCCACATGCTCGGCACGGATGCCGGGGCGAAGTCCAGTGCGAGCCCGTCGGCGGGACTGATCGGCTCGCCGGGGATCTGGTTGACCTCGACGGTGAGGGGGACGGCGGCCGAGTGGACGGCCGGGCGGATGCGCTCGTCGAGCACCCTCTTGACGCGGCCGACGGTGAGCGAGGTGTCGTCATGCATGTATCTGGTTCTCCGGGCTCGACGGTGAGTGGTGCATAGGCGTTGTGCGCGACTGGAGCCCGATTCTCGGGCAGGTGCCGACAATGCTATCGGATTTACTAAAGCGATCTAGTGAATCTCGCACCGAGCGTGTCAGACCCCTGTCGTGCGGCTACCGAGCGGCTAAACCGATCAAGTAGTGTGAGGCCCATGACCTCGGCCAAACGCGTCACCATCGCGGACATCGCGCGCATGGCCGGAGTCTCGCCCGGAGCAGTCTCGTTCGCGCTCAACGGACGCCCGGGGGTGAGCGACGAGACGCGCCAGCGGATCCTCGCGATCGTCGAGGAGAACCACTGGCAGCCGAGCTCGGCGGCACGCGCCCTCGTGGGAGCCCGTGCCAACACGGTCGGCTTCGCGCTCGCACGCCCCGCCCGTTCGCTGGGCTCCGAGGCTTTCTTCACCGACCTCATCGCGGGCATCGAATCCCGGCTGTCGGAGAGCAAGGTCAGCCTGCAGCTGCGGCTGGTCACCGACATCGCCGAGGAGATGGAGGTGCATCGGCAGTGGCGCTCGTCGAACCAGGTCGACGGCATCATCCTCATCGACCCCCGCGACGACGACCCGCGCAGCGACCGGATCGCAGCCCTCGACGCCCGCGCCGTGTTGATCGGCTCCAAGCCCTCACCCGACGGAGCGGTGCCGAGCGTCTGGATCGCCGACGACGAGGTGGCCGAGACCCTCTTCTCGTACCTCGCCGCGCTCGGACACACCCGCATCGCCTACGTCGCGGGTCCCGCCGAGCTCGAGCACACCCGGCTGCGTGCCGAGGTGCTCGATCGCATGGCTGCGGACGGCGTCTCGAGCGAAGTGATCACGACGGACTTCTCCCCCGCACGCGCATCCGCGGTCACGCGATCGCTGCTCTCCGCGAGGCCCCGCCCGACGGCGATCGTGTACGACAACGATGTGATGGCCGTCGCCGGCCTCCGCGTCGCTCAGGAGATGGGCCGTGCGGTGCCCCGCGACGTGTCGATCGCCTCCTTCGACGACTCCGTCATCGCCGGCCTGATCAATCCGTCGATCACCGCGATGACCCGCGACACGTTCGAGCTCGGCGAGCAGGCCGCGACACTGCTGCTGCAGCAGATCGTCGCCGGGACCAACCTCCCGAGCGCGCAGGGCCCGACGCCGACGCTCACCGCCCGCGAGAGCACCGCCCCGCCGACGGCCGCGTCCTGACGGAGCCCTTCGGCCGCTACGGCGTCGCGCTCAGCCGCTGACGACGGTGTTGACGGAGCCGTAGGGGTCGACACCGCTCGTCGACAGATCAGGACGGATGAGGTGACGGATGCCGCGCGCGGCGAGCGCCGCGTCGTCGCGCACCGTCTGAGACGTCACGAAGGCGGGGTCGAGCCCGCGCTCGCAGGCATCCACCCACGCCTGGAACACGGCACCGCCCGGGCTCAGCGCCGCCCGGCTCACCGGCACCTCGCGCTCGTCGACGTCGACGACGATGGCCGTCTCCCGCTCCGGCGTGGCCGCCCGTTCGCGCAGTTCGGGGATCAGTTCGGCGAACCGGCGGCCGATCGGCTTGGCCGCACCGCTCTGATCGACCAGGCCCAGCGAGTACTCCAGTTCGGGGAAGTCGCCGAGCTCGCGGCTCACATCGTGCGAGCACCACCAGGTCACGCCCCAGAGGTTCTCGGTGCGCACCGCGGATCGCAGGGTCGCCTCGAGGAATCCGGGCATCTCGCGCTCGTCGAGGCAGTTCGACGGAGCGCCGACCTCCTGCAGCCAGACCGGTCGATCCCGATCCGTCGCGAAGGCGCGCGAGAGCTCGATGAGGTACTCGGCGTGGCGGTCGGAGGCGACCGAACGGCCGCCGTAGCGCTGAGCCGTGCCGTTGAAGATCCAGGAGTGGATGGTGGTCATCTCGCCCAGCCGAGACGCGTGCGCGGGGGTGAAGCCGTGCCCGTCCATGTACCAGACCGCGTCGTACTCGCTGTGCACGTGCGAGAGACCGGGGGCCGCGCCCTCGGCCGCGGAGAGCAGCGACTCGATCCAGTGCCCTGCCTCGTCGATCGTCACGGGCCACGGGGACGGGTGCGTGTGCGCCGAGAACTGATTCGTCTCGTTGCCGAGCGTCAGGCCGAGGAAGTTCGGCGCATCGCGCAGCGCACCGGCCAGCGTCTGAACGAGGTCGACCTGCCCGCTGAGCGCCTTCGGATCGGTGAACATGTTGCGGTCGTGCCAGGTGTACAACCATGACGGGACGAAGTCGAAGCTCGACAGGTGCCCCTGGATCACGTCGACGCTGACGTCGAGCCCGAACTCGGCGCCGATGTCGACCATCGAGCGGACGTCGTCGATCGCCTTCGGGCGGATCAGAGTACGGTTCGGCTGCAGCACCGTCCACAACGGGAAGACCCGGACGTGATCGAGACCGAGCTCGGCGAGCGCCGCGAAGTCCCTGCGCACATCGTCGGGGGTGAAGTCGAGCCAGGAGTGCATCCAGTCCTTCGACGGCGTGTAGTTCGCCCCGAATCTCAGGCGAGCATCGAGAGCGCGGCGCTGCGTCATGTGTCCGGACCTTTCCGACAGAGCCCTCCGACGAGGACGTGGTCGCACCACTATAACGCTTGAGCAACGGACCGCTACCCGGAATACCGCGGCCCGCCGATGCACGCAGTCCCGAAACCTTGACAGCGACGGGATCGGATGGTTTCATCTGCTAAAGCGTTGTAGTCCGTTCGACGGACACCGCCAATCGCCCGCCTCGAGGAAGAAGCACGATGAAAGTTCCCGCACGCATTGTCGCTCTGGCAACATTCACGATCGGCGCCATGGCGCTCGCCGGCTGCACCGGAGGCGGTGCCACATCCGGTGCCGACGGACCGATCGACACCTCCGGCGAGCTGAGCGGGACGATCCAGTTCCAGACCTGGTCGCTGAAGAACGAGAAGTTCACGCCCTACTTCGAAGACCTGATCGACGCGTTCGAGAAGGAGCACCCGGACGTCACGGTCGAGTGGCTCGACCAGCCGGGCGACGGCTACCAGGAGAAGATCCTGAGCCAGGCGAACGCCGACACGCTGCCCGACGTGCTGAACCTGCCGCCGGACATCGCCTACCCGCTCGTCGCCGCCGGCAAGCTCGTCGACCTCGAGACGGCCGACCCCGACCTGAAGTCGGCTTACAACACCGGCGCATGGGACGCCTACAGCCAGTACCCGGGTGTCGAGGGCACGTACGGTCTGCCCTGGTACCTGTCCAGCGACGCATCATGGTGGAACCTCGCTCAGCTCGCCCCCTACGGCGTCACCGAGGAGAACCTCCCGACGACGGTCGACGAGCTGCTCACCCTCGCGAAGGACGTCGCGACCGAGTCCGGCGGCAAGGTCCAGCTGCTGTCATCGATCCCGGCACTCGACACGTTCACGTCGGCGGGCATGGAGGTCATCAACGACGACGGCGAGTTCGACTTCAACACCGACGAGGCCGCGGCCATCATCGAGAAGTACGCCGACGCGTACGCGGCCGGAGCCATGCCGGCCGAGGCGCTGACCGGCGACTATGGCGGAAACGCCGAGGCGTACATCCAGGAGAAGGTGGCCTTCACGACCGGTGGCACTGGTTTCACGACCGACCTCGCGAAGGACGCGCCCGCGCTGCTCGAGAACACGGTCGCCACGCAGCGACTGGGCATCCCGCCGCTCTACGTGCAGGGACTGAACGTCTCGGCCGACTCCGACAACAAGGAGGCCGCCCTCGCGTTCGCCGAGTTCGCGACGAACGAGGAGAACCAGGTCGCGTTCTCATCCCTCGCGGTCGGCACCGCTCCCGGCACCTCCGCGGGCGGCGACGCCGTCGTCGAGAACATCTCCTCGTCGATCACCGACGAGAAGCAGCTCTCCGCGATCGACACCGTGTTCACGGCCATGGAAGACGCCAAGGCGATCCCGTTCCAGTGGACCTCCGACATGGCGACGTACATGACCCAGCAGATCGCGCTCGCCGTCAACGGCGAGGCCGACGCGCAGGAGCAGCTCGACAAGATCGTCGAGTACGCCAACGCGAACCGCGTGGACCAGTAAGCCATGAGCGCGCACACCAGCATCCGGAGCCGGAGGACGACCATGCGATCGCACCGGTGGTTCACACCCTGGCTGCTCCTCGGCCCCGCCGTCGTCTGGGTGCTGGTGTTCGCGCTCTGGCCGTTCCTCAACACCGTCTTCCTGAGCTTCACGGACGCACGTCCTCTGCGGACTCCCGAGTTCGTCGGCGCCGCGAACTACGAGCGGATGTTCGGCGACGAGATGTTCTGGAACGCCCTCACCACGTGCATCATCTACGTGGTCGTCTGCGTGCCGTTGCTCACGATCCTTCCCCTGCTGCTCGCCCTGCTCGTGCAGAAGAAGCTGCCGGGCATCGCGTTCTTCCGCACCACCTTCTACTTCCCCGTCATCGCCTCGGTCGTCGTCGTCGCCCTGATCTGGACCTGGCTGTTCGACAGCCGCGGCATCATCAACCAGACGCTCGAGTTCCTCGGCCTCGTCGACAAGCCCATGGCGTTCCTCGTCGACCGGTGGCTGCTGCTCGGCTGCGCGATCCTGCTCACGGTGTGGAAGGGTCTGGGCTACTACATGGTCGTGTACCTCGCCGCGCTCGGCAATGTCGGCAAGGAGCTGCACGAGGCGGCCATGCTCGACGGCGCCGGCTCGTTCCGTCGCTTCCTGTCGGTGACGATCCCGTCGGTGCGCGGAGCGATGCTCCTCATCGCGGTGCTCATCGCCGTCTCGGCGATGAGAGTGTTCGCCGAGCTCGACGTGCTCTCCAAGAGCACGGGAGGTCCCGGCGGATACGACATGTCGCTGGTCATGCTGATCCGCCAGGTCGGCTCCGGCCTGAACGGCAACATCGGCTACGCCTCGGCGATCAGCGTCGCGCTGTTCCTCCTCACCCTCATCCCGCTGGCCGCGATCGCCTTCATGAATCGCGAGAAGAAGGCGAAGGTCTCCGCATGAGCACCCTCACTCCGCCCCGCATCGACGACGACCGTCGCCCTGACGATCAGTCGGCTGCGACCACGCGCGAACCCATCTTCCGCCGCCGCGGTTCCGGCGACTTCAGCAAGCCGACGCTCGGCGGGCTCATCGGCCGCTATGCGCTGCTGCTGCTCGTGCTGGTGCTCGTCATAGGCCCGTTCCTCTGGCAGCTCTCGACGTCGTTCAAGGGTCCGCAGGAGAACATCTACTCGTTCCCGCCCAACCTGATCCCCCGCGAGCCGACTCTGCAGAACTACGCCACGGTCGCCGAGATCGTGCCGGTGTACCTCTACGCCTGGCACTCGCTGCTCGTCTCGGTGGGCACCGTCGTCAGCAACGTGGTGCTCGCGACCTTCGCGGGCTACGCCCTCGGATGCATGCGGTTCCGCGGCAAGTGGATCGTCATGGCCATCCTGCTCTCGACCCTGCTCTTCCCCGGCGAGGTCACGGTGACGAGCAACTTCCTCACCATCCGCTCGCTCGGCCTCGCCGACACCCTGTGGGGCGTGTTCCTGCCCGGCGCCATCAGCGCGATGAACGTGCTGCTCGTCGCCACCGCCTGCCGCATGATCCCGAAGGACGTGCTGGACGCCGCGACGGTCGACGGAGCGACGACCTGGCAGCGCATCCGTCACATCGTGTGGCCCAACATCCGCGGCATGGTCTCGGTGGTCGCGATCTTCGCCTTCATCGGCGCCTGGGACGACTACCTCTGGCCCCTCATCGTGCTCTCCGATCCGTCGAAGTACACGCTCACCGTCGGCATGGCCTACCTCAACAGCAGCTTCTCGGTCGACCCGCGCCTGATCGCGGCGGGCACCATGATCGCCCTCGTGCCGATCGTCATCATGTTCTCGTTCACGCAGCGGTTCTTCTTCAAGGGCGTGCAGGAGGGCGCGGTCAAGGGGTGAGCGACGCCCAGCTCACGCCCGCCGACGGACCCGCCGATCCTCCGTCGTCCCGCCCTCACGTCGGCGTGCTCCGCGGTGAGGTGTTCGCCTACTCGTTCGATCCGTCAGCGGGCGAACAGCGGATCGATGTTCCCGGACTCGCGGACGTCGCGATCAGCCCAGACACTCTGCTGCACTGGGCGTTCTACGCAGACGGCGACGCGGCGACCCTGGCTCCGCATGCCGCCCTCGCGGTGACCGTCGATGTCCGCGGAGACGGCGCGCGGCTCGGCGAGACAGCCGCCGTGCGTGACCGGTACGACTTCGCCATGACCGCCGATGCCCAGTTCGCGGCGCGCTGGAGCATGCCCGAGCAGTGGAACGCCGACACCGTGTCGCTGGCGCCGATGCTCTCCGGCTCGGCCCCGCGCACCTCCGCCACCGTCGAGCTGGTGCTCGGCAGCGGATCGCTGGCGGGGATGAGCGGACTGCCGCCGCGCGTCACGGGATTCGTGCAGGTCCTGGTCGAGGAGCAGGTCGAGCAGCAGCATGCCGTCGCCGACCCGCCACCGGTCGAGCGAGTGGACACTCGTCGCGGCAGCCACTCGGGCCCGCGCTTCTCGCGGGGCAACACCATCCCCGCCGTCGCCGTGCCGCACGGCTTCACCTTCGTCACCGCGGCGACCGATGCCTCGGACACGCGCTGGCCGTATCGGCCGAGCATCCACGACGATCCACCCGGGCGACGCCTCGAGGCCTTGCAGTTCTCGCACCAGCCGAGTCCGTGGATCGGCGACCGCTCGGTGCTCCAGCTCATGCCGTTCGACGGGCATCCGGCCTCCGAGCGCGCCGCGCGCCGCCGGTGGATCGCCCCGGGCACCGAGCGAGCACGCCCCCACGAGTACGCCGCCGATCTCGGTGATGGTCTGCGCGTGGAGATGACCGCGACGTCGCACACCGCCGCCTTCCGCGTGCATGGCGCAGACACTGACGCGGTCGTCGGCTTCGTGATCGATCAGCCCACCGATGACGGCGAACTGCACTGGACCGACGGCGGTGGCTTCGAGGGGTGGACGCCCGAGGGATCCGAGGACTGGGGCAACTCCCCCCGCTGCTACTTCGCGGGCGCCGTGCTGCATGGCGGAGGCGACCCTGCGACGAGTCTGCACGGCGCCCTCGACGACGACGGACGGGCGCGGGTCGCGGGCTACGTCGCCGGCGACGGGTCGCTCGAGGTGCGCGTGGCCGTGTCGTTCCTGTCGGTGGAGCAGGCCAGGCGCAGTCTCGAGATCGAGTGTCCTCTGGGCATCGCATATGACGAGTTGCGAGCGGAAGCTGCAGCCTCCTGGAACCGGGTGCTGGGCCGCGTGACGATCCCGCCGCTCGACGCATCCGAGACCCCGTATCGCCGATTGGCCGACGAGGAGAATCGAAACCGGATAGCCGCCGCATTGCATCGGATGCATCTGTATCCGAACTCCGCCGCCGAGAATGCCGGCACTGCAGAGGCGCCGCGGCATCGCTTCGCCGACGTGTTCGCCCCACGCGCGCCGTTCGGGGAGAGTGAGACGAGCGCGCCGATCGTCGACGGCGAGCTCATCGTGAACAACGGCTATTGGGACACCTATCGCACCGAGTGGCCGGGGCTCGCGCTGCTCGATCCCTCGCTGACCGGCAGACTGCTCGACGGCCAGCTCGAGCAGTACCGTCGCGGAGGGTGGATGGCGCGGTGGAGCGCGCCCGGATATGTCGACAGCATGGTCGGCACCTCCAGCGACCAGATCTTCGCCGATGCCGCCCGGTGGGGCGTGGCGTTCGACCGGGCGGAGGCGTTCGAGAGCGGATGGCGCAACGCCTGCGAACCCGGACCCGATGCGCGGCGCGGCCGCAAGGGCATCGCACGCGGACGCTTCACCGGCTACATCTCGTCCGAGGTGCCGGAGGGCATGAGCTGGACCGTCGAGAACGCGGTGAGCGACGCGGCGCTGGGCCGGTTCGCCGAGCAGCTGGCCCTCGAAGCCGAACGCGCAGCCGCTCCCGGCTCCGACCGCGATGCCGCTCGCTACCGCTCGTTCGCCCGCTATTTCGCCAACCGCGCACGGTCGTATCGCACACTCTTCGACTCGGAATCCGGGTTCCTCCGCGGCAGGGATGCCGACGGCGACCACGCCCCCGAGTTCGACCCGCGCTCCTGGGGAGGCGACAACGTCGAGACGAACGCCTGGGGCATGTCGGTGGGCGCCGTGCACGACGGCGCCGGCCTCGCCGCGCTGCACGGCGGACGTGGGGCCTTCGCACAGCACCTCGACGCGCTCTTCGCCGAGCCGGAGACCGCCGACGAGCGATTCGGCGGGGCGTACGGCACCGTCATCCACGAGCAGCGCGAGGCGCGGGCCCTGCGCTCGGGCATGTGCGCGATCTCGAATCAGCCCGCCCATCACATCCCCTTCATGTACGCGTTCAGCGACCGGCCGTGGCGAGCCGGCGCGATCGTGCACGAGCTGGCCGGGCGTCTCTTCGCAGGCGCCCACATCGGACAGGGCTTCCCCGGCGACGAGGACAACGGCGAGATGAGCGCCTGGTGGCTGTGGGCCGCGCTCGGTCTCTACCCGCTCGAGCTCGCGTCCGGCGTGCTGCGGATCGGCTCGCCCCTCTTCGACGACATCCGCGTCGATCGCGCGGACGGCCGCTCGCTGCGCATCCGCTCTCATCGCCGAGAGCCGGGAGCGCACGTGCTGCAGCGTGCCCGGCTCGACGGGGTCGACCTGCCCAGGGCCGAACTTCCCATCGACGCCGTCGTCGGGGACGCCGTCGTCGGGGATGCGCTCGCCGGGGACGTCGAGCTCGAACTGGTCTTCGGAACCGAGCCCGCGGATGCTCTCGAGACGGGTGAGCGGATGACGGACGAGATCGCGCCCTGGTGCCGCGATCTCACGGCAGACACAGGAGACGTCATCGCGTCCGCATCCGTCATGGATGCGGACCGCCTGTTCGACGACGGCGACCCGAGCGACCGGAGCGACCCGAGCGACCGGAGCGACCCGAGCGGTTCGAGCGGCGTCGTCCTGGCGGCGGGCGAATGGGCAGGATGGCGTTTCGCCGAGCCGCGCGCGGTCTCCGATCTCACAGTGACGATGGCCACCGGCGCCCCGTCGTCTCGGCTGCGATGGGAGATCCTCGACGCGGACGGATGCTGGGCGGCGGCTCCGACCACCTACGACGCGGAACTCCCGGCCGATCGCACGACCCCGTTCGAGCTGGTGTCGCGCGTCGTGACCCCGGCGATCCGCCTGCGAGCGGATGCCGAGGTCACGATCCGTCAGATCGAGGTCTTCGACCTCGGGTGATGGCCTCGAGCGCGCGTCGTCACTTCGACAGGACGAACGAGAGCTCGGTGACGTTGCCGGCGACGTCGACCACCTGCAGCGTGTTCTCCCCCACGACCGCACCGAAGACACCGGGCTTCACGAAGTTCAGGTCGCTCCACGCGTCGTCCGCGAGGTCCTTGACGACCCCGTTCACGGAGAGCCGGTCGATCTTGCCTTCGTCGAAGAGCTTGTAGCTCACGCGCTGGTAGCTGCCGTCGGTCTCGACCTTGGTGAATCGCGCGCCGTCCTTGATCGTGACGGTCGGCGAGGTGGTGTCGCGAGGCGCCGCCCGGTACTCCGTCGCCTCGCCCTTCAGCGCCTCGGTGATGCCCGAGAGATAGGCCGACTGATCGGTCGCGGTGAGGTTGTAGGCGACATAGACGCCGTAGCCGTCGGCGACCGTGCGGGTCGCGAAGTCCTCCGCAGTCGCGGCGCTCGTGTTCGAGAGGTCGATCGCCGCTGCCCCGAGTCGGGTGCGGTCCTCCAGCCCCGGAACGGTGGGCGCGTCATAGGTCGGGTAGTACGGGTTCCAGGCGTAGTCGAGCACGCCGGCCGCGTCGAACAGCGTGAAGTCGGTCGTCGTGTAGCTCGGACCGATCGCATACAGACTGATGATCTTGTCGGGTCCGAGACGGTCGCGCAGCGCCGTGGCCAGCCATCCGAACGACTGCGGGTTGGGCTGCGGGGTGCCGTTCGCCCCGTATTCGGTCCACTCGTCGTCGAAGTCGATGCCGTCGAGACCATAGGTCGTCACGGCGTCGGCGAGCTGCGCGGCGAACGCATCCGCCTGCGCATAGGAGGTGAAGTTCGCGAATCCCGCACCCTGATGGTTGCCGAGCACCGAGAGCAGCACCTTGGTGCCGTTCTCCTGCACCGGACGGATCTGCGTCTCGGCGTCGTCGAGCGTCTCGGTGACCCGCTCGTTGAAGTGCAGGTACGCCTTCTCGCCGTCGTAGTTGATGTTGGCGGCGAAGATCATGGCCATGTCGATGGCGGCGTCTCCGGACTCGGCAAGGGTGTAGTCGGCGACGTTGGCTAAATCGTTCGAGTTCACCTCGACGTACACGGCGAGCTGCGGGTCGACCGGCTCGGTCGTGTCGGCGGCGGCACCCGTGGTTCCGGCGAGCATGCCGGCAGCAGCGGTGGCGAGCACTCCGAGACCGGCGATGCCCTTTCGGAACCGGTGATTCCTGACGTTCTGGCTCATGACTGATCGTCTCCTTCGGCGTCGTTGTCGAATCCGGTCGCGCCGTCGCGACCTGTCGCCGACTATAGCGCTTAAGTGACAGGACGGGAAGGCAGAGAAGAAGGGGCGGATGCCCGCAGCATCCGCCCCTTCTCGACCGCCTGGATCCCTCCGCTCAGATGGTCACATCTCCGACGAGATTGACCTGGATGCCCATGCCCGCGAACATCGCGGCCTTCGCGATCAGCGCCTTGTCGGCCGTCTCGGCGTCGGGCGCGTAGACGAGCTGCGCGTGGTTGGCCTTGTGGCGGGCCATGAACTGGTCGCGCGAGATGCCGTGCAGCACGACGTGCGCGATCGGCCACTCCGGGTTCGTGGCATCCTTGCGTCGCTGCGTCTCCTCCGCAGGCAGCTCCACCACGGAGGCGCGGAAGATGTCGGCCTGCAGGATGCCGTCGGCGATGAACACGCGCGACAGCACGATCTCGCCCGGCTTCGAGACGCCGTTGATCGTGGCGCCGCCCGCAGGGAAGAAGACGTGGCCCTGTCGCCAGCCCTCGGCGTTCTGCCATCCGCCGAGATGCGAGGCGGGCACCGAGCCCGAGATCTCGTAGACCCAGACGAACTCTCCGTCGAAGTCCTCGCCCCAGCGCACGTCGTGCAGGGTGTTGTCGGGCACCAGACCCATGGCGCGCCAGACCCGGTCGGTGACGAGGGCGTCGACTGCCACCCCCTCGTCAGCCTCGTTGAAGTGCGGGAAGGCCCGGCCGTCGTGCAGCACGCGCGAACCGTCGCGAGAGGTGACGGGAGGGCGCTCGGTCGAATTCAGGATGCCCTCGGCGAGGTCCGATGCAGGGACGAGGTCCTTCAGGCCCTGCTGGTACTGGATGCCGACAGCGTCGAGCCCGAAATCATCGGCGATGCGGAGTGCGGCGATGTACATCTTCAACTGCCACTGCACCTGCTCACGGGTCAGCTCGGTGGCGGCATCCTCGCCGTAGCGGAAGGTCATGCCGGCGTCGATCAGCCAGTCGTAGGCGGCATCCGCCTCATCCTCGCCGACCTCGAGCATCTCGGCGTACAGTGCGGACTGCGAGAGGCGCTCCTTGTAGATGCCCGTCTGGTTGAGCAGCTCGTCGTCGAAGATCGCGTTGTACATGCCCATGCAGCCCTCGTCGAAGACGCCGATGATGGCCTTCTCGGCGCGCAGCTCGGCGGCGAGCGCCTCACCCAGCTGCTTCTCGGGGCTGTCCGGCAGCTCGGGCAGAGGACGCACATGCGAGGCGTCATGGGTGATCGACCCGGTCTCCGTCCACTCCCTGATGCCGCTCGTGAACCAGTCGTCGGTGAAGTCGACCGACCAGATCGTGGAATAGGGCTTGCCCATCTTGGTGAGGCCGGCGTTGAGGCCGAGGAGTCCGACCAGGCCGGGCCAGTCCCCGGCGAAGTTCGCGACCGTGAGGATCGGCCCCTCGTGGGTGCGCAGTCCTGCGAGCACGTGGTGCGAGTACTGCCACACGGCCTCGGCGACGATCAGCGGAGCATCCGTCGGGATGCTCTTGAAGACCTCGAGGCCCATGCGCTGGCTCGAGATGAAGCCGTGGCCGGTCTCGGGATCGACGTCGTTGGCTCGGACGACGCTCCAGCCGAGCTGTTCGAAGACGCCGGTGACGCCCGCTTCGAGTTCGACCTGCACGGGCCAGCCGCCCGTGTTCGCGGCTTCGCGCAGGTCGCCGGAGGCGATCAGGTACGCGGTCTTCGGCGCGGACACCGGTCGGGATGCCGTCGTCGGCAGGGTATAGGTCATGACTCGCGTCCTCCTTGATCGCACGTGTCCTGCAACTGTACGTGAAATCGGTTTCAGCACGCAAGCAGTAGGACAGAGCGTCGTCTGCGTCAGTGCGTGGCGGTCGCGCCCGCGCGGGCGGGCTGGACCTCGGCCGGCAGCACCACGGTGCGCGACGGACCACCGGCCCCACCGATGCGCTCGAGCAGCATCCGCGCCGCCCGGACTCCCATCTCGCGTGCCGGGAGGCGCACGACGGTCACCGCTGTGGGCGAGAGGGTGGTGAACGGCAGCGAGCCGATCACCGCCACGCCGACCCGCGGCGGGGTCAGGCCGTGCTCCGTCAGCACCTGGATCGCACCGACGCCGATCAGGTTGTTCCCCGCCACCACCGCGTCCGGCGGCTCCGGGAGCGCGAGCAGCTCTTCCATGGCGCCCCTGCCTCCGTCGACGCGGAAGGTCGCGAAGCGCAGCAGCTCATCGGCATCGACCTCGGGGGCGCGCGCCGCGAGCGCAGACCGCCAGCCGGCAGCGCGCTCTGCGGCCGTGTCGATCCCCTCCGGACCGCCGATGTACGCGACCCTCCGGAATCCGGCGGCGAGCAGCGCTTCGGTGGCCGATGCCCCGGCCTCGCGATTGGCCATGACCACACCGTCGACGTCGTAGACCGTATGCCGATCGACGGCGACGACGGGGCGCCCCGTGTCGAGGATGCCGTCGAGCCTCGTGCGTTCGGACGCGGGGGCGATGATCACACCCGACATGTGCTCGGAGACCGCGATCTGGAGGTAGGTCGTCTCCTTCTCGGGCTGCGAGTCGGAGTTGCAGAGCACGACCGAGTATCCGGCCTCGGACGCGACGTCCTCGACGCCTCTGGCCATCTCGGTGAAGTAGGGGTTCTCGATGTCGGGGATCACCAGCCCGATGACCTCGGACCTCTGCCGCCGCAGATTGCGAGCCGTGCGGTTGGGCGTGAAACGCAGCTGCTCGGCGGCCCGGCGCACCGCCTCGACCTTCGCGGCGGAGACGCTGGTGCCGTTGAACACCCGCGAGACGGTGGCGGGCGAGACCTGCGCGAGTCGAGCGACATCGTAGATCGTGGCCATCGGCACACTGTAACCGGTTTCAGGTCGCCACGGAGAGTTCGTCTGCGCCGGCGCGTCAGTCGGCCAGCATCCGATCCCGCACCTGCCTGCGCAGGACCTTTCCGATGAGCGAGCGGGGCAGCTCGTCGACGACCGTGATGCGCTTGGGCACCTTGTAGGGCGTCAGCCGCGTGCGGCAGAAGTCGCGCAGCGCACCGGTGTCGAGCACAGCTCCCTCGCGGAGCACGACCGCAGCGGCGATCTCCTCTCCCCCGCTCGACCGCGGAAGGCCGACGACCGCGGCCGCGACCACGTCCGGGTGCGCCTCGAGCGCGTCCTCGACCTCACTGGGCGACACGTTGAAGCCGCCCGTGATGATGAGCTCCTTGAGGCGGTCGACGATCGTGACGAAGCCGTCGACCGAGACCTCGGCGATGTCGCCTGTGCGCAGCCATCCGTCAGACAGCAGGACATCGGCGGTGTCGCCGGGACGGCGCCAGTACCCCTGGAAGACCTGCGGGCCGCGGATGAGCAGCTCGCCTCGTTCGCCGACGGGCAGGTCGACGTCGGTGTCGGCGGGGTCGACGACGCGGATCTCGGTGCTCGGGAAGGGCACTCCGACCGTGCCAGGGCGCCTGCTCCTGCCCATCGGGTTGCCGAGCGCGACGGGCGAGCTCTCGGTCATGCCATAGCCCTCGACGAGCAGACCGCCGGTGGCCTCCTCCCACCGCTGCACTGTCGCGACGGGAAGGCTCATCGCCCCGGAGATGGCGAATCGGACGGTCGAGAGGTCGATGGTCCCCCGCGATGCGGCTCGGGCGAGCTGGTCATAGATCGGCGGGACCGCGGGCAGGAACGTGGGCGGACTGGTGCGGGCCGCCTTCGTGACCAGGCCGAGGTCGAACGTCGGGAAGAGCACCAGCTTCGCGCCGATGCTCATCGCGAAGGTCAGGCACAGCGTCATGCCGTAGGCGTGGAACAGCGGCAGCACGCCGTAGAACGTCTCCTCGCCGTCGACCAGACCGGGCACCCATGCCTGGCCCTGCATCGCGTTGGCGCGCAGGTTCGCGTGAGTGAGGATCGCGCCTTTGGGCGTGCCCGTGGTTCCGCTCGTGTACTGCAGCAGGGCGGTGTCGTCGAGCGTCGGGCCGGCGACCTTGCGCGAGAGCGGCCGATGGTCGACCAGCTTCCTCCAGGCCACTGCTCGCCGTGTCCGCGGGGTGGCCGTCAGCTTCGCGCGCGCCGCGCGCGCCTTCGGGATGGGCAGGCGCAGCAGCATCCGCTGAGCGGCGGGCATCGCCTCGGTGAGGTCGACGCTCACGATGTGCTCGACTCGCAGATCGGAGGGGAACTCGGCGATCGTGTCGACCGTCTTGTCCCAGACGATCGCGACCTTCGCTCCGTGATCCTCGAACTGGTGCCGCAGCTCCCTCGCCGTGTAGAGCGGGTTGTGCTCGACGACGATCGCTCCCAGGCGCAGCGCCGCGTAGAACGCCACGACGTGCTGCGGGCAGTTCGGCAGCACGAGGGCGACCCGGTCGCCCTTGTGCACGCCCAGGCGCCTCAGCCCCTCGGCAGCGCGCGCGATCTGGTCGCCGAGCTCGCGGTAGGTCGTGACCGCACCGAAGAACTCGAGCGCCGGTCGACGAGCGAAAGCGGCGATGCTCGCCGACAACATCTCCGGCAGCGTCTGCGTCGGAGCGTCGATCTCGGCGGGCACACCGTCCGCGTAGGAGTCGAGCCATGGCCGGGATTCATACGGGGAGTCGGACATGGGTCCATCCTGCCCCGAACGGCTGTGAGCCGGCCCGCCCCACGCGGCGCGAGATGCGAGCGGCTAGCTGTGCGCCGCCACCACCTGCGCGACGGCGCGACGCTCGTCGTCCGTCGGCTCGGCGATCGCCATGCGGCAGTGCGTGTCGACCACATCGAGCACGCGGTAGGCCTCTTTCATCCGCGCCATGTCGCCGCCGATGAGCGACACGACATCGTCGACCGCGGCCTGCGCGACCGCGATGGCGTCGGCATCGCCGGAACGGCCGGCGTCGGCCAGGGCACGGAAGGGCTTCGGGGTGACCGAGGAGACGCCCGAGACGACACCCTGGGCACCCACCTGCACGGCCGCGATCAGGTCGCGGTCGGCGCCGGTGTAGAGGTCGAAATCAGCGGGCACCGCGGCCCTGTAGGCGGCGATGTCGTCGAGCGACAGCTCGCTGATCTTCGCGCCCACGATGTTCGGCAGCGCGGCAAGCCGCGTCAGCAGCTCGACCGACACCGGATTCCCGCTGCGCGCGGGATAGATGTAGACGTAGAGACGACCGTCGCCGATCGCGCTCGACAGCGCCTCGTAGTACTCGAAGATCGACTCGTCCGTGGCCTTGAGGTAGTAAGGGGTGAGGGCGGCGAATTCGGTCGCACCCAGCCCCTTCGCGATCTCGACGAGACGCAGCGCCTCGAAGGTGCTCGGCTGGCCGACGTGCACGACGACGCGCATGCGGTCCTTCAGCTCGGCCAGCGCGGCCTCGACGATCGCCGCGAACTCGGTCGCGTCGACGGCAGGGAACTCGCCCGTGGTGCCGAGGACGAAGGCGCCCTCGTTGCCCGATTCGGCGACGAAGCGGAAGATCGCTCGCGATCCCTCGAGGTCGAGTGCGCCGTCGCTGTGGAAGGCTGTGGGCACGGCGGTGAGGATGTCGTAGCGGGTCACTTCTCGTTCTCCTTGGAGTTCTTACGGGTCTTGCGCGGGCGCCTCGTGGCGGCCGGGACGCTGCGGACGGTCGATGTGAGCAGGTCGGGGTCGGCGGCGAGCTCGCCCTGCGCCTTCTCGATCTGCTCCCGGCTCTCGGCATCGAGGATCGAGTCCTCGAGTGAGCCGCGCTCGGCACGGGGTGTGCGGGCCGCGCGGATCGCCGGCATGACGATCGAGAGCACGGCGAGCGCGAGCAGCACGATCGCGATCGGACTGACGACCTCGAAGAACGGCCGCGTGGGCAGGATCGCCAGCGTGCGAGCCAGGTTCTCCTCGGCCAGGGGGCCGAGCAGCAGGCCGAGCACGATCGGCCCGGCCGGCACCTGCATCCGCTTGAGCAGCACTCCGATGACACCGAACACGAGCATCGTGACGACGGTCGACAGGCTGTTCGACGTGGCGTACGTGCCGATGATGCAGAAGATCAGGATGCCGCTCCACAGGTAGGGCTGCGGCACGTCGAGCAGCTTCACCATGCCCTTCATGCGCACGAGGCTCAGCCCGAG
This sequence comes from Microbacterium sp. LMC-P-041, assembly GCF_030209555.1. NCBI lineage: Bacteria > Bacillati > Actinomycetota > Actinomycetes > Micrococcales > Microbacteriaceae > Microbacterium > Microbacterium sp. LMC-P-041. Next base: position 22,125 of record NZ_JARVRV010000004.1, read on the forward strand.
GGAGAGCAGGGTCGCGACGAGCATGATGCCCACGATCGAGACGACGAGGTCGGGGCGGTTGGTGAACAGCGTGGGTCCGGGGGTGATGCCCCAGATGATCATCGACCCGATCATCACCGCCATCACCGAGTCGCCGGGGATGCCGAGGGCCATCGTGGTCGTGAGGGAGCCGCCGAGCGTGGCGCTGGACGCGGTGTCGGATGCCGCGACGCCCTCGATGGAGCCCTTGCCGAACATCTCGGGGTGCTTCGATGCCTTGCGGGCTCGTTCCCATCCGATCAGACCGGCGATGTCGCCACCGGCTGCCGGGATGAGCCCGACCCCGAGACCGACGGCGCCGCCGACCGCGGTGGCTCGACCGCTCTGCTTCAGCTCGGCGCGATTCGGCCACCAGCGGCCGAGGCTCGAGATCGGGCGCACGTGCGACTTGCGATACGTGAGCAGCTGGTCGAAGAGCTCGGCGATGCCGAAGAGTCCGATGATCACGGCGATGAAGTTGACGCCCTCGACCAGCTCGAGCACTCCGAAGGTGAATCGCTGGTCCGCCGTGGCGGCATACGTTCCGACGGTGCCGAGCATGAGGCCGAAGAGACCGGCGAGGATGCCCTTGAGCATCGACTTCGACGAGATCCCGATCATGATCGCGATGCCGAAGACGACGAGCGCGAACAGCTCGGGCGACTTGAAGTAGTCGCGGGCGAAGCTGGCGATCGGCACGGCGGCGACGGCGAAGAGCACGAGGGAGGCGAGGATGCCGACGGCCGAGACGATCGCCGAGATCGTCAGCGCGAGACCGGCTCGCCCCTGCTTCGCCATCGGATAGCCGTCGAGAGTCGTCGCGATCGACGCGGGAGTGCCGGGGGTGTTGATGAGGATCGACGGCACGCGGTCGCCGAAGTTCGCGGCGACGTAGATCGTCAGCAGCACCGCGAGGCCCTGCACGGGCTCCAGCGTGAGCGTGAATCCTGCGGCGAGAGCGACCGCCATGGTCGCGGTGATGCCGGGGAAGGCGCCGACCATGAAGCCGAGCAGCAGCCCGACAAGCATGTACAGCAGGATCGAGATGTCGAGGAGCGAGTTCAGCCCCTCCATGAGCGCGTTCACAGCGGGATCCTCAGGAGCATGCCGAACACCACGTAGACGAACGCGGTGACGGAGACGGAGTAGATGATCAGGCTCAGCCACCGGCGGTGCCCGTAGAGGAGCATGAGAGCGGCCATCAGCACGGCGGCGGCGATCGGGAAGACCTCGATGCGGTAGCCGAAGAGGATGACGGATCCGAGCGACCACACCGCGATGAAGGCCCCGGCGATCAGCAGGGTGGCGATGACGCGGACCACGCCGCCCGGCTGGATGCGGTCGAGGTCTTCGCGGCCGGGATCGGGGCGGGTGATCGCCAGAGCCAGGATCACGAGCGAGACGACGACCGCCGTGACCGCGAGGACCATGGGCCAGAAGCGCGCGTCGATCTGTCCGGGCAGTGCCTCTCGGCGCAGCGGGATCTGCGTGGCCAGGAAGAGATAACCGGCGCTGAACGCCAGGGCGACGGCGCCGAAGACGATCTCGAGCGGTCGCGAGGGCGGTGCCCCCTGGTGCGCGTCCTGCTCGATCGCAGGAGTGACATCGGCGTGGGACATGGTGCTCCTTCCCTGGTCTGACGTGCGGCGACGGACTGCGGGGCCGACGTGCGGCCGACCCCGCAGTCGGAGCCGGTCAGCCCAGGAGGTCCTTGAACAGGTCGAACTGCTCGTTCACGAACGTCGTCCACTCGGCCGAGTCGCGGTAGACCACGAGGTTGCCGGCATCCTTCTGGAACTGCTGGTAGGTGTCGGACTCGACGGCCTCCTTGACGGCGGCCTCGAGCTCGCTCTTCACGTCATCCGGCAGACCCTTGGGGGCGTAGATGCCGCCCCAGCCGCCGAAGACCACGTCTTCGCCGATCGCCTCGTCGGCTGTCGGCACGTCCTCGGCGTCGGGGTGACGCTCGTCGTTGAGGACTGCGAGGATGCGCACGGCCTCGCCCTGCGCGAGAGCCTCGCCCAGGCCGGACACGGCGGCGACGGTCTCACCGGATGCGGCGGCGGCGACCGCCGTCGCTCCACCGTCGTAGGGAACCGGCGTGAACGCGGCACCGGTCGCGTCGCCGAGGCCGATCGTCGCGGCCTCCCAGATGGAACCCGCGCCGGAGTTGGCGACGGTCACGGCGCCGGCCTCGGCCTGGGCGACCAGGTCTTCCAGAGTCTCGATGCCGCTGTTCGCGCCGACCGTGACGACACCGGGGGCGAGCATGATCTGGCCCAGCAGGTCGAAGTCCTCGGGCAGCACGTTCGCGCTCTGCGTGGTGTTGAGCATCGCGATCTCGACCGGGGCGAACCCGATGACGTAGCCGTCCGGATCCTGCGATCCGACGTATTCCATCGCGAGAGCTCCTGCCGCACCCGGCATGTTCTCGGGGATCACGCTGACGCCGAGGATGCCCTCGAGCTCGGTCGCGAGGGCACGCGACGACAGGTCGGATCCACCGCCCGGGTTCGCCTGGATGATCAGACGGATGTCATTCTCGGGAAAGGCGGATTCCGCGTCTTCACGCTCTTCGACCTTCGTGCAGGCCGACAGGACGAGAGCGGTGGCGGCGACGGCCGCGAGAGCGGCGGCGGCCCGGGTGATGCGCTTGCGGGGCATCTTTGCTCCTCTACGTGGGTCGACCTTGTTGTCGACCCCCTGACCGTATCAGTGTTGACTGTTAACAGTCAACACTGATACCGGTATACAACTCTCCGCCACCGCCTGTCATCCGCGCCCCGGCAGGTGCGAGGATGAGAGCAGCTACGAGGGGAGCGGAGCAATGTTCGATGAACGCAGACGCCAGCAGGCACTGGAGGAACTCGGGATCCTGGACACACCACGGGATGAACGAGTGGATCGGGTCGCCAGGCTGGCTCAGCAGATGTTCGGTATGCCGATGGTGAGCGTCTCGCTCCTGGACGGCGACCGCCAGTGGCGCAAGTCGGAGATCGGACTCGGCGGGCGAGAGGCGCCCCGACAGGATTCGTTCTGCGACTACACGGTCGGCCAGGACCGCACGGTGGTGATCGAGGATGCCAGCGCGACCGAGAACTTCGCGGCGAATCCGTTCGTGGTCGGTGATCCGCACCTCCGGTTCTACGCCGGGCACCCGCTGCACGCACCCGGCGGCGAACCGGTGGGAACGCTGTGCGTCCTCGACACCGAGCCGCACACCTTCTCGGAGGCGCAGCGCGACCTGCTGCGCGACCTCGCCTTCTGGGTGCAGACCGAGCTCGCGGCCGACGCCGAGCTCGATCAGGCCACTCTGATCCAGAGCGCGCTGCGACCGCACTCGCTCCCCACCATCGCCGGCTACACGATCGCGGGCGGGGGCGCCTCGCGTGGCCGCCTGGCGGGTGACTTCTACGACCTCCGCCTCCACGGCGGCGCGCTGCGCATCACCCTCGCCGACGCGATGGGCAAGGGCACGGGTCCCGCCATCATCGCCGCGGGCGTGCGCGCCTCACTGCGCACCGCTCCCGAGCGCAGCATCGCCGAGGCCGTCGCCGACGCCGACCGGCTGCTCGAGGAGGACCTCTCCGAGACGACGATGTTCGTGACGGCGGTCCACGCCGAGCTGCAGCCCGAGACCGGCGATCTCGAGGTGATCGACGCCGGGCACAGCCTCGCGTTCATCCTCCGAGCCGACGGCTCGTGGGAGCACCTTCGCTCGACCGGCCTCCCCCTGGGGATGGGCGCCGCCCTTCCGGACCAGGATGCTCGGGAGTCCCGGAGCACGCGCCTCGAACCCGGAGACGCCTTCGTGTGCTGCAGCGACGGCCTGCTCGACGTGCTCGACGCCGATGACCCGTTCGCCCACGTGGCCCGCGTGCTCGACGCGCTCGGTCCCGATGGGGCGATCAACGAGGCGCTGCAGCTCATCTCGGACGATCGAGCGACCGACGACATCACCGTGGTCGTGGTGCGGCGCGACGCATGACCGCCCGCTTCGCCGCGATCCGCATCATCGCGGTGCTGTCCGTGCTGCTCGGTGTGAACTACGTCGCGTGGCGCTGGCTCGAATCGGTGAACTGGTCGGCGTGGTGGATCGCCGTGCCCCTGGTGATCGCAGAGACCTACAGCCTGATCGACACCTTCCTCTTCTGTCTCACGATGTGGCGGGCCAAAGAGCGGCCGGCTCCCGTGTCGCCGCCTCAGGGCACGGTCGACGTGTTCATCGCGACGTACAACGAGCCGATCGAGCTCGTGATGACGACCGCGCGAGCAGCGCGCGGGATCGCCTATCCGCACACCACCTGGATCCTCGACGACGGTGCCCGACCCGAGCTCGAGCGGGCCGCCCGCGACGCCGACATCGGCTACCTCACCCGCTCCGACGACTGGATGGGCAAGCCCCGTCACGCGAAGGCGGGCAACCTCAACAGCGCGCTCTTCGAGACCGACGGGGAGTTCCTCCTCATCCTCGACGCGGATCAGATCCCCGATCCGCTAATCCTGCACCGCACGCTCGGGTACTTCGCCGACGACCCGGAGGTCGCCGTGGTGCAGACCCCGCAGTGGTTCGTCAACGTCGACGAGGCCGATCCGCTCGGCAGCCAGGCGCCGCTGTTCTACGGCCCGATCCAGCAGGGCAAGGACGGCTGGAACGCGGCGTTCTTCTGCGGATCGAACGCCGTGCTCCGTCGCGACGCCCTGATGCAGCTCGGCATCATCGGCTACGTGCGCGAGGTGACGGACACCGCGGCTCGCGCGCTGCGCACCTCCGAGACCCTGGTCGAGAAGGAGATGCGCTCGGCATCCGATCCCGAACTGCGTCGCGAGCTTTTCGCACTGCACGTGACGATCGGCCAGAGCCGTCGTGATCTCGCCGGCGGCGCGCCCGTGCGCGAGGTCGCCGACGCGGTGCTGGCTGCGGTGCACAACGCCTCGGTGATCCTGGTCGCCAAGGACCTCGCCGGCATCAGATCCGACCTCGCGGAGCTGGGCTCCCTGCCGATCGCCCACGATGCGCAACTCGACGCGATCGTCGTCGACGAGGCGGGCCTGACGGCGCTCGCCCAGTCGGATCTGTCGCCGATCACTGCTCTCGACGCCGTACGAGCGCTGCTCGACGCTCTCCGCCTCGACCGCGGCGACGAGGCGCAGCCGATCCTTCCGCTCGCCACGATCTCGGTCACGGAGGACATGGCCACCGCGATGCAGCTGCACTCGCTCGGCTGGCGCAGCGTCTACCACCACGAGATCCTGGCGAAGGGCCTCGCGCCCGAGGATCTGCGGACGATGCTGACGCAGCGCCTGCGCTGGGCGCAGGGCACGCTGCAGGTGATGCTGCGCGACAACCCGCTCGCGAAGCGCGGACTGTCGATCGGGCAGCGGCTGATGTACTTCGCCACGATGTGGAGCTATCTCTCGGGGTTCGCCGCCGTGATCTATCTCACGGCGCCGGTCGTCTACCTGGTGTTCGGCGTGCTTCCCGTGACCGCCTGGTCGGTCGACTTCTTCGTGCGGTTCCTGCCCTACTTCCTCGTCAACCAGCTGCTGTTCCTCGTGGTCGCCAAGGGGCTGAGAACCTGGCGCGGGCAGCAGTATTCGCTCGCGCTGTTCCCGGTCTGGATCCGCGCATGCTGGACGGCGTTCGCGAACGTGGTCTTCGGCCGCCCCCTGTCGTTCGCCGTCACGCGCAAGGACGGACGGGATCCGCGAGGAGTGCCGTGGCGCGAGATCTGGCCGCAGCTGACCGCGATGGTCGTGCTCAGCGTGGCGCTCGTGATCGGGATCACCCGCGTCGTCATCGGAACGGGCGACGGCACCGGCACCCTGGTCAACACGGTGTGGGTGCTGTACGACCTCGTCGTGCTCAGCGTCATCATCCAAGCCGCCCGCTACCGCGGACCGGCCCGAACCCTCGAGGAGGAGAACCATGGATCTCAGCACTGACATCAGGGACGGCTTCGCCGTGATCTCCCTGTCCGGACGCCTCACGGCGACGGGAGCACCGCTGCTCCGCAAGGCGGTGAACGACCTCGTGGCCGGAGGCGAGTCGAGGATCGTGATCGACATGGCCGACCTGCAGTTCGTCGATTCGTCGGGGCTGGGAGCCCTCGTCGGCGGTCTGAAGAGCGCCAGGGTCGCCGGCGGCGATCTGCGCATCGCGGCAGTGCCCGAGGCGGTGCGGACGGTGCTGCACCTGACGAATCTCGACCGCGTGCTGCTCGACCACCCGACACCCGAGACGGCGTTCGATGGGCGTTGAGGAGCGCCGGGCGCACGTCGCGGGCCTCGCCGGCCCCGCCTTCGTCGAGCACGTCCTCGACGCCCTGGACGCCCTCTGGGAGTCCGCCCCGCATGTGGCGCCCGAGGACCGCACACTGTTCGCACTGGCGGTCAGCGAGGTGTCGACGAACATCGCCACGCACGCTGACGCGCAGGGCGAGCCGGATGTCGGCATCACCGTCGAGGTCGACATCGAGGTCGGCTCCGACGACCTCGTCGCGACCTTCGTCGACACGGCCGATCCGGCCAGGATCGACTGGGATGCGGTCACGATGCCCGGCGTCGACAGCGAGAGCGGACGCGGCCTCGCCCTGTCGAGCGCTGTGCTCGACGATTTCGAGCACAGCGGCGATGCGACCGGCAACACCTGGGTGCTGCGTCGTCGCCTGACGCCTCCCGCCTGATCCGGACGGAGATCTGTCGGAGACCGTCAGAGATCCGACGCGCAGGCGCCGTCAGGCGGGTCGGTCGGCGAGCTCGCTGAGCATCCGGTCGCGTGCGCCGTCGAGGTGGGCGGTGAGCACCGCCGCAGCCTCGTCGGGGCTGCCGGAGCGCATCACCTCCATGAGCTTCATGTGGTCGTCGGACGACTCGTGGAGGTCGTCGTCGTGGTTGATGGTCACCTCGAGGAGCGACGCGAAGGTCGGCAGGTACTGACTCCACGCGCCCTGCAGACGCGGATGGTCGGCGAGGACGTAGATCTCGGAGTGGAACTCGAGGTCGGCGGCGACGAAGGCGGCGTGATCGCCCCTGTCTGCGGCCTCACTCATGCGATCGACCGCAGCCGCCATCGATGCCCAGCGCTCGTCGTCCTCCACCCTCATGGCGCGCGACAGTGCGAGCTGCTCGAGGGCGCCGCGCAGACTGTAGAGCTGATCCACGTCGTCCTGCGAGAGCCCGGTGATGTACACGCCCCGAGGGCGCTGCACTTCGACGAGCTTCTCGAAGCTGAGCTGGGTGAGGGCGTCGCGGATCGGCCCCCTGCTCACCGAGAACTCCTCGGCGAGGGCCTCCTCGGTGATGCGCGCGCCGGGCGAGAGCTCGCCGCGCACGATGCGCTGACGCAGGACCTGCGCCACCTGCGCGCCGAGGGACTCTCCGCGCTTGACGGTCTGTGTCACGGTGACCTCCTGTTAACTGTTGACAGGATACACACCGACGGGGGAACGCCCCGTGGGGCGCTCCCCCGCACGCTCAGCTGAGCCAGGCGGGAACCCGACCGCGCAGGAAGGCGCCGTCGAGCGAGAAGCGGCCCGCACCGGTGAACGCGAGCGCGAGGGCCGCGACGCCGAGAACCGCGACGAACTCGTAGCCGCCCTCGCCGACCCAGAGGCCAGCCGGAAGGTGCACCGCGAACAGGGCCACGATCATGTCGATCGCGAGCAGGATGCCGACGGGGCGCGTGAAGAGTCCCAGCGCCAGCAGCATGCCGCCGATCAGCTCGATGAAGGCGACGACCGGAGCCGCGATCTCGGGCAGAGGGATGCCCATGCCTGCGAAGCTGCCGATGGTTCCAGGGAGGGTGTACTCGAAGATCTTCTGCGCTCCGTGAGCGGCGAAGACGGCGCCGACCACGACGCGGAGGACGAGCAGTCCCAGCGAGGCGGCGGCAGAGGGGCGGGTGGTGTTCGTCATGAGGAGGTGTTCCTTCGTGGCAGGACACCGCGCGCCAGGCGCGGAGCAGGGGCGATCCCTGCATCCACGCTATGAAGACGACTTTTCCGTCTCCTGTACGAGTCGCGGGGCAGACGCCCGCCCCGTTCTCTTCCGTAGACTCGCCGGATGGCATGATGCGCGATATACGGGAACATCGGGCACAGCCGGAAAGGGGCAGAGGCGAAGGTGAGGGCACGATCGGTGTTCGGCGTGCTGCGCCTGACGACAGCAGCCGTCTGCACCGTCGCCCTCGTGCACCGCCTCTTCTGGGGTCTGAGCTCGCGGACGATCGCCGGCGAGAACTTCTTCGCCTATCTCACCGTGCAGTCCAACTGCGCCCTCGTGGTCGTGCTGCTGATCGGCACGGTGCTCGCCTTCATCCGGGCGACGGACCCCCGCTGGTTCACCGTGGCTCTGGCCCTCGTGCTCACCTGGACCATCACGGCAGGGCTCGCCTTCGCGCTCATCGTCTGGCAGGCGGGTCTGCGCGGCATCCGCGTCGACGTGCCCTGGTCGGACCAGGTGCTGCACTTCTACCTGCCGGCCTGCACCGCCCTCGCCTGGGTGCTCACCCCCGGGCACCGCGGGGTGCCGTGGTGGGTGGTGCCGACGGCGCTCACCTTCCCGCTCGCCTGGGGCGGCGTCACCATGTGGCGCGGACCGTCGGTGGGCTGGTACCCGTATTACTTCCTCGACCCGCGGCAGGTGTCCGGCCCGCCCGAGTTCCTGATCACCAGCGCAGTGGCCCTGGCGATCTTCGCTCTCGTCGCGACGGTGATCGTGCTCGTCAGCAGGATGCGACGGCGCGGCCACGAGCGGCCGGAGGTCTGAGCACGCTCGTGCCGGCAGGATCAGGCTCGCGTGATCAGGCAGGGGGCGAGCAGGCTCGTGCGATCAGGCAGGGGCACTGAGGAAGGGCGCGAGCGAGGCGATCGCGGCCTCGACCGCCTTCTGGTCGTTCAGCTCGGCGAATGTGCCCGCCGCTTCTCCGCCGACGATGCCCACCACGACGTTCTCGCCGGTGGCCGGTGCGAGGTTGATCCACGTGCGGATCAGCGCATCGCCGCCGACCACATGCCAGAGCGTGGTGGCGGAGGCATCCGCTGCATCGGCGCCTTCCTCGGGCTCGGGCTCGGGCTCGGGCTCGGCCACGATCAACGGATCCTCGAAGCGCAGCCACACCGTCTCGATGCGCCCCATGCCGAGTTCGGCGATCGCTCCGCGGTGACCGAAGGGCAATGCGGGAGAGAACTGCAGGCCCTCGCTCTTCAGCACACCGAGCGGCACCGTGATCAGCACGCGGTCGAACGACAGCGATTCGCCCGAGGCGATGCCGAGGCTGACTCCCGCTTCGTCGTAGGCGACGCGACTGACCGGCGACGAGAGGCTCAGCTTCGCACCCTCGAGCAGCCCCTCGATCGCCGGGGTGAGGTCGCCGAGTGGCGCCACCATCTCGTCGACCGGCAGTCGCGGGGGGAACCACGTCGAGACATCGGACGCATCGGCGCCGGCACTGGCGGCCACCGAGGCGAGCAGTGCTGCCAGCCCCGGCTCCTCGAGGTCGGCACCCGCCGCCGCGAGCGCGTCGTCGAGAGACGCGTCGGTCAGGCCCTGCTGGGCAGTCGCTATGGCGGCCTGCACCGGCTCGATCGGCACCGGCTCGACGTCGCCGTCGGTCGACCGCCACAGCGAGCCGGTGACCGGAACCGTGCGGATGTCGAGGGCGTTGAGAGCGTCGAGCAGGACGTCGTCGGAGGACCCGAGCAGCCAGCCGCCCAGCTGAGCGGGGAACGGCCAGGCCTTGTCGTCGACCACGGACTGGACGCGTCCGCCGACGCGGTCGCGGGCCTCGAACACCGTGACCTGCAGCCCCTCGGCGACGAGGCGGGCTGCGGCGGCCGCACCCGCGAGTCCTGCACCGACGATCGCCACACGCTCACCGCTGTCGGCCGCGCGGAGGAGCTGATCGGCGGCCCGGTCTCCAGATCGGAGCGCAGCCGCGATCGTGCCCGGCGCGTCGACATCCGTCGCCTCGCCGGAGATGAACAGGCGGTCGTCGATCGGCTCGGCCAGCGCCTCGCGGGCACTCGCCTGCGTGCCGACGGGAGTGAAGCTCGCGGCGCCCAGCGCGAACGGGTCGGTCGTCCAGGAGCTGCGGGCGAACGCCGCGGGCGTGATCGACCCGGCGGTCGGCTTCGGAGTCGGCGAGCGATCGGGCGTGGGAGACGGCACCGGCTCGGGCGTGCAGGAGGCCAGCAGGACTCCCAGGACACCGGCTCCGGCGCCGATCAGCAGTGTGCGACGCGTCATCCTCATCGTGTCGCAACGATACCGCGCGCGGGTGGACGACGCGTGCCGGCTGCACCCTGCGAGCCGCGAGCTGTCAGCCCCGGCCGCTGCCCGGATGCCAGAGCACGACCTCGGCCGATCGACGCATGCGGCGACCACTGGGCATCGGGATGACACCGGCGGATCCTGCTGCGAAGACGCGCATGCCCGGGCGGTTCTCACGCTCGGCGCGCAGAGCGGCGTCGAGTTCGGCGACGCGGCGGCGCAGCATCCGGTTCTCGTCTTCGAGGTCGAGAAGGCGTGCGATCGCAGGAAGGCTGACGCCTTCCGACGACAGCTGAGCGACTTCGCGGAGCTGCTCGATGTTGCGGGTCGAATATCGGCGTGAGCCGCCGGACGTCCGGCCGGGCACGACGAGCCCGATGCGGTCGTACTGTCGCAGGGTCTGCGGGTGCAGCCCCGAGAGCTGGGCGGCGACGGCGATCGCGAACACCGGGGTGTCGGCATCCATGTGCTGGTCAGCCATGTTCCCTCACCTCTTCCTCGGTGTTCGCGTTCGTCATCATCAGGTGTTGCGGTTCTCTAGCGGCGGGCCTTGGCCATCAGGTCGGCCCGCGGATTCTCCGAGGGCTCGAGCGCCTGGAACTTCTCCAGCGCCTCCCGAGCGGCTTCATCGAGGTGCGACGGCACCGCGATCTGCAGCTCGGCGAGCAGGTCGCCGGTGCCCTTCGAGGTCGTGACCCCACGCCCCTTGACGCGCAGAACGCGTCCGGACGGCGTACCGGGCGCGACACGGAGCTTGACCGTGTCGCCGCTCAGAGTGGGAACCTCGATGGTCGCGCCGAGGGCGGCCTCCGTGAAGGTCACCGGCACGATGACGCGCAAGTTCAGCCCCTCACGGGTGAAGACGGGATGCGGTCGCACAGCGATCTGGACCACCACGTCGCCGCTCTCGCCGCCGTCGGGCGAGGGACGCCCGCGGCCGCGCAGCCGGATCTTCTGACCGTCGGCGACGCCCGCGGGGATCTTGACCTTGAACGGCTTGCCGTCTTCGCCCTGCAGGGTGATCGTCTCGCCCTGCACGGCCGTCACGAAGTCGAGCGTGGTGCGCGCCGTGACGTCGGCCCCCTTCTGGGGTCCGCCGAAACCGCGGTATCCGCCGGAGGTCTGCCCGAACCGACCGGAGCCGAACGAGCCGCCCTGACCCTGGTTGAACATCGCGAAGATGTCCTCGAAGTCGGCGGACTGCTGCTGCCCGCGCCCCTGCTGCCCGAACCGGCTGAAGACGTCTTCGAAGCCGCCCGCGCCCGCGCCGCTCGCCGTGAAGCGTGCGCCCGAGCCCATCGCGCGGATCTCGTCGTACTCCTTGCGCTGTTCGGCGTCAGAGAGCACGGAGTACGCCTCGCTGACCTCTTTGAACTTCGCCTCCGCCTTCTCATCACCCTGATTGGAATCGGGGTGATACTTGCGAGCGAGCTTGCGGTACGTCTTCTTGAGATCAGCGTCGCTGACGTCCTTCGTGACCCCGAGGGTCTTGTAGAAGTCCTTGTCGAACCAGTCCTGGCTAGCCATCGATCACCTACTCTGCGGGTACGGCGACGACGACCTTCGCGGGACGCAGCTCGACGTCACCGAGGCGGTAGCCCACCTCGACGACCTCGAGCACCGTGGTCTTGTCGGCGCCCGGGGTGGGCTGCTGGAAGATCGCCTCGTGACGCTGCGGGTCGAATTCCTCGCCCTTCTCGCCGTACGAGACGACACCGAGACGCTCGACGACCGCGCGCACCTTGCCGGCGATGACGGCGAAGGGAGTCCCCTCGACCAGGTCACCGTGCTGCGCGGCGCGGTCGAGATCGTCGAGCACGGGGATGAGGCCCTTGGCGGCCTCGCCCTTCGCTCGCTCGATCTCGACCTGGCGCTGCTCTTCGGTGCGGCGGCGGTAGTTGGCGTATTCGGCCTGGAGGCGCTTGAGGTCGTTCAGCAGCGTCGACTCCAGGTCGGCGAGCACAGCATCCTCTGCTGCGGCCTCGCCGGTCTGGGTGGCGCCGAGGATGTCATCGACCGTCAGATCGTCGGGGGCGCCGTCGACCGGCGTCTCGTCGGATCCTTCCGCGGCCGCGGCCTCGCGCGAGTCGGGATTCTGCGGCGCGGGGCCGGATGCCTGAGCATCCGACCCCTCGCTGCGAACCTCGTCGTCACCTTCGAAGTTCTTGTCCGTCATGATTACTTCTTCTCGTCCTCGTCGTCGACGACCTCGGCATCGATGACGTCCTCGTCGGAGGAGGTGTCATCGGCCGGAGCCTCGCCCGCGGCGTCGGCGCTCGGAGCGCCCTCTGCCTGGGACTGTGCGTAGATGGCCTCGCCGATCTTGCCCTGCGACTGGTTCAGCTTGTCGAACGCGGTCTTCACGGCCTCGTCGTCCTCGCCGGCCAGAGCCGTCTTCAGAGCGTCGACGTCGGCCTTGACCTCGGTCTTGACGTCTTCGGGCAGCTTCTCGTCGTTCTCGGTGATCAGCTTGTCGATCGAGTACGCGAGCGTCTCGGCCTGGTTGCGGACCTCGGCGGCCTCGCGGCGTGCCTTGTCTTCAGCCGCGTGCTCCTCGGCCTCGCGCACCATGCGCTCGATGTCCTCCTTCGACAGCGACGAGCCGCCGGAGATGACGATCGACTTCTCCGTGCCCGTGCCCTTGTCCTTGGCGGACACGTGCACGATGCCGTTGGCGTCGATGTCGAACGTGACCTCGATCTGTGGGATGCCGCGGGGAGCCGGGGCGATTCCGGTGAGCTCGAACGTTCCCAGCGGCTTGTTGTCGCGGGTGAAGTCGCGCTCGCCCTGGAAGACCTGGATCGCGACGGACGGCTGGTTGTCGTCTGCCGTGGTGAAGGTCTCGCTGCGCTTGGTCGGGATGGCCGTGTTGCGCTCGATGAGCTTGGTCATCATGCCGCCCTTGGTCTCGATTCCGAGGCTGAGGGGCGTGACGTCGATGAGCAGCACGTCCTTGCGCTCACCCTTGAGGACACCGGCCTGGAGGGCTGCGCCCACGGCGACGACCTCATCGGGGTTGACGCCCTTGTTGGCCTCCTTGCCGGTCTCGCGCTTGACGAGCTCGGCGACGGCGGGCATACGGGTCGATCCACCCACGAGCACGATGTGATCGATGTCGGCGACCTTGATGCCGGCTTCGCGGATGACATCCTCGAACGGCTTCTTGGTGCGGTCGAGGAGGTCCTTGGTGAGGTCCTCGAACTTCGCGCGGGTGATGGTCTCGGAGAGCGAGACGGGGCCCGACTCGGTCAGCGACAGGTACGGCAGGTTGATGCTGGTGCTGGTCGAGGAGGAGAGCTCCTTCTTCGCCTGCTCAGCCGCCTCCTTGAGACGCTGCAGAGCGATCTTGTCGCCCGAGACGTCGACGCCCGTGGTCTCCTTGAACTGCTTGATCAGGTGGTCGACGAGACGCTGGTCCCAGTCGTCACCGCCGAGGCGGTTGTCACCCGCGGTGGAGCGCACCTGGATCGTCGAGAAGTCGTCGTCCTTGCCCACCTCGAGGAGCGAGACGTCGAAGGTTCCGCCACCCAGGTCGAAGACCAGGATGAGCTCGTCCTCCTTGCCCTTGTCGAGGCCGTAGGCGAGGGCTGCGGCGGTCGGCTCGTTGATGATGCGCAGGACGTTGAGGCCCGCGATCTCACCGGCCTCCTTGGTGGCCTGACGCTCGGCGTCGTTGAAGTACGCGGGGACGGTGATGACGGCATCCGTCACCGTGTCGCCCAGGTAGGACTCGGCGTCGCGCTTGAGCTTCTGGAGGATGCGCGCGGAGATCTCCTGCGGCGTCCACTTCTTGCCGTCGACGTCGAACGTCCAGTCGGTGCCGACGTGACGCTTGACGGATGCGATGGTGCGATCGACGTTCGTGACGGCCTGGCGCTTCGCGGTCTCACCGACGAGCACCTCGCCGTCCTTCGTGAATGCGACGACCGAGGGGGTGGTGCGGAAGCCCTCGGCGTTGGCGATGACCTTGGGCTCGCCACCTTCGAGGACACTGACGACGGAGTTCGTCGTACCGAGGTCGATTCCAACAGCACGTGCCATGTGATTCTCCTTTGTTGCTGAGGTTGATGTGGGTCTGGAAATCCGGGGCGATCAGGGAAACCTGAGTCGCGATGACTCAACTGTACTCCGACCCCCCGAGGCTGTCAAATGAAGTTGATACAACCCGGCTCAACTTTGCGACCAGACGCGCACATTCGCACCCGAGGTGCCGCGAGATCCTCGAAACACCGTCGTCACACGGCTCGCCTACAGTCGCACCATGAGCCGCCCCATCCTGCTCGCCGTCTCGCACGGCACCTCGGATGCCGAGGGTGCCCGGGCGATCGCCGACCTGGTCGATGCGGTCGCCGCCGCGCTTCCCGACGTCGAGGTGCGCAGCGCCTTCGTCGACGTGCAGCAGCCCGATGCCGCCGACCTCCTTCCGACGATCGAGGGGCCGGTCGTGATCGTGCCGCTGCTGCTGTCGCGCGGCTTCCACGTGCACCACGACCTGCACGGGATGGCGGCGAAGAAGCCGGACGCCGTCGTCAGCGACGCGATGGGACCCGACCCCCGGCTCGCCGAGGTGCTCGCGGATCGACTCGCGGCAGCAGGTGCGGCATCCGCCACGTCCGCCGACGCGGCACGGCTCGAGCCGGTGATCCTCGCGGTGGCGGGCTCTCGCGACCCCGCGTCGGTGACGGATGCCGAGGCCATGGCCTCCCTGCTCTCGCTGCGACTCGGCGCGAAGGTCGAGCTCGCCTATCTCGCGGCCCGGCAGCCCGACCTGCCCTCATCGATCGCCGCGCACCCCGACGCGGTCGTCTCGACCTATCTGCTCGCGCAGGGCTTCTTCTTCGACCTCACGATCAGGCAGACCGCAGGACGCTCCGTCACCGCGCCCCTGCTCGACGGCGTGACGGTGCCGCAGCCGCTGATCGACCTCGTCATCGCCCGATACGACGAGGCGGCGGCTCGACTGCCCGCCACTGCCGCACGGGCATGACCCCGGACACGCCCTCCCGGGTCGGCACGGTCACGCTGGTCGGTGCCGGACCCGGCGACGCGGGCCTGCTGACTCTGCGCGGTCTGCGTGCGCTGCAGCAGGCCGATGTGATCGTGGCCGACCGTCTCGGAGCCCGGGCCGTGCTCGCGCAGCTCGCCGAGGACGGAGTCCTGCTGGATGCCGAGGTGGTCGACGTCGGCAAGCTCCCCGGTCACCACCCGGTGCCGCAGGACGGCATCAACGCACTGCTCGTCTCGCTGGCCGGGGACGGGCGCCGCGTGGTGCGGCTCAAGGGCGGCGATCCGTTCGTCTTCGGCCGCGGTCGCGAAGAGCAGCTCTTCTGCGAGGCGGCCGGCATTCCTGTCGAGGTGGTCGCCGGGGTGACGAGCGCGGTCGCGGTGCCCGGCCTCGCCGGCATCCCGCTGACGCAGCGCGGAATCGCCGAGACGTTCACCGTCGTCAGCGCACATGATCAGATCGTCGCGCTCGGTGGCGGACGCGACCACACCGTCGTGCTGCTGATGGGCGTGAACACGCTCGGCCATTCGGCGCACGTCCTCGCGGCCGGCGAGCGCGGCGGGGACTGCCCCGTGGCGATCATCGAGGACGGGTTCGGCGCACGGCAGCGCGTCACCGTCGGCACGCTCGCGACGATCGCGCATCTCGCCGCCGAGCGGCAGGTGCGCTCCCCCGCGGTCGTGGTCGTCGGCGACGTCGTCATGCTCAGCCCGCACGCCGAGGCCACCGCGAGTTAGGCGACCCTCAGCTCCGAGATGGCAGACTGAGGACGTGCGAATTGCTGAGGCGGACACCTACGACGTGCTCGTGATCGGCGGCGGCCCCGCCGGCCTCTCCGCCGCCCTGAATCTCGGCCGTTCGCTCATGCGGGTGCTCGTGGTCGACGCCGATCGCCCGCGCAACGCCGCCACGCTGAACTCCCACGGCTTCCTCACCCGTGACGGAGTCGCCCCTCACGAGCTGCGTCGCATGGCCCGCGAAGAGCTCGCCGCGTACCCGAACATCGAGGTGCGCACACGCGTCAGGGTGCTCGAACTCCGCAGAACGGATGCAGATGCGGATGCCGATGCGGCCGGCGGGTTCACGGCATCCGTGGGGCGCAAGGATCCCACCGACGTGGTGACCGCCCGGACCGTGCTGCTCGCGACGGGCCTGCGCGAGACCCTCCCCGACGTCCCCAACCTCCGCGGCTTCTACGGCATCAGCCTGTTCAGCTGCGCCGCCTGCGACGCGTGGGAGCTGCGCGGCCGACGACTCGCGCTCATCGGCGAGACCCCCGACATCGCCGAGCGAGCCCGCCTCATCGCGCGCTGGACCGAGGATCTCACGATCTTCACCCTCGGAGCCGACACCGTCAGCCCCGCCGAAGAAACCGAGCTCGCCGCCTCCGGGGTGGCCGTGCAGCGGCTTCCCATCGCCGAGCTCGTCGGCGACCGCGGCCGCATCGAGGCGATCAGACTGACCGACGGCACCGTCGTCGCGGTCGAGGGCGGCTTCGTGCGCCCCGAGTGGGAGACCGATCTGTCGTTCCTCCGCGGCTTCGCACCTGCCATCGACCACGACGGGCACCTCGTCACCGACCGGTCGGGGCGCACCGACGTCCCGGGGCTCTACGCCGCCGGCGATGCGGCGATCCCCGGCCCTCAGCAGCTGATCGTCGCCGCGGGGGCCGGCGCGAGGGTCGCGTCCGTGATCGTGCACGACGCGGTCGGGATCGCGACAGCGCACTGACTCGGTGCCCGCACCGAGGGCTAGGCTGACCGGCATGACGCGCATCTCGCAGGTCTCGCCGCTCGTCCGCCTCGCCGCCGCCTCGGTGGTCGCGCTGGCCGTGCTGCCGCTCAGCGGGTGCCTGTATGCGCAGATCCCGGTGAACGTCCCCGACGGCGACGGACCCGATCCCTCCCCGACCGCGATTCCGTCCGAGCAGCCCTCCGACGAGCCCTCCGGCGATCTGCCGTCGTCGATGACCTTCGCAGACGGCGCAGACATCCCGGCGAGCGCCTACATCCAGTGGGGAGACGGCTTCGTCGTCGACGACGGCTGGAAGATCGTCAAGCCTGACGACGGCAACGGAGGCTGGACCTACGGCACGGTCGACGACACGTGCACCGCGCAGTTCTGGCAGGGACTCATCCCCGATGTGCCGACCGTGGCCGGCGATGACAGCGTGAGCTCCGATGCGATGCTCGCCGTCATCCTGGGCGAGGCGGATGCCGCCGCGATCACCCCGCTGTCGACCACCGGAGGCTTCAGCTACCAGGTCGGCGGCAATGCCGACGTCGAGAACCGGCAGGTCCTCGGGCAGGAGGCCGACCGTCAGTGGGCGATGGCGGCGCGCGCCTTCACCGCGACCGGGGTCGGACTCTACGTGATCGTCGACTGCACCGGTGGCGACATCGACGCGACGATGGCCGAGGTGATCGACAAGAACGCCGTCGTCATCTCGTGAGCCGGGCCTCGGCTCACTTGCCGCCGGGCGGGCCGACCAGCAGCAGGATCACGTACAGCGCGACGATGCCGACGGCGAGCAGGATCGCGAGCACCCACGGGCGACGCAGGAACCAGCGCATGAGGCGGTCGTACCAGCGCGCGTCGTGCGGGTCGTCGGTCTGCTCCAGGCGCCAGTCACCGGCCAGCCGACCGGTGCGGTGCAGCCAGATCTCCATCGGGATGGTCGCGTAGGGCACGATCGCACTCGCCACGGCGAGGATCGCGACGCCGAGGTGCCAGCGCTGGTTGAGCGCGACGAGCACGGCCGTCGCCGCATAGGCGAGGAACACGAACCCGTGGATGCCACCGCCCACCGTCACGACGATGCCCGGCGCACCGGCGGCACGGGCGATGATCGCCGAGATCAGAAGGGTCCAGGTGATCGCCTCCGCGATCGCGAGAACTCGGAACAGGCGGTCGGGTGTGCGGAACACGGGACTCCTCGGGTGGGGGGTTCCTTCAGCGTATCCGGAATAGCTATGAGGGCCCGGGCGTTGCCGAAGGCATGGTGACCGTCGACTCCGCAGCCCTCGGGCAGGTGCTCGACGCCGTCGACCTCCGCGTCGGTGTCGCCCGTCGCGTCGCACTCGCCACCGGCGGCATCCTGCCGATCCCCTCAGGTGCCGCCACCCTCGTGTACATCGCATCGGGTTCGGTGCACGGGCACCCCCCGCTGACCACCGGATGCCGCCTCGACGTCGACGACGCGGCCCAGCTCGTCGCGGTGGACGATCGCCCGCTGAGCGCGAACCTGGTCGCCGGAGACGCGTTCCTGACGCTCGGCCGCGCCGCGATCGCCCTCGAAGCCGACGGGACGGCCGACCTGGTGGTCGTCGACCTGGAGTTCTCGGACAGCGCCTCGATGATCGCCGCGCTTCTTCCCGATCCGATCACCGTCATGTCGTTCGCCGCGCTCGAGCCGGCGGCGGCCGCGCTCGCCGGCAGCATGGGCCCCTCCGACCCCGCCACCTGCCCCTCGCGTCAGGGCGATCCCGTGATCTGCCGGATGATGGCTCAGACCGTTCTGCTCTCGGTCATCCGTGCCTGGGCGGCGAACGGCTGCGCGCCGGCCGGCTGGCCCTCGGTGTCGAACGATCCGTTCCTCGACCGGGTGGTCGAGGCGATCCACGAGCAGCCCGGACGCGACTGGACGGTCGAGCGCCTCGCGAACGTCGGCGCGATGTCTCGGTCGGTGTTCGCCGAGCGGTTCCGCAGCGCGATCGGACGCTCACCCGCCGACTACGTCACCGAGGTGCGCGTCGACGCGGCGAAGCGGATGCTGAGCGAGGGCCGGTCGATCAGCGAGATCTCTCGCGAGTTGGGCTACGCCTCGGATGAGGGTTTCAGCCGTGCGTTCCGCCGCCGCACGGGGATGACGCCCTCCGCCTGGCGGGCATCGCAGCTCACCGCCGTTCCGGCCTGAGCCCGGCGACCGCCCTGCCGGGCACGGCGAGACGGCTCAGAGCCGCGCCGCCGCGGTGCTCATCCGGTTCGACGCACCGAACAGCACGGCGCCGAGCAGCAGAGCCGCCGCGCCCACGACGTAGACGACCTCGACGCTCAGCGTGTCGACGAGCAGGCCGCCGACACCGGCGGCGATCGTGATGGCCCCCTGGAACCCGACGACCACGAGGCTGCCCCCGGCCTCGAGGCGATCGGGGGTGCGGTGGCCCACCCAGGTGTTGATCACGAGCAGCCAGGAGGAGAAGAAGAAGCCCCAGACGAGCACGACGATCGCGATGCCGAGGACCGATCCCGACAGGAAGATCATCGACAGCACCGAGGCCGCGATCACGAGCGGCGCGAAGACGGCGAAGAAGGCGAACGTGCGGTCGATGAAGAACCCGAGACCGAGGTTGCCGGCGAGACCGCCGACGCCGAAGAGCGCGAGCAGCAGGATGATCGTCGAGCCGTCGACCTCGGGGATGCGCTCGAGAGCCAGTCGCACGTACGTGTAGGCGAGGAAGTGCCCGAGCACCACGAGCACGTGTCCGACCATGCCGAGTGCGATGCCGGGGCGGCGAACCGTGTCGACCAGGAGTCGGATGCTGGACGCCTGCTCTGCCGGCACCGAGGGCAGCACGAATCTCAGCGCGACGGCCAGCAGCACCATGAGCACACCGGCGATCGCGAACACCGTCTGCCAGTCGACGATCTCGCTGAGCATCACGCCCAGCGGCACTCCGGCGACGGTGGCGAGCGAGACGCCCGCGGACGTGAACATGACCCCCCTGCCGAGGTGCTCCGGGCCGGCGAGGCGCACGGCGACCGTGATCGACATCGCCCAGAACGCGCTGATCGCGGCCCCGAGCAGGAATCGGGCGAGGAGGACGATGATCAGGTTGGGCGCGACGGCGACGATGAGGTTCGACACCGCTGCGGCGAGCGCCATCCAGACGAGCAGCGATCGACGGTCGAGGCGGGGGAAGATGAGTCCCACCGTCGGTGCGACGATCAGGCCGACGAGAGCGGTGACCGTGACGGTCTGTCCCGCCTGACCGGGGGTCACGCCGAGCGCATCGGCCATCTCGGTGAGCACGCCGTTCGGCAGGAACTCCGCCGTGACGAGCAGGAAGCCCATCAGCATGAGCACGATGAGCCCGCCGTAGCGGATGCTCTCGGTGCGGGCGGTCGTCACGGGCACGGGCGCGGTCGTCGTCATGGTTCCACACTCGCAGCGCTGCGGCCCCTCCGCCCGACGCGGCGTCCACGGCATCCGACCATTCGTCCGGATCGGGTCTGGACACCGGTCGGCTCCGCACCCTAGGCTCGACGACGCACCGGGGTTCTCCCGGAAGGCCGGAGCGAGAGGAGTGGATGACATGACCACCGTCTCTGTCGTGCCCTTCGCCGACATCCTTCCCCTCGAGGCCTCCCGCTCCTGATCCGCGCGTGGCCTCCCTCTTCAGGAGCCACACCGTGTCTGATCTGTTCGCTTCTTCCGAAGCATCCTCTTCCCGTCTCTCCGGTGCGTCGACCTTCGACGCCTCCCCCTTCGAATCCGTCCCGACGTTCGCCGATGTCGAGCCCGTCGACGGCCAGCGCTGGACCACCTGGCCGGCGATCACCCCCTCTGAACGTGGGCCGCTGCCGTGGCCGGCCTGGGTCGTGACGAGCGCGGGCGCGCTCGACACCGAACTCGGCATCCTGAAGACCGGCAAGGAGGCCGACGTGTTCCTGCTCGAACGGGCGGTGCCGGATGACCCCGCCCAGCGCACATTGCTCGCCGCCAAGCGCTACCGCGACACCGATCACAGCAGCTTCCACCGCTCGGGCGTCTACACCGAGGGCCGCAGCACCAGGAACACCCGCGACACCAGGGCGCTCGCGAAGAAGAGCGAGCACGGCCGGGCGGTCGCCGCCCTGCAGTGGTCGTTCGCGGAGTTCGATGCGCTGTGCCGCATGTGGGAGCTCGGCGCGCCGGTCCCCTACCCCGTGCAGGTCAACGGCACCGAGCTGCTGATGGAGTTCTTCGGCGACGCGAGCGGGGTCGCGGCACCTCGCCTGGCGGCGGTGCGCAGCGACCGGGACGAGCTGGCCGATCTGTACGACCAGATCGTCGACCTGATGCGGATCTTCGCTGCGGCGGGCTTCGCCCACGGCGACCTCTCGGCGTACAACCTGCTCGTGCACGACGGCCGGGTGCGGGTGATCGACCTGCCGCAGATCGTGGACATCATCGCGAACCCGCGAGGCCTGGATCTCCTGCACCGCGACTGCGTCAACATCTGCGACTGGTTCACCCGCCGCCGTGTCGAACGCGACCCCGAAGAGCTGTTCGCCGAGCTGCTCGCCGCGTCGTACGCGTGAGGGCGGCGCGCCTCGCACCGGCACCCGGCGCGCCGTCACCGTCCGTTCACCCCGCGCCGCCAGACTTCGAGCATGAGCGATTCCCCGCAGAGCGGCGCCGTGCCCGAGCCCGCTGCGACGGCCAACAGCGGCGCGGTCGGCGTGATCGGCCTCGACCTGCGCGGCGAGACACCGGCCCCGAAGAAGCAGGTCTACTCGTGGGCGCTGTGGGATTGGGCGACGCAGCCTTTCAACACCGTCATCCTGACCTTCATCTTCACGGCCCTGTACCTCACGACCGAGGCTTTCCTGCCGGCGTCGATCGCGGGCCTCGACGCCAAGGATCCGATCCGCGAAGCCGCTGAGGCCGATCTCGCCTCGGGGCTCGGCCTCGGGTCGACGATCGCCGGCATCGCGATCCTCCTGATCGCACCGGTGCTCGGTCAGCGAGCGGATGCCGCGGGGCGCCAGAAGCTCTGGCTCGGGATCGGCACCGGCGCGCTCGTCGCCTGCATGTTCGGCCTCTGGTTCGTCGAACCGACGCCCGCGCTGTTCTGGCTGGGCGTCGCATTGATCTCGGCCGGCTCCGTGTTCGGCGAGATCGCTGCCGTGAACTCGAACGCGATGCTCGTCGGCATCGCGAACCCCAAGACCGTGGGCCGCATCTCGGGGCTCGGATGGGGGTTCGGCTACATCGGCGGGATCATCGCTCTCGTCCTGGTCGTCATCTTCTATATGCTCGACTGGTTCGGCCTGCCGGAGGACGGGGGGCTGCCCTTCCGCATCATCGCCGTCGGCTGCGCGATCTGGGCGATCGTCTTCTCGATCCCGATCTTCCTCAACGTGCCGGAGCCGTCGCTCGGGCGCCCCGAGCGCAAGGTCGGCTTCTTCGCCTCCTACGGACTTCTCGTGAAGGACGTCGTCGGCCTCTACCGCAACCCCGAGACCCGTCAGACGTTCTGGTTCCTGCTGTCGAGCGCGGTGTTCCGCGACGGACTCGGCGGCGTCTTCGCCTTCGGAGCCGTCATCGCCAGCCAGGTGTTCGACTTCGCCTTCCTCGATCTCGTGATCTTCGGCATCGCCGCGAACCTCATCGCGGGCGTCTCGACGATCATCGCCGGCCGCTACGACGACCGCTTCGGGCCGAAGCGCATCATCCTCATCTCGCTCGCCTCGATGGTGATCGCGGGGCTCGCCGTCTTCTTCCTCGTGGATGCGGGCACGGTCGTGTTCTGGATCGGCGGCCTGTTGCTCTGCGCATTCGTCGGTCCCGCGCAGGCGGCATCCCGGTCGTTCCTCGCCCGCATCACCCCGGCCGGGCGCGAGGGCGAGATCTTCGGCCTCTACGCCACGACCGGGCGGGCGGCGAGCTGGATGGCATCCGGTGCGTGGACGCTGCTGATCGTGCTCTCGGGGTCGACGTCGTACGGCATCCTGGGCATCGTGCTGGTGCTGATCGCCGGGTTCCTCCTGCTGCTGCCGGTGAAGGCGACACAGCGGGCCTGATCCGATGGCCCGCGGACGTCGCAGCCCCGGGAGTAGCCTGACCGCGTGACGGTCATCATCGCTTTCCTCGCCAACATCCTCGTCGCGATCGCCAAGACGGTCGCGGCCGTGATCACCTCTTCCGCGTCGATGGTCGCCGAAGCCGCGCACTCGTGGGCGGATGCCGGCAACGAGGTCTTCCTCCTGATCGCCGACCGCCGTGGTGCGCGGGCGAAGGATGCCCGGCATCCGCTGGGCTACGGGCGCGCGGCGTTCGTCTGGTCGTTGATCGCGGCGTTCGGCATCTTCACCGCCGGCTCGATCGTGTCGATCATGCATGGTGTCCAAGAGCTGTCCGAGACCGGCCCGGTCGAGAGCCCGACCGTCGCGTACACCGTGCTCGGCATCGCATTCGTGCTCGAGGGCGCGTCGTTCACGCAGGCGATGGTGAAGTCTCGGCGGTTGGCACGCGAGCGCGGATCGTCGACGTGGGACTTTGTGCTCGACACCAGCGACACGACGCTGCGGGCGGTGTTCTTCGAGGACCTGGCGGCTCTGATCGGCCTCGTGATCGCGGCCGGCGCGATCGCGATGCACCAGGTCACCGGCGTCGCCGCATGGGATGCGATCGGGTCGATCCTCGTCGGCATCCTGCTGGGCGTCGTGGCGGTCATCCTCATCGGGCGCAACATCGCGTTTCTGGTGGGCTCCAACGCGTCGCCCGCGCTGCGTGATCGAGTCGGGCGGGCGCTGCTCTCGTCTCCGCAGATCCAGCGGCTCACGTATCTGCACATCGAGTACGTGGGTCCGAACCGCCTGTTCATCGTCGCCGAGGTCGATCTGACCGGTGACGCGCGTGAGCACGATGTGGCTCGAAGCCTGCGCGCGATCGAGCAGCAGATCGAGGCGCACGACGTCGTCGAGACCGTGGTGCTGTCGCTGTCGGTCGACGACGAGGAGTCCCTCGAGTTCGGGGCAGCTGTCTGAGTTCATCCGGCACACGCGAAGAGTTCATCCGGCACGCGCGAAGACGGGCGGCCGCCGCGTTCTGCCCTGCGTCGAGGCGCTGAGCCGAGGCGTGCGCCATTGCTGTGCGGGGTCCCACCACCTCGGCCCTCGCACCTGCGGAATGCCGTCATTCATCCGGATCTCCCACCCGGACGTTCCCAGACTCCGGTGGTGCCACCAGCACAACGGCACCCCGTTGTCGGTGTGCGTCGGCCCGCCCCTGGCGTGTTCGGTGACGTGATGGATCTCGCACCAGGATGCCGGGACATGGCACCCGGGGATGAGGCATTCTCTGTCGCGGGCGATGATCGCGCGACGTTGATGCACGGTGAACACCCGATCGGTCGTCGTGATCCCGACGATCCGACCCTCGTCGAGGAGAACTCGCTGGATGGTGCCGGAGCATCCGACGTGGGAGGCGACACTTAGAGGCAGTTGGCCCCGCGCACCGCTGACGCTCGCACGCCCGGTGCCGTTCACGAGGTCGTTCGCATCCACCGTCACGACCAGCACCGGTGCGGCGCCTCCGAGTGCGGGCATGTCTCGATGACGGGCGGCGATCGCCAATGCCGCGGCGAGAGCATCATGACGCTTCTGCGCCGGCGTGCGGTCATCGATGACGGCACGCGGATCGGAGTTGTACGGATCCTCGTCGCCGTCTGCCGCATCGCCGTCTTCCGCGTCACCGCGATCGGCCGCGGGCGTGAACGCGACGCCGGGCATCGGCGGCCCGTCCCCCTTGGGGTTGTTCAGCGCATCGAGGATCAGCTCCAACTGCGCGGCGACCTCGGGCGTCAGGTATCCCTTGATCGACCGCAGCCCGTCTCGCACCCGCCCGAGGGTTATCCCCCGACGCCGGGCAGGCTCATCACCCGGCCCGTCTCCATCAGGGTCGAGCAGCGCGACCAGCGTCTCAGCAAGCAGCTTCAGCTCATCGAGTGTGGGCGCCGGGCCACGGACCTCCCCGTCGGGGCCCGCCTCGGCGTCAGGTCTGATGCCGCGAGCCGCGCGAGCGAGACACGTGTCGGCGTCGAGCCGATCAGCGGCACCGATGCGATGCGACACCTTCTCGATCGGCTCTGTCGCGGCGAGCATCCCCGCGACTCCGATCACCCCATCGAGCAGCGCCTCCCGCAGCGCCGGCCAGCGAGCAGGCAGCCGATCGCCGGACACCAGATTCACGTCCCGGCGGACCAGAGCGACCACCTTGCCGACGCGCGTCGCCTCTCGCACGTCTGTCAGCAGGGTGCGCTGCAGCAGTTCGTTCTGAGTGCGGCACCCCGTGGCATGCGGGAAGTCCACCGCATCCCCTGCGGCGATCGTCTCGACCACCACGGCTTCGACCCGCCGGAACGCCGCGCTCGCAGCCTGCAGCACCTCGACCCGTTCTGCATCCGTAAGCCCCGCGAGCGCGTCGTCGGACAGCACCTGATCGAGGTCGGAGACGACCTGATCGAGAAGGGCACGAGTGCGGGATGACATGACTCCATCACACACGGGGCCACCGACATTCGAGCCCTGAAGTCAGCCTCTTTTCGGCCAGGTCAGAAGCATATTCCGGAACACTGGACATGCATTCCGGAACACCGGCGAGCGCCTACCCACCCCGACCGCCAGTACCGCCACGCGCCAGTCAGTTCTCCCAGTTGTCGGCGAGCTTGTTCAGCAGCGTCGCGAGCTGATCGCGCTCCTCATCCGTGAATGCGGCGAGCGCCTTGCCGAGCGCCTCCCGCCGCTCGCCGCGCATGCCCCGAGCGACCTTGCGCCCTTCGTCCGTCAACGCGATGCGCGTGCGCCGCGCGTCGTCGGGGTCGGCCTCGCGGCGCACGAAACCGTGAGCGACCCCCTGTTGCACGAGCCGCGAGGCCCGGGGCTGATCGACTCCGATCGCCGCGCCGAGATCGCTGACGCTGAGAGGAGCGGATGCCGCGGCGAGCGCCTCGAGCATCCGCATCCGCGCCGGGCCGCCGAAGCGTCCGGACGGGTCGTTCGCCCACGGCGGCATGCCGGGGTGCACAGGGTGCCCGCGTCCGTGACTCCCCTGCTCGAAGTGGTCAGGGTGGGGTCCGCCGTGCCAGCCGTGCGGCCCGCCCATCCCTCGCGATCCGCGACCACGGTCGCCGGGGCGCCTTCCGCGAAGGCGCGACAGGGCGCGGGCGATGGCCTCGGCGGGGTCGTTCTCTGCGGCGCTCACAGATCGATTTTACATGCGACTTGACATGGATCTACACTACATGTCACACTACATATACATGCATAGTGACAAGCACATGCTCCATGACATCTAAGGACTCCACCCATGAACACCTCTGACACTCAGAACACAGACAGCACCTCCCGCCCCTTCGGCTATTGGCTGAAGGCCGTCGACCGCCTGATGGCCGCCGAGTTCGAGTCCGCTTTCGACGGCGAGCATGCAAGCCGCCGCGACTGGCGGATGCTGAACATCATCGACGGCACCGCGCCGGCCCGCCGCCCCCTCAACGCACACAAGCTGCACAGCCTGGTCGAGCGCGGCTGGGTCGTCGCCGACACCGACAGCGACCGCGGCTGGACGCTCACCGACGACGGCCGCGCGGCGAAAGACCGCCTCAGTGCCGTCGTCGACGGCATCCGCGCCAAGGTCACCGACGCGGTCGGACCCGAAGACCTCGAGACCACACTGGCCACGCTCGAGCAGATCGCTCGCGCGTTCGGCTGGGACGAGCAGACGCCGCTTCCTCGTGGACGCGGCCGTCGCCGCGGCTTCGGCCGCCACGGTTTCGGACCCGGATTCGCCCCGGGGCGCGGTTTCGGCCGCCACCACCGACACCCGTTCGGACGCGATCACGGTGTCGCACCCGACTTCGCGTCCGAGCACGAGCACGACCACGAATCGGATGCCGAGTTCCGCCGCCGCGAGTGCGGTCACCGCGGACACCCGGGCCGCGACCGCTTCGCGGACGCACGCCGCTCACACCACGGCCACCACGGCCACCCGCGTGACATCGCGGAAGACCGTGACCACCGCCATGGTGGTCACGGTCACGGTGGCTTCGGAGACGTACGCCACGGCGAGCACCGCGTCGCCCGCGCGGCGCAGCACGCCTACGAGCGCGGCTTCGACGCCGGCTTCTCCCGCGGCCGCGACGCCTGAGGCGTCACACCCGCATCCGCTGCACCCAGAACGCCCCGTTCGCTTCGGCGCACGGGGCGTTCCCGCCCGTCGGAACCCCACCCCGAGGCAGCTCACGCCAGGAGAACAGCGCCGACCCCGTCGCGAGCCGCGGAGAGGCGCCTAGCGCAGAGCGGGCAGAACGACCTCGTCGACGAGCTGCACCACCGCATCCGATTCGAGTGCGCGCCGCCGCAGGCTGACGCTGCCGAACGCCGCGCGAAGGTCAGGCGCCCGGTTCTTCCGGGTGGAGCAACCGGGAGGCACCGAGAATCTCGATGCCGAGCAGGTGGCCGTCGCGATCGAAGTCGAGAAACAGCTCACCGGAGATGTCGTCGGGCAGGTTCACCGCGACGGTTCTCGCGACCTCGCCATCCGCGATCGCCGCGCCCACCGTCACGTACGCGGCGTCGACCTCAGGGTCGCGTCGCAGCTCACCCACGCCACAGAGTCGCGGCGGCGGCGGCGACATCCGGGGCACCCGCCGACTGCGCGAACGACACCGTCGTGCCGAGGTAGACCGCACCGGCGATCGCCGCCGCGAGCAGCACGATGAGGAATCCGAAGATCACCGCCGACAGCGCGCGGTATCCCCCGGATGTCGGCACCTCAGGTGCCACCGACGGCTGCGCCCAGTCGTCGGCCACCGGCGCCGGCTGATCGCGCGTGAGGATCGCCGGCTTGGGCCGCGACCGGCGAGTGCTGGGAAGCATCGCCTCGGGCGGAGGCGGCGGAATGACGGCATCCGGAATCTCGGACTCCGCGGGAGGCGGCGGGATCACCGCATCCGGAACCTCGGACTCGGGCGGAGGCGGCGGAATGACAGCATCCTCCGGTCGGATGTACGGATCTCTGCTGTCACTGCTCATCTCAGCCCCCTACGGCTCCGACGTCGGTCGTGCCGACGTCCGTCTTGTGGAAGTTCTGGAACGAGCGGGATGCGGTCGGCCCGCGCTGCCCCTGGTAGCGGTTGCCGTACGGGCCCGAACCGTACGGGTTCTCGGCCGGCGACGTCAGCCGGAAGAAGCACAGCTGACCGATCTTCATTCCGGGCCACAGCTTGATGGGCAGCGTCGCGACATTCGCGAGCTCGAGCGTCACGTGCCCCGTGAACCCGGGGTCGATGAAGCCGGCGGTCGAGTGCGTGATCAGCCCCAGGCGACCGAGCGACGACTTGCCCTCGAGGCGAGCCGCGATGTCATCGGCCAGGGAGACCTGCTCGAACGTGGCACCGAGCGCGAACTCGCCCGGGTGCAGGATGAACGGCTCGTCGGGGTCGACCTCGATCAGCCGAGTCAGCTCCGGCTGATCGACCGACGGGTCGATGAACGGGTACTTGTGATTGTCGAAGAGACGGAAGTACCGGTCCAGCCGCACGTCGATGCTCGACGGCTGGATCATCTCCGGCTCGTGCGGATCCAGACCGATGTGGCCGGAGGCGAGTTCTGCTCTGATGTCGCGGTCGCTGAGAAGCACGGCCCCAGCCTAGTTGGCACACGCCGCCGACACTTTGGCCATGACGGATCAGGCGGGTAGGCTTGCGTTCACCTGCTCCTCGGATGCAGGTGCGGGGCTGTAGTTCAATGGCAGAACTTCTGCTTCCCAAGCAGATAGCGCGGGTTCGATTCCCGTCAGCCCCTCCACAGGACCCCCGGCTCGCCCGGGGGTTTTCTCTTGCCATCCGTTTCCTCCTCCGCTCCGAACAGGAGCAGATGGGCCCGTTCTCGTGCGCCCGAGAGGAGTTCCGATGCTCGAATCGTCGACCCCGCCGCTCGCCGACCTCGACGGGTACCGCAACGTCACCGACCTGCTGGTCGCGCGAGTCACCGCAGCTCCCGACCACGTCGCCTTCGAGGTCAAGGGAGCGAATGTCGGTGACGCGTGGCGCCCGATCACGACCCGTGAGTTCCTCGGCCAGGTGCGCGCTCTGGCCAAGGGCTTCATCGCCCAGGGCGTGCGGGCCGGTGATGCCATCGCGATCATGGCTCCGACTCGTTACGAGTGGGCCGTCGCCGACCTCGCCGCCTGGTACGCCGGCGCTGTCGTCGTGCCGATCTACGAGACGTCCTCGCCCACGCAGGTGAACGCGATCATCGCGGACGCGGATGTGCGTCTGGCCATCGGCGGCACCTCGATGCACGCGGTGCTGCTGCAGTCCGCCCTCACCCACACGGAGCGGATCACGCTCGGCGCCTGGACGATGGATGCCGCAGTATCCGGCACGCTCTCCGATCTGGTGGCGCGGGGCACCGCCGTCACCGACGAGGAGCTCGAGGCCCGCAGGGCGTCCGCCACGCAGGACGACCCCGCCACCATCGTCTACACCTCGGGCACCACGGGCGAGCCGAAGGGGGTCGTGCTCACGCACCGGAACTTCCTCGGGCAGGTGCTCAACATCGCCGCCGCCTACCGCGAGATCGTGAACGAGCAGGGCAACACCGTCATCTTCCTGCCCCTGGCCCACGTGCTCGCGCGCGGCCTGCAGCTGATCTGCCTCGCCAGCGGGATGCGCATCGCGCACCTGTCCGACCCGTCGACCGTCGTCGCGACCCTTGACACACTGCGCCCGACGTTCCTCGTCGTCGTGCCGCGCGTGCTGCAGAAGATCGAGGCGGCAGCCGCCGCCAAGGCGTCCGACAAGGGTCTCACCGCCGTGTGGGAGAAGGCTCGGGCGACGGCGATCGCGTGGGGCCGGCGTGCCGAGCGGGTCGACGCGGGCCTCACCCCCGGAACGAGCCTCGGGCTGCGCCTGCGTCACCGCCTCTACGACGCCGTCTTCTACCGCCGCCTCCGCGCTGTGATGGGCGGGCGGGTCGACTACATCCTCTCCGGCGGAGCAGCGCTCGACTCGGAGCTGTCGCTCTTCTTCCGCGGCATCGGCGTCCCTGTCATCGAGGGCTACGGCCTGACCGAGACGACCGCGCCCCTCACCGGCAACCTGCCCGGTCGCATCGCGTCGGGCAGCGTCGGCTCGCCGCTTCCGGGACTCACGGTGCGCATCAGCGACGAAGGAGAGGTGCTGGCCCGCGGGCTCGGCGTCTTCAGCGGCTACCGCAACCCCGCGCACGACGACGGCGCCTTCATCGACGGATTCTTCCGGACGGGCGACCTCGGGCGCCTCGACGACCAGGGCAGGTTGATCCTCGACGGCCGCCTCAAGGACGTGATCGTGACCTCGAACGGCAAGACGATCGTGCCGACCCGCTGGGAGAGCGTCGTCGAGGCGGATCCGCTGGTCTCGCACGCGGTGATGGTCGGCGAGGGGAAGCCGTATCTCTCGGCGCTCCTCGTGCTCGACCCCGAGCAGACCCGGGCATGGGCGGATGCCGAAGGCCTCAGCATCCCTCTCCTCGCCGAGACCGACATCCGCGCCGTGACCGAACCGACGCTGCGCGCCCGCCTGCAGCGCACCGTCGACGCCGCCAACGCGCTCGTCGCTCGCAGCGAGCAGGTGCGCCGTTTCAGCGTCGTGTTCGCCGACCTCGACGACCGCGGACTCGTCACCCCGACCATGAAGCTCAAGCGGAGCGTCGTGCTGCATCGCGCAGCCCTCACCGTCGAAGACCTCTACCTCTGACAACCGGAAAGAACACCATGTCCTCCCCCACTTCCTCCGCACCGAAGTCATCCCGGTCCTCGCTGATCGCGATCATCGTCGCCCTCGTCATCGGCGCCCTCGTCGCACTCGCCGGCAGCCAGGGCGGCGCGACCGTCGGCGGCATCCCGCTGTTCGCCATCGCCGTCGCCGCGGCCTTCGCGATCCAGATCCTCGCCTTCATCCCCGCGATGCTGCTGCGCACCGAGCGGTTCTTCGACCTCACCGGCAGCCTCACCTTCCTCGCCATCTCCGTGGCCCTCGTGCTGATGACGCCCATGCCCGATGCCCGCAGCTGGATTCTCGCGGCGATGGTGATCCTGTGGGCGGCACGCCTCGGATCGTTCCTCGCGATGCGCGTGCACAAGGCCGGATCCGACGGCCGCTTCGACGAGATCAAGGGATCGCCGGTGCGCTTCCTGCAGGTGTGGGTGATCCAGGGCGCGTGGGTGTCGATCACGGCGGCAGCGGCGTGGATCGCGATCAGCACGGATGCCGCCTCGCGAGCGCCCATCGGATGGCTGACCGTCGTGGGCATCATCGTGTGGGTGGCCGGGATGACCGTCGAGATCGTCGCCGACGCGCAGAAGTCCGCTTTCCGCGCCGACCCGCGTCACAAGGACGAGTTCATCCGCACCGGACTGTGGTCGCGTTCGCGCCACCCCAACTACTTCGGCGAGATCGTGATCTGGGTCGGCGTCTTCCTCACCGCCGCACCCGTGCTCGCCGGGTGGCAGTGGGTCGCGATCCTCTCGCCGCTCTTCGTCATCCTGCTGCTCACGCGCGTGAGCGGCATCCCGCTGCTCGAGGCCCGCGCCGAGAAGAAGTGGGGCGACCGCGCCGACTACATCGAGTACCGCG
The DNA here is from genome assembly GCF_030209555.1 of Microbacterium sp. LMC-P-041. Taxonomy (NCBI): domain Bacteria; kingdom Bacillati; phylum Actinomycetota; class Actinomycetes; order Micrococcales; family Microbacteriaceae; genus Microbacterium; species Microbacterium sp. LMC-P-041. Next base: position 53,805 of record NZ_JARVRV010000004.1, read on the forward strand.
AGAGCACGCCCTCGCTGATCCCGCGGCTCACGCGGCCCGTGGTCCGCGAGCACGCGGCGTAAGAGCGCCGTCGCGCGAGGGGCGCTCGCGAGCGCCTCTCACGCGAAGTCGAGCTCGCCGCGCACGATCGAGTCGCCCGAGTGCGCAGGATCGCCGTCGACCGGCTCGAAGGAGATGTCGACCAGGCGGTACTCGTCGAGGTCCACACTGTCGGGGACGCGGAACGTGCCCGACGAGTCGTCGAGCACCCCGAGGCTGATCAGCGCCTGTCCGTCCTCGCGGATCAGCCACACCTCGCGGTAGTCGCCGGCGACGAGCTCGTCGCCGTCGAGGGTCACCGTCAACGTGCGCCGGCCGTCGCCGTCGTCGTCGATCCGGGCCTGTCCCTCCGCATCGGGGTGGTCGGGGAACGCGGCGAGCTCGGCCGAGGCGATCACGGCAGAGGAGGGCGTGAGGGTGCGGGCGATCCAGACTCCGGCGCCGATCGCGACGACGAGCGCCATCGACGCGGCGAGGATCCACATGGTGGCCGACGAGCGGCGGCGTGGACGGACACGAGACCGGTGTCGCGGCGCAACCGCCTCCGCAGCATCCGCCTCAATCGCTGTCGCCGGACCGGCCGCCGGGAACGGTGCCGATGCAGCCGGTGCCGACGCGGACTCCGACTCCGGCGGGTGGACGTCGGATGCCGGGTCGGCAGCAACCGCCGAGGTCAGCCCGAGTTCGCCGTGGATCCTCGACCAGACGTCGGCGGGCGGGGATTCCAGGTCGCCCTCGACGACGCTGGAGCGCGCCACGAGCGCCACCCGCGACATCGCAGCGACCTCGGCGGCACAGTTCTCGCACTCGACGAGGTGTTCCATGTCGGCGTCGGATCCGGCCGGTTCGCCCATCGCGATCAGGGCGATCTTCTCGTCATCGAGATGTGACACGGTTCACCTCCAATCGGTCGCGCATGCGGGCAAGGCTTCGGCGGATATGGCTCTTCACGGTGCCGAGCGGCATCCCCATTCTGCGTGAGATCTCTTCGTGGGTCAGGTCATCGTAGAAGGCCAGTCGCATGACGGCCTGTGCATCCGGCGCGAGCTGCTGGAGCTCGCTCGAGAGCAGCAGCGTCTCGGACAGATCGATCGATTCGGAGACGAGGGCGTCGGGCGGAGTGAGTCGTTCCATCTCGGCCTGCAGCTGCTGCACCTTGGCGCGCGCCTCGAACGTGTCGGCGATCCGGCGCCGCGCGATCGTGATCAGCCAGGTTGACAGTCGCGCCTTCGACGAGTCGTATCCGGCACGCGAGTTCCACGCCGACACGAAGGTGCGCTGGGTGACGTCCTCGGCATCCCCCCGATCGCCGAGCGAGCGCAGCGCCAGGGTGAAGACGACCGGCGACCACCGCCGGTAGAGCTCCGCGAGCGCCTGCTCGTCGCCCGCGACGAAGCGCCGGTCGAGCGCCGCTTCGGCTTCGGTGGTCTCATCCACCCGGAGTCTCCTCTCCATGGTGATCACCCCGCCTCATCGCGGGACCGCCACCGCGACCACGTTATCGCGGTAGTGCCCGGTCTGGCTGTCGAAAGGTCCGCCGCACGTGACCAGCACAAGGGCCGAGGGGCCACCACGCTGGAAGAGCTCGTCGGTCGGCAGTGCCGCCTTCTCGTAGTAGGTCAGCGACTGCACCACGAACTCGCGGCTGGTGCCGTCGGCCGCCGTGATGAGGATGGTCTCGCCGGCGGGCACGTCCCGCAGGCGAGCGAGCGGTCCGATCGGATAATCGATCGCGTCGACGTGCGCTGCGATCAGAATCCGGCCGCTCGTGCTCGTGGCATCCGCTCCGTATCGATACCAGCCGGCGATGGCCGGGTCGACGGGCAGTTCCATCTGTCCGGAGTCGGCCACCCCGACGTCCGTCACCGGCATGTCGATGGCGAGCGACGGGATGGCCAGACCCACGGGAGCGACGGATGCGGTCGGGGTGGGGAGAGCACCCGGCCGCACGGCGACGTCTCTCGCGGGAGTGGGAGGGACGGGCGATGGAGTCGTGGGGGGCGACTCCGTGGAAGGAGGGAGATCCGCGCCCGCCCCTCCCGGTGTGCATGCCACGAGGCACGCCGCGGTGACCAGGGCGCCGAGCGTCATGATGACGCGGCGCAGACGGGCCGTCCGCAGCGTGCCTCGGAGCATCAGCGCACCGTCTGGCGGCGACGGACGATCAGGCCCGCACCCACGGCGGTCGCGATCGCGAGGGCGACGAGACCCGCCGAGAGGAGGGCGTTCGCCGAGGCATCCTGCTCAGCGAGGTAGCCCGCGGTGCCGGAGGGCACTCCGTCGGGGTTCGAGTGGAGTCCCGAGATCGTCTGAGCGGCGATCGCGAGGTTGCCGTCTTCGGCACTGCCCCACGCGTAGACGATCGTGTTGACGCCCTCTTCGATCGCGACGTCTGCCGGACCGATGACCGGGTCGGTCGTGCCGGTCAGAGCGACGGCGGCCGACACGGTGCCCGCGGGGAGGTCGAGCTTGGCCTCGTTCGGGTTCGTGAGGTTCTCGATCACGGGCGATCCGCCCGCGAGGATGTCGACCGCGGGCGCCGCGGCGGTGTGACGCACGGTGAGTCGCCCCTGGCCGGGAGCCGTCTGCGAGATGTCGTTGGTGAAGAGGTTGAGACCGGGTTCGCCCGCTTCGGTCAGGTGGGCTACGGCGGTGTAGTTCCCGCCCGCTTCGAGAGCGAGGGTCGCCGGGCCGAGGATGGGCGCGCTGGCGTCGGCGGCATCGGGAGCGGTGAGCGCCACCTCGTACGAACCGGCGGGCAGCTCGAGCGGTCCGGCGAGGTCTCCCGGCGCGAAGTCGTCGAGGGTGAGCTCGCCGTTCACGTACACGTCGACGGGGGTGTCGGGGATCGCGTGCAGCACCGAGAGCTGTGCGGCCTGGGTGGTGGCGGCGCCGGCCGGCACGGCCAGACCGAGAGCGGTGATCATTCCGACGGCGAGGCCGGCGGCGACTGTCTTGCGCATCTGTTCCTCCTGTACCCGGACCGCCCTGTGCGGCCCTTCATAGGAGTTGTTCTCCGGGAGCGCCGGGTTTGGATGCACCTGGATGAAGATTTCTCAGATCGCCGTGTCGATCTCCGTTCCGGCTATCCGAGCAGCCACTGCTGCAACGGATACACGAAGTAGAGCAACGAGAAGGCCTCGTAGAGCGCCCCGATGATGAGCAGCGCGAGGGCGGGCAGGCTCAGCCAGCCGATGTGCTGGAGTCCGCGCAGGTAGGCCGCGCGTCGATTCCGCGCACCGATCGCCTGTGGGCGAACCCAGTACCGGCCCAGCAGGAACGCGCCCAGCAGCAGAAGGATGTAGGCCTGCAGCTCGATCACGAGAGTCAGCGAATGCGGGATCAGCGCGACCCACCCCTCCGGCGTCGTCGGCACGAGGGTCACTCCGGTCGTCACCGACCAGACCGCGAACGTCGCGAGTCCGAGGAACGGCACGACGAGCGAGGGCAGCAGGATCGTGAGGGCGCCGAGCCGCAGGGTGTTGACCGCCAGGATCGTCAGCGCGAAGAGCCAGGGGCTGCTGAGCAGAGAGGTGACGAGGCTCGCTGTGCCGTCGTCCTCCAGCGCCTGGGCGCGGCCGGCGACCAGGTCGGGGAAGAGCAGCCCGAGGATGAATCCGATCGCGAAGGTGCCGTAGGCGAGCGCATTGAGAAGCGCGTAGACGCGGAGGTTCGAGCGGATGATCTGGAAAGGCCTGCGGATGAGTGTCATGGGTGCTCCCGTCGATGGACTAACACGGTGTGTTAGTAAGGGACGCACGCCACGCTAACACACTGTGTCACCGGGGGTCGTGGAGAATGGGATGATGACCGCCGACCCGAGCATGCTGCCGACGAAGGACCGCATCCTGCACGCGGCACTCACGATGTTCGGCGAATCACGCGGCGCGAAGCTCAGCGTCCGCGCGGTCGCAGCGCGGGCCGGTGTGAGCACCGGGTCGTTGCGGTTCCATTTCCCGACGCAGCGGGCGCTGCTCGACGAGGTCCTCCGCGTGGTCTACGAGGTGATCGCACCGGACGACCCGATCCATGACGAGTCGCTGACGGCGAAGGGGCGGCTCCTCGCATGTCTGAGGCAGGTGCTCGCTCCGTCAGGCGTCGGGGCGCAGGCACGCGAGGCAGCCACGATCCTGCACCGGACCTTCATCGAACCCGAGCTCACGGACGAACTCCGTGATGCCTACCTGGCCATCGAGCGCGAAGGGCAGCGGAGGGTCGAGCACTGGCTGTCCGTCCTCGAAGACGAAGGCTCGCTCCCGGCCGGAGACAACGCCACGCGCGCGCGTTTCCTCAACTCCGTCCTCGCCGGCCTGGCCCTCGAACGGGCGCTCCCCTCGGACGAGTCGATCCTCGAATCCGAGACGAACACGCTCACGATGGCGGTCGATGCCGTGTTCCGCGAAGACTAGCGAGGGCTCAGTCCGCTGCCGCCTTCGCCGCGCGCTTGGCCTCTTGGAAGACCCGGATCGCCTCGTACCGCTCGGCTGAGCGAGCCTGTCGCTTCTCGCGCTGCTCGTCGCGGTCCTTCGGGGGTGCGGTCGTGACGAGGTCATCGAGCAGATGTCGCACCGACTTCTCGATCTCAGCGACAGCACGGTCGAACACCTCCCTGTTGGCGCGGGAGGGGGCGTTGGCACCCGAGATCTTGCGCACGAACTGCACTGCGGCCTCATGGCATTCGTCATCGGTGGCCGGTGGGGCGAGGTTGTTCAGAGGAACGATGTTGCGGCACATGCCTGCCAGGGTAGAGCGCTGAGCGCCGGAGTCAAGAGGCATCGGACCGACGACTTCCCCACCTATCCTTCCGAGCAGGCACAGCCCCACCCGAAGGGGTGGTCAGCCGCGCACGATGGCCGCGAGCTCGGCGCGTGACGCCGCCCCGGATTTGCGCAGCAGGTTCGACACGTGGAACTTCACCGTGTTCTCGCTCACGTTCAGCGTCTCGGCGATCTCGCGGTTGCGGCGCCCCGCCGACACCAGTCGCAGCACATCGCGCTCTCGCGGGCTGGCGTCGATCGCATCCGGCAGATCGCCCGGCTCGGCCGGTGGATCGAGAGGAAGGCGGATGCCGACCTCCGACCCCCATCCGGGTGTCGAGGCCACCGACAGGTCGCCTGACAGTGCAGAGACCTGCTCGGCGATCGGGCGAAGTGCGTCGTCGTGCGTCGTCAGGTCTCCTCGGCCGTCGTCGCGGATCGCGATCAGCAGGTTCAATCCGTCGCAGTCCCATTGGATGCGCACGCGTCGCGTCTCTCCGCGGTCGACGATCGCCAGCACGGTGCTTCTCACGATCGAGCGCGCAGAGTGGGCGATCACCCCGGGGAGCGCGCGACCGTTGGCCGGGGGCTCGACGAACTGCACGTCGAGTTCGCTGTATCGCACGAGCGGGCGCAGATCGCCGCGCAGACGCTCGAAGGCGCCCGTCACCGGCTCGAGTCCTGCTCCCTGCTCATCGTTGTGCGTCCGCAGTCCGACCAGTGCACCGGCCGCGACATCGACCGCGATCGTGCGTGCCGCCCGGTCGTCGAGCCGCTGCGAGCGCAGCGTCGCGAGCAGGGATTCGAGGGTGAGGGCGTAGCGGTCCCGCTGCTCGGCGAGGGCGAGCGCGTGGTCTGCGGCCAGTCGGCGTGATCCCGCCGGCCCAGCATGCTCTTCGATGCTCATGATCACCTACTCTATTCGCCCCTCTCCCTTCGGGTAGGTGGAACGGTCCCGAGGCGGGAGCGCCCGAAGGTCGCGCGATCGCAAGAGTGGAGACATGCCTCTCACCGCCACGATGTCGCCCGGCGCCGCCATCTCCCTCATCGCCAACGAGCTGCTCCGCGTCGCGGAGCGCACGAGCGTCGCGAACGCGCATCAGCTCATCGATCTGGCAGACCTCGTCGTAGATGCCCGGCGCGTCTTCGTGCTCGGAGCCGGCCGCTCAGGGCTCGCCCTGCGAATGACCGCGATGCGCCTCATGCACCTGGGACTCGACGTGCATGTGGTGGGCGACACCACCACTCCGGCAATCGAGGCCGACGACCTGCTGCTGACGGCGAGCGGGTCGGGAACGACGGAATCGATCGTGCGAGCCGCGCAGCGCGCCTCGTCGGTCGGGGCGCGCATCGGCGCGCTCACGACCGCAGCGACGTCGCCCCTGTCAGAGCTCGCCGACGTCGTCGTGCGGGTGCCTGCCGCCCAGAAGCTGGACCGCACGGCCGATGCCTCGCACCAGTACGCCGCGAGCCTGTTCGAGCAGGCGGTCGTCGTCATCGGCGACGGGCTCTTCCACGCCCTCTGGCAGCGCCAGGGCACCAGCGCCGACGACCTCTGGCCGCGCCACGCGAACCTCGAATGAGCGGCTGCCGCCCCACCATCCACCCCGCAGAACGAACGGAACACCCATGAAACTGCAGTTCGCCATCGACACGCTCAGCACCGAGAAAGCCCTCGAGCTCGCCGCCGCCGCGGCCGCGCACGTCGACATCCTCGAGCTCGGCACCCCGCTGATCAAGAGCGAAGGCCTCTCGGCGATCACCGCCCTGAAGAGCGCCCACCCCGACAAGGTGATCTTCGCCGACCTCAAGACCATGGATGCCGGTGAACTCGAGGCCGACATCGCCTTCGGCGCGGGGGCGGATCTCGTGACGGTGCTCGGCGTGGCCGACGACAGCACGATCACCGGCGCGGTGAAGGCCGCGAAGAAGCACGGCAAGGGCATCGTCGTGGATCTGATCGGCGTCGCCGACAAGCCCGCCCGCGCGCAGCAGGTCATCGGCCTCGGTGCCGAGTTCGTCGAGATGCACGCGGGTCTCGACGAGCAGGCGCAGGACGGCTACTCGCTCGACAGCCTGCTCACCGACGGCACCGCATCCGGCGTCGCCTTCTCCGTCGCGGGCGGCGTCAACGCCTCGAGCATCGCCGCCGTCCAGGCATCCGGGGCGCAGGTCGCCGTCGCGGGCAGCGCGATCTACAGCGCCGAGAACGTCGGAGACGCCGCCGCCGAGCTGCGCGCCGCGATCAGCTGACGACCGCACAGAGAGGGGCCGACCGGCGATGCCCGGTCGGCCCCTTCGTGCGTCGAACGCCCCGACGGCGCCGCTCTAGACGACGCGGGCCGTCACGAGCAGGTACTCCCACGGCATCCGACCGTCCTCGAGGTGACGATCGCCGAGGTCGGCGAGCGCATCATCCAGCTCTGCTCGCCGCTGTTGGTCGTCGCCGATACCTCGGTACGCCGCCGCGGTCGGGCCGTAGAAGTCCCGGAAGAAGTCCCGGAACTCCGCACCCGACGCGAACCTGTCGACCGACAGCTGCCGACGCTGCGTCGACAGCTCGGCTACGCGGTCTCCGAGGAGGGCGCGCACGTGCTCCTCGTCACCCCAGAGCGGCGGCGGCTGCACACCGGCAGGCGGCGCGGGGACGAACTGCTTGAGCGTGGCGAACAACTGTCCGACGAACCCCTCGGGCGTCCAGTTGATCAACGCCAGCCGTCCATCGGCGCGCACCACCCGCGTCAGCTCGCCGGCCGCCACCTCGTGATGCGGCGCGAACATGACGCCGACGCACGAGAGCACGGCATCGAAAGAGTCGTCTGCATAGGGCAGCGCCTCGGCATCCGCCTCCTCGAAGGCGAGTTCGACGCCCTGCCGTGCAGCATCCTGCCTGCCGATCTCGAGCAGCTCGGGCGTGAGGTCGCTCGCGACCACGGATGCGCCGGTGCGCGCAGCTTCGATCGACGCGTTGCCGGTGCCGGCGGCGACGTCGAGCACGCGATCGCCCGGCCCGATGCGGCTCTCGGCGACGAGCACGCGACCGAGTTCGGGGATCACTTCGCGCGCGACGGCCGAATAGTCGCCGAGCGCCCAGACGACTCTGTGCTTCGCCTTCAGCGCGCGGTCGGCGTCGGCCTGGAGGTCGGTGGTGGTGGTGTTCATGGTGGGCTCCTCTGCCTTGTGATCCTCACGCTACGAACCCCGCGCAGACCGCTCTAGTATCCGATCTGTACCGGGTCTATCGTGAGGTCCGTGGGCGCCCCCTACTATCAGTTCTGCCCCGTCGCCAAGGCGATGGAGCTGCTGGACGAGCGGTGGACGATGCTCCTGCTGCGTGAGCTTCTGCTCGGCACCGAACACTTCAACGAGCTGCGCCGCGGCCTCCCCCGCATGTCGCCGACGCTGCTGTCCCATCGACTCGACCAGCTGCAGCGTGCCGGCCTCATCGAGCGGATCACCCAGGGTGCTGACGTCCGCTACGTGCTCACCGTCGCGGGTGCCGAACTGCGTCCGGTCGTCGAACAGCTCTCGGCGTGGGGGGTGCGCTGGATCGGCGAGCTCGGAGACGCCGACCTCGACCCCAAGCTGCTGCTGTGGGACATGCACCGCAATGTCGATCACGGCAGCGTCCCCGATGCGCGCACGGTGATCGCACTGCACTTCACGGACGCGAGTCCGGCGCAGCGCCGGTGGTGGCTGGTGATCCACGACGGCGAGGCCGACGTGTGCGACGCCGACCCCGGGTACGACGTGTCGGTCGAGGTGCGCTGCACGCTCCGAGCGCTGACCCGGTTCTGGCGCGGGGACATCGAATGGACGACGCTGCTGCTCGCCGAAGACGCCACCGCGACCGGCCCGAGCGACCTGCGGCGAGCGCTGCCGTCGTGGTTCATGCGCCCGGGATATGCCGCGGTGCCGCGGGTGGGTGTTCCGGTGGGGGCGGGCCGGGTCTAGACGGTCGGACGGATGCCGGCGAGCATGATGTCGAGGAAGAGCTGCCTGTCTCCCGCCTCCCCGATGCGCACCGCGTGCTCGATTCCGCACACGAGATGCTCGATCTGCACGATGGACAGATCGGGTCGGATGATCTTCTCGTCGCGCGCCCTCTGAAGCACCCCGTCGAATGCGGCGAAGATCTCGATCTTCATGTCGCGCACGGACTGTTCCTCATCGTCGGGTGAGAGCAGTACTGCCTGAAGGCCGCCATCCTGCAGCTGCAGCGCCAGTGCTTCGCCGAGGAACGTGGCCAGAGCGCTTTCCGTGTCCGAGTCCTCGGCCGCAGCCCGGGCATCGTGCACACGTCGACCGGCTTCGTGTCGCAGTTCCGGCTCGACGTGGATGACGTCAGGGCGACCCCGCGCAGCGCCATCGCGGCCTACACGAAGGCCAAGACGGTGACCGAGGTGTTCGCCTTCGAGCTCGACCGCCGCCTGCGCGCCGCTGACCTTCCCGTCGCCTCGCTCGTGGTGCGTCCCGGAGTGGGCGTCGACGCCAAGACGCCCGAGCGCACCGGCATCCACGACGCCTCGACCCCGTACCGGCGCAACCCCTACACGCCCTGGGCTCAGGGAAAGGACACCGCCGCCTGGGCTGCGGTGCGCGCGCTCGCGGATCCCGCCGCGCAGGGCGGCGAGTACTACGCGCCCGCGGGGCGGCTTCGCGGACTTCCCCTGCGAGTCGAGCCGCTCGCCCGCACCCACACCCCTCCTGCTGAACTCGCGCAGAGCGTATGGGACCAGCTCGAAGAACTCGCGGGCGTCCACTTGTCGCTGCCGATCCGGCGTTGACCCGCTACTCCTCGCCGCTGTCGAGGAATACTCCGACACGGCCGCCGTCGAGCACGAACTGCAGCGCCACGCCTGACGGGAAGCGCTCGGCGAGCTCGTCGGGGGTCTCGGAGTCGAACGGCACCGCGACGGTCGGCGGGAATGCACCCACGCCGCACGCCGCGTACCGTTGGCCCTCGAAACTCCAGGACGTCTCGGTGAAGTCACGCACATCGGGCAGCTGGTCGTTCCTGACGACATTGAGACAGACGTTCTCCGACGAACGCTCTCCCGAGTCGGCGTACCACCCGGGCGTCAGGAAGACCGTCAGGCCGGAGAACTCGGCCGATGCCGCATCCTTCTCCGCGCCGAACCACCCCGGCGCGATCATTCCGGATCTCGTGAGCTCGAGCGTCTCGATCTGCGGCGCACCCGCAGACGACGACACGGGCGGTACCACGGCGAAGGCGTAGGCGATCGACGCCGCGAGCGCGGCCGACGCTGCCACGGAGGCCACCCACAGCGGTGCTCGCCACCTCGCCAGGCGCCCCGGCCACCCGGTCACCTCGTGCGACGCCGCGGGCGCGACCGGCTCGTCCCACGTGGACTCGTCGTCCAGTCGGTCGAGCAGGTCACCGCTCTCGCGCGATGCATCGGCCGAGGGATGCACCACCCGCAGCTCGGCGCGCTCCGAGTCGGCAACGGAGTCCAGAACGGGCAGCGGCAGCATCCATCCCCGGCATCGTCTCACGGCATCCTCGCCGCGCACAGCAACGGGCGGATGGAGCGTGACACCGCTCCATCCGCCCGCGCCGGGGGTCTTACTTCTTGAATGCGTCCTTGACGTTCTCGCCGGCCTTCTTCGCGTCGGCCTTGACCTGGTCGGCCTTGCCTTCGGCGGCGAGCTTGTCGTTGTCGGTCGCGTTGCCGATCGCTTCCTTCGCCTTGCCGGCGATGTCCTGAGCGGCGTTCTTGATCTTGTCATCGAGTCCCATGAGGAGCTCCTTTCGTGAGGGTGATCGTGACGGCGGGAGGATTCCCGTCGTCTTATCGCCGTTGCGTGTCGCGACCGACGATAAGTCTGTGGAGGGGTGTCAGCGGCGGACCTTGTCGAGTGCCTTCTCGGCCGCCTTCGCCGCCTTCTTGGCTGCCTTGGCGCGTTCCTTCTTCGCCTTCGGGTCGTTCCACATGCGCACCAGCTGGTGCCGCACGGACTCGCCCTTGTTCACCTGCACGGTCGCTGCCCGACTGCCCACGACGTAGGCGACGAAGGCGATGGCGCCGATGAGGAGGATCTTGTTTCGCATGGTGATGTCCTGCTTCCTGGGGTGGTGGGGGCGAGGTCCGACGTTCACGACAGACGTCGCTGATCGTGCGCGAGCCGCGCCCGGAGGCCGGTGTGGATCGAGACGAAGGTCGCGCTCTCGCGGCCGGTCAGGGTGGCGAGGTTGGTGAGCAGCTTGTCGATGTGGTCGACCAGCTCACGCGGATCGGTGTTCTGCCGGGGCGTGACGGCCACATGCAGCACCGGCTCTCGACGGATGTCGTTCGCGGTGACCTGCGACGACAGGATCTCCGCTCTCCCGGCGAGGGAGTTCTTGACGGCATCCGACACGAACGACTCGGTGACCGTGACACGTCCGAGCGGGTTCTGTGCTCCGCTCGAGCGGAAGGCGGTCTTCGACCGGCGGCCCGAGATGCTGGTGAGGGCGACGATCAGCAGCACGATCACGATGACGATCGCGGCCACTGCGCCGATGCCGATCCACGAGAGGCTGCCGCCGGCGATGGCCGTGGCGGCGATCGCCTGGTCGAGCCATGAGCGGGCGTCCGTGCCGGCCGACGTCCAGATGTCGGTGGCGGTCGGCCAGCTCATGATGGCGATGCCGAGAGCGCCCAGTCCGAGGAAGAGCAGACCGATGATGAGCAGCAGGGTGCGGTTCAGCGCACGGTTGGTGTTGTTCACAGCTCGTCTTCCTTCTCGTGGGGGCGCTCGATGCGCACGCGGGTGCGGACGCTGCGGGTCAGCCGGTAGGTCTGCAGCTCTGCCTCCGTGGCCGACTGCACGGCGCCTTTGTCGAGGGGGATGCCGGCGCCGGGGCGCACGGTGACGTCGACACTGCGGTGGCCGACTCCGACGGTGATGCTCTCGCGAGCCAGGCCCGTCTCCTCCGAGAGGTGCTGGGCGAGCGCGCTGGCGATCACGCCGTTGTCGACGACGACCGCCCTGTCGCCCGCCTCGAGGGTGTGCCGTGACAGGCGACCCGGAGTGACGGCCAGCACGACGAGCACGACGCCGATCAGGGCGAGCACGACGCTGCCCGCGATCACGAGTCCGGCCGGCTGTGCCGTGGGCAGGCCGACCAGCCATCCGCCCGCCGCGGCGGGACCCAGCAGGAGAGCGGGCTGCGCCGCGAGGCTCAGCACGATCTCGAGCCCGATGTAGGCGAGGGCGAGGATGAGGAGGATGACCGCGACGAACATCGCGACGGTGCGCGGCGAATGCGTCTCGCGTCGGACGACGCGACGAAGAACCAGGGTGCTCATCGCACTCGTCTCCTCTCTGGGATGGTGGCACCGGTGATGGTGAGGGTGATGCGGGTCACGTCACGTCCGAGAAGACCGCTGAGACTCTCCTGCAGCTGCTCCTGCAGCTGACGAGCTCGGTCGAGGACGGGGACGCTCTGGGAGATCGCGACGGTGTCGTCGAGATCGGGGACGGGAAGCGGGGTCGCTATGCGCACGGCGATCCCGCCCGGGTGCTCGGCGACGTCGACCTTCACGTCACCGCGCGGCACACCGATCAGGGTTGCGGACGCCTTCTCGGTGACCGTGCGGTAGACGCGTTCCTTCACGTCGATGCGCCCAGGGACGGTGGCCTCTGCGGTGGCGGCCCGCGCGGGGCCGCCACCGGCGACGAGGTGCTGGTCGACGCGCATCAGGAGGTGCGCCGCCCTGTGAAGGCGTCGGCGAGACCGCGGACGTCGAGCTTGCCGGAGGCGATCCGGCCGATGACGGCTCCGACGCCGGCGAACAGGGCCATGAGGAGGAATCCCCAGAACCCGAACAGCAGAGCGGCCAGGGCCAGGAGTGCGCCGATCAGGGCGCCTGTGGTGGTGGGGGTCATGAGACTCGCGACTCCTCGTTCTCCTGGTTGTCGTCACCGGGGACGTGCACGTCGTTGACCTCGACGTTGACCTCGACGACCTCGAGACCGACCAGGCGGCTGATCGCACCGGCGACGGCGGCGCGCACGTTGCTCGCGACCTCCTGGATCGGGGCGGGGTACTCGACGACGATGGTCAGGTCTGCGGCGGCCTGCGTCTCGCCGACCTCGACCTTGACGCCCTGCGTCAGGTCGGTGGCGTTGACGGCGTCACGGATGGCGCCGAAGGCACGTGCTCCGCCACCACCGAGCGCGTAGACACCGGCGACCTCACGGGCGGCGATGCCGGCGACCTTGGCGACGACGCCGTCGGCGATGACCGTCTTGCCCGCGGCATCCGAGTCGGCGGGGACGCGCGACGTCGAGAAGGCCGACGTGCGGTCGACGCGCGAACCCGAGGCAGCCGGCTTCGGCGCGGTCGACGTCTGAGCGAGCTCCTTGTCGGCGGGGCTGGTGGGGGTGTTCTGATCCTGAGTTGCCATGACCATTCCTTCGTCTCACGATGTGCCGGCCGGGCCGTGGTGGCTTCGCCGGGAGCGTGTGTGGGTCGCTCACAGATAGGACGAGCGCCGAGCGGGATTCGTCACAGATTCGTCGGGAGAATCTGCGAGACAGCGCCCGAGCGGCGATCGACGGCAGAGAACACGCGGTCGCTGGCCGTGCAGGCACTGGCCGTCGCGGGCCGGGACCGCGAGGATGATCGGATGAGCCACGACTCCCCCGCCACCGCCCTGCTCGTGATCGACGCGCAGGAATCCTTCCGCCAGCGACCCGACGAGTGGGCGGCCACCGCCAACCCGGGCGTCATCGACAACATCTCCCAGCTCGTCGCGTACGCGCGTCGGTCGGGAGACGCCGTCGTGTGGGTCACGCACTCCGAGCCGGGCAGCGGAGGAGTCTTCGATCCGGCCAACGGCTTCGTCCGGGTGGTCTCCGACCTCGACCCGCAGAGCGACGAGATCGCCGTGACGAAGACCACCGTCAACGCGTTCACATCGACCGATCTCGAAGATCAGCTCCGGCGCCGCGGCGTCGGCCGAGTGGTCGTCTGCGGCATCCGCACCGAGCAGTGCTGCGAGACGACGGCCCGGATGGCGGCCGACCTCGGCTTCACGGTGGAGTTCGTGACGGATGCGACGACGACCTCGGCGATCGAGGCGACGGACGGGCTCGCGGCCGTCTCGGGTGACGAGATCATGCAGCGGACCGAGAGCATCCTGGCGGCGCGCGGATTCGCGACGATCGTCCGCACGGCCGACCGGGTGGGTGTCTCCGCCTAGGTTGGAGGACATGCCCTCGCCGCTCGCGCTCCCCGACCTCACCGGCCGCACGATCCTCGTCACCGGGGCGAACGCGGGCATCGGATACTGGTGCGCGGAGATCCTGGCCACGCAGGGTGCCAGGGTGCTGCTCGGATGCCGGTCGGCAGAGCGCGCACAGGTGGCCGTGTCGTCGATCCGCGCGCAGGTTCCGGGTGCCGACCTCGACATCGTGCCGGTCGATCTCGGGTCGTTGGCGAGCGTCGCCTCGGCGACGGCATCGCTCGACGAGCGGCTCGATGCGGTGATCTGCAATGCCGGGGTCAAGGCGGCGGATCGCAGCGCCCGCACCGCGGACGGACTGGACCTCATGGTCGGCACCAACGCGATCGGACACTTCGCCCTGGTCGCCCAGCTCGACCGTCTGCTCGCCGACGACGCTCGGGTCGTGGCCGTCGGATCGCTGGCGCATCGCTTCGCCGAGATCGACCCCGGCACACTCTCTCAGCCGTGGACGGGTGCGTCGCTGCGTCAGTACGGCCGCTCGAAGGCCGCCCTGATGGCCCTCGCCTTCGAGCTGAACCGCCGGTGGCGGGGCACGGCGCGGTCTGCGCTGTGTGCTCACCCCGGTTACGCCGTCGATCCGCTGACTCCGCACCGCGACGGACTCGCCGCGGTCTCACCTCTGACGCGCGCCCTCGCGTCGGTCAGCCGCCCGCTCGTGCAGGGCAAGGATGCCGGGGCCGCGCCGATCCTGCATGCTGCCGTCGCGGCCGATGCCACCGGCGGCGATTATTGGGGTCCGGGCGGGCTGCTCGAGTTCCGCGGGGCGCCGAAGCGGGTCGCCGCGAGCGCCCAGGTGCGGTCGGTCGACGTCGGCGCGGAACTGTGGTCGGTCGCCGAGCACCTCTCGGGCGTGCGCTTCACGATCTGACGATCTGACGGCGGATCAGGCGAGCTCCTGGAGTGTCGCGGTCATGTCGCCTCCGGCGTCCCCGGTGTTGACCGTTCCCTTCGGCTCGAACAGGATCGCGTGCACCTCGTCCGTCGCCTTCGGGCAGTGCTCGACCCCGCGCGGCACGACGAAGACGTCGTTCGGGTGCAGAATCACGTCGCGGTCGCGGAGCTGGATGGTGAGCTGGCCGCTCACCACCATGAACAGCTCATCGGTGTCGGGGTGGGTGTGCCAGACGAATTCGCCCTGGAGCTTGACGACCTTGACGTCGTAGTCGTTGACGCTGGTGAGCCGGTGCGGCTGCCAGTGCTCGGTGATCGCCGAGAGGGCGTCGTGGACGTTGCGCACATCGTCTGTCATGCTCACGAGCCTAGCCACCGGCTGGCCACGGCCCCCTCCCGATGAGCCGCGCTCAGGCGGCTTCGGCATCCCTCGACGGGATCTCGTCGATCGATCGATACACGGGCAGCCCGCGCTCGAGCGCGATCTCGACGTCCTTGTCGGCGCCGGCGGAGTCTCCCGGCAGGCGCAGCACCGCGTCGCAGTGCTGCAGCAGTCGGTGGGCCGTCTCGTACATGACGTCGCCCTCGGCGGCATCCGTCTCGTCCATGCCTCGGAGGATCGGCAGGGCGACCCATTCGCCGATCATCGGCACATGGCCGAGACGGTGGATGGGGGCCGCGACCTCTTCGAGGACCTCGAGGTTGCGGGCGATCAGGGCGGGGTCGCCGCCCGTGCCGGAGCGGTAGGGGCCGGCGATGAGAATCAGCAGTGGTGTGTTCATGGAGAAGACTGTAACGTTAACCGTGCAGTAACGTGCAACTTCGTGAATGAACGGGATGGAGTTTCGGATGCTGAGTGCGCAACGAAAGGATCATCTGCGCGAGATCCTGCGCAGAGACGGTCGCGTGGTGGCGAAGGACGTCGCCACCGATCTCGGCGTCTCCGAGGACTCGATCCGTCGCGATCTGCGCGAGCTCGCCGACACGGGCGAACTCGTCCGCGTCTATGGCGGCGCTCTGCCGGTTCCGCCGGCCGATCGGCCCGTCGACGAGCGCTCGTCGCTGGCCACCGAGAGCAAGGAGCGGGTCGCCCGCCGCGCCGTCGAGCTGATCCTGCCGGGCTCGACGATCGTGCTGGATGCCGGAACCACGACGCTCGCGATGGCCCGCATGCTGCCGTACGGCGCCGACCTGACCGTCATCACCCCCAGCCCGGCGATCGCCCTCGCCGTCGCCGAGCACTCCGACGCCCGCGTCGTGATCATCGGCGGCGAACTCGCCCGCTTCTCGATGGTCGCGAGCGGCCCCCTCGCCATGGAGGCCGTGCAGCATCTCGCCGCAGACCTGTTCTTCCTGGGCGTGACGGGCGTCGATCCCGTCCACGGCCTGACCACCGGCAACCTCGACGACGCCGCCACCAAACGCGCGATCGCCGCGCGCTGTGCGCAGACCTACGTCCTGGGCAGCGAGGAGAAGATCGGCGCCATCTCGCGCTTCCCGGTTCTGAACGTCGACGCCATCACCGGTCTCGTGGTCGACCCTCAGGACGCGAACCCGGTCATCGGCGATCTCGCAGAGGGCATGCCGGTGCTGCGCTGACCGGTATCAGGTGATGGTCGCCGCCACGATCGTCGGCGTCATGATCGCCACCATCGCGGCCGTGATCGCATCGTTGACCGCCTTGGCGACGGCATCCCCTGCCCGCGATCCTGCCGTGAGCTGCTCGATCCGCTTCTTGAGGTCGCGCGAGGACAGCCCGCCGCACTCCTCGCGCAGGATCGCGTGCGCCGCGTTGAGGTTCTGCAGGATCGCAAGCAGCGCCAGGTCGGCCTGCGTCGGAGCACCCGTTCCGGCGAGCACCGCGGCGAGCCGCGCCCTCAGCGCCTGCTCGGGCGTCGAATCGGATTCGGGAGTGCGTGCCGACCCCCAGCCGAAGAATCCGCGCTCCCCTTTGACGAGCACGCCCTGCACGATGAGCGACTCGACCACGATCTCGAGCGGATCGAGCTTGGGGCGCACCACGAGCGACTGCAGCCGCTTGCCGCGCAACGGCACGAGGCGCTTCAGTGTCGTATCGAGGATCGGGTTGCCCGTCGGGTCGGTCGACACGATCTCGATGACCGGGTTCTTCTCGTCCGACACCGCGATGCGTCCGTGCAGGGCGAGGTCGACGATCACGGCCGCGACCTCGCCGTACAGGCGGTTCACGCTCACCGCGCTCTCGACGCGGCCATCAGGCCGGAGAAGCAGCATGTGGAGTTCCTCGACGATCAGCATGCATCCACGCTATGACGGGCCACCTCACGACGGCATCCCCCGGACGGATGATTCCGGAACACCCCCCCACACGCACGAACGCCGCGCCCTCCGGAGAGGCCGCGGCGTTCGATGAAGAGTGGTTACGCGCCGATCTTCTTGGCATCGTCCGCGTTGAGCACGCGGAAGAGCAGAGCCGCGATGACCGCGCCGACCACGGGGGCGACGATGTAGAGCCACAGCGAGGCCCAGTCGAAGTACCCGCCGACCGAGAGGCCGAGGGCCACCGCCGGGTTGAAGCCGCCGCCCGAGATCGAACCGACGGTCGCTGCGCCGACGAACACCGTCGCCCCGATCGCGAGGCCGTAGAACGAGTTGCCCTCGGTGTCCTTCGAGGTCGCGGTGTTGAGCACGACCCAGACGAGGATCAGCGTGAACAGCGCCTCGACGAAGAAGGCGGGTCCTACCTCGACGACCAGAGCCTCGCCACCGGCGGGCCACACGGCGAAGCTGACCAGCGCGGCGAGCGCGCCACCGACGAACTGCGCCACGAGGTAGGCGATGAAGTCGACGACGCTGAGGCCGCCACGGATGAAGACGCCGACGGAGACCGCCGGGTTGAGGTGAGCGCCCGAGATGTGGCCGGTCGAGAAGACGAGCACGGCGAGCGTGAAGCCGATCGCGAGCGGAGTCAGCGGGCTCTCGCTGTTGATCGCCGCGATGATCGTGAGGACGAAGAGGAACGTGGCGATCGCTTCGGCGAGCGCCTTTCGGGGAGTACCTGACATGAGAAGTGCTCTTTTCTGAGAGGTGAGGGAAGGCGACCCCCGTCCGCCTGCGCACTCCAGCCGACGCACCCTCCGATAACGCCCCCGAATCTAGCGACGGCAGTCGGAGTCCGGGCGTACGCCGCGCTGGCGCCTGTGAAATACCTGAATGCGATGCGACGGCATGTCAACCCCGTCGCCACATCGGCACGCTTGTCCGTACTGTTCCGGGATGACTTCCGACACCGCCACGACGCCGGAGGAGCCCACTCGCCTGCGTCGCGCCATCACCGGCCCCCTGCTGTTCGCCTTCATCCTGGGCGACGTGCTCGGCGCCGGCATCTACGCCCTGATGGGTGTGCTGTCCGAGAAGGTCGGCGGGATGCTGTGGGCACCGCTGCTTCTCGCTCTCCTCCTCGCGCTGCTGACCGCGGGGTCGTACGCCGAGCTGGTCACCAAGTATCCGCGCGCCGGCGGGGCATCCGTCTTCGCGGAGCGCGCCTTCCACAGCCCCGTCGTCTCGTTCCTGGTCGGGTTCAGCATGCTCGCGGCCGGCGTGACGAGCGCCGCGGGCCTGGCGATCGCGTTCGCCGGCGACTACCTCGGCACGTTCTTCGACCTGCCGACCATTCCCGTCGCGATCGTCTTCCTCGCGATCGTCGGAGCACTCAACGCCCGCGGCATCCGTGAGTCGCTCGGCGCGAATCTGGTGATGACGGCGATCGAGCTGAGCGGTCTCGTGATCGTGATCGTCGTGGTCGGGATGTTCGTGGTCGGCGGCGGCGGCGACGCCTCGCGGCTGACTCAGACGCCCGAGGGGACGCCCGTCGCCCTGGCGGTCCTGTCGGGAGCGGTGATCGCCTACTACTCCTTCGTCGGCTTCGAGACCTCGGCGAACATGATCGAAGAGGTCAAGAATCCGCGGCGCACCTATCCGCGAGCCCTCTTCGGCGCGCTCTTCACCGCCGGTGCGGTGTACGTGCTCGTGGGGGTCGCGAGTTCCATCGCACTGCCGGCGTCCGAGTTGCAGGAGTCGAGCGGACCGCTGCTGTCGGTCGTCGAGGCCGCGGGTGCCAGCATCCCCTCCTGGCTGTTCAGCCTGATCGCCCTGATCGCGGTGGCGAACGGTGCACTGCTCACGATGATCATGGTGAGCCGCCTGACCTACGGGATGGCCGAGCAGAACCTGCTGCCCGCCGTGCTCGGCCGCGTGCTGCCGAATCGAAAGACCCCGTGGGTGGCGATCCTCACCACGACCCTCGTCGCGATGGGACTCACGCTCGTCGGCGATCTGGCGACGCTCGCCGAGACCGTCGTGCTGTTGCTGCTCTTCGTCTTCCTCAGCGTCAACGTCTCGGTGCTGGTGCTGCGACGTGACCGCGTCGAGCACGATCACTTCCGCATCTGGACGGTCATCCCGGTGCTGGGCATCGCCTCGTGCATCCTGCTGCTCACCCAGCAGCGAGGGGTCGTCTGGCTGTTCGGCGCGATCCTGCTGGCGGTCGGCGCCGTGCTGTACCTGCTCGCCCGCTGGGGCCGCAACCGCTCCGACCGTCGCGACCACGACGGAGCCCCGTCATCCACCACCACGAAGGAGAACGATGAGCACGCCTGATCTCACCCCCGACGCCGACGACGCCATGACGAGCGAGGAGAAGCGCCACGACCAGCTGACCGCGGCCCCTGATGCCACCGAGGCCGATGCCGCCCCGCGCATCGAGGTCTCGGAGCACGACGGGAACACCCGCATCGACATCCTCCCCGATGCCGCCGTGCGGCCGGGACCCGGACCCGGGGTCGAGGTCGACGACGAGCCCGAGCAGTAGCCGGAGCGGCGGCGAGAACGCGCGCGGGATCGCCCCCGCGATACTTCAGCGTTCCGATATATCACGACTCACCCCTCGAAAGCAAGCTCTGAGCGTATGCTGACTCCGAGACCGCCTCCGCGGTCTCGGAGTCGGTGACCCGGACCCCGTCACCACGATCGGGGGGACGCCATGAGCATCACCACAGATCCGAGCACCGACACGCGGTCGGATGCCGAGCTCGCCGACGCGACGCGCAGCGGAGACGCCCGAGCGTTCGCCGTGCTGTGGCAGCGCCATTCCGAGGCGGGGCTCCGCGCGGCCCGGGCAGTGACGCGTTCCATCGACCCTGACGACCTCGTCAGCGAGGCCTTCACGAAGACGTTCAGCGCGATGCAGAACGGCGGCGGACCGACCGATGGCTTCCGGGCGTATCTCTACGCCGCCATCCGCAACGCCGCCGCGACGTGGGGCGGCAAGCAGAAGGACATCCCGATCGAGTTCATCGAGGAGATCCCCGATGAGGCCCCCGACGCGATCGAGCAGCTGTCGGACAAGACGATGCTCGCGGCGGCGTTCAAGAATCTGCCCGAGAACCACCGCACCCTGCTCTGGTACCTCGAGGTCGAGGGCATGAAGCCGCGCGAGATCGCTCCGCTGATGGGACTGACTCCGAATGCCGTGTCGGCGCTGGCTCTCCGCGCTCGCGACGGATTCCGCCATGCCTGGCTGGATGCGCTCATCGCCGACCCTTCCCGTCCCGAGGAGTGTCGCTGGGCGTGCGGGCGGCTCGTGCGCCGCTCTCGCCGCCCGGTGAGTCGGCACGAGCGCCCCCGCCTCGAATCCCATCTCGAAGGGTGCGCCGGCTGCACGATCATCGCGCGAGACATCGACACGGCCTCGTCGAAGCTGCGAGCCGTGCTGCTGCCCCTCGCACTCGGCAGTGCCGGCGCCGCCGCCTACGCCGCTCTCGAGCCCGGCGCGGCAGCGAGCGCCTCCGTCATCGGACCGTCCGCCGCCCTGCGGACCCGCCGCGTGCTCACCATCGGGATCGCCGCGGGAAGCGCGGTCGCCCTTGCGGCGACGGTCGCCGTGGCGATGGTCGGCCCTTGGTCGCAACCGGCGGCAGACGGCGACCGTGGTGAGGCGTCCGGGCCCGCCGCCCGCCCTATCGCCCCGACTCCCGATGCCACACCCGCGACGGACGACGACACGTCACCGGCGCCCCCACCTGTCGCACCGCTCATTCCTGCTCCGGTGGAGCCGCCAGTGCAGCCGGTCGTCGACACGACTCGGCAGGACACACCTGTGCGCGCCGTTCCGGAGCCGCCGAGCGCCCCGGTGGTCGCACCGCCGGCGGCGGGCCCTCCGGCGACCAGACCCCCCGTGGCGACCCCGCCGGTCGAGGTCCCGCCGGTCGAGACCCCGCCCGTGTTCGCGATCGGTCCGGACGGGTGGGACACCAGCAGTCCCCTCGCTGTCTCGGTGAGCGGCACCGGCATCCCCGGCAGCACGGTCGCCGTCATCGACGAGCTCGGCTCCGTCCTCGCCCAGGCGACGGTCGACGGCGACGGTGAGTTCACGCTCTCCGTCGCGGGAGGCGAACTGAGGCAGGGCATGACGCTCACAGCCCAGCACACCTCACCCTCCGGCGACGTGGACCTCAGCGAGCCGGTCGGCCCCCTCGCATTCCCCGTGCCGGTCATCTCCGGTGATCAGCCCCGCCCCCACCTCGAGCGGGGGGATGCTGACGCCGACGGCGAGCAGGACGACGCGCTCGTCACTCTCGAGGGCATCCCGGGCGGCTGGGTGCAGGTCGCCGTCGACGGCGTCGTGGTGCCCCACCTCATCGCCATCGACGAGGTGACCTCCGACGACTACATCACCGACATCCATCTCGGATTCCACCTGCTCACCCTGCGATACATCGATGCGGAGTCGGGCGTCACCGGTCCTGGAGCCGACTACGCGGTCGTCGTCACCCCGGGCGGCAAGTGACGTCCGGGCACGGATCCGACCGGAATATTGGTTGCGGCGTCAGGAACGGGCGTCGTCAGCGTCTTGATAGTGGGACGAGAAGCCGGCCCTGGGGACCTGAGTCGACTTCGTGTCCGAGAGCTCGCGTTCCCCTACGGACGCGGCACTCGCGGGTGGGGCTGCTCCCCAGTCCCACCCGCATTCCCTTTCGCACCCGTGGGACCGAGAACGCGAGACCGGAACTAGTTGCGGGTCTGCGCGCCGCGACGCGGTCGCCGCGATAGATTCCCAGTGTGACCACCACGATCGATGACGGCTCGCCCGCACGTCGCAATGCGACGCCCGGGCCCGAACGCGGTGGCGGCCCGACTCTCGCCGAAGTGGCCCAGGCCGCGGGCGTCTCACGCGCGACCGCCTCGCGCGTGCTGGCCGGCCGCGCCGCAGGCAAGTCTGCGAGCCACGCCAGAGTGCTCGCTGCCGCAGAAGAGCTCGGCTATGTCGTGAACGGTCTCGCTCGCTCGATGATGGGCGTCGGGCGGCGCAGCATCGCGTTCGTGTCCAGCATCATGGTCGGGCCCACGTTCGCCTCCATGGCCGGCGGCGCCGAAGACGTCGCGACCGCCAACGGCCACCTCTTCACGATGTGCACGACCGGCGGGGACGTCGAGCGCGAAGCCGCCCTGATCGAGACCCTGAGCGAGCAGCGAGTGGCTGCCGTCCTGCTCGTGGGCTCCACTCCGGCCACCGAGGAGTTCGAGGCGCGGGCGCAACGATACTCGGCCACCCTCGCACGGGTCGGGGCGCAGCTGATCCTGTGCGGTCGAGCGGCGCTCCCCCACCACCCTCACATCGCCTCGATCGACTACGACCACCGCGGCGGAGTCCGCACAGGAGTCGAGCATCTGGTCACTCTCGGCCACCGACGCATCGCGTTCCTCGGCTCACTCGATGACATGACCACTCCGCATCAGCGCTTCCTCGGCTACCAGGACGGTCTCCACGACGCCGGCATCGCGTTCGACCCCGCGCTCGCGGTGCGAAGCAGCAACACTTCGGACGACGCCGCCGCGGCCACTCTCGATCTGCTCGGCCGCGACCCTGACGTCACCGCGATCGTGTGCCAGACCGACATCATGGCGGTGGGGGTGTGCCGGGCGCTGCACGCAGAAGGCATCGCGATTCCCGAGCGGATCTCGGTCGTCGGCTTCGACGACATGCAGCTGGTCGCCGACCTGACGCCCTCGCTGACCACAGTGCGGGCGCCGTTCCACGATGTGGGAGAGCTGGCCGGACGCATCGCCGTCGGGGGAGCCTACGACGGCCCGGTCGTGCTGGCCGGTGAGCTGATCGTCCGCGGATCGACGGGACCCGTGCGCTCGGACTGAGCGCACCGCGGCCACATCCGCATCCGCTCACGGCTGTCGATCCCGTCAGGAGGGGCGGCACCGCCGGAGAGCCCGGCCGCACCGCCCGGAGAACGGATCAGAAGGCGCCGAGATCCTCCCATGGCCCGTTCGCATCGCCTGGCGCCTGGTCACGCGTCCACCACCGGGCCCGGAAGGCGTGCCCTTGGTGGGCGATCACCTCTCCGCCCATGTAGACGTACGACGACGTCCAGGCCCGCACGCCGTCGCCGGCCGCCGGAATGAGCGCTCCCTGCTCCATCCACGAACCTGTCGCCGAGCTGTCGGGGGCGTCGCCCTTCGTCCACCACTGCGCCGTGTAGGTCGCGCCCTGGTGCGAGACCTCGTCGCCGGCGTCGTAGACGGCGACCGGATCCCACGCCTCGATCGCGGGCGCGGTCGTCACGACTCCGAACAGGATCAGCTCGGCGACGTTCAGAATCTGGCCGTTCACGAGACGCACGTACCGGAAGGCCGTGTCATCCGCTACGGACCACGTCTGCCAATCGAGGGTCTTCGCCGGCACTGACGGGGTGAGGCGCGCCCACGTGGTCAGATCGTTCGACCCCTCCAGCCGCATGTCCGAGATGCGCGAGGTGCCGTAGCCGTCCTGCCGCACGAGCAGTTCGGCACCGGACAACGACACGGTCGCGTCGGGGCCGAAGTCCCACACGTTGCCGTAGAGACCGGAGTTGAGTCGGGTGTCGGAGTGCGTCGCGGGGTCGCCGTCGAGCATTCGCGCCGTGTACTGGGTCCACGAGGCGTCCGCCACCCCGTCGGGTCGCAGCACCGCGGCATCGCGGAATGCCGAGTCGATGCGTCCGCCGTCGCTCGACAGGTACAGCACCGAGCCGTCGGTCGTGGCGTGGATCGTGTCGGCGCGACGACCGTCGGCCGTGGTGAAGTCGACGGTGAATCCGACTCGGCCCGACTGCGCCTCGCCCGCGGGGATGGTCGCACTGGCGATCCAGGTCCCGGGCGACGGCGACGTCACCTCGGCCGGGGCTCCGAGCACGGTGACCGCGACGCCCGCGTTGTCGGCGGGTCCGGTCAGCGTCACATCGACGCTGTCGCCGGCGACCACTCGACCCGCGACCGCATCGGACGACGCGATCGAGACCGCATCCATCGACCCGACGGCTTCGCTCCTGGCGCCGTCGATGCGCAGCTCGGCGATGCTCCAGATTCCCGGATACGCGGGATCCGACGGCACACCGGGCTCATCGACCTGGAGCTTCACGAACCGGAATGTCGAATCGCGCACCTCGCTGCGCACATCGATCCACTCGATCGTGGCATCCGTGCCCACGTTCGGATGCGCGGTGAGCAGCGTCCAGGTGGCACCGTCGTTCGAACCGTAGACGTTCGTGCCCTCCGCGCGATTGGCGAAGGTGTCTCTGGCCTGCAGGCCGAAGCGCTCTGCGTCGAGACGGAAACCCGAACCGAAGTCGAACACGATGCTCGGAACCCGCTGGTCACCCCAGGTCGACTGGTTGTCGCCGTCGGCGAGCGCCGTCAACTGGGCAGCCGTGAGGGGCGGGGCCGACACGAGGGAGCGGTAGTCGAGCGTGCCGTCCGGCAGCACCGGGGTGAGCGTCACGAGGTTCGACACGGCGTCGCCGAGCGCTTCGAGAAGGATGCCGAATGCGGCAGCATCCGCCGATGCGACTCCATCGTCCGCGGCGCTTCGCGCCTCGGTCATCCGCGCCCAGCTCGCCGAGGTGTACTCCGCGCTCTCACCGACGCGGGCGACGAGTTCGGCGATCGCCCCCGTGCGGTCATCGGCGATCGTGACGGTCACGGGCAGCGCGGTCACGGTGGTCCCGTCGGACGCCGCGAGGGTCATCGCGGCATCGCCTGCCTGGTCGGGCGACCAGCTGAGCTCGTCGCCCTGCAGCACCGCACCGGCGGGCGCGTCGTGCAGTGCGAGGGTGACGGTCTCGCCGGCGGCATCGGTCGTCCCGATTCCGCGCGTCCACGGCTCTCCTGCCACCAGCACCACGTCGAGTGCGGGCGCATCCGTGAACCGCGGCGGCGTGAGCACGCCGTTCGCCTGAGCCAGGAGCCCCGCCACGTCGACCCGAGCATCCGAGCCGGTCGCGCGAAGGAAGACGATGTTCTCTCCCACCGCACCGGGGGTCGCCGCGAGCGCCAGGTCGAACCACACGTAGCGCCAGTCGCCGCCGGTGTCCGGGATCACGACATCGGTGAACGGGGCCCCGTCCGCCGTGCGGGAGGCCTGCAGCCGGGCGGTGCCGTCGCTGCGTACCTTCACCCCGACCAGGGACTGCGACGCACGGTCGCCCCATATCGCGCGCCGGATCGCGAGGTTCGCGTCATCCGCACCGGCATCGAGACGGATGAAGGAGGTGCCGTCGGCATCGGCCTCCCGCTCGGCGCCGTCGCCGAGCGGGGTGCCGAATGTCGTGACCGACAGCTCGGCGCTCGGAGTGAGTGGAGCGACCGGGTCGTCGACCTCGGCGAGTTCTTGCGGGAATGCGACCCAGTACTCGGCGCCGGTGTAGTCCGAGCCGCGATCGTTCCAGAAGTTCTGCACGCCACTGCCGTAGTAGTAGAGCGGGCCGTCCCTCTGCTCGTAGAGGTCGGCGACATGGGGCGCAGCGTCGGCCACATCGACGTCAGCGACGTAGCGGTACTGCAGGTACGCCTCGCTCAGCGGATCCTGCAGTCGACCACGGTAGGCCTGCGAGATCGCGCCCCCCTCGTTCGCCGGAACGTACGGCACCTCCTCGCCCATCATGAAGGCGTAGAACGTGTCGGCACCGTCGAGGATGCGATCGTCGAGGAACCGGTAGGGCGAGACCGCATCCGACGCACTCGACACGGTGCCGGCGACCGGATCGAGTCTGGTCCCCTGCGCGTCGACGATGCGGGCGAGCGCCACGAATATGTCGACGTCTCCCTGACCGTGCGCCTGATCGCGCAGCATCTCCATGTGCTGCACGAACGGCTCGCCCGTGGTGTTGCCGGGAGCGTCGGCCGGGATCTCGCGGAACAGCTGTGCGAGCGATCCGTTGACGTTGCCGCCGTACAGATCGTGCTCGCTCTCGTATTCCGAGTTGACCGTGAACCACTCCACG
Organism: Microbacterium sp. LMC-P-041; assembly: GCF_030209555.1. Taxonomy (NCBI): domain Bacteria; kingdom Bacillati; phylum Actinomycetota; class Actinomycetes; order Micrococcales; family Microbacteriaceae; genus Microbacterium; species Microbacterium sp. LMC-P-041. The sequence goes on from NZ_JARVRV010000004.1 coordinate 80,058, forward strand.
CGCTCGGCGTAGAGCTCGGCGTCATCGAGGAAGATCGCCGCGGAGACCATGCCGATCACGCCGTAGAGGTGCTGGTTCCACAGCCGGTTGTTCGAGAAGAGGAACGTGTCGAGCACCGGTCGGACCAGGTTGTCCTCGATGCGCTGCTCGTCGGCATCCGTCCACCGCAGGTCGTATCCGTCGAGGCTCTCGTTCACGGGTTCCGTGCTGCGGATCACTTCGGCCGCGATCAGCATGTAGTACAGCGGTACGCCCGTGTGGATGTGCGCGTCACCGAAATATTGGTACTTCGCTGGGTCGAGGCTGCTCCAGGTGCGCAGCACGTGCAGAGCGTTCGCACGATACTGCTCGTCACCCGTCACCGCGTACTCGAGCGCCTGGGTCATCGCGCCGATGCTGTCCTTCAGCGCCATCGACCTCATGCCGGCGCTCGCGTAGGCGTCGTTCTTCGGGACGTCGGTGCCCGGCTGGGCGTTCTCGGCGCGGAAGTCGCGCGAGGCGTAGCGCGTCGCCACCATCGCGTCGTAGTAGCTCGCCCACGGATCGACCCCGGCCCGCACCTGGGTGCGCATGTTCTCGAGGTGGTCGGCCGAGAAGCCGATGCCGGGATGCGCGAACCCGGCATCGCTGACGGTCTGCTCGATCTCGGGCAGCGGCGCCTGCACCGCGGCTTCGAGAAGCGAGGAGGCGGGTGCAGCGGATGCTGCGGCGGCGGGCGGTGCGACCAGAAGCGCGCCGCTGAGAGCGATCACGCCCGCTGTCAGAGCGCCGATCGTACGTCGGATACTGCGGTGTTCGATCTTCATCGATCTCTCTTCCGTGACTGCGCCGTCGAGTGACGGCGGGAGGGCATGCAGGAGGGGAACGTCGCGGTGATCTGCAGGCTCGGGTGAGGGTCAGCCCTCCCCCGCCAGGTCGGCACCGCGAGCCGCATACCGCAGCGAGGCATCGGAGACGTCGGCCGACCAGCCGCGCCCGTCGAGATCGTCGGCACGGATGCCGAAGAACATCCCGGTGAACCGCAGGCGATCACCGTGATCGTCGGACAGCGTCCATGCGGGGTGCACGCCGGGCACATCTCTCCAGCGAGCGTCGTCGACCGAGGCGACCGCGAAGCGGAGGTCGGGGCCGTCGAGGGCCATCCGCATCCGCACCGGCCCGGGCGGCACGGCGATCGGCGCAGAGCGTGTGGTGCGCGACCCGTCGCGACTCACGACGCGCAGATGCCGCCCGTTCTCGGCATCCCAGGTGAGCTGCAGCCCGATCCAGCCGTTGCGGTCGTACCAGGCGATCAGGCCCGCGAGCTCACGCGTGCTCGTCGGCTCCGCATCGACGGTGGCCTCGAGGATCGCGTGATGCTCTTCGACCCGCGTGAGGATCATCGCCTGATCGAAGACGGATGCCGCCGAGTGACCACCGCGCAGACGCAGCCACCCCGGTCGGGCGGTCAGGTCGGCGGTGTCGCGGTCGAGTGCGGCACGGACAGTCGACCAGCGGCGGCTGTCGAGGTGCGCCGCATCGAAGCGGTCGGTGAAGCCGCTCGCGACAGCGCGACCGACCTGCGCACCGGCGACCTCGACCTCGAGAGCGGCGTGATGGCCGCCCTGGGCGAGTCGCAGCCAGCCGTCGCCGTCGACGACCACGCGCTGCAGGCACGTCTCGCGCCCGAGAGTGCTGAACCGCTCACCGAGATGCAGCGTGGGCCGACTGGCCAGGTGCACCAGCATCCACTCGCCGTCCGGCGTCTGCACGAGCTCACCGTGCCCCGCTTTCTGCAGGGGGACACCGGGTGCGTCGCGGCTCGTCAGCACGAACGGCTGCCGGTCGCGCTCGTAGGGTCCGAAGCGGTCGCGGGACCGCGCGACCGTGATGGCATGGTTCCAGCCCGTGCCGCCGGCGGCGATCAGGAGGTGGTACCAGTCGCCGATCCGATAGAGGTTGGGACCCTCGACGAGCGTGGGCTCCTGATGGATCACGCGCGCCTCGCCGGAGGTGCGCTGCTCGTGGGGCAGATACTGTTCGAGAACGAGTCCCCCGAACGACGGATGCTCGGGCCGCTGATCCCACTGCACGCCCACGATCCAATGTGTTCCGTCGCTGTCGTGGAAGAACGAGAAGTCGAAGCCGCGTGAGCCCAGATGCACCGGCTCGCTCCACGGGCCGTCGATGCTCTCGGCAGTGACGAGGTAGTTGTCGATGTCCTTGTCGTCGCCGTCCATCGATCGCACGACCGAGTACGCGAGCCAGAACCGGCCGTCGGCGTAGGACAGGCTCGGCGCCCACACCCCGCCGGAGTCCGGGATGCCACGGAGGTCGAACCCCTCGTCGAGCGCATGGCCTCGGACCGTCCAGTCGACGAGATCCGTGGAATGGTGGATGCGCACCGCCGGGTGGAACTCGAACGTGCTCGTGGCGATGAAGTAGTCGTCGCCGACTCTGAGGATCGACGGGTCGGGGTTGAATCCGCGCAGGATCGGATTGCGCACCACGCCCATCACACGACCCCCGGCACGCGCTCGAAGCCGACGAAGGCGTCACCCGCGATGTACCGCGCGACCTCGTCGACGACGTCACGCCCCAGACGGTGCAGCTCATTGCCGGTGGCACCGGCGATGTGCGGCGTGAGCGTCACGTTGGGCAGCGTCCACAGCTCGTCGTCCGCAGCGAGCGGCTCGGGTTCGGTGACATCGAGGATCGCGTCCAGCCTCCCCGTCCGGAGATGCCGACGCAGAGCGTCGTGGTCGATGAGCGAGCCACGCGCCGTGTTGATCAGCACAGCGCCGTCGCGCATCATCGCCAGCTCGCGCGCCGCCAGCATGTGCTCGGTCTCGGGAGTCGCCGGGGCGTGCAGCGAGACGATGTCGGAGGTCGCGAGCAGGTCGTCGAGCTCGACCTTGAGCCCGCCCAGCGAGACGATCTCCTCCTCGGACGCGTAGGGGTCGTAGATCAGCACCCGCAGGTCGGTCGGCTGCAGCAGCTGTGCGACCCGGCGCCCGATCCGCGACGCCCCGACGAGTCCGACGGTTCGCCCGAAATTGCCGCTGTCGATCAGGTCGGCCTCGCGGTCGACGAAGGCGCGCCCCTCCCGATAGATCTGCTCGGCGTACTTCGCCCGCTTACCGGCGAGCAGGATCGTGGCCGCGGTGTACTCCGCGACCGCCTGGGCGTTGCCCTCACCGGCGTTCGTGAAGACGATGCCGCGGCGGGTCGCCTCCACCGTGTCGAGGATCGAGCTCGCGGTGCCGCCTGCGAACACGACGGCGCGCAGGCCCGGCATCCGATCGAGCAGATCGTGGTCGATGTGCGGGCATCCCCACCCGGCCAGCAGGATCTCGACGTCGGCCATCAGGTGCGACGCGAGGTCGCCGTCGAATTCGGTGATCACCTCGGCGCTGACGTCGACCAGATCGTTCAGCCGTGCCCGGTGCGGGCCGAACAGGTTCTCGGCCAGCGCCGGTGGATTCATCGCGACGATCGCGCGGGGTCGGGCGTTCACTTCTTCAGCTCCTCGATGCTCCAGTCGTCGCGCCAGATCAGTTCGGCGCGACCCTCCTCGACGTGCAGGGGCAGCCAGACGGGCGCAGAGGATGCGAGGTCGTCTCGATTCCAGCGGTCGCCGATGTACACATGCGCTCCCTCGACGGGCAGCACGACGCTCACCTGAGAATCGAAGGTGCGAGTCCCCGCCGGAGCGAAATCCTGCCACGGCGACCACGGACCCTCGAGCGACCGAGCGGTCGAGTACTTGTTGTCGTTGAGGTCCCACCCGGTGAGGTCGGAGCCGAAGAGGTAGTAGGTGCCCTCATGGCGGATGAGCGTCGGCGACTCGTAGCCGATCTCCGGGCGATCCTGCTGGCGCAGCGTCGCGACGACGGACTCGACGCCGCAGTGGTCCGGCCGCAGGCGATAGATGCGCAGTCCGTGCTCGCGGTCCTCGGACAGGAGGTAGCCGATGCCGTCCTCCTGATACACCCCGATGTCCCGGCTGAGGTTGCCCAGAGGGCGCTCGCTCCCTCGGTAGTCGAACGGACCTTCAGGGGCGTCGCCGACGGCATAGCCGACCTTCGCATCGGAGTAGTCGGCGCTGTCGATGTGCATGATCAGCACCCAGCGTCCGTCGGGGCGCTGCAGCGCCTTCGGCCTCTCGACGATCCGATCGGGGGCGAGATCTCCCCCGCCCGCGGCGAGCGCATCGCCGACGTACTCCCAACTCGCGAGGTCGGTGGAGCGGTAGCAGGCCACGGCCGTGAAGCGGTCTCCCGCGGTCTTGTCCTCGCCCCAGGCGTACCAGTGACCGCCCACCCGCTGAACGCCGATGCCGTGCAGCTGCGCGATGCTCCCGCGATCATCGACGAGCACCTCGCCGGGCCGGATCCGGCCGGTCATGCGTGGCCCTCGCCGACGCGGAGAACGCGAGCGCCGATGCCGTCGCCCGTCTCGATCCGGATGCCGCCGTCGACATCCTCGAGGCGCCACGAGTCATCTGCCATGCCGACCGCCGGCAGACCCGCCGGAAAGATCGTCTCGGCCGTATGGACACCGGGGATGGTCACCGCTCGCGGTTCGTCGGAGCGGTCCCAGACGAAGAGCAGGGTGCGCCCCTCGGCGCGAAGACCCAGACAGATGAGGTCGTCCTCCCATCCCGGCAGACCGAGCGGCCAGAACGGGTCGCTCATCGCAAGCTGCGTGCGGAGGGTCTTGTGCACCGCGACGGCCTCGGCCACGAGCGCGCGCTGCGATTCGCGCAGCTCGGCCAGGAAGCCCGACAGGTACAGCCGTCCGCTGAGCCCGGTGACGAGCGTGAACGCTGTCTCGGCATCCGACATCCCGACCGCGGGATAGGCCCAGTTGCCCGCCTGCTCGGGAAGGATCGACGCGGGCGCGGATGCGGCGATCGGCGGATACAGCCGGAAGTCCTGCTGGTCGCTCGTGGACTGCATGTGCGTTCGCGCCAGCAGCGCATAGTCCGCCCTCATCGCACCGGACGAGCAGTTCTCGATCAGCAGTGCGGGATGCCGGCGCTGCACGTCGTCGAGCCAGTCCCCGAACGCGCGGATGTGCCCGAGCAGACCGTCGCCGGCGGCCGCCGCCTGCCAGTCGGTGCCGGCACCGGGGTTGATGTTGTAGTCGAGCTTCAGAAAGCTGACGCCGTAGTCGCGCACGATCCGGTCGACGGTCTCGTCGAGATGGGCGCGGGCCGCGGGGTGCCGGAAGTCGAGGTGATGGCGATCGTGTTCGGTGACCCGCACACCGAAGCGTCGGAAGAAGGCGTCGTCCGGCAGCGCCTCGGCGACGGGGCTGTTGACACCGACGACCTCGGGTTCGAGCCACAGCCCCGACCTCATCCCTGCGGCGTGGATCTCGCCGATGATGCCTCGCAGGCCCGACTCGTCGAACCGGTCGACGGCCTCCTGCCATTCGCCCACCGTGTCCCACCAGTCGCCGATGGCGGGGTCGGCGAACCAGCCGGCATCGATGCAGAACACCTCGACGCCCGCTTCTGCGGCACCCCGGATCAGCGGGCGCAGCGCCTCGGACGACGGCTGGCCCATGAGTGTGTTCATGAAGTCGTTGTAGACGATCGGGAGGTCGGGTCCGTCGACGCGTCTGATCGCACGGCGGTGAGAGGTGAGGCCGGCGATCGCCGCGTCGAGACCTCGTGGGGAGGCCGCGAGCACGACCGGGACACTGGTGAACTCGTCGCCCTCACCGAGCGTGTGGGCGAACTGATGCTCGAGATCCGTGGGGCCGAGCAGAGACAGCGTCAGACCGTCGAGGCCCTGGCTGAGGTCGACATGCCATCCGGCTCCGCTCTCGATCTGCCAGACGACGGCGGCGCCGTCGCGGCGCAGCAGCGCGCCGACAGGAAGATGCTCACCGGTCGACCATGCCCCATGGCTGGTCAGTGTGGCGTGACCGCGGCCGTCCTGCGCGTGGATCGGGAGGGAGAGCGGGGGCAGCTCGTCCGAGAGAGCACGACGGTGCCAGCGGTTCTCTGCCAGCCACTCGCTGCGCGCGGTGAGGATGTCGTAGTCCTCGCCCGCGTTCGGGCCGGCGCCGAGCCCGACGCTCGCCGAGCTGACGGCCGTGACCGTGACCTGGCCCGGCGCCGTGGCGCGAAGAGTGTGCTGCACACGCAGAGCAGAACCCGACAGCGACAGCACGCTCGTGACCTCGAGCCCGGTGCGCGGATCCCGCTGCACGAGCGTGACGGCGTCGCTCGCCGTCTCCGTTCGCGTCGAACGCAGGCGGGCGCCCAGCGCCGAGCGCACGTATGCCTGACTGGTGCGCGCACGCTGTTCGGCCGCGGTGAAGATCTCGACGAGAGGCGCCGGATGCCCGTCGTCCACGGCCAGGGTCGCGGGCGCATCCGCACTCCACGCGATCGTGAAGCCGGCGATCCGGGCGATCATGCTCCCACCCGCTGACGCGAGCGGCCGAAGCCGAGTGCGCGATTGCAGATCGTCGCCGCGACGGCGGCGAGGGCCGGGGCGGAGAGCCAGCCGACCGCGCCGACCACGGGCAGAGTGGTCGCGAGCGCAGCCAAGGCGCCCACCAGCAGCCACACGAGGGCGAGGTGCGGGCGCTGCAGGACGATCCGCGCGGCGGCGATCGCGAAGCTTGCACCGCGCAGCGGCGAGTCCGTGAGGAACGCGGCCGCGACAACGACCATGGCGATGACGGCCGCGACGGCGACGGCACCGAGCAGCACGTTCGCATCCGCTCCGAGAAGCGCCACGTCGTATCCGAGCACCAGCACTGCGCCGCTCAGCACGAGCGCGGAACCCCAGCGGTGGCGCACGGCACCGGCGAAGGCGGCCCAGAAGATCCGGGCGACGTGCGGCTCGCCGTCGAGCAGGCCGGCAGCAGCCTGCGTCAGACCGTGCAGAGCGGGTGCGACCGTCAGCACGGCCGCGGCGCCGAGCCAGAGCGCGGTGTGGGTCGCCTGCCAGCCGACCAGCGCCTGGAACGCGAGCATCGGCACGAGGCAGCACACGAAGGAGAGCGACACGAGGAAGTATCGGAAGGCGCCCAGCAGCAGCGTCGCGATGATGCCGTCGTAGCCGAGCAGGCGTCCGAGTCGGGTGGTGGCGACGGCGCTCATCCCTTGACCGCCCCGACCGACATGCCCTTGATGAAGTACCGCTGGAAGGCCGCGAAGATCGCCACCGACGGGACGATCGCGAGGATCGCTCCGGTGTAGATCAGCTGCCACTGCGAGGTGAGGAGTCCCACCATGCGGTTGATCGCCACGTTGATGGTGCCCGCCGACGAGGAATCGAGGAAGACCAGCGGGATGAAGAAGTCGTTCCAGAGACCGAGCGCCTGGATGATCACGAAGGCGGATGTCACTGGAAGGAGCATCGGGAAGACGATGAGCCAGAAGGTGCGCAGGCGGCCCGCGCCGTCTACGTGCGCCGCCTCCTCGACCTCGATCGGGATGCCCTTGATGAAGCTGCAGTAGAGCAGGATGCCGAAGCTCGCGGCTCCTCCCAGATGCACGAGGATCACCGAGAGCAGCGTGCTGTAGAGCCCGACGTCGTCGAAGCCCTTCACCAGCGGGATCATGCGCACCTGGAACGGGATCATGAGCCCGGCGATGAACAGCACGTAGAGGAAGCGCGAGGTGCGTCCGCCGATCCGCTCGATGCCGTAGGCGGCCATCGGCACGATGATGATCAGCATCACGACGGTGCCCACCGTGATGATGAGTGTGTTCAGCACCGCCTCGAGGAAGTCGGTCTGCTGGAACAGGGCGACGTAGTTGTCGAAGGCGAACGAGGTGGGGAGCCCCATCGGATCCTTCGTGATCTCGGCGTATGAGCGGAACGAGTTCAGCAGGGCGTAGATCACCGGCGAGGCGACGATCAGCACCAGGACGCTGAGCACGACCATCACGATGATCTCCCCGAGCGACCACTTCTTCCTCTCCCGCCGCTGACGCGGTGGACGGGGGATGCGGGCCAGGCCCGACGGACGCTGCTCGGGCTCGATCTTCATGGTGACCTGGGTCATCGTCTCGGTCATGCCTGGATCTCCCTCTTGCGCATGTAGGCGTTCGCGGCGACGGTGCTCACGATCACCACGATGAAGAGCACGACGGCGGCCGCCGACCCGAAGCCGGCACGGTATTCGCCGAAGCCGACCTTGTAGATGAAGAACGCCATGGTCTCGCTCACGAACCCGGGCCCACCGGATGTGAGCACGAGCACCTGGTCGAAGATCACCCAGCCGGCGATCATCGCGAGCGTCATGTTGACAGTCACCGCACCCGCGATCATCGGCCAGGTCACGTTCCAGAAGACCTTCGCTCCGCTGGCCCCGTCGATGCGGGCCGCCTCGATGAGCTCCTGCGGAACGGACTGCAAGTTGGCGAGATAGATGAGGGTGGTGTTGCCGCCCAGGGTGAAGCAGGTGATGAAGAGGATCACCCAGATCACGATGCTGCTGTCACCCAGCCAGTCGCGGGCCCACTCGGGAAGCCCCATGTCACGCAGCACCGTGTTGACGGAGCCGAAGTTGTAGTTGAGCAGGTACTTCCAGATCGTCGCCATGATGAAGGCGCTGACCAGGGCCGGCAGGTACACGGCCGTGCGGAAGAAGCCCTGTGCATGGTCGAGCTTGTCGAGCATCAGTGCGACGGCGAGCGAGATCACGTTGATGATCAGCGCCGAGCCGAGTCCCAGGATCAGGGTGTTGCGCACCGCGTTCCAGAAGCGAGTGCTCGCGACGATGTCCTCGTAGTTCTTGATGCCGACGTAGTCGTAGCCGTCGCTGATGCCGTCCCAGTCGGTCAGGCTCAGCTGCAGGGTCTGCAGTGACGGGACGATCACCATCAGGAGGTAGATCACCAGGGCCGGGACGACGAAGCCCAGCATGGCCAGACGCCCTCGTCCGAATCGGGGCCGCACGCGAACCGCGGTGTGTGCACTCATGTTCTCTCCTTGATCGATCGCCGTCTGCCGGGTGCCGAGGGCGCGGTCGGGCCCGCGCCCTCGGGCCGGATCAACCGGCTGCGGCGACCTGCGCCTCGAGTTCGGCCTGGACCTTCGCGATCGTCTCGTCGATCGTGGTCTGGCCGTCCTGCATCTCGATGCGCGACTGCCGGAAGAACGTGTTGACCGAGCTGAAGGTGCTGAGCGTCGGTGCGTTCTCGTACCAGACGAGGTCCGGGTTCTCGAGCAGTGCGAAGAAGTCCTCCGCACCGGGGATCGTGTCGTTGCGCTCGACCTCGTCGGACTTCAGGATGTTCGGCGAGATCCAGCCGCTCGCCTCCATCAGATTCGCCGCATCCACCGAGTAGAAGTAGGTGAGGAACTCGACCGCCGAGGCGTACTCGTCCTCGTTCTCCGCCGCCTGCGACGAGATCGCCAGTCCGCCGGCGGTGTCACCGACGACGCTGTTCTTGAGCACGTTGATCTTGCCGTCCTCGTCGGGGATGATGAACAGCCCCGCATCGAACTCCGGATCGACCTTGTTGATGTCCATCAGGCGTCCGAGGCCGGCCGAGGACGTGGCCATGACGGCCTGCTCGTTGACGAGGAGGGTCGTGGTCTGGGCGTCGGCGGTGGACTGCCACCCCTCGAGCACGTAGTTGTCCATGATCATCTTCAGCTCCTCGAGCGGAGCCTTCAGGTCGGCCACCGAGGCGCCGCCCTCGGCGGCCACGTTCCAGAAGCCGCCGTCGTCGCTGAACTCTGCGAACGTCGGCGCGGCCAGGGGCTTCCAGAGCTGATCCGACGGCCACACCTCAGCGGCGGCCGTCGCCAGCGGGACGTCGCCGTTCGACTTGATCTCATCGAGCAGGTCGATGAAGTCGTCATAGGTCTCGGGGACCTCGAGGTCGTGCTCTTCGAAGTAAGCCTTGTTGTAGACGATGTTCATGCCGAGTTCGCCGTTGAGCGCGCTGTACGGCACGGTGTAGACCTCGCCGTCCGCTGCGGGAGCGTATGCATCGGGCTCGAGCAAGGCCGTGACCTCATCGGGGATGCCCGCGAGCTTGCCCGCATTGACATAGGTGAGCGTGTCGCGCATGTCGACGACGGCCGGCCAGTTGCCTGTCGCATCGACGGTCTTGAGCGCCGTGGCGTAGTCCGAGCCGGCGGGGAGCGGGTCGAGCTTGACCTCCGTCGTGTCGCTCTGCTCGTTGAAGGCCGTGACGACCTGGTCGACGACAGCGTTCCAGGTCTCGTCTCCCGTGGCGTAGAGGAATCGGATCGTGGTCTTGTCTGCAGATGCCGTCGAGTCGCCTGAGCCCCCGCCGCACCCGGTGAGCGCGAGAGCGGAGGCCGCGACACCGGCGGTCACCAGCAGGAGGCGGCTGCGTGCGGCGCGCGTCGTTGCGTTGTGCATGTGATCTCCCTTGATTCTGTGCCGGACTCTCGTCGGCCATCTCGACGCTAGCCGACCGGATAGCGGTTTCCAAGCACTTTTTGTAACTAGTTGCACTTCGGTGGCGAATGCGGAACAATCGACCACGTCGACGTTCGGCGTGCCCGCGGTCAGGGGCCTACAGCCAGCCCTTGCGCTTGAACGCCCAGTAGAGCCCGACGCCCATCGCCAGCATCAGAGCGACCGCCATGGGGTATCCGAGCGTCCAATGCAGCTCGGGCATGTGGTCGAAGTTCATGCCGTACACCGTGCCGACGAGCGTCGGGGCGAACAGGATCGCCGCCCAGCCCGAGATCTTCTTGACCTCGTCGTTCTGGCGGATGCTCAACTCGGTCATCCGCCGCATCTCCTCGTTCTGCCGCCGCGCCACGATCGTGGACTCGACGGTCAGCGCGTTGTCGAGCACCGTGCGGAAGGTGTTCGCGCGCTCCGACACGCGCAGGGTGTGGTCGAGCACGTCGCGCAGGTACCGCTGCAGTTCCTCGTCGACCTCGTACTTCGTCGAACCTCGCAGCAGCGAGTCGAGCATGCCCGCGAGAGGCTGCACCGCGCGCTGGAAGTCGATCACCTCACGACCGAGTTCGTAGATGCGCTGCGTCGCGTCGACCTCGTCCTCGAAGAGCTGGCTCTCGATCTCGTCTATGTCGTTCTCGAGTCCCGACAGCACGGGTGCGTACTCGTCGACGACCTCGTCGAGGATCGCATAGAGCACCGCCTCCGGACCGAGCTTCAGCAGACCGGGGTCGTCTTCGAGTCGGCGTCGCACCCTCGCCAGGTCGGGAGACTCCGCGTGGCGGATCGTCACCACGAAGTCGGGCCCCACGAGCACATGGATCTCGCCGAACTCGACCTCCTCCGCGGCATCCAGGTACCGGGCGGATCGCAGCACCATGAACAGCACGTCTCCGTACCGCTCGAGCTTCGACCGCTGGTGACCCGAGAGCGCATCCTCGACGACGAGAGCGTGGATGCCGAACTCGTCGGCGACCTCGCGGATCTCGGCTTCGCTCGGCCGGTACAGACCTATCCAGCTCATGCCGCCGCGTTCGCGCAGCACCTCGAACGTCTCACTGAGGCTCCGCGGATTCTCGGTGCGGACCCCGTCGACGTAGATCGCGTTGTCGATGATCGCCATCGGCGTTCCCTTCGTCGGTATGCCGCGGCGGTCGTGCGCCGGGCCCTAGGCGGCCGGCGGTGCGACGCAGGCGACCGCCGAGTCCGTGATGGCCTGGTGATACTGCTCGGCCGTGAACGGAAGCCCGAACTCGGGAGCGGTCTCACCCGCGGCCGCAGGCACCTTGGAGGCGATCGCCGCGAGCTCCCACGCCAGGTACATCGCGGTCGTCGCGCCGGTCGTCGAGTTGTTCAGCGACACTGCGACCGTGAAGCCCGTCTCGGGGTCGGAGAACGCCGACGTCTGATACCCGGGAGTCCAGCCCGCCTGTCCGACCATCGAGCCGACGAGCAGAGCCCCGCCCGTGGCCTGGAGCCAGGAGGGAGCCTGGGGGCCCTGCGGCAGGGGAGCTCCGAAGCGGTTCGGCTCGTCCTTCGTGCGCAGCTTCTGCGCGGCTTCGGCCTGGGCGTACCGACCGAGATCCTCGATCGTCGACACGACGCCGGAGTCGGTGTAGCCGGTGCTCGACGAGAGCGTGGTGATGTCGACCGGGGCCGCACAGTCGTACCCGCCTTCGACGGGTGTCAGGTAGTGCCCGTTCATGACCGGTCCGTCAGAGGGCGGCGCCGGGGCCGGCGAAGGCAGCGACGTCGCCGAGAGACCGAGCGGCTGGGTCACGTACTCGGCGATCAGCTCGGACGCCGTGCGGCCGGACGCCCGCTCGAGTGCGAGTCCGAGCAGCAGGTAGCCGGCATCCGAGTTCGTGTAGGTCGTCTTCGGAGTGGTGCGCGGGGCGCCGAGGCCGTACGCCGCGAGCTCGAGGGGTGCCCACACGCGCTCGGGGGTGGTGAGCCATGCGGCCTGCGCGGTCGCCTCGGACGAGCCGACGCCGCTCGTGCTGTTGCACAGGTCGAGCAGCGTGATGTCCTTCATGTCAGCGACGCCCGAGACGTGGTCGGGCACGGGGTCGTCGAGATCGACCACGCCGTCATCGGCCAGACCGTAGAGCACGTCGCACGTCATGAGACGCGTCATGTCCGCGATCCGGAAGGACATGTCGGTGCTGATCTCTTCGTCGCCGCCGGGGGTCTGGGTGCCGAGGCCGGCGACCCAGCTGCCGCTCCACGGAGCCCACACCCCCACGACGGCGCCCGAGGCACCCGATGCGGCGAGCGCGTTGGTGACGGCCGCCTCCATGGCGGCGACCGTGTCGTCGGGCAGAGGACCGTCGACCTGGGACGGAGGCTGGTAGCTGAACTCCGGTTCGGCCGTACAGCCGGTGAGGAAGAGCCCGAGCGCGGCTGCGCCGGCCACTGCTGCGCGGAACGTGCGCGACGAGAGAAGCTGCATGAAAGGGGACCCCCGGAAGACGTGTCTCCCGAGTCTAGAACGCCCATCCTGAAAGAAAGGCATCACCGAACGCCGTTTAGGGTGATCACCATGCCCCACACGTTCGATGCCGACGTCGTCTCCGCGATCCTCCGCCACATGAACGGCGACCACACCGATGACAATCTGCTCATCACGCGCGCCTTCGCGCCGGCCGGAGGGTCTCAGTCGGACGAGATCACCGACGCCGTGATGACGGACCTCGACGGCGACGGCGGAGTCTGGAAGGTCACCCGCTCCGGCGAGGCCTCAGAGCTTCGCATCCCCTGGCCCTCCGGTCCGATCACGGAGCGCCCCGCCGTGCGCCGCGAGGTCGTCGCGCTCTATGATCTCGCCTGCGAGAAGCTCGGGGTCGAGCCGCGTCCGCACGCATGACGCTCGGCTCACCGAGGGGTTTCCTTTCAGGTTAGGCGACCCTTACACTGGGCACATGTCCGAGATCCTCTCCTTCTCCGCAGCCCTCCGTGAGCGCTCCTCCGGTTCGCACTCGCGCAGCGAGGGTGCCGGCTTCATGTCCGACCTGCTCAAGGGCGAAGGATCGCGCGAGGACTACATCGCGCTCGTCGCGCAGCACTACTTCATCTACGAAGCCCTCGAGGGCGCGGGCGAGCGCATGCGCCAGGACCCCGTGGCATCCGTCTTCCTCAGCGACAAGCTGACCCGCCTGCCCGCGCTCGAGGCCGACCTCGAGTTCCTCCTCGGGGCGCACTGGCGCGATGTGATCGTCGCGCTGCCGACCACGCAGCGCTACGTCGAGCGCATCCGCCAGGTCGGGGCGACCTGGGCCGGTGGCTTCGTCGCGCATCACTACACGCGCTACCTCGGCGATCTGTCGGGCGGCATCTTCATCGGACGCGTCATGGCACGCCGCTTCGGCTTCGAGACCAACGGCATCGGCTTCTATCTGTTCGACGACATCGCCGACCCGTCGGCGTTCAAGGACGTCTACCGCGAGCAGCTCGACTCCGCCCCCTGGGACGACGCCGAGCGCGAGCGCGTGATCGACGAGGTCCTGCTCGCCTACCGGTTCAACACCGAGCTCTTCGAAGACCTCGACCGCGCACGCGTCGCCGCCTGACCACGAACGGGCTCAGCCCTTCCCGACCTCGGGAGTGGATGCCGCGAGCCACGCGTCACGCATGAAGCGGCGCACATCCTCGTCGACGCGGATGTCGCTCGGGCGCAGCGCCCTCGACAGGTAGAGCCCGTCGAGGGACGTGAGCCGAGACAGCGCCACATAGGTCTGCCCTGGAGCGAAGGCGCCTGAGCCGAGGTCGATGATCGCGCGGTCGTAGGTCTTGCCCTGCGACTTGTGGATCGTGACCGCCCACGCGAGGCGCAGCGGGAACTGGGTGAACTCAGCCACGACGTCACGGCTCAGCTTCTTGGTGCTCGGCTCGTAGGAGTATCGGAACCGCTCCCAGACCGCGGGCTCGACATCGACCTCTTCGCCGTCGATCTCGACGCGCACGGTCTCTCCGAGGATCCGCACGACCGTGCCGATCGTGCCGTTCACCCACCGCGGCGGCTCGCCCGACATCGAGGTGTCGTTGCGGAGGAACATCACCTGCGCGCCGATCTTGAGCTTGAGCTCCGACTCGGCCGGCAGCGACGCCTCGCCCTTCCCGAACTCGCCGCTGACCTCGGCACGCGCGGTCTGCTCCTTGCCGGGCAGCGCTGCGAGGTGGCGGCTGTTGATGGTGTTCACGATGTCGTTGCGGGTGGCGAGGGTGATCATCGGCACCTCTCCCGGCTCCGGGTCCGGTGGTGTGCGCGCGCCCTGCGTGTTCAGCACTCCCGCGATCTCCGCGGTGACCCGCCCGTACCGCACCGCGTTCAGCATCGCCTTGAAACCGTCATCCGACTGCCGGTGGATCTGCACGAGCTCGCGCACGTGCAGCTCGGCCCGGGTGTCGACGGCGAACAGTCCCCCGTCGTCATCGTCACCCTCACCGCCGGCCGGACCCGCCCAGACCTTGGCATCGAAGAACCAGAACGAACGGTAGTGGTCCTTGACGTAGCGCAGCTCGTCGCCGCGCGGCGGCACGGGAGCCAGCTGATACGGATCGCCGAACATCACGATCTGCACTCCGCCGAACGGGATGCCCCGCTTGCCCCGCGCCTGACGGAGCGAACGGTCGATCGCATCCATCAGGTCGGCGTTGACCATCGAGATCTCGTCGATCACGAGCGTCTCGATCGCATTGAGGATCCGTCGCGTGTTGTCGTTCTGATCGATGTCCGAGTCGCCGATCAGTCCGATCGGCAGCCGGAACAGGGAGTGGATCGTCTGACCCTCGACGTTGAGCGCGGCGACGCCGGTCGGCGCGCAGATGGCGATCTGCTTCTTCGTGTTCCACGAGAAGTACTGCAGCAGCGTCGACTTGCCGGTGCCCGCTCGACCGGTGATGAAGACGTGCTCGCTGGTGTCCTCGATCAACCGGAACAGCTCTTGCTGCTCTTCGGACAGGGCGGGAAGCGACACGGTTCTCTCACACGGACGGAGGCGGGAATGCACGGCGAGACCGTGCCTCCCCATGCTACGTGGCGGCGCCGCCCGGCATCCGAGGAACACAGCGATCGCGGCCGACGCACACCGACTCACGCACGGCGTCGTCCCAGGCCACGCTTCTAGACTGACGCCATGCAGCAGGTCGAGACGAAGGCGCCCCGGCGCTCGCGCCTCGCTGCCGATCTCGCGCTCCTCGCGGTCATCGGCCTCGTGCTCGTCGCCGCTCTCGGTGCAGGTGGAGCCACCCTGTACCAGCAGTTCTACGGGCCGTCGGCGTTCGTCGTGCGCTACCTCGAGCTGCTCTCGGAAGGACGAGCGGCTGACGCTCTGCGCGTGCCCGGCGTCGCGATCGATCGGGAGACCCTCGAGATCGCCGGCATCGGAGCCACCGCGTCGGAGGCGCTGCTGCGTCACTCGGCACTCGCGCCGCTCACCGACGTCGAGGTGCAGTCGGAACAGGCCGACGAGTCCGGCAAGACCGAGGTGACCGTGTCGTACGAGGCGAGCGGGCACGCCGGCACCACCACCTTCACCGTCGAGCAGGACGGCTGGGCGGGGGTCACCCCCAACTGGCGCTTCACGACGAGCCCGCTGGCCGTGGTCGAGCTCACGGTGCGCGGTGCCGATCAGTTCGCCGTCAACGGCTTCGAGATGGATCGCCGCCAGGTCTCACCCGCCGGGGCGGAGGCCGCACCCCTCGATCCCCTTCCCCTGCTGGTCTTCACGCCGGGGCTGTACTCGGTCACCGTCGACACTGCGATCGCGGAGTCCGAGGGCATCGGCGTCCTCGCCGACACCCCGCTCGCCACCACGCCCGTCGACGTGCAGACCGAGCCCACCTCGGACTTCGTCGCGGTGGTGCAGCAGCGGGTCGAGGAGTTCCTCACCGCCTGCACGACGCAGGAGGTGCTGCAGCCGACCGCCTGCCCGTTCGGCCTCGAGGTCTCCAACCGCCTCGCCTCGCTGCCGAAGTGGTCGATCGCCGCACAACCGCAGGTGAGCGTCGTGCCCGACGGCGGACACTGGAAGATCCCTCCGACGGATGCCGTCGCGCACGTCGACGTCGAGATCCGCTCGCTCTTCGACGGCTCGGTTCAGGAGCGGTCGGAAGACGTCCCGTTCCAGGTGAACGGATCGATCACGATCCTCCCCGACGGCAAGGTGTCGATCCGGGTCGGATCCCCCGACGAGGAGTCCACGGGCTGACGCCCGCCGGGAGCACGGTCACCGCGCGTCGCGCTCCGCCTGACGCAGGTCGCGCTCGGCGAGAGCCGCGAGCTTCTGGTTGTACTCCTCGAGCTCCGCCTCGCCCGTGCGGTCTGCATGACGGTCGCGGCGCTTCTGCAGCTTGGTGTCGCTGCGGCTCCACTGGATCGCCACGGTGATCGCGAGGATCAGAGTCGGGATCTCTCCGATAGACCACGCGATGCCGCCGCCGATGTACTGATCCTCGATGGGCGTCGGGCCCCAGGTGCGCCCCATCGACCCGAACCAGTCGGCGACCATCAGCCCCTCCTGCATCATGATCGCGACGCCGAAGAAGGCGTGCATGGCCATGATGGCGATCAGGGTGATGAGGCGTCCCGGGTAGGGCAGACGGTAGGGCACCGGGTCGGCGCCGACCAGGCTCAGCACGAACAGGTAGCCGGAGATGAGGAAATGCGCGACCATCCACTCGTGGCCGAGGTGCTCGAACATCGACCAGCGCACCAGGTCGGTGAAGTAGAACGCCCACAGCGACAGGATGAAGATGCCCGCCGCCACGAACGGGTGGGTGACGACCTTCGAGAACGGCGAGTGCACGGCCCACATGATCCATTCGCGACCACCGCGGGTGCCGTCGTCGCGCTTGTGGATCGCTCGAAGGGCCAGCGTGACCGGCGCCCCCGAGACCAGCAGCAGCGGGATCGCCATCGACAGCATCATGTGCCCCAGCATGTGCACGCTGAAGAGATACTCCTGATACGCGTTGATCGGGCCGCCCGTGACCCAGAGCAGCATCAGCATTCCCAGCACCCAGAACACGGTGCGGTGGATCGGCCAGCGGTCGCCGCGGAGCCGCAGTCGGCGCACGCCGGCGAGGTAGAGGAAGAGGCCGAACCCGGCGGCCACCAGCCAGAGCACGTCGATGTCCCACGCCGTGAACCAGCGGTCGATCGTGAACTCCGGCGGCAGCGGGGAGCGGGTGAGGTTCTCGGCGGGGGTCTGCACGAACGCCGCCTCCTCGCCGGTGGGCGGGGGCGTGCGCGCGAGCGCGGCGGCAGCTCCCGAGGCCAGACCCATCAGAGCGACCTCGCACAGCACCAGCATCCAGAACCAGCGCGCGGCTCCGTCGTCCTCGAGCCGAGGGATCAGGCGGGTGCGATACCAGGCGCCCAGCATTCCCATACCGACGAGGAGCACGACCTTCGCGAGCAGGATGGTGCCGTACGGCGTCCAGAGCTGCGAGATGTCCCCGAACGAGACGACGGAGCGGGCGAGACCCGAGATCGCGACGACGGCGAACGCGGCGATCGCGAGACTCGAATAGCGGCTCACCAGCTGCGCCGTGCCCACGCCCGAGCGGTCGCGCAGGATCACGACGAGCAGCAGGCCGCCGAGCCACACCGCCGCGCCGATCGTGTGCAGCAGGATCGAGTTCACCGCGATGTTGTGACCGGCGAGCTCCCCGGAGTGACCCTGCGTCGCCAGCGGAAGGAAGGATGCCGCGGCGAGGATCGCCGTGATGAGCGTCGGCGTCCACGTGCGCCACGCGAACGCGAGCACGGTGATCACCGAGCCCATGATCGTGGTGATCAGCCAGGACTGACCGAGCGGCAGCTGCAGCAGGAATCGTCCGAGCTGCTCACCGAACTCGCGCTCGGCGCTCAGCTGCGGGTTGAAGGCCGCCATGAAGGTGAAGAATCCGCTGATGCCGGCGGTGACCGTGAGGACGGCAGCGCCGGCCGAGGCCGTGTTGAGCGCCGTGTCGAATGACTTCTCCTCGCTGCGCAGGGCGAACAGCGCCAGCACGAGCGAGCCCAGCATCGCCGCGGCCGCGATGTTCATCACGAGCTTGACGATGGGGGTGGCCCAGCGCACGAAGGGACCCGGATCCTGCAGAAGCAGCGGAGCCGCGCCTCCGCCGATCACGAGGGCGAAGATCACGCCGATCAGTCCGGTCGCGAGCAGGATGCCGATTCCGGCCGCGCGATACGCGGAGCGGGTCGGGGTCTGCACGGCGCGGGCACTCACCCCTCCAGCCTAAGCCGCGGATCCGGGGAGGACGCACGAAGGCCGCCCCCGACGGATCGGGAGCGGCCTTCGAAGAGGTGCGGTCTTACTTGACGGCAGCCTTGAGCTTGGAACCAGCGGTCACCTTGACGCGGTGGCCGGCCGGGATCTTGATCTCGGCGCCGGTCTGCGGGTTGCGGCCCGTGCGAGCTGCGGTCGCGACCTGCTCGAACGAGATCCAGCCCGGGATCGAGACCTTGCTGCCCTTGGCAACAGCGTCGGAGACCGAGGAGAACAGCGCGTCGAGGACACCCGAGACGGTGGCCTGGCTCTGGCCGGTGGCAGAAGCGATGCTCGCGACGAGCTCGGTCTTGGTGATGGACTTGTCAGCCATGTCATCCTCCAGCGACGAGGTTCCCGTCGCATCGTTGTGGTTCAGAGGGCTGCTGCCCTCCGTTGGTCGAGTGACCGCCTTGAATGTACCAACCACCACCCACATTTCCGCGTCATTTCGCGGGTTTTGGGCTTTTCGGCGGCGTGTCGTGGGGCAGAAGTGACGAATGTGACTCGTGGGGCATCGATTTCAGCGCGCCCGTCGGCCTCATCGTGGGAAGGCGATCTCTTGCCGCGAAGGGGCGGAATCACCGTTCGGACCCTTGCGTGAGAGAGATCTCCTTCGCTCGGCGCGCGAAGATCAGCTCGGGCGACGACGCGTCTCAGGTCGGTTCGGCCATCGTCGTGGCGGTCGGGGATGCGTCGTCGGCCGCGGCGGAGGCCATCGCGGCGCGGCGCTTCGCACGACGGGTGCGGGTCTCCTTCGACAACGGATACCGGGCGTCCAGCCGGGGCTCGAGGACGATCCGACGCAGCGCAGTGAGGATCACATACCCGCCCACCCAGTAGGACAGGAACAGCACGAGTCCATACGAGAACGTGAAGCTCAGCAGCGTGCACACGATGCCGATGCCGACATAGAGCCAGGTCCAGGCGTGGGCGATGCGATCACGCGCGGCCTGCTGGTCATCCGTGCGCTGCTGCAGCGAATCGACCCGGCTGCTGAGTGCCTCATCGTCGATCGTGGCGAAGAGGTCCCGCACCGGGACCTGCAGCGCATCCGCGACCAGAGACAGCGTCTCCAGGCTCGCATCCTGTCCGGCTTCCAGGCGCTGCACGGTTCTGAGTCCCACGCCGCTCTCGGTCGCCAGTCGTTCCTGAGTCCACCCCTGCGCCTGGCGCAGTTCCGTGATTCGTGTCGTGTTCATGTTCTCCATGCTCTCCAGCGGCCCCGATCCGCCGCCACGCCACCGAGCCGCCAGTCAGCCGCCAGCTTGCCGCCATCGACCCGCCGCCCCGTCGCCGTCGCCGTCGCCGCGTCAGAGCGGGCGGTGGGCGGCGACCACCGAGCGTGCGGTGCGCTCGAACGCCGGCGTGACCCGCTCGTCTCCGTCGAGGTACCCGCCGACGAGCGCGGCGTCGCGCAGCAGCACGAGGGACGCCGCGACATCGACGGGGCTCTCGAGGCCGGCCTGCTCGGCGACGGCCTGGAGCGTCGAGCGGAACCACTCCCGGTGCTCGTCGATCAGCAGACGGACGGCACCGTCGGCATCCGGATACTCCGCTGCCGCGTTGATGAACGGGCAGCCACGCGTGTGTCGGAGGCGGATGTCGGCGGCGATGCCGTCGATCACGGCGTCGACCAGCTGCGCAGGATCCGTCACCGCCTTGCCCGCGTCGGCGAACATCGCGCGGAGCATCTCGTCTTCGTTGCGCAGGTACGCGAGGACGAGGTTCTCCTTGCCGCCGAACTGGTTGTAGAGCGTCGCCCTGGTGACCGCGGCCTCATCGATGATGCGGTCGACGCCGACCGCATGGATCCCCTCTTCGTAGAAGAGCCTGGTGGCGGTGTCGATCAGCCGGGTGCGGGCTGCGCTGGGCCGCTTCGGAGCCGTCGTCGGAGCGGAGCTGGAAGTCGTGGTCTTCATGATGATCCCTCTCATCGTGTCATCCGATTCGGGTTTTCGGGAATAGGTTGTGCTAGATAGAACGTTCGATCTACTATCAGCGTAACGCACTCGCACCGGGCGGGGCAGACACAGGAGAAGAAACGATGAACAGCACCGACAAGACCCCGATCGTCCTGATCCACGGACTCTGGATGACGCCGAAGAGCTGGGACACGTGGGCCGAGCGGTTCCGCGCGCAGGGCCACGAGGTGATCATCCCGGGATGGCCCGGGATCGATGACCGCTCCGTCGAGGACATCCGCCGCGACCCGTCGGCCCTCAAGGGGATCGGCCTGAAGCAGATCGCCGACAACTACGAGCGCATCATCCGTGCGCTTCCGGTCAAGCCGATCATCATGGGCCACTCGTTCGGCGGCGTGCTCACCCAGATGCTCGCCGACCGCGGCCTCGGCGCCGCCTACGTGGGCGTGGCCCCGGGACAGACCGCCGGCGTCACCGCACTGCCCCTCTCGACCCTGTGGACCGGAACGCCGATCCTCTCCAACCCCTTCGGCATCAACGGAGCCAAACCGCTGTCGAAGCGCCACTTCCACTTCACGTTCGGCAACGACCTCCCCCGCGCAGCATCCGACGCCCTCTGGGAGGAGTACGCCGTGAACTCCTACAACAAGGTCTTCTTCGAGGGCGTGACCTCGGTGCTCAACGAGAAGGGCGGAGTCACCCACGTCGACTACGCACGCGCCGACCGCGCCCCGCTGCTCGTCATCACCGGCGAGATCGACCACGTCGTGCCCCCGGCCATCGGACGCGCGATCGTGAAGAAGTACCACTCGTCCGGCAGCACCGCCATCGTCGAGTACAAGGAGTATGCGGGCCGCACCCACCGTCTCGTCAGCCAGGACGGCTGGGAGGAGATCGCCGACTACGCGCTCACCTGGGCGGTGGAGCACGCGACAGCATCCGTCGCCTGATGCGGGGCGCTGCGGCGCCTCGGAGCGCATCCGCGATACGGAGAGCGCCTCGGTGCGCGAAGGAGATCTCGCGCAGCGAAGGACTGGATGAGGCATTCGGTCCTTCGCTGGGTGAGATCTCCTTCTCTGCAAGCGAGGACATCAGCCGAGATGCCTGCCCTGAGCGACAGCATCCATGATGATCGCCTGCACTTCTGGCCAGCGAGCCATGATCTGCTCGTATCCGAACCGCAGCACGTGATAGCCACGGAGCATGAGCCGTGCGTCATGCTCGATGTCCGTCGTCCGCTGCGCTCCGACGTGTGTCGCTCCGTCGATCTGAATCACCAGGCGCTCGCCGATCAGGAGGTCGACACGGTGTCCGTGCAGCCACGCCTGCTGCACCATCGCAAGACCCAACCACCGCAGCCTCGACACGAAGATCGTCTCGAGACCCGAGTCCGAGAACGGCCTGGCGGATTCGAGCAGCTCCCGGGCGGCGGGCGGCAGCTCGAATCGCGACAGCACACGCTCGTCGACGAGCCCCTTGTTCAGAGCCGACTCCCAGATCACCAGGGCGGTCTCTCTCGGCTGGCAGCGCGCCACCACGGCGAGGGTGTTGACGAGCCCGTCGACGGTGGAGTCGGGGTCGCGCTGAACCGCCGGGCGCGACCAGTGGACGACGACCTGCGACGGCACCCGCACGCGGGCGGCATTCGGGCGGGCAGCCACGTGGACAGACGATGCGTTCGGCACCCACAACCCCATGCGCTCGGCTGCGGTGACGCAGGTGATGACGACCCCGCGAGTCGCGGCGCCCACGACGATTGGGTCGGCGTCGGGCAGCGCAATCCATCCTCGACGGATCGATCTCACCGCACCGAGCTCCTTCGCACGGCGCAGTGTGTGAGCGCTCACCCCGAGTGACCGAAGTCGCTCGACGCGCGCGACCCCACCCTGACGTTCGAGCTCGGTGACCGCATCCATCAGGCGATACTCCCCCGTGGTCGGCTTCCGAGGAGGCCGCGCACCCGGCCCCTGTAGAGAACCGTGAACTCGGCCCCTCGGTGCAGAGCGACTGCTGCGAAGGAGATCTCATGCAACGAAGGAGCGAATGGCGCAGCATCCCCTTCTCAGCGAGAGATCCCCTTCGCAGCGAGCGCCGCAGGCCCGGGCATAGCGAAAGGGGCGAGGATCCGAAGATCCTCGCCCCTTTCGGCTTGTCTGCTGAGACTTACCAGCTGGACTTGGTGACACCGGGCAGCTCGCCACGGTGTGCCATGTCACGGAAGCGGACGCGCGAGACGCCGAACTTCGTGAGGACACCGCGGGGGCGGCCGTCGATGACGTCGCGCGAACGCACGCGAGCCGGCGACGCGTTGCGCGGCAGCTTCTGCAGGCCGACGCGTGCGGCCTCGCGGGCCTCGTCGGTGGCGTTCGGGTCGACCAGGGTCTTCTTCAGCTCGGCGCGACGCTCTGCGTAACGCTCGACGATGACCTTGCGCTGCTCGTTGCGAGCGATCTTGCTCTTCTTAGCCATTGATCAACGCTCCTCTCGGAATTCGACGTGCTGACGGATGACCGGGTCGTACTTCTTGAGCACGAGGCGGTCGGGGGTGTTGCGGCGGTTCTTCTTGGTCACGTACGTGTAGCCCGTACCTGCCGTGGAGCGCAGCTTGATGATCGGACGTACGTCCTGAGCCTTCTTGGCCATTAGAGCTTCACACCCTTCGCCTGGAGGTCCTTGACCACGTTCTCGATGCCGCGGACGTCGATCACCTTGATGCCCTTGGCGGACACGTTGAGCGTGATCTTACGACCGAGCGAAGCGACGAAATAGGTCTTCTTCTGCACGTTCGGGTCGAAGCGACGCTTCGTCCGGCGGTGCGAGTGCGAGACGTTGTGACCGAAGCCGGGAACAGCTCCTGTCACCTGGCACACTGCTGCCATGATGTGACTCCTTCTATACCGTGAGACCGGACGGTCTCACCCAAGATCCCTTGTCTGCGCGCCACCCCGCATCGCCGATCTCTCGGCCGAAGAAGGGGAAGCACGCGAACTACGCACAGGAGTGTGCGCAGACAAAGAGTCAGTTTAGCACGACCCCGAGTCAGACCCGAACGACCTCGAGCAGCAGCGCCGCCCCCGGCGCGAGCAGGGGCAGGGGCACCCCGACCGTCTCGAAGAACGCGCCGGTCGCCTCGATCCCGGCATCCAGCCAGGCGGGGTCCGAGACCTGATGCCGCGTCGCGGTTCCCAGCTCGTCCCGCACCCGCAGCCGGTAGCGCCCGCCGGGCTGCAGTCCGGGGATGCGGGTGCGCGGCGTGAACGCGTCGACCGACGCACCCTGCCGCACCCACGCGAACACACCGCGCGAGCCGTCGACCGCGACGACGCCGTGCAGCAGCGTCTCGTCGTCGACCTCGTCGCTGCGCACGGTGACCCCGGAGTGCAGCAGCGGCCGCAGCTCGCGATAGAGCGCCGTCCAGCGGGTCAGCGCCTCCCGCTCGTCATCCGTGCACCGCGTGATGTCCCACTCGATGCCGGCGTGCCCGAACAGCGCGGTGGCCATGCGGAACGGCAAGGATGCCGCGCGATGCGTCGTCTCGGCGACCGGCGGACCGACGTGAGACCCCACGACCTCCGGGGGCACGAGAGTGCCTGTCCAGCGCTGGATCTGCTGCCGTTCGATCGGATCGTTCGAGTCCGAGCCCCAGACGCGCTGGGTGCGCTGGAGCACCCCGAGGTCGACGCGGGCTCCGCCGCTCGCGCACGACTCGATCTCGAGAGAGGGATGCCGCTCGCGCAGCGCGTCGAGCAGGGCGTAGAAGGCGGCCGTCTGAGCATGCACGGACGCGCGGCCGGTGTGCGGCGACACCGCGGCGTGCAGGTCGCGGTTGTGGTCCCACTTGATGAAGTCGATGCCGATCTCGGAGACCAGGGCGTCGATGCGCTCCAGCAGGTGGGCCGCGGCATCCGGGTTCGCCAGGTCGAGCACCTTCTGATGCCGCCAGGTGGGCGCGTCGGGCGCGGCCTGCAGCACCCAGTCCGGATGCTGCGCGGCGAGGTCGGAGACCGGGTTCACCATCTCGGGCTCGAACCAGAGACCGAACTGCATCCCGAGACCGTGCACCTGATCAGCGAGCGGCCGCAGCCCCTCCGGCCACTTGGCGTCGTCGATGAACCAGTCGCCGAGTCCTGATCGGTCGTCGGGCCGTCCGCGGAACCATCCGTCGTCGAGCACGAACCGCTCGACGCCGACGGATGCAGCAGCCTCGGCCAGCTCGATGATCTTCGCGGGGTCGTGGTCGAAGTACACGGCCTCCCAGGTGTTGAGCACGAGAGGGCGCGGCGTCGTGGGGTGTGCGGAGAACGCGCGGACGTTCTGATGCAGGCGGGCCGACACGGAGTCGAGCCCGCTCTCGCCGTAGGCGAGGAACACCTGCGGCGAGACGTAGGTCTCCCCCGCGCCGAGCCGGATCTCGCCGGGCAGCAGCAGTTCTCCCCCGCCGAGCACCGCCCCGTGAACGCCGGCGCCCTCGGGGAGCCTCTCGACGCCGACTTCGAGGTCCCCGCTCCACGCGACGTGCGCGGTCCACAGTTCCCCTCGGCGGAAGCCGAACCCGTCGGTGCCGATCGCGGTCAGGTACGGGGCGTCGTGGCCACCGCGACCGCGGCGCACCTGACGCAGGTGCGCTCCGTGGCGCAAGTCGCCTCGCTGTGGTCGCCGCTCGCCCGTCCAGCGTCCGGTGTGATCGAGCACCTCTGTCGCATGCGCGGGGATCGGCAGCAGGATGCGCGCGGCGAGCAGGTCGAGCGGCTCGGCAGCATCCGCCGTGCTCGTCACCGACACCTGGGCGGTGAGCACGCCGACGGCATCCAGCTCGAGATCGAGGACGACGGATGCGCCGGCCGCGGGATCCGCGAACTCCCCGCGCAGCGATGACTCCGTCGCCTTCCACCCGGTCGAGCGCAGCAGCGGAGCGCTGTGCAGCCCGCCGCGGTGCCAGGCGAGCGCCGGGGCGCCGGACCATCCGTCGGCTTCGACGGCCAGCAGCGGGAAGGTGCGCGCGGCGTCGAACGAGCTGAACGTCACAGCTCCGGTCGACGACACCGCGAGTGCGTCGAGATCGGCGATGTCGAGCGCCGCGCCCCAGTGCAGCAGTCGCGCACTCGTCGTGTCGATGACGACGCTGACGCCGGCCGAGGTCAGGTGGACGAGTTCGCTCATTGCCGCTCCAGACGAAAAGGGGGAGGCCCGCCCGTGAGCATACGGGCGGGCCTCCGAGAGGTGTTACTCCGTGACGGGGATCGATGCGGCCTTGAGCGCGTCGATGGTCGCCGTCTGGCCCTTCTCGATCGCGTCGAGCAGAGTGCCGTTGCCCGAGACCGCGGCCTTGAAGCCGTCGGACACGTCCGAGTAGGTCTGGGTCATGGTCGGGCCCCACGCGAAGTCGGGCGAGACCTGGGTGGCGGCGTCGGCGAAGACGTCGTAGATCTTCTGTCCGCCGTAGAACTCGACGCCCTCGGCGTAGACCGGCAGCTCGAGACCGGCTGTCGTGGCCGGGTAGAGGTTGGCGGCCTCGGCGAGCGCGGTCAGCGCCTCATCCGACGTGTTGAGCCACAGCGCGAACTTCGTCGCCTCGTAGACGTGCTCGCTGCCCTTGAGGACAGCGGTCGACGACCCGCCCCAGTTGCCGGCCGCGGTGCCGCCGGCCTCCCACTGCGGCAGCGGTGCGACAGCCCAGGAGCCGGCGGTGTCGGGGGCTCCGCTGGAGATCGAGTTGGCGCCCCAGACGGCGGAGTTCCAGGTCCAGACCTGACCGGAGTTGTAGGCGTTGTTCCACTCGTCGGTCCAGGCGGGAACCGTGGCGACGAGGTCGTCGTCGAGCATGCTCTGCCAGAAGTCGGCGACCGTGGTGGTCGCGTCGTCGGCCAGCGACACCGTCCAGCCCTCGTCGTCGCTCGAGAACCACTGAGCGCCGTCCTGCCAGGCGAAGCCGGCGAACTGGTTGATGTCCGACTGCGAGAAGTTGGTGATGTATCCGCCGAGGTCACGGATCTTCACGGCCGCCTCGCGGTACTCGTCCCACGTGGTGGGGATCGCGATGCCGTTCTGCTCGAACAGGTCGGCGCGGTAGAACAGCGCCATGGGGCCGGTGTCCTGCGGAACGCCGTAGACGCCCTCGGTGCCGAGGGTGACCTGTCCCCAGGCCCAGTCGACGAACTGGTCCTCCGCGGCGACGACGTCTTCACAGCCGCTGAGGTCTTCGAGGCCGTCCTGCACGAGGAAGTTCGGCAGCGCGTCGTACTCGATCTGACCGAGGTCGGGCGCATCGCCGGCCTTGATCTGGTTGAAGAAGTTCTGGTACGTGCCGCCGTTGCCGTTCGGGCCGGTCTGCACGTCGACCTGGATCTCGGGGTTAGCCTCGTTCCAGATCTCGACGACGTCTTCGATGCCGGGGATCCAGGAGGTGAACTCGAGCGTGACGTCGCCGTCCGCCGGGGTGCACGCGGCGGCTTCGCCGCCGGTGCCGGAGCTGTCTCCGCCGGACGCCGAGCAACCGGCGAGCGCGAGTGCCGAGATGGCGATGACAGCGGCTGCCTTCATCTTCGAATGCTGCATTTCGATCCTTTCGTGGATGCGATGGGGGTGGTGCGGTAGGGATGGTGCGGTGGTGCGGGCCGTCCGGTCGGTCCGGGCGGCCGCCTGCTCACTTCAGGGCGCCGGCGCCCAGTCCGTTGCGCCAGAAGCGCTGGAGCAGGAGGAAGGTGACGATCAGCGGGATGACCGACAGCAGAGCGCCGATCAGCACGAGACCACGGAGTTCCGGCAGCTGGTTCAGCTGGTTGTTCCAGTTGTAGAGACCGAAGACGACCGGGAAGAGGTCTTCGGATCGCAGCATGATCATCGGCAGGAAGAAGTTGTTCCAGATGGCGACGAACTGGAAGAGGAACATCGTCACCAGCGCGGGCGTCATCAGTCGGATGCTGACCGTGAAGAACGTGCGGATCTCCCCCGCGCCGTCGAGCCGACTCGCCTCGAGCAGTTCGTCGGGAACGGAGGAGGCCGCGAAGATCCGCGCCAGGTAGACGCCGAACGGACTCACGATCGACGGCAGGAACACCGACCAGAACGTGTTGGTCAGCTGCGCCTGGCTGAAGATGAGGAACAGCGGCAGCGCGAGGGCCGTGGCCGGAACCAGCACTCCGCCGAGCACGATGTCGAACATCAGGTCGCGGCCCGGGAACCGGTACTTCGCGAGGGCGTAGCCGGCCATGGCGGCGAGCAGGGTCGCGATGGCACCGCCGAGCGCGGCGTAGAGCACCGAGTTCAGCAGCCAGCGCAGGTAGACGCCGTCGCGGTAGGCGAACAGCTCGGCGATGTTGTCGAGCAGGTGGAAGTCGGCGAACCACAGCGGGGCGGTGGTCAGGATGTCGCCGGTCTCCTTGCTCGACGCGACGAGCAGCCACCACAGCGGCAGCAGGAAGTAGACCGTGAACACGGCCATGATCAGCATGGCGCCGGTGCGGGAGATGCCCGACTCGCGAGCACCCTTTCCGCGCGGGGCCTGTGCGCGCGAGCCCCGACCGGGGGCGACGATCGTCATGGTGCTCATGCGTTCTGCTCCTTGCGCTGCATGTACTTCATGAATCCGAACGACAGCACGAACGTCGTCACGGCCAGCACGACCGAGAACGCGGCCGCGAGGTTGGTGTTCGGGATGGATGCCGTGGCGTAGACGGTCATGTTCGGGGTGAACGTGCTCGTGACCGCCGAGCTGAACGAACGGAAGACCTGTGGTTCGGCGAGCAGCTGCAGCGTGCCGATGATCGAGAAGATCGCGGTCATCACGATCGCCGGGCGCACCAGCGGGATCTTGATCGACCAGGCGATGCGCCACTGTCCGGCGCCGTCGAGGATGGCCGCCTCGTAGAGCTCCTGCGGGATCGAGAGCAGCGCCGAGTAGATGATCAGCATGTTGTAGCCGACGTAGACCCACGTCACGACGTTCGCGATCGACCACAGCACGAGGTCTGCCCCGAGGAAGTCGATGTTCTTGGTGATCGCGGTGAACGGCGAGAGGTTCGGCGAGAACAGCGAGCCCCACATGATCGCGGCGATGACACCGGGCACCGCATACGGCACGAAGAACGCGAGGCGGAAGAAGCGCTTGCCGCGGACGAGCGGCGAGTCCAGCAGCAGCGCGAACAGCAGGGCCAGGCCGAGCATGACCGGCACCTGCACGACGCCGAAGGTCAGCATCCGCCCCATCGATGCCCAGAAGGCCTCGTTCTGGAAGACGAGCACGTACTGCGTGAAGCCGCCGAACACCTGCTCGGCCTTGCCGAAGGTGCCGTCGCGCTCGACCACGAGCAGGGACTGCCAGAACGCGTAGGCGATGGGGACGACGTAGAACAGCGCGAACAGCACGCCGAAGGGCACGATGAGGAACGCGATGGCGCCCTTGTGCGGGATCCGTCGGCGGCGGCCCGGCGCCTTCGGTGCTGAGGCGACCGCCGGAGCGGCGAGCGTGGTGGTCATACATCCTCCTTGATGATGCGGACCGCACCGGCCGGCACCGGGCCGGTGGCGGGGGCGTCGGTGACGAGGTCGTGACCTGCGGCCGCGACCTCGGCATCCGTGGATCCGTGGTTGATGACGAACAGGAACGAGCCGGCATCGCCGGTGCGGCGCACGATCTCGACGTCGGGTCCGGCGCCGGGGACGGGCGCGACACCCGCGGATGCGGCGAGCCGTGCGATCAGTGCGCGGTAGTCCTCGCGAGCGGGCTGGGTGCCGAGGAACCAGGCCTCGCCCGCTCCCGCCGCGCGCCGCGTGATCGCGGGGCGTCCGGCGGCGGGGCCGTCGACGAACGACGCGACGACCTCGGCATCCGTGGCCTTCAGGCGCTCGCTCCACACTGTCGCGGTCGTGCCGTCGGTCAGGGTGACGGTCTCGTCGGGACGCAGGGGCGTGAACTCCTCCGAGCGGATGCCGAGCAGGTCGCGGAACGCGCCGGGATAGCCGCCGGTGCGCACTCTGTCTTCTTCGTCGACGATGCCGCTGAAGAAGGTGATCAGTGCTGTCGCGCCGTTCTCGACCGCGCGGGCGATCGCCGCGGCATCCGCATCGCCGATGAGGTGCAGCGCGGGAACGATCAGCAGGCGGTGGCCGTCGAGGTCGCCGCCGGGGCGTACGACGTCTGTCGTGATGCCGGCATCCGCCAGCGCGGCATGCGCGGCATGCACCTGGCCGAGGTAGGTCAGCGCCTCGCTCGGACGGCCCTCGTTCTCGGCGGCCCACCAGCTCTCCCAGGAGAAGAACAGTGCGGCGTCGGCGACGACGCGCGTCCCGGCGACCTCGCCCAGGCGATCGAGGAGTCCGCCGAGCGCGACGACCTCGCGCCACTGGTCGGAGTCCTCGCCCGCGTGCGGCACGAGTGCCGTGTGGTACTTCTCGGCGCCCTGGGTCGACGCCCGCCACTGGAAGAAGCAGATGCCGTCGGCGCCGCGCGCGATGTGGGCGGCGATGTTGCGCTGCAGCTCACCGGGAGCCTTGGCGAGGTTGTAGGGCTGCCAGTTCACTGCGCCGGTCGAGGTCTCCATGAGCAGCCACGGCGCACCCTGGGCGAGGCCGCGGGTGAGGTCGGCGGCGAACGAGAGCTCGCCTCGCGCGTCGTCGAGGCGACGGTCGAGGTAGTGGTCGTTGGCGATCAGATCCATCTCGCCCGCCCACGACCAGTAGTCGAGATTGCGGATGTGCGCGGTGACCATGAAGTTGGTCGTCACCGGCACGTCGCTCCGCTCGCGCAGGATCGCGGCTTCGGCGCGGTAGAGCGCGAGCTGCTCGTCGGAACTGAAGCGCTGGAAGTCGAGGATCTGCCCCGGGTTGCGCAGCGAGAGGGCCTGAGCGGGCACCCGCACGTCGTCGAAGTCGCTGTAGCGCTGGCTCCAGAATGTCGTGCCCCACGCGCGGTTCAGCGCGTCGATGTCGGCGTACCGCTCGCGCAGCCAGCCACGGAAGGCCTCGGCGCTCGTGTCGCAGTAGCAGAGCGCGTTGTGGCAGCCCAGCTCGTTCGACACGTGCCAGAGCGCGACGGCCGGGTGGTCGCCGTAGCGTTCGACGACACGGGTGACGACCTCGGCGGCGTACGCGCGGAAGAGGGGCGAGCTCGGGCAGTACCCCTGACGACCGCCCTGCTGGAAGACGGTCCCGTCTTCGCCGACCGGCAGGATCTCGGGATGCTGCGCGGTGAGCCACGGTGCGGGCGAGGCCGTGCCGGTGCCGAGGTTGATGCGGATGTCCGCGGCGTGCAGCAGCGCGATGATCTCGTCGAGCGCCGCGAAGTCCCACACTCCCCTGGCGGGGTTGATCGACGACCAGCCGAAGATGTTGATCGCCACGAGACCCACGCCTGCCTGCTGCATGAGCCGCACGTCGTCGGGCCAGACGCTGCGGTCCCACTGCTCCGGGTTGTAGTCGCATCCGAAGACGAGGCCGCGCCCTGCGGAGAGGGTGGCGATGCGGTCGGACACAGCGGCGGCCATCGGTGACGCTCCTTTGCGGATCATATGTGCACGTGCACAGTCCGCTGCGTCGAAACAGCGATCGGGATTTCTGTGAACGTGCACACATCGTCGCATGTCGTGGCGAATCCCGTCAAGTCCGGGTCGCTAGGCTGTCGATCATGAGCACTTCGGCCCGTCGTCGCAGCACCGTGCACGATGTCGCGCGCGTCGCCGGAGTCTCCAGGGGAACCGTCAGCCGCGTGATCAACGGCGGCTACGTGTCGGACGCCGCGCGCACCGCGATCGAAGAGGCGATCCGCGAGGTCGGCTACGTGCCGAACACCGCCGCCCAGAACCTCGTGCGACAGCGCACCCAGGCCATCGCATTCATCGTGCACGAGCCGCACGCGCTGTTCCTCGAAGACCCCAACATCGGCGCGATCATGCTCGGCACGAACGAGACTCTCTCCGAGGCGGACTACCAGATGGTCTGCCTCGTGGTCGACTCGGTGCGAGACACCGAACGCGTCGCCCGCTACCTCAACGGCGGGTTCGTCGACGGCGCTGTGATCGTCTCGGCCCGAGCGCAGGATCCGATCACCAAGGCCGTGATGCGACTCGACCTGCCTGTCGCCTACGTCGGCCACCCACCCGACGTCGATGCCGCCTGGGTCGGCGTCGACAACCGCGGCGCCGCGCAGGCCGTCACCTCACGTCTGCTGGCGACCGGTCGCACGAGGGTCGGCATGATCGCCGCCGCCCTCGACCGCGACTCGGGCACCGATCGACTCGCCGGATTCACCGACGCTCTCGGCGACGACTTCGATCCGGACCTCGTCGAAGAGGTGCCGCTGTACTCCTACGCCGACGGAGCCGCCGCCATGAAGCGACTGCTCGACCGAGCACCCGACATCGACGGAGTCTTCGCCGCGTCCGACGCGGTGGCCGCCGGAGCGATGTGGGCGCTGCGCGAAGCGGGACGGCGTGTGCCGGATGACGTCGGCGTGGTCGGCTTCGACAACAGCACGTGGGCGACGCGCACCACCCCGCTGCTCTCGACCGTCGACCAGCCGGCCGAAGGTCTCGGGGCCGCGGCCGCGGCATCCGTCCTCGCGCAGCTGCGCGACGATCAGCGTCCGCGCGAAGGGATCATGCTGCCGACGCCCGTGGTATGGAGAGACTCGGCCTGAGCGCCCCTCCCCCAGCGGAACGGCGAGACCGTCGGGTCGCCGGAGATCCAGAAGCGCCAGGGGAATGCCGCGGTCCCGGCGATGCCGGCCACACCGACCCTCGGCCCGGTCGCCACATCGGTCACCGGTTCGTCACGCAGCCACAGCTCGGCGCGGGCGCCCGCGAACTCCGCTCCGGTGATCGCGTCGATGCCGTCGTGGATCGGATGCCGCAGGCCCGCCGACTGGCCGAATCGACCGGGCCCCCGCGCGAGGTCGCGCAGCGCAGTCGCCGTCAGAGGGGGCGTCGCACGGCGGCGCACCGCGACGGCATCCGCCCCGTGCACCACCTCGCCCGCACGCAGCAGGATCCCGCCCGCCTGACCCTCGAGGCCCGAGACGACGTTCACGCACGAGTG
Organism: Microbacterium sp. LMC-P-041; assembly: GCF_030209555.1. NCBI lineage: Bacteria > Bacillati > Actinomycetota > Actinomycetes > Micrococcales > Microbacteriaceae > Microbacterium > Microbacterium sp. LMC-P-041. The sequence continues at coordinate 112,693 of NZ_JARVRV010000004.1, forward strand.
GATGCCGTGACTCAGATAGACGTACAGGTGCCCCGGCGCGCCCCACATCGTCGCGTTGCGTGCGGTGCGCCCCATGCGCGCGTGCGACCCGGGGTCGGCCGCCGGTCCCGTGCCCTGCCCGTGATAGGCCTCGACCTCGGTGAGTCGGAGTCGCACCTCGGAGCCGGCCACGACGGTGCGCAGCTCGCCGCCGAGCAGCAGCGGAGCGACCTCGACCGGCAGCCCGCTCAGCTCGGCGCGGGTCGCTCGGTGCAGGGCATCCGTCGGCATGGGCTCAGAACTGGGGGGCCGTCTGGCACCACGAGGCGTCGAAGCCGGTGAGCGCCACGATCTCGTCACCCGTGCGCAGGTCGAGCAGGTGCGTCTCGAGGTTCTCGGGCAGCGGCAGCAGCATCTGGTCGTAGGGGTTGTCGGCGAGCTCCGGCGCTATGACGACCGCGGCGTACTGACCGCTGGGCGACGCGCAGGCCTGCAGGATCGAGTCGGTCGAATCGACCTCGACGAGCGGTGTCGCCGCGCCCTCGTCGTTGACCCGGATGACCGCCTGACCGACGGGCAGACCGTTCTCGTCGCGCGACACCACGTGGCGGAGGGTGCCGCCGGGGTACGGCGTGATCGTGATCGCGGTGCCGTAGTCGGGAGTCGATGCTTCGAGCGGCACCTCCGACCCGTCAGCGAGGTTCAGCTCGACCACCGTGCCGTCGAGTCGCTCGACGATCGCCGTGTACGTGCCCCGCGAGATGCCCTGGATGGTCGTCGCGAGTCCGAGGGACTGCACTCCCGCATCGGTCGAGCGGTCGACCAGCGAGAGCGCACCGTCGAAGTCGATGAAGAGCACGGCGGAGCTGTCCGGCACGAACTGCCAGACGAAGATGTTCGCCTCCTTGCCCCCGACCTCTGTCACCACCGGTTCGTCGTCGCCGCTCAGCGATTGGGTGACGAGCACGCTGGCGCGCCCCTCTGTATCGCTGAGCTCCTTGTCGGAGTAGCTGTAGCCGACCAGACCCCCGCGGTCGGAGACCTGGATCGCCCCGACGTATCCGACACCGGGCAGCTCGAGCTCGCGCTGATCCGTGCCGTCGCGGTCCATCACGAGCAGCTTCGAGCCCTCGTCCTCCTCGACCGAGACCACGAGCTGCGACGACGTCGCGCGGAAGTCGTTGATCCTGTCGGCGGCGAACACGGGCTGTGCCTTCTCACCCGACAGGTCGGTGCGGAAGATCTGGTCGTTCCCGTCGGGGTCTCGGCGCAGCAGGAAGATGTGGGATGCCGGAGTCGAGAAGCTCGTCGACAGCGTGGCGCTCGGGCCGCCTCCGGCGCCGACCGCATCGGCGACCTTCACCGTGTACTCGGTGTCATCGTCGAGCGGCACGGTGAAGCGGATGCCGATGCCGCGGCCCGCGGCGTCGAGGGTGAAGGGCACGGCGGGGTCGACCGTCACCTGCGATTCGTCGATCGCGGCGAGGGACTGGTTCGCGGTGAGGATGACCCGGCTGCCCGAGGTCTCGATGGCCTCGGTCGGGTCGACCTGCACCTCGGTGATGCGGGGTCCCTGGGTGAGGCTGACGACGCCGAGTCCCGCCCCCACCAGCACGAGGACGCCGAGCACAGCGCCGAGCGCCAGCAGGAACCGGCGGTCGCTCGGGGTGTCGGACTTCTCGGGCTTCGCGGGCCTCTCCGGCTTGGCGGGCTTCTCGGGCCTGGCGGCCTTTGCGGGCTTGGCGGCCTTCGCCGGCTTGGGCTTCTTCTCGGCCTTCGGCTTCTTCTCGGCCTTCGGCTGCACCGGCGCCGGGGGCGCGTAGTCGGTCGTGGAGTGAGCCGCGAACGACGTCGTGGACTCCGCATCAGGCGGGACGAAGGTCGAACGCGTCGGCCGTTCGCCGCCGGCCCCGCGAGCCCCGCGAGCCGCAGGCGAGACGACAGGCGTGTCGGTCGCAGGAGACGTTCCGGCTCGCTCTGCCCCGCCGCCCTCGTCCGGCGATTCGGCGGTGGGTTCGGCTGCGCCGGCGTCGCTCACCGACGGCGACGGGGAATCCGCGGCAGCAGCGGCCGCTTCCGCCTCGCGGGCGGCGCGCAGCTCGGCGCGCGTGCGCGGCACCGCCGGGAGGTCGGGGCGCTCGTCGTCAGTACTCATACGGGTCCTGAGGCTCGTCGATCGCGGTGACGGTGGTGGGCTCGACGTGCAGCGAGCCGTCGGCATCCGCCTTGACCGTGCCCTCGACCTCGACCCACTGGCCGGTGTCGAACTCTCCCGCATCGATCGTCACCGGTAGCGTCGCCGGCTGCGCGTCGATCACGCAGTGCGTGATGACGAGGCGCGTGAGGTTGACGCCGTCGGCATCCGTGGGGGTGACGAAGCCGGTCAGCGTGACCGTCTTGCCGTCGTAGGCGGCGGTGTTGGTCGCCGTCGCGAACACGCTCGCCCAGTCGCCCACCCCGAAGGTCGCGGTGTCGGCGACCCCGAGGGTCACATCGTCGGCCCCGGCGAACAGCGCGGTCTGCTCTCCGACCCGCGACATCGCCAGCTCGACCGACAGCGATGCGGGCGGCAGCACGAGTGCTGCGATGACGACACCCGAGGCGACGACACCTCCGGTGACCGTGCCCACGAGGGCGAGGCTGCGGCGAGGCGACGGCTCGGCATCCGCATCCGCATCCGTGCCGTGTCCGTGATCGTGTCCGTGGTCGCCTTCTTCGCCGAGCGGCAGGGTGCACGACCAGATCGCTCCGGCAAGAGTCACGACGGCCGCGGCGCAGGCGAACCACACCGACTCGGGGCTGATGTAGAGATTCAGGCGACCGGTCAGGCCGAGTCCGAGCGTGACGACCGAGATCACCGTGGCGAGACCGATGCCGAGCCAGCGGGTGCCCAGGGCACGGGCGCGCGAGCGGGCCTGCGTGGGGTGCGCGTGATCAGACAAGGACGTTCACCCCGATCCCGATCGCGAAGGCGGCGAACAGCACCACGCCGACGATCCCGACGAGGGTGCGGGTGGTGAAGGTCGTGCGCATGAGAGCGAGCATCTTCACGTCGACGAGCGGGCCGACGAGCAGGAACGCCACGAGCGCGCCCGACGAGAAGGTGGAGGCGAACGACAGGGCGAAGAAGGCGTCGACGTTCGAGCAGATCGCGACGGTCATCGCGAGGGCCATCATCGCCAGGATGGACAGCACCGGGTTCGAGCCGATCGCCAGCAGCACCTCGCGCGGGATCAGCACCTGCACCGCTCCGGCGAGCGCCGATCCGATCACGAGCGCGGGCATCACGGCGCGCAGCTCGACGAGGAACTGCGTGAGGCTGCGGCGCACCGGTGTGCCGTGCTCGTGCGTGACGCGGTCGCAGGTGTCGATGAACCGCTGGGTGAGCAGCGAGTCGGGCGAGGGGTGGCGGCTGTAGATCCAGCCGATGAGGTTGGCGATCAGGTATCCGCCGATGAGACGGGCCACCAGGATGCCGTCATCGAAGCCGAATGCCGCGTGCGTGGTCAGGATCACGATCGGGTTCACGATCGGGGCGGCGATCAGGAACGTCAGCGCCTCGGCCGGTGCGAGCCCGCGCATCATGAGACCGCGGGCGAAGGGCACGTTGCCGCACTCGCACACCGGGATGAGCATGCCGAGCAGCGACAGCACCGCACGCCGGGCCCATGCGCGCTTCGGCAGCCAGCGGTGGATGACGTCGGCGGGCAGCCACACCTGGACGACGATCGACAGCAGCACGCCGAGGATCACGAACGGCAGCGCCTCGATGAGCACGCTCAGGGCGAGGGTCAGGCCGTCCTGAGCCCTGCTGGGCAGGCTCGCGGTGAAGAGCGACGGAAGGAACCGGTCGATCAGGAAGAGCGCGAGCACGATCGCGGCGCCGAGGCCGACCCCGATCCACGGCGAGCGCGGCGATCGGGAGGGCCGGTGCGAGTGCACCGTCCGTGGAGCGGCCTGGGTGGTCACGCGTTCGCTGCCTCTTCGGCGTCCCGCTTGTTGGTGCAGGAGGCGCACAGCCCGAAGATGTCGACCACGTGCGCGGCATCCGTGAAGCCGTGGAGGGCCGCGGTGCGGTGCGCCCACTGCTCGACGTCGGTCGCCTCGATCTCGACCGTGAGTCCGCAGTTGCGACAGATCAGGTGGTGGTGGTGGCCCTGCGTCGTGCAGGCGCGGTAGAGCGCCTCGCCTTCGGGGCTCTGCAGCGAGTCGGCGTCGCCGGCTGCGGCGAGTCCGGCCAGGGCCCGATAGACCGTGGCGAGGCCGATGCCGGTGTTGTCGTCGCGGAGCGAGGCATGCAGATTCTGCGCGCTGACGAATCCTCGCGCGTCGGCGAGGGCTTCGCGCACGCGATCGCGCTGCCAGGTGTTCCGCTGAGCCATACCCACGATTCTAGGCGCGCCGCCCTTGCCGGGCCCTGGGAACGTCAGGCCCGCACGCGGCGCACGCCGCCTCGGGCGCGCTGGATGATCCAGCACACGACGTAGATCGTGAACGACAGGGTCGTGATGTACGGACTCACCGGCAGCGTGCCCGCGAGGGCGAGCAGGATGCCGCCGACGGCCGACACGAACCCGAAGAGCGCCGCGAGCAGAGGCACCGCGACCGGCCCTGCCGAGACGCGCATGGCGGCCGCCGCGGGAGTCACGAGCAGCGCCATCACGAGCAGGGCGCCGATGATGTGCACGCTGACCGCGACGATCAGACCGAGCAGCACCATGAAGAGCAGGCTCACCGCGCGGGTCGGCACACCGCGGGCCGCGGCCGACTCGGGGTCGAGCGAGTCGAAGCGCAGCGGGTTCCACATGAGCAGCAGCCCGAGCAGCACGACGATGCTGATGCCGAGCAGCCAGCCGAGGTCGGGGCTCGAGACCGAGACGATCTGTCCGGTCAGCAGACTGAAGCGGTTGGCGCTGCGCCCGTCGTAGAGCGACAGGAAGAGGATGCCGAGGCCGAGGCCGAACGGCATGAGCACCCCGACGATCGAATTGCGATCTCGGGCCTTGGCCCCCAGGACGCCGATCAGGATCGCCGCCACGAGCGCACCGCCGAGGGATCCGACGACCACGCTGCCCCCGAAGAGCAGCGCTGCGGCGGCACCCGCGAACGAGAGCTCGCTGACGCCGTGCACCGCGAACGCGAGGTCGCGCTGCATCACGAAGACGCCGATCAGTCCGCCGACGATGCCGAGCACCGCACCCGCGATGATCGAGTTCGCGAGCAGGGCGACGAGCTCGCCGTAGTCCTGGAACGAGAACACGTCACTCCAGTCGACCGCAGGCACGATGCCGGTGATGACCTTCATGCGGCACCTCCGTGGTCGTGGTCGTGGTCGTGCAGGTGGTGGGGCTCGGCATCCGGCACCCCGACGACGACGAGTCGGTCGCCGGCGCGCAGCACGAACACCGGGGTGCCGTAGAGCTCGGTGAGCACTCGGGTCTGCAGCACCTCTTCGGGGGTGCCGAGCACGAAGCGACCGCCGGCGATGTAGAGGATGCGATCGACGCGGCCGAGGATCGGGTTGATGTCGTGGGTGACGAACAGCACAGCGGCGCGGCGATCGCGACGCTGGCGGTCGATGATGTCGGTGATCGCGACCTGGTTCGCGAGATCGAGGTTCGACAGCGGCTCGTCGCACAGCAGCAGGGCGGGTTCGTCGGCGAGCGCCTGACCGACGCGCAGTCGCTGCTGCTCACCGCCCGACAGGAGGCCGACCCGGCGGTCGGCGTAGTGCGCGGCTCCGACCGAGGCGAGCAGCTGATCGACCTTGGCCTTGTCGCCGCGGTGCGGGATCGGGAAGCCGAAGCGGCTGCCCTGCACACCGAGCGCCACGAGGTCGCGGGCCCGCATGCTCGTGTCGGGAGCCAGCGAGCGCTGCTGCGGGATGTATCCGATGCGCGGATTGCCCTTGCGCACCGGCCCGCCGGCGACCGAGATCTCGCCGGCCGACAGCGGCTGCAGGCCCAGGATGCTGCGCAGCAGCGTGGTCTTTCCCGAACCAGACGGTCCGAGCACGGCGATGAACTCCCCGGGCTCGACGGTCAGGTCGAGGCCCGACCACAGTTCCCGGTCGCCGCGCTGGAGGGCGGCTCCCCGCACCTCGAGCACGGGGTTCGACTTCTCGGCTCCTGCCCGCGCGTCGGCGGCGGCGCTCACGACTGGAGCGCGTCGGCGAGGCTCTGGATCGCGTCACTCATCCACTCAGAGTACGACGATCCTTCGGGCAGCAGCTCCGTGAACGCGACGAGAGGGATGCCGGCGGCGGTCGCGGCATCCTCGACGCGCTGCGTCTCGGCCCCGCCGGTCTGCGCATTGGTGAGCACGGCTGCCACGTCGCCGCTGTCGACGACGTTCAGGGTCTCGAGCAGGCTCGCGGGGGCGACATCGCTGCCCTCCTCGACCGACTCCGCGAATCCCTCGGGGGTCACATCGGTGAGTCCGGCGGCGGTGGCGATGTAGCCGGGCAGCGGCTCGGTGATGATCACATCGGCGCCGGCGGCATCCGTCTTGAGGGCCTCGAGGTCGGCTTCGAAGCCCTCGAGGTCGGCGACGATGTCCTCGGCGTTGGCGGTGAACTCCGCCTCGCCGTCGGGGTCGATCGCGGCAAGCTCATCGGCGATCGCCTCGACCACGTGGATCATCGTGTGCGGGTCGAACCAGACGTGCTCGTTGAAGCCTTCGATGTGATTGTGGCCCTCGTGCCCCTCTTCACCCTCGGCGTGGTCGTGATCGTGCTCTTCCTCGGTCGCGCCCTCCTCATCAGAGTGACCCTCGTTGCCCGGGAAGTCGTGCGAGAACTCGACGGCGGTGACGATGTGCGGGTCCTGGGCATCCTGCAGCAGGGTGTCGATGAAGCCGTCGTAGCCGCCGCCGTTCTCGATCACGAGGTCGGCCTTCTGCACCGTCAGGCGGTCACGGGCCGAGGCCTCGTACGAGTGCGGGTCCTGCGTGGCCGAGGTGATGATCGAGGTCACGTCGACGCGGTCGCCGCCGATCTGCTCGGCGAGCGAACCGTAGACATTGGTGCTCGCGACGACCGTCACCGCTCCGCCGTCGCCGCCCTCTCCCGCAGCGGGGGTGGTCGAGCATCCGGCCAGCGAGAGTGCGGCGACGGATGCGAGGGCGAGGGCGACGAACGGCTTCTTCATGTCCCCCACTCTAAACGCTAATGAGAACCATTATCAAATCGGTGGGCTGGGGTGGCGCGCTTCACGACCGATTGCAGGGTCGTCGCACGGATGCAGGACGAGAAACCGTGTTCTCGCCCTGCATCCGTGCTTTCGTCCTGCGATCGGATCCGGTCAGCCGATGAGACCCGGCGCGATCCACACGGTCGAGTCCTCCGGGACCGCCCCGTCGACCACCGTGCCGAGGACGACATCGGCGGCATCCGCTCCGAGGTCGAACGGCTCGGTGCCGAAGTTCGTCACGATCTGCCAGCCGTTCGGGCGAGCGAAGCGCAGCACATCGGGCCGGCCGGTCTCGATCCATTCCAGGCTCTCCTCGGTCTGCAGCTCGTGCCGCAGCCGCAGCGCCTCCCGGTAGAGCGAGAGCGTCGACGACGGATCGGCGGCCTCGACATCGACCGCGGACTCGGCGAACCACGCGGGCTGCGGCAGGTGCGCCTCAGCGGATCCGAAGCCGAACGACGGTCCGGATGCGGTCCAGGGCAGCGGCACACGGCATCCGTCCCGTCCCAGTCCGTCGAAGACGGCACCACGGAAGAACGCCGGGTCCTGACGCTGCTCGGGCGCGACGTCGGCGACCTCGTGGAGGCCGAGCTCCTCCCCCTGATACAGGTAGGTGCTGCCGGGGAGGCCGAGCAGCAGCAGCGTCGCGGCGTGCGCTCGGCGAAGACCCGCCTCGCGATCGAGCTGATCCTCCGGCCCGCCGGCCGCGACCCACTCGACCCCTTGCTTCACTCCGGTGCGCCCCTTGAGCGGCGCGAGACCGTAGCGCGTCGCGTGGCGGGTGACGTCATGGTTCGACAGCACCCACGTCGTCGACGACCCGGTGGCCTCGGACTGCGCGAGGTTGTCGGTGATGATCGTGCGGAACTGCGTCGCGTCGAAGTCGGCGACCAGCAGGTCGAAGTTGAATGCCTGCCCGAGCCCCTCGGCCGAGGCATACCGTGCGCGGCGCTCGGGAGTGCTGACCCAGGCTTCGGCCACGGCGGTGCGGGGCGGGTCGTAGTCGTTGAAGACCCGACGCCACTCGGCGTAGATCTCGTGCACGTCGTCGCGGTCGTGCAGCGGATGGTTGCCGTCGTGCGGGAGCAGCTCGAGATCGGCGGTGCTGGGCAGGGGCTCGGTCAGATCCTTCGTCAGCATGTGGGCGACATCGATGCGGAAGCCGTCGACCCCGCGGTCCGACCAGAAGCGCAGCGTCGTCAGGAAGTCCTCGCGCACCTCCGGGTGGTCCCAGTTGAAGTCGGGCTGTTCGGGGGCGAAGCTGTGCAGGTACCACTGGCCGTCATCGACCCGCTCCCACGCCGATCCGCCGAACGCGGCGGTCCAGTCGGTCGGCGGCTCCGCGCCGTCGGGACCGGATCCCTCGCGGAAGATGTACCGCTCGCGGGCCGCCGAGCCGCGGCCTGCGGCGAGCGCCTCCTGGAACCACTCGTGCAGGTCGGACGAATGGTTCGGCACGATGTCGACCACGACGCGGATGCCGCGCTCGTGCAGCGCCGCGACCATGTCGTCGAAGTCGTCGAGCGTGCCCAGGCGCGGATCGACGTCGCGGTAGTCGGCCACGTCGTAGCCCCCGTCTGCCAGGGCCGACGGATAGAACGGGCTGAGCCACACGGCGTCGATGCCGAGGTCGCGCAGGTAGTCGGCCCGCGAGACGATGCCAGGGATGTCACCGAGGCCGTCGCCGTTCGCATCGGCGAAGCTGCGGGGGTAGATCTGGTAGACGGCGGCCTGGCGCCACCATGCGGCCGTCGTGTCGTCGCGGGTCTCGGTGAGAAGCGCATCGGTCATGAGGGGTGTTGCTCCTTCGTGTTGCGGTCCGGGGTGTGCGACGTGTCAGCCCTTGACGGCGCCCTGTGTGACGCCCTCCATGACGAAGCGCTGCGTGAACAGGTAGGCCAGGATCGCCGGGGCCATCGCCATGAGGTACGAGGCGAACGACACGTTGTAGTTGTTGCTGAACTGGGTCTGGAAGAGGTTCTGCCGCACCGGCAGCGTCTGCAGCGCGGGATCGGAGATGATCAGCGACGGCATCATGAAGTCGTTCCAGGCGTAGAGGAAGGCGAAGATGCCGACCGTCGCGCTCATCGGCGCCAGCAGCGGGAAGATCAGCTGCCAGAACGTCTGCCAGGTGGTGGCGCCGTCGATGCGGGCGCTCTCTTCGAGCTCGATCGGGATCGACCGCAGGAACGCGGTGAACAGCAGCACGCTGAAGCTCAGCTGGAACATCGTCGCGAGGATGATCACGCCGAACGGGTTGTCGAGTCCCACCCAGCCGGTCAGCTGGATCTGCGGCAGCGCCACCACGGGGAACGGGATGAACATCGCGGCGAGCAGGTAGAAGAACGACCAGCGGAACAGGCGGTGGTCCCAGTTGCGGACGATCGCGTACGACGCGAAGGCCGCGAGCACGATCGTCGCGATCACGGTGCCGGCCGTGACCAGCAGCGAGATGCCCGCGCCGACCGGGAACTTCGTGAGATTCCAGGCCTCGACGAACCCGTCGATGCTGAAGGGCGCCGGCAGCGAGAACGCGTTGCCGTCGACCGCCTGACCCGTGGTCTTGAACGCCATCGAGATCGTGACGTACAGCGGCAGCAGCACGGTGACGGCACACAGGATCAGGATGATCGTGCCCGACCAGTTGACGCGCTCCATGCGGACGCGCGGCTTCTTGCCCGAGGTGGGGATGGTGGTGAGTGTCTGCGTCGACATCAGAGTGCGTTCCTTCCGCGGGTCAGCGAGAGCTGCAGCAGGGAGATGAGCACGGCGACGATGAAGAAGATCGTCGCGTTGGCCATCTGGTAGGCGTAGTCGCCGCCGTTGAAGCCCGCGATGATCGTCATCGCGACGCTGCGGGTGGCGGTGCCGGGACCGCCGTTGGTGAGGCCGACGATGATGTCGTAGGCGTTGAGGAAGCCCTTGAAGCCCAGGATGACGTTGATCACCACGTACCCCGCGACGAGCGGAAGCGTGATGCGGAAGAGCTGCTGCCTCTTGTTCGCTCCGTCGATGCTGGCTGCCTCGTAGACCTCGCCCGGCACCGAGAGCAGGCCGGCGATGTAGATGAGCAGTGTGCCCGGAACCGCCTGCCACGCGGTGACGATGACGATCGCCACCCACGCGAGATCGGGATTCGCGAGCAGACTGGTCGAGAGCCACGGGATGCCGGTGGCGGCGCCCGCGGCAGGGATCGAGTTCGAGAACAGGAAGTTGAAGACGTAGGCGATGATGATGCCCGAGATCACCATGGGGATCACGAAGATCGTGCGCAGCCCCGTCTTGAACCGGATGCGGGAGGTCAGCCCGACCGCCAGCAGGAACGCGATCACGTTGACGACGATCACCGTGGCGATCGAGAAACCGAACGTGAACAGGTAGCTCTGCAGGATGGCCGGGTCGCTGAACATCGCGATGTAGTTGGTCAGCCCGTTGAAGCTCCACTCGCCGATGCCGATCGAGTCGGTGAAGCTGAAGAAGATGCCCATGATGCCGGGCACGGTGATCGCGAGCGTGAAGATGACCAGCGTCGGCAGCAGGAACAGGTAGTAGATCGGCTCGACCTTGCGGGTGCGGCGACCGAGCTTGCGGGTGCCTCCCGTGATGATCGCCGTGGTGTCGGTCGTGGGGGTGTTGGGCTTCGTGATCGTGCCCGCCGTCGGCCTCGACGACGAGGGGTTGGGGGCTGCAGGGTTGGGCAGAGCGGTGTTCGTCATGGCGTGGACTCCTCTGTCTCGCCGGATGCTGAGTCCTCACCGGAGGCGTTGTCCTGGGTCGACGGGATGGGAGCGCGGAACGCGATCCTCGCCCAGTCGGCATCCATGGTGCGCAACGTGGAGGTCGGGGACGCGCCCAGCACCATCGCCTGCGCGTAGTTGAAGACCGGCAGGGTTCGGGGCACGAGCACCGAGGGTCCCTGATAGATCTGGCCGTTGTCGTAGTACTCGATCATTCCCTCGATCCGAGGGTCGTCCGGGGCCGGTGCGTCCTTCGTCGGGGTGAACCCGAGCTGCGACGCGTTGTAGGCCTCGATGTTCTCGGGCTGGAACAGGTACTCGAGGAAGTCACCTGCTGCCTCCTGGTGCTGCGACCCCTCGGGGATCATCGCGGCGAGGTCCATGTTGACGCGCACGCCGAGGTCGGCGGGATCGTCGGTCATCGGCAGCGGGAAGGTGCCGAGGTCGAGGTCGGGAGCCGTCTTCTCGATCTCGCTGAACGCCCACGGCCCCTGCAGGTACATCGCCGCCTCGCCCTTGCCGAATGCGAGATTGCCGTCGCCGTATCCGCGGCTCGCGGCATCCGCGTTGGTGTACTCGGTCGCGAGGGTCATCATGCGGTCCATGGGCTCGGCGAAGTCCTTCTCGAACGACACCTCGGAGTCGGGACCGACCTCGGTACCCTCCTCCGCGAGGGTGTCGAAGAAGTCGATCACGTCGACCGAGCCGCCGGCGGTGTAGTCGTACCAGCCCTGCGCGACGGTCCAGTCGTCCTTGAAGGTGGCGTAGAAGGGGTCGATCCCCGCCTGCTTCAGCTGATCGCACACGGCGAGCAGCTCGTCCCACGTCTGCGGGACCTCGAGGCCCTGCTCGTCGAAGATCTGCTTGTTGTAGATGACCGACGCGCCCATCACCGAGTACGGCAGCGCGCTCGTGCGCCCCTCGCACGAGCCGTACTGCTCCATGAGCGGCTGCAGGTCGTCGCGGATGGTCGAGGCGGCCTCGGTGTCGGAGAGATCCGTAAGCGCGCAGCGCTGCACGAACCGGGCGATCTCGTAGTTGTAGTTGGCCAGCATGATGTCCGGCGGGTTGCCGCGCACGAAGCTCGCCGACACGACGTCGACACCCGAGGTGTCGATCTCGACGCGCACCTTGTCCTGCGAGGAGTTGTACTCGGCGACGAGCTCTGTCATGAACTCGATCGCCTCGCGTTTGCTGAACGTGAAGCGGATGGTCTCGGTTCCGCCGGCCGTCGAGCAGCCGGTCAGAGCCGCTCCGACCAGGGCGAGCGCGGCCGCACCGGCCACCAGCTGCGCCGGGCGTGGGGGTTTCACAGACACCGTCGTCCTTTCGTCCTGTAGATCCGCAGACTAAATCTAGTGAGCGAATTTACTTCGATGAACGGTACTCTCTCATCTGGACGAGAGTGAGGTCAAGGCCCGTGACAGAAGTCTCCGCAGGTCTCGGCACCGGACGAGCCAGCGTCGGCGCCATCCTCGACTTCGCCTGGGCGGCCGGGGAGTTCACCGCGACCGAGGCGATGGCGAGCACCTCGCTGACCCGTTCCACAGCGATCGACGGGATCGACACCCTCGTCGATGCCGGGGTGCTGCGCGAGCTGCCCAACGCCCGCGCCGCCGGAAGCTACCGCGCAGGACGCCCGGCGCGACGTTTCGTGCTGGCATCCGACCTGGGCGTCGTCATCGGGGTGGATGCCGGAGACACCCACCTCGCGGTGACCGTCGCCGACCCCACCGACCACACTCTCGTGCACCACCGCACCGACCTCGACCCGACGCAGACCGCGGCAGCACGCCGTGCCACGATCCTCGACCAGATGCAGCACGCGCTCGCCGAGGCCGAGGTCTCGCGCGAGGCGGTGCTCGCGATCTGCGTCGGCGTCGCCGCGCCCGTCGACCGGGCGGGCATCTCTCCGCCGCATCCCGAGGGCTTCTGGGAGCGCACGAACCCCGGTCTCGCCGAGGCGCTCGCCGACTGGGCCCCCGTCGTGGAGATCAAGAACGACGCACAGCTCGCCGCGATCGCCGAGGGCTCGGCCGGCGCAGCCATCGGATGCCGTGACTACGTCGCCCTGCTCGCGAGCGAACGCTTCGGCGGCGGCGTCGTGGTCGACGGCCACGTGCTGCACGGCGCTCACGGTGGAGTCGGCGAGGGTGTCGTGTTCGACCACATCATCGGCGTCGGCTCGGCTTTCGGTCTGCGCTACGCCCTGCAGGATCAGGTGCGGGCGGCGGTCGAGAGCGGCGAGATCTCCTCCGAATCCCCGATCGGGCGGCTCGCACGCGAGGAGCGCATCGACCCCCGCGCCGTGCTGACGGCGGCGGCGGCCGGCGATGCCGATGCGCTCCTGGCCACCTCCCGCGTCGGCGCGACGCTCGCCCGTGTGGTCGGCGTGCTCGGCAGCATGTACGACCCCTCCCGCGTGATCGTGTGCGGGGCGGTGGCCGAGAGCATCGCCCCCGTTCTCACGGCTGCGCGCGAGGTGCTGCCTGCCCAGCTGCACCTGCCGGCACCCGAGATCCTCGCCTCGACGCTGGGCGCCGAGGTCGTCTCGATCGGCGCCGTCGCGACCGCGCGCAGGGCGGCGCGCGAGGTGGCCGTGCCGCTGCTCGCGGAGCGGCGGCTCAGCGCGGTGAGCTGACGTCGTGCGAGAACCAGAGCCGCAGCGCTCCCCGTCATCGATCGAACTGCTCCTCGACGCAGGGGCCGAGGCCGCGGTCCGGGCCGAATGGAATGCTCTCGCGGCGCGCGGCCTGTCGAGCCTCGCGGGGCACACGTCGGCGAGCAACCGCCCTCACATCACGCTGGTCGCACGCGTCGACCTGTCACCGCCCGGACCAGATGTCTTCGCCGGCATCCCGTCGTTCCCGATCACGCTGGGCGCTCCCCTGCTCTTCGGCTCCGGAGATCGCCGTGTGCTGGCGCGGAGCATCGTTCCCCGTGCGGAGTTGATCCACCTCCGCGAGACGATCCTCGCCGCCGTCGGGCCGGGTGACGATGCCCCGCATACCGCGCCGGGCGAGTGGATGCCGCACGTCGCCCTCGCCCGCCGGTTGCGGATCACCGATCTGGCCGACGCGCTGGATCTCATCGGCGGCGACATCCACGCTCACGCGCGCAGTGTGCGGCACTGGGACCCCGGCGCCGCGCAGATCACTGCTCTCGCGGAGCTGCGTCAGGCGTAGTCGCCGTCGTCCACCGGGGAAGGCGACGACCCCAGGCTCTCGATGGCGCCCCACAGCGCCTCCGGGACCTCCGCATGCTCCAGCTCGTCGAGCTGCTCACGACGATGCGGTCTCGACACCCCGACGACTGTGGAGTCGACCAGCGGGGACCGCAGCGAGTAGTGCAGCGCTGCGGCAGCCATCGACGTTCCATGATCGGCGCAGACGCGCTGCAGACGCTCGGTCCACCTCAGCAGCTCCTCGCCGGCAGGTCGATAGGCGTACTGCGCACCGGAATGCGGCCCCTTGACGAGCAGTCCCGAACCGAAGGGCGCAGCGTTGAACACGGCCATGCCGCGTGCCTTGGCGTCGGCGAACACACTCTCAGCCGAGTGATCCACGAGCGTGAATCGGTTGTGGATCAGCACGGCGTCGAACACCCCCGTCTCGACGTACTTCGCCATCAGCGGGACCGGAGCCGCCGCCACACCGATCGCGTCCACCACGCCGGCGCTCCGCAGTTCGATGAGCCCCTGCACCGCGCCGCCGATCGAGATCGTGTCCTCGAACGACACCGAATACGGGTCGTGCAGGTGCAACAGTGGAAGCCGGTCGACCCCGAGCCGCGCGGTCGTCTCCTCGAACGAGCGGAGGACGCGGTCTCGGTCGAACACGCCCGTCTCAGGGTCCTGATCCACCTTCGAGATGACTCGCGAACCGTCCATCCCCAGCTCGCGCAGCGCGATGCCGATGACGGCTTCGGATCGACCGGCCGAGTAGTTGTTCGACGTGTCCACGAACCCGTGCCTGCTCGTGAGCAGGTCGATGGCGACATCGACGGCCGCTCTCTCCTCGGCGGATCCCGGCTCCGAATGCCGGCCGAGGCCGGAGGTTCCGAGGGTGATGGCAGTCGGTTCGATCCTCATCCGCGTTGAGTCCGTTCTGTCGGGGCGGTCATCACGGTTCTCCGCCACTGTATCCCCGCTGTCCGCCTCACTCGACGAGCAGCGCGGGCTCCTCGAGAACCGATGCCACGTCGGCGATGAAGCGGCTCATGCCGTCGCCGTCGATCACGCGGTGGTCGAACGAACCTGCGACCGTGGTGACCCAGCGGGGGCGCACCTCGCCGTCGACGACCCACGGCTTCTGGCTGATCGTGCCCATGGCCACGATGCCCGCCTCGCCGGGGTTGATGATCGGCGTACCGGCATCCATCCCGAACACGCCGATGTTGGTGATCGTGATCGTGCCGCCCTGCTGGTCGGCGGGGCTCGTCTTGCCCTCGCGGGCGGTGAGCGTGAGGCGGTTCAGCGCGCGAGCGAGGTCCTTCATGCTGAGGTCCTGCGCGTCCTTGATGTTCGGCACGAGCAGGCCGCGCGGAGTGGCCGCCGCGATGCCGAGGTTCACGTAGTGGCGCACCGAGATCTCGGCGCCGCCCTCGGTCTCGATCCACGCGGCGTTCACCATCGGCGTGCGACGGGCGGCCCAGATGACGGCGCGAGCCATGATCAGCAGCGGCGAGACGCGGATGTCGGCGTAGTCGGGTGATGCCTTGAGCCGCTTCACGAGCTCCATCGTGCGGCTCGCGTCGATCTCCTTCCACACGGTGACGTGCGGGGCGGAGTAGGCGCTCTGCACCATCGCCGACGACGTGGCCTTGCGCACCCCCTTGACCGGGATCGACTCCGTGCGGTCGTCGGACACCGGGGCGGATGCCGGCGCTGCCGACACTCCACGGGCGAGGCCAGCCGGCGTGCTCTGCGGCGCGGGAACCGTCTCTTCGCGCACGGCTCCCCACTCCGGCGTCTCGATGTTGCGGAAGACACTCGCCTGCGAGGCATGGGTCACGACGTCGTCGCGGGTGACCTCGCCGTCTGCGCCGGTCGGCGTGACGGTCGTCAGATCGACGCCCAGGTCGCGGGCGAGCTTGCGGATCGGGGGCTTGGCGATCACGCCGACCGACGAGCGCACCGGGCGCTCTGCCGGACGCTTGCGCCGCGACGTCGCACCGCCGCCCGTGCCGTAGCCGACGAGAACCGACCCGCCGCCCTCTTCCGGCGCGGGGGCCTCCGCGGTGGCGATCTTGCCGGGTCCGGCGTCGTCGCGCGCATCGGTCACGAAGGTGATGATCGGCGAGCCGACCTCGACGGTCGCGCCCTCGGCGGCGAGCAGCTCGCCGACGACTCCGGCGTGCGGCGACGGCAGCTCGACGAGCGACTTGGCGGTCTCGATCTCGCAGATGACGTCGTTGATGGCGACGGAGTCACCCGGCGCGACCTTCCATGCCACGATCTCGGCCTCGGTCAGGCCCTCGCCCACATCGGGGAGGTTGAAGTTCTGCGTGCTCATGTGCGGTCCTTTCGGAACGGTGAGATCAGGGTGAGATCAGTAGGCGAGCGAACGGTCGACGGCCTCGAGGATGCGGTCGGCGTCGGGGAGGTAGGTTCCCTCGAGCTTCGCGGGCGGGAACGGAGTGTCGTATCCCGAGACGCGGAGCACGGGAGCTTCGAGCGCATAGAAGGCGCGCTCCATGACGGTCGCGGCGATCTCGCTGCCGATGCTGACGAAGCCCTGGGCCTCCTGGGCGTAGACCATGCGTCCGGTCTTGCGTACCGAGCTCAGGATGGGCTCGTAGTCGACCGGAGACAGCGACCGCACGTCGACGACCTCGCAGCTGGTGCCCTCGGCCTCGGCGAGCGCGGCCGCCTGCAGCAGGGTCGTGACCATGGCTCCGTGTCCGACGAGCGTGACGTCGGATCCGGTGCGCACGACGCGAGACGAGTGCAGCGGGGCGGCGGACGCGTCGAGCTCGACCTCGCCCTTCTGCCAGTAGCGACTCTTCGGCTCCATGAAGATCACCGGGTCGTTCGACGCGATGGCCTCCTGGATCATCCAGTACGCATCGTTCGGCGTCGACGGCGACACCACCCGCAGGCCGGGGGTGTGCGCGAAGTAGGCCTCGGGGCTCTCCTGGTGGTGCTCGACCGCTCCGATGTGCCCGCCGTAGGGGATGCGGATCACGATGGGCAGGCTGATCCTGCCCTCGTGGCGGTTCGTGAGCTTGGCGAGCTGGGTCGTGATCTGGTCGAACGCGGGGAACACGAACCCGTCGAACTGGATCTCGATCACCGGACGGAACCCGGCCATCGCGAGCCCGATCGCGGTGCCGACGATCCCCGACTCCGCGAGGGGGGTGTCGAGCACGCGGCGGTCGCCGAAGTCGCGCTGCAGGTGCTCGGTGACCCGGAAGACACCGCCGAGCTTGCCGATGTCCTCGCCCATGAGCAGGACCTTGGAGTCGTCTTCGAGCGCCCGGCGCAGGCCTGAGTTCAGCGCCTTGCTGAGGGGCATCGTCTCGAGGGTCATGCGTGCACCGTCCTCGACGTCGTGAACTTCTGCGGCCATACGCACGTTCGGCGGCCACTGCGCGCAGCGCGGGCCGCGAAAGTCGCTCCTGGCCGAGAATCCTGAAGGCAGTCCATCACTTGCCGTCTCCTTCGAACGATGCCTCGTAGCGCGTGTGCCAGGCCTTCTGCTCCGCCACGAGCGGATGCGGGTCGCTGTACACGTGATCGAAGATCTTGTCTGCGGTCGGCGATCCGAGCTCGACGCTGCGTGAACGCAGGTCCTCGGCGGCGTCGGCCGCCTCGGCATCCACGTCGGCGAAGAACTGCCCCGCCGCTCCCCTGTTCTCGAGGAAGGCGCGCATGCGGTCGATCGGGTCTCGCAGCGCCCACGACTGCTCTTCGTCGGAGCCGCGGTACTTCGTGGGGTCGTCGCTGGTGGTGTGCGCGCCGAGACGGTACGTGACCGCCTCGATCGCCCGGGGACCCTGGCCGCTGCGGGCTTCGTCGAGAGCGACGCGCGACACGGCGTAGCTGGCGAGGACGTCGTTGCCGTCGACGCGGACGCTGGGGATGCCGTAGCCGGCGCTGCGCTCGACCAGCGGCACCCGCGACTGCGTCGCGACCGGCACCGAGATCGCCCAGTGGTTGTTCTGCAGGAAGAAGACGGTGGGAGCCTGGTAGCTCGCGGCGAAGACCATCGCCTCGTGCACGTCGCCCTGGCTCGACGCCCCGTCGCCGTAGTAGACGATGACGGCTTCGTCCTTGTCGACGTCGCCGGTGCCGGATCGACCGTCGAAGTTCAACGCCATCGCGTAGCCGGCTGCATGCAGCACCTGCGAGCCGAGAACCAGGGTGTAGAGGCGGGTGTTGCCGTTCTTGGGGTCGGTCGGATCCCAGCCGCCGTGCGAGACACCGCGCATCAGCTTGATGATGTCGACGGGGTCGACGCCGCGGATGCGCGTCACGGCGTGCTCGCGGTACGACGGGAAGAGTGTGTCCTGGGCGCGGGCGGCGCGGGCGGACCCGACCTGGGCGGCCTCCTGCCCACGACTCGGCGGCCACAGCGCCAGCTGTCCCTGTCGCTGCAGGTTGGTCGCCTGGGTGTCGATCGCGCGGATGACCACCATGTCCCGGTAGAACTGCTCGAGCTCGGCGTCGCTGATCGCCTCGATCAACGACAGATACTGCTCAGCAGCCGGACTCGGCGTGAAGCGGCCATCCTGATCCAGGACGCGGACGAGTTCAGTCTCTGACGAGGTCACGACCCCCACGCTACCCGCGCGCGCATGCCCGGTCACGCATACCTAGGACGTCCTCGCATCTGCCGGGAACCCGGAGAAACGGCGGAACGGCGCGGATCAGCGCAGTGACGATGCGACCTCGAGCACGCGCGCCACGGACGCCTCCTCGCCCACGGAGATGCGGATGCCGTCACCCGGGAACGGGCGCACGATGAGGTCGGCGGCGACGAATGCGGCGGCGACCTCGTCGGTGCGCTCGCCGGTGGGCAGCCAGATGAAGTTGGCCTGCGAGTCGGGCACGTCCCAGCCCTGCCGACGCAGCCCCTCGAGCAGGCGCGTGCGGCGCTCGACGATCACCGCGACGCGCTCGAGCAGCTCGGACTCGGCGTCGAGGCTCGCGATCGCGGCGTTCTCGGCTGCCGACGTGACAGAGAGCGGGATGCCGGTGGTGCGCGCGGCATCGAGGACCTTCTCGTTGCCGATCGCGTATCCGATGCGCAGGCCCGCGAGTCCGTAGGCCTTCGAGAAGGTGCGCAGCACGACGACGTTCGGATGCCGCTCGAACACCCGCTCGGCGAGACCGTCGACCGCCCCGGGCACCGTCACGAACTCGGCGTAGGCCTCGTCGAGGACGATCAGCACATCGGCGGGGACGCGCTCGACGAACGTCGCGAACTCGTCGCTCGTGATGATCGGACCGGTCGGATTGTTCGGGGTGCAGAGGATGACGGCACGCGTGCGCTCGGTGACCGCCTCAGCCATCGCGTCGAGGTCGTGACGGGAGTCGGGCGTGAGAGGCACCTGCACCCCGGTCGCGCCCGCGACGAGCGGCAGACTCGGATAGGCCTCGAACGAGCGCCAGGCGTAGACGACCTCGTCACCTACGGAGGCGGTCGCGAGGATCAGCTGGTGGAGGATCGAGACGCTGCCCGCAGCCACGTGCACCTGGTCGGGCTCGACGGCGTACCGTGCACCGAGTCGTACGCGGAGGCGGCCGGCGGTGGCATCCGGGTATCGGTTGATGGGCGTCGTGTGCTGCAGCGCCGCGGCGACCGACGGAAGCGGCTCGAACGGGTTCTCGTTGCTCGAGAGCTTGAATGCGTCGGGGCCCGCCTGCTTGCCCTGTCGGTACGGCGCCAGGGCGGCGATGGCGGGACGGATGCGCGGAAGGATCGGGTCGGTCACAGTCATGAGTCTAGATTCCGCGGCGCTCCCGCGCCCCACATGGAAGACTGGACGGACTATGCGCTTCATCATCCGAGTCGTCGTCAACGCGTTCGCCCTCTGGGTCGTGACGCTGATCCCCGCCCTGCAGGTGCAGATCAGGGCGTTCGCGCCGGGCGAGACCCTGCAGCTCGTGCTGACCCTGCTCGCGGTGGCCGCGATCTTCGCGCTCGTGAACACCGTCATCGGCACGGTGGTGAAGATCGTCGCGTTCCCGCTGTACATCATCACCCTCGGACTGATCGGCTTCGTGATCAACGGCTTCCTGCTGTGGCTCACGGCGTGGATCACGAGCGGGTTCGGCTGGGGTCTCACGGTCGGCAGCTTCTGGTGGGGCGTGCTCGCCGCGCTCATCATCTCGCTGATCAACGGTGTCTTCGGCTTCATCCTGCGTCCGCAGAGCAAGAAGCAGCGTCGGGACTGACGCCTGCCTGCGCACCTCGCGCGGCCGTCATCCGACACGCTCGGCCTGATACTCGGTGCGCTCGACCACCTCGGCGGTGTCGAGCTCGCGCCAGAACTCGTGCATCGCATCGATTCGCAGGTCGCTGAGCTCATCGGCCATCTCCGCGGTGTCGATGTACGTGTCGAGGTGGTGCGCGTCGACCGTCAGGTCCCCGAGGGTGTCCTGCGGGGTTCCTTCAGTGAGCAGGGTGATGCTGTCATCCGACCCGGTCCCCTCGGGCGATCCTCCGCCGGCCAGCCCGGAGACCACGTCGTCGGAATGACGCAGCTGGATGATGGTCTGGTCGTCATCCAGGGTCGGCTCGACCGGGCTTCCCGCCGTGATCTGCATCTGCACGTCGAACGGACTCTCCATCGCGAGGTGAGCGGCGACCATGGCCGATTGCGAATGGGCGACGACATCGACCTCATCGCCCGGCTGCGCCCCCGCCGCCTCGAGCGCCTCGATCGTCGCCTGATACGACGCGGATCTCTTCCCGGTGTAGAGCTCGGCGTTGGACTTGGAGTCCCACGGCTGCGCACCTCCCCACGCGACGCTCTGCGTTCCTTCCAGGTAGGCGACGAACTTCGTGGTGCCGTCGGCGAAGGAGTACTTCTCGACGGCGACCTGCGCTCCGACGGCGACCGGCATGCGCCTCAAGGCTCCGGCCAGGCCCGAGGGCGCCCCCTGGGGCGAGGACGTCTTCACCGGCGAGACCGTGACGGGGTCGGCCGTGCCCTGCAGCCTCTCGCCGGGGAGCACCTTGCCGAACCCCGAGAACGCCCCGACGAGCGCCGCGGTCCCGAAGACGTGGTCGTACAGGGCGGGCGTCACGAGGTTGCCCGTGAGGCCTTCGAATCGTCTGGCGCGCCACTGAGCGACGAGGTCGTCGGCCATCTTCGAGATGCGTTCGTCCGACGCAGCAAGACGATCGGCTCGTCGTGTCAGCCGCTGCGCCGTGCTCGGATCGGTCTGCGCGAGCATCTCCGCCTCCGCTCGCAGCTCGACGTATTCGTAGGCATCGGCCATGAGAAGGGTGGACTCGGCGGTCTCCTGGCACTCGGAGCGGAGTCGAGCTACGTGCTCGCCCGACGCCCACAGCCCCACCGTGTCGACGTGCTCGCTGAAGCCAGGAGAGTCGACGATGATCCGATGCGCTCGCATGATGGCCGAACGCGCATCGTCATAACGGGAGGCGACGGCATCGATGCGGTGAGCGACATCGCGCAGCACGTCGGGGTCGACGGCGATCGCTCCCCCGTGGTCGATCGTCAGCCCTGTCATGAGACGTCGATCCGTTCGGCCTCTGACTCACGGCTGCGCATCTCGGATGCCTCGACGCGTGTCCTCCGTCGGAGATCGTCGAGCGAGTGCTGCATCGCGCGCACCCCGTCGGAGTGCCAGTCGGTGTCGGCGGTGAGGACGGCGAGCGATGCGCGCACGTCGTCGAGCGCCTCGACGGCGCTGCGAAGCGCTGCCACGGCGCGGGACTGGGCCCAGGCGGTGTCTGCGGCGCCGGTCTGTGCGAGTGCGAAGGAGTACATGCGCCCAGCATCCGCGATCCACTGCCGCTGCGATGTGCGGACGCCCCTCGGATCTCGGGCCTCGTGAGCAGTTGGCTCGGTCGCGGCACCGGTGCAGAACGGGTGCGCCCGCCCGGCCCGGGATCTCCGGCATCGCGCGATCGGGCTGCGACCGGCAGAATAGGACGGTGACATCCCCGGATCCCTTCCGCGTGATCTTCGTGTGCACGGGGAACATCTGCCGTTCTCCGATGGCGGAGGTGGTGTTCCGCGATCTCGCGGAACGTCAGGGTCTCGGCTCGCGGATCGTCTCCCGCAGCGCGGGAACAGGAGATTGGCACCTCGGCGAACGGGCCGACCACCGCACTCTCGATTCCCTCAGCCGCCGCGGCTACGACGGCTCACTCCACCGCGCGAAGCAGTTCACCTTCTCCTCCTTCTCGGAGAACGACCTCGTCGTCGCCCTCGACCGCACTCATGAGCGCATCCTGCGCGAGTGGGCCGCCAACGAGGACGAGGAGGGCAAGGTCACCCTGCTGCTCGCCTTCGACCCCGACGCGCACAGCCAGGATGTCCCCGACCCCTACTACGCCGGCGCCGAGATGTTCGATTCGGTGCTCGGTATGATTGAGACCGCGACTCGCGGGCTGTTCCGCCAGCTCGAGCCGGCTCTCCGCCAGCCCCGCACGCCCCGCACTCCCGGGGCCCGATCAGGAGGACTCCCCTGACTTTCCAGCCTTCGCTCCCGCCCCAGCCGCTGAGCCCCCTCGACGGTCGCTACCGCGGCGCCGTCACCGGCCTCGCCGACTTCCTCTCGGAGGCCGGCCTCAACCGCGCCCGTGTCGAGGTAGAGGTGGAGTGGCTGATCGCGCTCACCGACCGCTCGCTCTTCGAGACGAGCCCCCTGTCGGATGCCGACAAGGAGCGCCTGCGCGCCCTCTACCGCGACTTCGGCCAGGCCGAGATCGACTGGCTCGCCGAGAAGGAAGCCGTCACGCAGCACGACGTGAAGGCGATCGAGTACCTCGTGCGCGACCGACTGTCGGCCCTCGGCCTCGACGCGATCGCCGAGCTCACCCACTTCGCCTGCACAAGCGAGGACATCAACTCCGCGTCCTACGCCCTGACCGTCAAGCGCGCGGTCGAGGAGGTCTGGCTGCCGGGTCTCGACGTCGTGATCGCGAAGCTCCGCGAGCTGGCCGCCGAGCACGCCGACGCCGCGATGCTCTCCCGCACCCACGGTCAGCCGGCCACTCCGTCGACCATGGGCAAGGAGCTCGCCGTCTTCGCGTGGCGTCTCGAGCGCGTGCGCGCGCAGATCGCAGCATCCGACTACCTCGCCAAGTTCTCGGGCGCGACCGGCACCTGGTCGGCGCACATCGCCGCCGACCCCGACGCCGACTGGCCCACCATCTCGCGCGAGTACATCGAGGGCCTGGGTCTGGGCTTCAACCTGCTGACGACGCAGATCGAGTCGCACGACTGGCAGGTCGAGCTCTACGATCGCGTGCGTCACGCCGGCGGGATCCTGCACAATCTCGCCACCGACATCTGGACGTACATCTCGCTCGGCTACTTCGCGCAGATCCCCGTCGCGGGCGCGACCGGATCGTCGACGATGCCGCACAAGATCAACCCGATCCGGTTCGAGAACGCCGAGGCCAACCTCGAGATCTCCGGCGCCCTGCTGGCATCCCTCGGACAGACCCTCGTCACCAGCCGACTGCAGCGCGACCTCACCGACTCGACGACGCAGCGCAACATCGGCGTCGCGTTCGGCCACTCGCTGCTCGCGATCGACAACCTGCGTCGCGGTCTGAACGCCATCTCGCTCTCGCGCGACGTGCTGCTCGCCGACCTCGACGTGAACTGGGAAGTCCTCGCCGAAGCAATCCAGACCGTCATCCGCGCGGAGGTCGTCGCCGGCCGCTCGTCGATCAGCGACCCCTACGCGCTGCTGAAGGAGCTCACCCGCGGTCACCGCGTGGGCGCCGCGGACCTGGCGGAGTTCGTCGAGGGACTCGAGATCGGGGATGCCGCGAAGCAGCGTCTGCTCGCCCTCACCCCCGCCTCGTACACCGGCATCGCCGAGCAGCTCGCGAAGTAGCGCGAACGAGCGGGTGCCGCTGAGGCATCCGCTCGTTCGGTGCGGGGCCAGAAACGCACCGCACGCGCGATGCGGGGCCAGAAACGCACCGCAATCGGCCGAATCGGATGCGAAAGTGACCCCGCAGCGAAGCGACCCGCAGCGAAGCGACCCCGCACGAATCTGACCCGGCGCCGGGTCACGAACGACGTGCGGGCTAGGGGCGGGGCTCTCCGGAGTGCGCGCCCGCCGGATCCCGCGGCATGAACGCCGCGGCGATCAGGGTGAGCACGGCCACGACGGCGGCAGCGATGAACACCCAGACGGATGCCGAGATGATGGTCGCCGGGTCCTCGGGCCCCGCGCCCTGCGCGATCACCGAGTTCGAGATCGCGCCGAACACGGCCACCCCGAGCGCGCTGCCCGCCGAGCGGGCGAAGGCGTTCATGCCGGTCACGGCACCCCGCTCGCCCCAGCCGACCGAGGCCTGAGCCGCGATCAGCGTCGGGGCGGCGCTCCAGCCGAGGCCGAAGCCCAGGACGAATGCCACGGCGGCGATCGAGAACGGATTGGGCCAGGGAGAGACCACCGCCAGAGCGATCGCCGCGACCGCGGTGATCGACATGCCGGTGAGCGCTGTGCGTCGGAAACCGATCCGCATGTACAGCCGGCCCGCGTTCGCGGCGGCGAGCGGCCAGCCGAGGGTGAGCGCCGCGACGGCCAACCCCGACAGCAGCGGCGCGATGCCGATGGACCCTTCCAGATATGCGGGTGCGAAGCTCGTCACGCCGGTCATCAGGGCGCCGATGCCCAGGGAGACGATCGTCGTCGTGAGGATCAGCGGCCGCGCCGCCAGGCGCAGGTCCACGATCGGCTCGGCTGCGCGACGCTCGACGAGGCCGAAGGCCACGAGCGCCGCGGCGCCGAGTCCGAAGCAGACGGCACTGGGGATCGACAGCCACGCCCAGGCGTTGCCGCCCTCCAGCATCCCGAGGATCAGGCCCGTGAGTCCGACCGTGAGCAGCACGGCACCGGCGTAGTCGATGCGATGACGCTGCGTCTGCTTCTCTTCGTGGTACCGCCGCAGCAGCATCCATCCCGCGATCAGACACAGCGGGATGTTGACCCAGAAGATCCACCGCCAGGCGTCGAGCTGGGCGAAGATGCCGCCGAGCGCCGGCCCGACGACAGAGGAGATCGCCCACACCGAGGCGATGTACCCCTGCACCTTGGCGCGCTCGGCGACCGTGTAGATGTCGCCGACGATCGTCATCGACATCGGCGCGACGGCACCGGCGCCGAGGCCCTGGATGATGCGGAACACGATCAGGGCGGTCATGCTCCAGGCGAAGCCGGAGAGGACCGACCCGAGCAGGAACAGGGCGATGCCGAGCAGGATGATCGGCTTGCGGCCGACGGTATCGGCGAAGCGCGAGTAGATCGGCACGCTGACCGCCTGTGCGAGCAGATAGACCGAGAAGAGCCAGGGGAACTGCTGGTAGCTGCCCAGATCGCGCACGATGCTGGGCACCGCGGTCGCGAGGATCGTCGCGTCGATCGCGATCAGCCCCGTGGCGAGCATGAGGGCCCCGAGCACCGGGCCTCGTTCCGACCTGAGTCCGATGGAGGCGCGGTCGATCGAGGCAGTCACTACAGGGACAAGCCTTCGCAGCCCGGGACTATTCCGGTCGCGATGGCGAACCTTGCGATCCGGTCAGGAGGAGGACGTGCGGCCCGGCTTGTCGGCGCCCGGCTCGTCGGGAGTCTCGGGGTCGAACAGCACGGGGCGGTCGACCTTCTTGGTGACCTCGGCCGGGTCGACCACGAGGATCAGCATGGCGAGGAACAGCAGCGTGACGATGAATGCGCCGCCGCCGACCACCAGGCCGAGAGCGATCGGCGTGAGGCCGTCGTAGGTGCCGTTCGCGATGGCGTTGTTCACCCGGGCGGTGAAGGCGCCGGTCGACACGAGCGTCACCACCGCGGCGAAGACACCGCAGCCGAGAGCGATTCCCAGCAGGTGCAGCGGGCGCAGAATGTCGCGTCGGGTGGGCTTCTCGTCGCTCATCGCTCTCCTCCGTGCCCGGCGGGGGCGGGGTCGTTCTCGATCGTGGTCCCGGCGGCGACAGCATCCGCTCGCTTCGGGGTCAGACCGGCGATGCCGAGGAAGACCGCGACGATGGCCGCGTATCCGCCGAACATCCCGACGCCGAGGATGATGCCGGTGAGCTCGAACGCACCGGCTCCCTCGATGGCGTACGGCTGCACGAAGCCCGCCGGGATCGCGATCAGGAGCACGGCCAGCAGCAGGCCGAAGGCGCCGAGGGTGATCGAGTCCCGTGCGGTCGCGTCGCCGGCTTTGCGCGCACGGAGTCCGACGACGAGCTCGAGGATGCCGGTCGAGACCGCCCAGGCGATCACGACGACGAAGAAGAGGTCTTCGGTACGCCATGCGGGCACACCGGCGGTCATCCCGGCGACGAAGCTCAGCAGGGCGAACACGACGGACGGCCAGCGCTGACCGGCCGGGTAGACGAGCCACGCGGCGACGATCATCACGAGGCCGGTGGTGAGCACGAAGCCGCTGAAGACGGAGAGACCGACGGCCGCCGAGTGATCGGGCGAGAAGGTGATCATCACTGCAGCGGCGGCGGCGAAGAGCGCGCGCAGCAACTGGAGGTGACGCACGGTGAACGCGCGGGCGGTGGCAGACATGAAGATCGAGGGTCCTCCGGGGGTGTTCCCCCCAGTCTACGCGGGGGCGCTGAGTGGGCGCCGACACCGGAGAGGTGTTCGCGGGGCCCGATGGATCTCCCCAGATCGATCATCAGGCCCCGCGACAGAACGCAGCGACGGGGGCGACACTGCGTCAGGCCGAGTGGTCGCGAGGTCGGGCACCCTGCTCACGACTGCTCAGCCGATAGACCCCAGAAATAGCACCTCGTCCCCTACGCGATGCTGGTGTGGTCGTATGCTCACTCTAGGGCTCGATTCTTCACATACCGGAGGGGGTGCTGTGATGAGCATGGAAAGTGGTCTGCGCCGATATGCCGATGTATTCGCAGCGTCCTTTCGCGACGCGATCAATGCGCGTGGATTGACTCTGGCGCGGCTGCACGAGCAGCTGCGCGCCCGCGGCAACAGCGTGTCCATGGCGACGCTCAGCTACTGGCGGTCCGGAGCTCGGCGCCCCGAGGGTGCCCAGTCGATGGCCGCGCTCGGCGACATCGAGCAGCTGCTGCACCTCGAGCCCGGCTCTCTCACCGCCCTGCTCGGCACCACGAACCGCACCGGTCCGCTCGGACCCAACCTCTTCCCGCTCGACGAGCAGGAGCTCGAGGACGCCGTCAAAGAGGCGTTCGCCGCTCTCGGCGCGGAGTACCCCGACACGTCGCGCGAACTCACGACCCACTCGGTGACGGACGTGGATGCCGCGGGCAACGTCTCGTACTCGATCACGCGCAGCATCGTGCAGTCGACCGTCGGCACCGTCGCGTCGATCCCGTTCCTCGAGATGACACCGGGCATCAGCACTCCCGCCCCGTTCATCGAGGCGGTGGCGGGAGGACGCATCGCTGCCCGGTACTCGCACCCGAACGGCGAGGTGCACGGCGTCCTGTTCGAACTCGACGTTCCTCTGACCGCTCCGAGCACCGCGATGGTCGAGTGGTCGGTCGCCTACCCCCCGGACTATCCGCCCCAGCGCGAGACGGGTCATGCCGTCGCCCGGCAGACCAGGGAGCTGCTGGTGTGGACGCGATTCCACCCCGACGCGCTGCCCGACCGGATCGAAGAGCGCGTCGAGACGCCGGACGGCTCGAAGATCACGGAGCTGTCGCTCGAGGGCCGCAATTCGGTGCACCAGGTGCGACGCGCATTCGGACCCGGACTGCTCGGCGTCGCCTGGAGCTACGCCGACGGGCGCTGACCGCGCCCGTTCGCGGGCTCAGAGTCGACCGACTCACCCGGGCTGATCGCCGACCGCGACCGGACGCCCCGGAGCGTTCGACCACTGGCTCCACGAGCCGGGGAAGACCTTCGCCTCGATGCCGATCTCATCCAGCACCAGCGCGGTGTGCGCCGCCGTGATGCCCGAGCCGCAGTAGGCCGCGACGGGCGTCCCCTCGGTCACCCCGAGGGCGGCGAAGGTCGCCTGAAGGGTATGAGTGTCGAGGATCCGGCCCTCGGCATCCAGATGGGCGGCCATCGGGACGTTGAGCGCGCCCGGAATGTGCCCGGCGATCGGATCGAAAGGCTCGTGCTCTCCCCGATAGCGATCCGGCGCGCGCGCGTCGAGCAGCACACCGGTGTCGACGAACGAGGCGGCCTCGTCGATCGAGATCGCATCGCCGCCGATCTCGTCGAGGACGACGTCGCCGGGCTCGGCCTGCACGTCATCGTCGGCGACCGGAAGGCCGGCGGCCGTCCACGCGCGGATGCCGCCGTCGAGGACGCGCACGTCGACACCGCCCTGACGCAGCAGCCACCATGCTCGTGACGCGCTGACTCCCTTGGCGTCGTCATAGGCGACGACGACGTCACCCCGGTTCACACCCCACCGCCGGGCGGCATCCTGGAGCGTCGCCGTGGAGGGCAGGGGGTGCCGGCCGTCCGAGGGCTCGCCGTGGGTGGCGAGCTCGGTCGCGAGCGGCACGAAGACCGCCCCCGGGATGTGGCCCGCGAGGTAGTCCTCCCGGCCGTCGGGCCGGTCGAGTCGCCAGCGCACGTCGATCACACGCACGGGGGCCTCGGACGTCAGCAGATCGTGCAGTTCGGTGGCGCTCACGAAGTTGCTCATGATCCGAGGCTAGCGAGACGCCGTCCGGATCGCGCACCCGGCCGTATTCCGTCGACATATCGGGCCGATCGGCGATTCGAGACGGCGGTCGGCGCGGCGCTAGGCTCGTCCCGGCCGCGTCGAGAAAGGACAGCATGTCCACTCGATTCCGCATCATGAGCCTGCGCCGACAGGAGGTCGCCCTCATCGCCGTGACGGCGGTCTGGGGCAGCACATTCCTCCTGGTGCACTGGGCGATGCAGCACTCGGGGCCGTGGTTCTTCGTCGGCATCCGCTTCCTGGTCGCCGGCGCGATCAGCATCGTCATCTTCCGCCGGGCGCTGCGCGGCATCCGCTGGCGCGACATCGGCGCCGGGGTCGCGATCGGCGTGACGATCTATCTCGGATACGGATTGCAGACCGTCGGGCTGCAGACCATCGATTCGAGCACCTCGGCGTTCATCACCGCGATGTACATCCCTCTCGTGCCGCTCGCGCAGTGGGCCGTCTTCCGCAAGCGCCCACCGGCCATGGCGTTCGTGGGCGCCGCGCTCGCTTTCCTCGGACTGCTGCTCATCGCGGGACCCGATGCGTTCGCCCTGACCCTCGGGGCGGGCGAGATCCTGACGCTCATCAGCACCCTGCCCATCGCGGCCGAGATCATCCTGATCAGCGTGTTCGCCGGCCGGATCGACCTCGGCAGGATCACGATCATCCAGCTCCTCACCGCCGGAGTGCTCGGCATCCTCACCATGCCGGTCGTCGGCGAGGGCCTGCCCGAGTTCTCGTGGATCTGGGTCGGCTGCGCAGTCGGACTCGGAGTGGCGAGCTGCGTCATCCAGCTCACGATGAACTGGGCCCAGAAGTCCGTGTCCCCGACCCGCGCGACGATCATCTATGCGGGCGAGCCGGTCTGGGCGGCCGTGATCGGGCGCATCGCCGGTGAGCGCCTGCCTGTCGCCGCGCTGATCGGCGGAGCGCTCGTGGTGCTCGGCATCCTCGCCAGCGAGCTCAAGCCCGTGCGTCGTCGTTCCGCGGAGTAGTGCGCCAGCGGGAATATCGCGGGCGTCGGCGCGTTGCACCCGACATGATTGAAACTTCAACCGTCTTTCCGGTCGCCACAGAGCGGACGCGGGTGCGCGTGCCGATGCGCTTCGCCGACGGGTTCTCGACCACGGCGGATGTCGTCACGTTCGACGGACTGATCGACGGCCGCGAGCACCTGCTGCTCGGGCTCGGCGACTGGCGGGCCGCCCTGGAGCGCGCGGCCGACGGCGGCGACGCACCCCTCGCGCGTCCGCACAGCGAATGCCTGACCGGTGACGTGTTCGGTTCTGAGCGCTGCGACTGCGGCCCGCAGCTGCGTGAAGCCGTCGAGCGCATCGCCGAAGACGGCGGGTTCCTGCTCTACCTGCGCCAGGAGGGTCGGGGCATCGGCCTCTACGCCAAGCTCGACGCGTACGCGCTGCAGGATGCCGGCCTCGACACGTACGAGGCGAACGTCGCACTCGGCCGCGGAGAAGACGAACGCGACTACACGATCGCCGCGCAGATGCTGCAGGCGGTGGGCGTCGACAGCATCCGTCTGCTGAGCAACAACCCCGACAAGGCGGCACAGCTCGACGCCCTCGGCATCGGCGTCACCGAGCAGGTGCGCACCGGCGTGCACCTGTCGGACGCGAACCACCGCTACCTCGAGGCCAAGCGCGACCACACCTCGCACACGCTCGACCTGTCAGCCGCCTGATGAACGCGCAGCTGGCGAGCGAGCGGAGGCTCGACGATGCGGAGATGCAGACGTGGCTGCCGACCATCCGGTTCGTGCAGCTGCTGCCGCAGGTGCTCGATCGCACGCTCAAGGCCGAGACCGGGCTCAAGCACTCGCACTACGCGATCCTGGTGACCCTCGCAGGTCAGGGTGATCGCGCGATCCCGATGACCGAGCTCGCGCAGATCGCCGGGCTCAGCCGCTCACGACTCAGCCACGCGATCGACTCGCTCGAAGACCGCGGCTGGGTGACGCGCACCTCGTGCAGCAGCGACAAGCGCACGCTGACCGCTGCGCTGACGGATGCCGGTCGTGACCTGCTGCGGGCGGCGGCGCCCGTTCATGTGGCGCAGATCCGCGAACTGATCCTCGACCCTCTGACCGCAGAGGAGAGGGAGCAGCTCGGCACGATCTCGGCCAAGCTGCTCCCCGGCGTCGCCGCCGCTCTCTAGGTCACGCCTCGGGGATCTCGCGGCCGAAGGTCTCGAGCGTGACGTCCTCGGGCTCAGGGCCACGGCGCACACTGGTGTCGAGCGCATCGATCGCGTCGAGCTGGTCGGCGGTGAGCTCGAAGTCGAAGACGTCGAAGTTCTCGGCGATGCGGGCGGGACGCACCGACTTCGGCAGCGCGGAGCGGCCCTGCTGCAGGTGCCAGCGCAGCATCACCTGTGCCGGCGACTTGCCGTGCTCTGCGGCGATGGCCGTGAGCGTCTCGTCGTCGAAGACGGATGCGCCGTTGGGGCGGTAGGCCGTGATGCCGCCGATGGGCGACCACGCCTGGGTGACGATGCCGGCCGCGGCATCCGCCTGCTGCACCTCGCGCTGCTGGAAGTAGGGGTGCACCTCGATCTGGTTGAGCGCGGGGACGATGCTCGTCTCCGCCGCCAGCTTGTCGAGGTGCTCCACCATGAAGTTGCTGACGCCGATGGCGCGCACCCGACCGTCGGCGAGCAGGGTCTCGAGCGCCTTATAGGCACCCAGGGTGAGGTCGAAGCGGGTCGGCAGGGCCTGGTGCAGGATCAGCAGGTCGAGCTGATCGACCCCGAGCTTGCCCGTCGACTTCTCGAACGCGTGCAGGGTCTCGTCGTAGCCGAAATCGCTGATCCAGACCTTGGTCTCGATGAAGACCTCGTCGCGCGCGATACCGGTGCGGCGGATCGCCTCGCCCACCTCGCGCTCGTTGCCGTACGCAGCGGCGGTGTCGATCAGGCGGTAGCCGGTCTCGAGAGCGGTGCTGACGGCATCGACCGTCTCGTCCGGAGCGGCCTGGAACACTCCGAAGCCGAGGGCGGGCATCTCGATGCCGGTGTTGAGCGTGATGTTCATCGTCATACCTCCAGTGTGCGCGTCCGCTCACACGCGAGGGAGAGTCCACCAGTACCTCCCTTCGTCGCGACAGGGGGCGTACCGTCGCATACATGGACACCCGCAGCGAGGTGCGCGAATTCCTCTCGTCGAGGCGCGACCGCATCACCCCCGACCAGGCCGGCCTCCCCGCATTCGGCGGCAACCGGCGTGTGCCGGGGCTGCGCCGTGAAGAGGTGTCGCTGCTCGCCGGCGTCAGCGTCGACTATTACACCCGACTCGAACGGGGCGATCTGTCCGGCGTCTCCGACAGCGTGCTCGATGCGCTCGCCCGTGCTCTTCAGCTCGACGAGGCCGAGACCGCGCATCTGTTCGATCTCGCCCGCACCGCGAACGCCTCACCCGTCGCCCGCAAGCCGCGCAAGAAGGTCGAGACGCTGCGCCCCAGCATCCTGCGCCTGCTCGACGCGATGACCGAGGCGCCGGCGATCGTGCGCAACAACTACTTCGACTACCTCGCGGCGAACGCGCTCGGCCGCGCGCTCTATGCGCCCCTGTTCACGACCCCGGTGCCGAACAGCGCCCGCTTCGCCTTCCTCGACCCGGCCGCACAGACGTTCTACCCCGAATGGGAGCGAAACACCCAGGAGCTCGTGGCCGCGATGCGCGGCGAAGCCGGGCGCAATCCGTTCGACCGCAAGCTCACCGATCTCGTGGGCGAGCTGACGACGCGCAGTGAGCGGTTCCGCACCCTGTGGGCGGCGCACAACGTGCGCTTTCACCGCAGCGGTGTCAAGCGCATCAACCACCCGGTCGTCGGCGAGATGGAACTCACCTACGAGGCGTTCGAGCTGCCGGCCGACCCGGGCCTGCAGATGTCGACGTACACGGCGGAGCCGGGAACGGCATCCGCCGACAAACTGCGGATGCTCGCGAGCTGGGCGGCGACCGACGCTGCCGATGGGACCATCGATGCGCCTTCAGAGCGCACCGAGGCCTGATTTCTGCTCTGAGCAGAACCGCTCGAATCGTGCGCTGACGGCGGATTATCGTGAGGCATGGCCGACCTCGTCCCGTTCCCTCGCGCACCTCGCTCTGCCCGCCCTCGTCCCAGTGAGCCCGAGCCCCTATGGCGCCAGATGGTCGGCGATCAGCTGCGCCGTCGACGACACGACCGGGACGAGACCCTGACCGAGACGGCAGGGAACGCCGGAGTCTCGCCGCAATACCTCTCCGAGGTCGAACGGGGACTCAAGGAGCCGTCGAGCGAGATGATCGCGGCGATCGCCGGGGCCCTCGACACCTCGCTGATCGAACTGACGAGCGCCGTGGCCGACGAGCTGCGCCAGGCGACGATGGCTCCGGCATCCGCTGCGGTGTCCGCCACCCGCGGGGCCTTCGCCCTCGCCGCCTGACGGCTCGTCTCGTCTGCCCGTCCGTCTGCAGGTCCGTCCGTCTGCAGGTCCGTCCGTCTGCAGGTCCGTCCGTCTGCAGGACTTCGGCACGGATGCAGGACCAGAACGGCAGAATCATCCTGCATCCGTGCCCCGATCCTGCAGACGAACGCCGTGGCCGCTCAGTCCGCCCGCTCCCCCAGCACGGTGTCGACCAGACCGTAGTCCCGGGCGGCGGATGCCGTGAAGACGCGATCCCGGTCGGTGTCGGCGCGCAGCTCGCTCAGCGAGCGTCCGCTGTGCCTGGCGAGGATCGACTCCATGTCGGAACGCACCCGCACGACCTCGTCCGCCGCGAGGATGAGGTCGGGGATCGCTCCCCGCGACTGGCCCGCCGGCTGATGCAGCACGATGCGGGCGTGCGCGAGAGCTGCCCGCTGTCCCGGAGCCCCTGCCGCGACCAGCAGCGCCGCCGGCCCGATCGCCTGACCCACACACGTCGTCGCGATCGCCGGACGCACGTGCTGCATGGTGTCGTAGATCGCGAGCGCCGCCCCCGGGTCGCCACCTTCGCTGTTGATGTAGAACTGGATGCCGGAATCCTGGCTGTCGGCATCGAGGTGCAGCAGCTGCGCGATCAACGCGTTGGCGACTCCGGCGTCGACGCCGGTGCCGAGATAGATGACCCGCTCGGCGAGCAGGTGCGAGTAGACGTCCATGACGCGTTCACCGCGCGGATGCTGCGCGATGACGTTGGGGATCGTGTAGCCGCTCATGCGCCCGCCCCCAGCCCGACCCGGGCCCGACGACGCGGCATGAGATCCGCGAGCGAGGCGACGATCTCGTCGATGAAGCCATAGTCCTTCGCCTGCTCCGCCGTGTACCAGCGGTCGTGCAGCGAGTCCTCGAAGATGCGCTCCACGGGCTGTCCGGTGTCGGCCGCGATCAGCCCGAGCACGGTGTCGCGCATGTGCCTCAGGTCGTCGGCCTGCGTCTCGAGCTCGCCCGCCGAGCCCCCGATCCCCGCCGAGCCCTGATGCATGAGGATGCGCGCGTGCGGGAGCGCCCTGCGCTTGCCCCTCGCCCCGGCTGAGAGGAGGAACTGCCCGGCGCTGCACGCGAGCCCGAGTGCGAGGGTCGACACGTCGTTCGGCACGAGGGTCATGAGGTCGCGGATCGCGAGCATCGACGGCACGGAACCACCGGGCGAATGGATCCACAGGGCGATGTCGGTCGTCGGATCCTCCGCCGAGAGGGTGAGCAGCTGCGTCATGAGCAGCGTGCCGTTGTCGTCGTCAAGGGCGCCGTCGAGCACGAGCACCCGTTCGTGGAACAGTGCCCGGCGGGCCTCGGGGCCGAACTGCGGGATGGGGTTGTCTTCGCTCATGGCCCCAGCATCCGCCGCCGTGTCGGAGTGCGGGCGAGTATCCGCTCGCGGCAGATCGGCCCAGAGCAGATAGGCCCAGAAAAGATCGGCCCCAGCAGATCCACCCGTGCAGATCGGTTCGGCATCCTCGCGTAACACCCCCGACTCACGCGACTCCTACCCTCGAAGCATGGCGAAGCAGAAGACACCCGAGTGGCAGTGGTCCGAAGACGGCATCAACTTCCGCACCCGCAAATGGGTGAAGCCGGAAGACCTCAACGCGAACGGATCGCTGTTCGGCGGCAGCCTGCTGAAGTGGATCGACGAAGAGGCCGCGATCTACGCGATCGTGCAGCTGGGCAATTATCGGGCCGTGACGAAGCACATCTCCGAGATCAACTTCGAGGCCTCAGCCGTGCAGGGCGACCTGATCGAGATCGGCCTGCAGGCCACGCACTTCGGCACCACGTCTCTGACCATGCGCGCCGTCGCCCGCAACATGATCACGCGCAAGCGCATCCTCACGATCGAGAAGATCGTGTTCGTGAGCCTGGACGACGACGGGATGCCGACGCCGCACGGATACGACGAGATCACGTACAACCGCGATCGGATGCCGACCGAGCGCATCGCCACGGGGACGATCCGTCTGCCCTAGCCGCGGCTCCCGCCCGCTCGTCCGCCCGTGTGCGGGCCTCCGTTCAGGAGGAGATCCCTCGCACCGAAGGACCAGGCAGTGGATTCGGTCCTTCTGAGCGAGGGATCTCCTTCCGCAGGTGCGGGGGTCAGAGGCCGGCGTCTGCGCTCGGTGCGAGGATGGAACACGTCTGCCGAGCAAAGGAGCCCAGAATGAGCCGCAGCGCCACCGCAGCCACGACCGCGATCAGAGAGATGCGCGACTTCCTGTTCGCGAACGCGACGGACTACGCCGCGGCACGCGAGGGGTTCGCCTGGCCTGCGCCCGCTGAGTTCAACTTCGCGCTCGAATGGTTCGACGTGATCGCCGGCGAGTCGCCCGACCGCCCGGCGGTGCAGATCGTGTCAGCCGACCTCAGCCTCGAGTCGTGGACCTACGGAGAGCTGTCGAACCGCTCCGACCAGGTCGCCGCCTGGCTCACAGGACTCGGCATCGGGCGCGGCGACCACGTCATCGTGATGCTCGGCAACACCATCGAACTCTGGGAGGTGATGCTCGCCATCACCAAGGTCGGCGCGGTGTCGATCCCCACCTCGACGCTGCTCTCGGCATCCGACCTGGCCTACCGCGTCGACCACGGACGCGCCCGCGCCATCGTGACGCTCGGCGGCCTGGCCGAGCGCATCACCGACATCGACGGCGACGTCCTGCGCATCGGGGTGGGCGAGGGCATTCCGGCCGGGTGGACGCGCTTCGACGACTCCGCCGACGCTCCGACGACCTTCGAGCCCGACGCCGCGACCCCCGCCGATGACACGGCTCTGCTCTACTTCACGAGCGGCACGACCAACCGTCCGAAGCTCGTGCAGCACACCCACGTGTCGTACCCGATCGGGCATCTGTCGACCATGTGGTGGCTCGGTGTGCGCCCTGACGACGTGCACCTGAACATCTCGTCGCCGGGTTGGGCGAAGCACGCGTGGTCGAGCTTCTACTCGCCCTTTCTCGCCGAGGCGACCGTGTTCGTCTACAACTACGACCGCTTCGACGCGAACACCCTCATGCAGGTCATGGACACGCATCATGTCTCGACGTTCTGCGCGCCGCCCACCGTGTGGCGGATGCTGATCCAGGCCGACCTCGGGCGCTTGACCCACCCGCCGCGCGAGCTCGTCGGAGCCGGCGAACCGCTGAACCCCGAGGTCATCGACCGGGTGCAGGAGGCGTGGAGAGGCACGATCCGCGACGGCTTCGGCCAGACCGAGATGACGGCCTGCGTAGGCAACTCCCCCGGTCAGGTCGTCAAGATCGGATCGATGGGACGACCCCTGCCCGGATACCCCGTCGTGCTGCTCGACCCCGCGACCGGTGAGCTCGCCGAGCACGAGGGCGAGATCGCGCTCGACCTGGCGCATCCTCCGGTGGGGCTCATGGCCGGGTACTACGACGACCCCGAGAAGACGGCCGAGTCGCGCGTCGGCGGATACCACCACACGGGCGACATCGCCCAGCGGGATGCCGACGGCTATCTGACCTACATCGGCCGGGCGGACGACGTGTTCAAGGCGTCCGACTACAAGATCTCGCCGTTCGAGCTCGAGTCGGTGCTGCTGGAGCACGACCTCGTGATCGAGGCGGCGGTGATCCCGAGCCCCGATCCGACGCGGCTCGCAGTCCCGAAGGCGTACGTGTGCCTGCGCCCCGACGCGGCCGGATCCGACGCCGAGGCCGCGCGATCGATCTTCGCCTACGCCCACGACCGGCTGTCCTCGCACCTCTGGGTGCGGATCATCGAGTTCGTGCCCGAGCTGCCCAAGACGATCTCCGGCAAGATCCGCCGGGTCGAACTGCGCGCCCGAGAGGCCGAGCGCGTGGCCTCAGGGGACGAGGCCGCGCAGCACCGGGATCGCGACTACCGCTGAGTGCGGCTCAGCCTGCGAGCGCGGGCTGACTGCCGGTGCTCGGCGCTTTCGTGGAGCGCGCCGGGACCGTCGGCTCGGGCGCGTCGACGACAGCCTGGATCCGCGCGGCGCGGGCGACCTCACGGGCAGGCTCGCCCGCGTTGACGATCCCGCGTGCGACGGCTCCGATCACCAGCATCGCGACGAGCACGATGCCGGACACGAGCAGCGGCGTCCACTGATTCGCGAACGATGCCGTGGTGCTGAGCATCGCGCTCGGGATCCACAGTCCTACCGCTCCGCCGGCGAGACCCGCCGCTCCGCGCATGATCGCGACTCCCGCCACGATCGCGCACAGTGCCGCGAGCACTGCCCCCACCACTCCGATCGGCACCAGTATCGATGCCAGTTCGCTTGCCACCCTTGACGATGTCATCACGACCCCCCGGTCCGCGGAACCTCCGCATCACCAACATTACGAAGTGTCGGCATTCTGGGCATCCATCTGAAGGATGATGTTCCTCAACCGTGACGCGTTGTTCAGCGGCGCTTCAACCGTGCGAACCGGGACCTCTTGACCACTCGCACCGGCTGGGTGACGACCGCGTCGACGACCATCGAGCCGTCGGTCGGACCGATGATCGCCATCGCCGACGTCTCGGTGGACTCGATCGGGTCGACCGGC
The DNA here is from genome assembly GCF_030209555.1 of Microbacterium sp. LMC-P-041. Lineage (NCBI taxonomy): Bacteria > Bacillati > Actinomycetota > Actinomycetes > Micrococcales > Microbacteriaceae > Microbacterium > Microbacterium sp. LMC-P-041. Next base: position 150,462 of record NZ_JARVRV010000004.1, read on the forward strand.
ATGCGGGCGAGCGACCGGTGAGCGCGCACGTACGCGGGCACCAGCAGCACGATCGCGCCGAGCCAGGCGAGAGGGTTGCTGAGCGCGACGCCCTCGAATCCGATGAGCGCGCCGAGCACGACGGCCGCTCCCACGCGCATCACCAGCTCGATCACGCCCGTGACGGTGGGGATGAGTGTGTGGCCGAGGCCCTGCAGCGCACCGCGGAGCACGAACAGCACACCGAGGGCCCAGTACCCGCATCCGTTGATGATCAGCATGAGGTGCGCGAGTCGCACGACCTCGTCGGACCCCTCGCCGACGAACAGGCGCACCATCGGCGTGCCGAACGCGATGATGATGACGCCGAGTGCGATGCCGGCGGCGATCGCCATCCAGGTGCCCTCGACGACCCCTCGACGGATGCGGTCGGGGCGGCGCCCGCCCAGGTTCTGCGCCGTGTACATCGACGACGCGAGGCCCAGCGACGAGAGGAAGGCGACCGCGAGGCCGTCGACGCGGGATGCCGTCGTGTAGGCCGCGACGGCATCCGAGCCGAGCGTGTTCAGCGCCACCTGCACGGTGAGCGTGCCGATCGCGATGATCGATGCCTGGAATCCCATCGGCAGACCGAGGCGCAGGTGCTCCCTGAAGTCGTCGCGGGTGACTCGCCAGTCGGCGCGACGCAGGTGCAGCATCGGCAGGCGACGGCGCACGAACTCGAGGCACAGTGCGACGGAGACGGCCTGGGCCACGACGGTCGCGAGGGCTGCGCCGCCGACTCCCCACTCGAGCGGACCGACCATCAGGATCACGAGGCCGACGTTGAGCGCGCACGAGACGGTCAGGAAGATGAGCGGTGTGCGCGAGTCGCCGATCGCCCGGATGATCGCCGAGAGGTAGTTGAAGAACATCGTCGCGCTCGCGCCGATGAAGCTGATCTGGGTGAAGACCGTCGCCTCGGGCATGAGCTCGGCCGGCGTCTGCAGCAGCTCGAGCACGGGTCGGGCGATCAGGGGCGCGACGATCGTGAGCACCACGCTCGTGATTCCGGTCAGGATCACGCCGGTCGCGACCGAGCGGCGCACGGCGGCACCGTCACCCGCTCCGAACGCCTGCGCGATGGGGATCGCGAAACCGCTGGTCAGACCCCAGGCGAAGCCGATGAGCAGGAACAGCAGGCTGCCGGTGGCGCCGACGGCTGCGAGGGACTCGACGCCGAGGTGCCGGCCGACGACGACGGCGTCGGCGAACTGGTACATCTGCTGCACGACGTTTCCGAGCAGCAGGGGAATGGAGAACGACAGGATGACACGCCACGGACGGCCCGTGGTCAGAGAGGTGGCCATGAGAGAAGAGGCTCGCAGAACTGGGGGATGATCGGGGGTCGTACCAGGATATCGAATCGATTCGGTTGGATGCCATCCCCGATCGCCAAGTACGGTCGGAAGGATGCCGCAGCGGGACGCGGCACGGAACACCGGAGGTTCGAGCGATGACGACAGAGAAGACAGGCGGATCCGTCGGGGTGGACGGGTCGGCCGACGGCGACGAGCAGCACCTGAAGCGGGCACTGAGCAACCGGCACATCCAGCTGCTCGCGATCGGCGGCGCGATCGGCACCGGCCTGTTCATGGGCAGCGGCAAGACCATCTCGGTCGCGGGCCCCTCGGTCATCTTCGTCTACATGATCATCGGCTTCATGCTGTTCTTCGTCATGCGGGCGATGGGCGAGCTGCTGCTCTCGAACCTCAAGTACAAGTCGTTCAGCGACTTCGCCAGCGACCTGCTCGGCCCGTGGGCGGGGTTCTTCACCGGATGGACGTACTGGTTCTGCTGGGTCGTCACCGGAGTCGCCGACGTGATCGCGATCGCCGGCTACACGGATGCGCTGTTCCCCGGCATCCCGTTGTGGATCCCCGGCGTGCTGGTGATCGTCATCCTGCTCGCGCTGAACCTGCCCACCGTCGCCGCCTTCGGCGAGATGGAGTTCTGGTTCGCTCTCATCAAGATCGTGGCGATCGTGGCGCTCATCATCACGGGTCTCGTGATGATCTTCACCGGCTTCCAGCACGATGCGGGCACGGCGAGCTTCGCGAATCTGTGGGATCACGGCGGCATGTTCCCGCACGGGTTCATGGGCTTCGTCGCCGGGTTCCAGATCGCTGTCTTCGCGTTCGTCGGCGTCGAGCTCGTCGGCACCGCCGCGGCCGAGACGAAGGACCCCGAGAAGAATCTGCCGAAGGCGATCAACGCGATCCCGATCCGCATCCTGCTCTTCTACGTCGGCGCCCTCGTCATCCTGATGGCCGTCACGCCCTGGACCGAGTACGTCGCGGGCGAGAGCCCCTTCATCGCGATGTTCGCTCTCGCGGGCCTCGGCATCGCCGCCACCGTCGTGAACCTCGTCGTGCTGACCTCGGCCATGTCGAGCGCCAACTCGGGCATCTACTCGACCTCGCGCATGGTGTTCGGGCTCGCACAGGACGGCGACGCGCCCCGGCTGTTCGGGCGCCTCTCGAAGCGCCGCGTGCCGCAGAACGCGCTGTTCCTGTCGTGCATCCTGCTGCTGTCGGGTGTCGTGCTGCTCTACGCCGGCAAGGACATCGGCACCGCGTTCGACATGGTCACCACGGTCTCGGCGGTGTGCTTCATGTTCGTCTGGACGATCTTCCTGTGCAGCTACCTCGTCTACCGGCGCCGGCGGCCCGAGAAGGTCGCCGCATCGAGGTTCCGGATGCCGGGCGGCATCTTCATGGTCTACGTCGTGCTCGCGTTCTTCGTGTTCATCCTGTGGGCGTTGACGACCCAGCCCGACACGCTGACCGCGCTGCTCGTGACCCCGATCTGGTTCGTGCTGCTGCTCGTCGCGTGGCTGTTCGTGCGGAAGTCGCAGAACCACCTGACCCGGCACGCCGCGCACATCGCCTACCTGCGCGACGACTCGGCGGAGTAGTCGCGACGGCTCGGCGTTCACAATTCAGCATGAGCCGGCCGATTCCTGACGAATCGGCCGGTTCTGCTGTGTCCGGGACTGCTCATGCTGAATCGTGAACGGCGGCTGCCTGTGGGAGGTTCCGACAGGCCCTCCCTCGGGGCCGTCAGCGCGCGTAGCGTCGGCCCTGACGAAAGGACTCGACATGCACACTCGCACACTCGGACAGGGCCTCGAGGTCTCGGCAGTCGGACTCGGCTGCATGGGGATGTCGCAGAGCTACGGACCCAACCCCGGCAGCCGCGACGAGATGATCGGCGTGCTGCGGTCGGCTCTCGACCTCGGCGTCACGTTCTTCGACACCGCGGAGGTGTACGGGCCCTATGTCAACGAAGAGCTCGTCGGCGAGGCGCTCGAGCCGATCCGCGACCAGGTCGCCATCGCGACGAAGTTCGGGTGGCGCATCGAAGACGGCAAGAGCGTCGGGCTCGACAGCCGCCCCGAGCAGATCCGCCGCGTCGCGGAGGCATCGCTGCGGCGCCTGCGCACCGACGTGATCGACCTCTTCTACCAGCACCGCGTCGACCCGGACGTGCCGATCGAAGACGTCGCGGGCACGGTGTCGGAGCTGATCGCCGAAGGCAAGGTGCGTCATTTCGGGCTCTCCGAGGCCTCGGCATCCACCATCCGACGCGCGCATGCCGTGCAGCCGGTCACCGCGCTGCAGAGCGAGTACTCGTTGTGGACCCGCGATCCCGAAGCGGAGGTGCTGCCGGTGCTCGGTGAGCTCGGCATCGGCTTCGTACCCTTCAGCCCTCTGGGCAAGGGGTTCCTCACCGGCACCGTCGACCAGACCACCTCATTCGCAGACGGAGACATCCGCGGCACGATCCCCCGCTTCAGCGAGGAGAACCGGGCGGCGAACCAGGCCCTCGTGAGTCACGTCACGGCACTCGCCGAGGCGAAGGACGCATCGTCCGGCCAGATCGCGCTGGCCTGGCTGCTCGCGCGCGAACCGTGGATCGTGCCGATCCCCGGCACCCGCCGCACCTCGCGCATCGCCGAGAACGCGGGAGCGGCGGCCGTGGCGCTCTCGGCAGACGAGATGGCGGATCTCGACCAGCTCGCCGCTCGCGTCGGGGTGCAGGGCGACCGCTACAACCCGCAGCAGATGTCGTTCGTCGACCGTTGAGCCGGCGCCGGCGCTGGGTAGTCTGAGGCGGATGACTCCGCCCCGCAGCTACCCGGCGACGATCGCCGCGCCTGTGGAGCATGAGCTCGTCATCAAGAAGTCGCGATTCATCGCGACTGTCGAGCCGGTCGCCTCAGTCGACGAGGCGGATGCCGTGATCGCGCGGCTGCGGAAGCGGTGGTGGGATGCCCGGCACAACTGCAGCGCGATGGTCACCGGACTCCTCGGAGACCAGGCACGTTCGTCGGACGACGGCGAGCCGTCGGGCACCGCGGGAGTGCCGATGCTCGAGGTGCTGCGCAGGCGAGAGCTGACCGACGTGGTGGCCGTGGTGACGCGGTACTTCGGCGGGGTCAAGCTCGGCGCCGGCGGCCTCGTGCGGGCATACTCCTCAGCGGTCTCGGAGGCCCTCGACCTCGCGTCGCCGGTGCACCGGCAGTCGCTGACGCAGGTGATGTTCGACGTCTCGCACGCGGATGCCGGGCGCTACGACAACCTCCTGCGCGACTGGGTGCTGCACCACGGAGCGACGCTCGGCGACGCCCGCTATGCAGCGCTGGCGACGTTCGAGGTGTGGGCACCAGCGGACGAGGTCGACCGTCTCGTCGAGGACATCGCGGCGGCATCCGCCGGTTCCGTCGTGCCGGTGACCGGCGTGGAGCGCATCGTCGACGTCCCCGGCTGATCCACAACAGCGCCCGGATATTCTGGATGACGCGATCTCGGAAGGAGAGCGATGTTCGACAGCCCGCTCTCGGCTTCCGCCTACGAGATCCTCGGGGTGGACCCCACCGTCGACGACGGCGAGCTGCGGCGCGCCTATCGTCTGCGACTGCGCCAGACCCACCCCGACACCGGAGGGGACGCGGCCGTGTTCATCCAGGTGCAGCGCGCGTGGGAACTCGTCGGCACGCCCGAGGGCCGCGCCGCCTATGACCGTCGCTCCGGCGCCCACCCCGGCATCCCCGCCGAACCGGAGTGGAACGGCTGGCGGCCGCAGTCGGCGACCCGCACCGACACGCGTCCCCGGGCGCGGTCGTACGGCCACCCCGGCGGATGGCGTCGAGAGCGCTACCTCTCACTCATCCGTGAGTGGGCCGGCCGTGGCGTCGAGGTGCCCGATCCCTACGACCCGGCGCTCGTGCGATCAGCGCCGCGAGACCTGCGACGGCTGCTCGCCGATGCCCTGGCAGAAGAGGCGACCGCCCGCACGGTGAGCGCCCTCGGAATGGGATTCACGGTCTGGCACGACGTCGCGACCGGCGCCGACCCCGACGACAAGCTCGACCACGTCGTGCTCAGTCCGTCGGGTCTCTACGGCGTGATGTCGGAGGACTTCGGCGGCGTCGTCGGATTCCGCCGCGGCGAGATCACCGGCCCGAGCCTCGGCACACGCGCGCCCGTCACCGCGGCGCTCGGCCGCATGCGCACCGTCGCGAAGGCCGCCAAGGTGAAGTTCGGCGGTCTGATCATGGTGCTCCCCGACGACGATCTGGCACAGGCCGTCACGCCTCTGGGCAGCAGTCGCGGGGTGCCCGTCGTGGTCGTGCGGCGCAGCGCCCTGGCGATGGTGCTGCGCCAGGGAGTGCCCGGCGCACGAGCGATCGGCGGCAACGAACTGTTCGACGTCCGCACCCGACTGCAGCAGACCGTCACCTTCGTCTGACCCTGGTCGCGCCCTGTCGGCATCCGTCCGGCCCTCTTGACGGGCGTCGTCAAACCGGTTTACACTCGCTGCACCCGCACTGTCAAACCGGTTAAACCGACGCCTGGCGAAGATGCGGACGATCAGCCCGATGTTCCACGAGGAGGTGGCATGAGCCGCACGACGATCGCCGACGTCGCCCGCGAGGCGGGAGTCACCAAGGCCACCGTCTCTCACGCGATGAGCGGCAAGCGCCCCATCTCCGACGACACCAGGGCGAAAGTGCTCGCCGCCGCGGAGAAGCTGAACTGGGTGCCGAGCCAGAGCGCCCGCGCGCTGGCCACCCAGAAGGCCAATGCCCTCGCCGTGGTGCTGGCCCGCGATCCCGAGGTCATCGCGAACGACTCGTTCTTCCCCGCGTTCATCGCCGGCGTCGAGTCCGTGCTGGCCGAGACCGAGACCGCCCTGATCCTGCAGGTGGTTCCCGATCGGGCGGCAGAGGAACGCGCCTATCGCTCGCTCAGCCACGGGCGGGCCGACGGCGCCCTGCTCCTCGATCTTCGGAACGACGACTGGCGCGTGCCGCTGCTCGAAGAACTCGGCCTGCCGGCCGTGCTGGTCGGCGCCTACGAGCAGCCGACCCGCTTCTCGTGCGTACGCACCGATGACGACGCCCCGGTGCGCGAGATCATCGCCCACCTGCGCGCCGAGGGGCATGAGCGCATCGCGCACGTGGCCGGTCCTCTCGACTACGTGCACTCGCGGGTGCGGGCGGATGCCTACATCGACGCCGTGGGCGGAGACGCACTGCTGCGCGAGGGCGACTTCACGGCATCCAGCGGTCGTGAGCGCACCACCGAGCTGCTCGCGCTTCCCGAGCGACCGACCGCGATCCTCTACTCCAACGACACGATGGCGATCGCCGGGTTGTCGTACGCCCGCTCGAGCGGACTCAGCATCCCCCGCGATCTCGCGATCGCCGGCTTCGATGACGACCACCTCTCGGCCCACCTCTCCCCTGCGCTCACGAGCGTCTCGTCGGGTCCTGCCGCACGTGGCCGCGCGGCAGCCCGCCTGCTGCAGGCCGACATCCTCGGCGCCGAACCGCGCACCGAGGTCGTCGACTGCAACGTCGTGCACTTCCGGGAGAGCACCACCCGCTAGACGATCACCCGAACCATCGCGTCAAGGAGGACAACATGAAGAAGAAGATCCGCGCAGCAGCGCTCTTGGGAGCCGTCGCACTCGTCGCCACCGGATGCTCGTCAGGAGGCGGGGGCGGCGACGCCTCGGCCGACGGCACCGGCTCCATCGACATCTGGCTGTCGAACAATGAGCAGGAGGTCGCCTGGGGCACCGCCGTCGTCGACGCCTGGAACGCCGAGCACCCCGACGAGAAGGTCAACGCTCAGGAGATCCCCGCGGGCTCGTCGTCGGAAGAGGCCATCACCGCCGCGATCACCGCCGGCACCGCACCCTGCCTCGTCTACAACGTGGCCCCGGCCGCCGTCTCGGGCTGGGTCAAGCAGGGCGGACTCGTCGACCTCAGCACCATGGAGGGCGGCAGCGACTACATCACCGAGCGCGGAGGAGAGGTCGACTCGTATTCGACCGACGGCAGCTTCTGCCAGCTGCCCTGGAAGTCGAACCCCGTCATGGTCATGTACAACAAGGCGCTGTTCCAGGCCGCGGGCATCGATCCCGAGGACCCGCAGATGAACACGTACGACGCGTTCCTCGAGGGGTCCAAGGCGATCGTCGCCTCCGGTGTGCAGAGCGCCATCTGGCCGGCTCCGACGAGCGAGTTCTACCAGCCCTGGTTCGACTTCTACCCGCTCTACCTCGCCGAGACCGACGGCACCATGCTCGTCGAAGACGGCAAGGCGACGGTCGACTCGGATGCCGGCCGCGAGGTCGCCGAGTTCTGGAAGACGTTCTATGACGAGAAGCTCTCGCCGAACGAGGCGTCGACCGACGATGCGATGTCCGCCGGCACCACCGCCATGCAGCTCGCCGGTCCGTGGGCGATCCCCTCGTACGCCGAGACCGTCGACGTCGGGTTCATGCCGGTCCCGACCAGCGACGGCCGCGAGAACCCGACGACCTTCGCCGACTCGAAGAGCGTCTCGATGTTCACCGCGTGCGAGAACCAGGGCACCGCGTGGGAGTTCCTGAAGTTCTCGACGAGCGTCGACAGCGACGGACAGCTGCTCGAGGCCACCGGTCAGATGCCGATGCGCACCGACCTCACGGAGACCTACGCCGACTACTTCGATGCGAACCCGAACTACGTCGGGTTCGCCGAGCAGGCCGAGGCGACGGCCGACGTGCCCAGCATCCCGAACTCCGTGGAGGCCTGGCAGGCGTTCCGCGACGAGTACTCCGCCGCCGTGATCTTCGGCAAGGAGTCGATCGACGACTTCCTGAAGAACGCCACGACGAAGATCGACGACCTCGTCGCCGAGTGATGAGTCTGCGATGACGCTCCGAGACGACGCCGTCGCGGACGTGGCCGGGGGCACTTCAGCCCCGGCCCCGTCCGCGGGCCGGCCACCGAGGGCGCGGTTGCGCACCCGACTGCTGGGTGCGCAACCGATCGGCGGCCTGTTCGCCCTGCCGTACCTGGTCTTCGTGCTGGCGATCTTCGCGTTCCCGCTGGGATTCGCGGTCTACATCGCCTTCCACGACTACTTCTTCACCGCCCCCAACGTCGAGGTCGAGCGACCGTTCGTGGGCTTCGACAACTTCGTGACCGTGCTCACCGACCCGAGAGTGCTCGGTTCGTTCCGCAACACCCTGATCTTCCTCGTCATCAACGTGCCGCTCACCGCCGTGCTCTCGCTCGTGCTGGCCGCGGCGCTGAACACCGGCATCCGCTGGGTCGCCGCCTACCGCGTGGCGTTCTACGTGCCGTATCTGACGGCCAGTGTCTCGCTCGTCGGCGTGTGGATGCTGCTCTTCTCGGGCAACGGTCTGATCAACACGATCCTCGGCCCGCTCGCCCCCGATCCGTCGTGGCTCGTGAACAGCGGGCTGGCGATGCCGATGATCGCGCTCTACGTCACGTGGAAGCAGCTGGGCTTCTACATCCTGCTGTATCTCGCGGCGCTGCAGAACGTGCCGAAGGAGCTCTACGAATCGGCCGAGACCGACGGCGCGGGAGCATTCTCCCGATTCTGGAACGTCACGGTTCCCGGCGTCCGTAGCGCCACCACGCTCGTGCTGATCCTGTCGATCATCACCGGAGCCAACCTCTTCACCGAGCCCTACCTGTTGACCAACGGCGGTGGCCCCGACGGCGCCTCGTCGACCCCCGTGCTGCTGATCTACCAGCTGGGCATCCAGCAGCAGAACCCCGACACCGCGGCAGCGATCGGCATGATCCTCGTGATCCTGGTCGGGATGCTGTCACTCGCCGCCAACCGCGCGACCAGGGAGCGATGACCATGAGACGCACGCGTTCACTGCCCCGCATCCTGAGCCTGATCCTGCTCACGGTCGCGGCCATCGGCTTCGCCTTCCCGTTCTACTTCATGCTGGTCGGGGCCTTCCAGGAGAATCCGACGAACTCGCCCAGCGAGCTCTTCCCGACGAGCGGGTGGACGGTCGACAACTTCCTCGCGATCGACTCCCGCATCGACCTCGCGGGCTCCCTGCTCAACTCGCTGATCTTCACGGCGGGTGTGCTGCTGGGCACCGTGGTGTTCGGGCTGCTCGCCGGATATGCGATCGCGAGGCTCGACTTCCGCGGCCGTGGCGTCATCTGGGTGCTCATGCTGCTCGTGCAGATGGTGCCGTTCCAGCTGCTGATGATCCCGCTCTACGTGCAGATCACCCGCAACTACGGGCTCGGCGATTCATACATGGGCATGATCCTGCCGTTCCTCATCAACACGACCGCGGTGTTCATCTTCGTGCAGTTCTTCAAGGCGCTGCCCGTCGAGATCTTCGAGGCGGCGCGCATCGACGGAGCCGGCGAGATCCGGCTGCTGACGTCCGTCGCGATTCCGCTGATCAAGCCGGTACTCGTCACGGTGGTGCTCGTCACGTTCATCGGCCCCTGGAACGAGTTCCTCTGGCCGTTCCTCATCACGAAGGACGCGTCGCTGCAGCCGCTCGCCGTATCGCTCGCCAACTACATCTCCAACGTCGCGCAGTCGACGGCGAATCCCAACGGGGCCATCCTCGCCGGCGCCACGGCGCTCGCGTTCCCCGTCGTCATCCTGTTCATCGTCTTCCAGCGGTTCTTCCGAGCCACCGACCTCGGCGCCGCCGTCAAAGGCTAGCCAGAAAGGCATCCCATGTTCACCGGAGCAACCTTCCCCCTGGGCCCCTTCGTCCCCTACGAGGCCAATCCCATCCTTCGACCGAAAGGCGACAGCTGGGAGTCGGCCAATCTCTACAACCCGGCCGCGATCGTCGACGGCGACGAAGTCGTGCTGCTCTATCGGGCGCACGCCGACGACATCGTCTCGCACATCGGCATCGCGCGATCGAGCGACGGCGTGAACTTCGCCCGCGAGGACGCGCCGATCCTCTCCCCCTCAGAGGACTACGAGCGCTTCGGATGCGAGGACCCGCGCATCGCGCTGATCGACGGCACCTACTATCTGACCTACACGGGATGGGACCGACGCAGCGCCCAGCTCTGCCTCGCCACCTCGACCGACCTGCGCACCTGGACCAAGCACGGCCCGCTGTTCGACGACTTCGACACGTTCAAGACCATGGATCCGCGTGGGTTCAACTGGTCGAAGGCCGGCGTGATCGTGCCGCAGAAGATGCACGGCAAATGGTGGATGTACTTCGGCGAGGGGGCGATCTACTGGGCGACCAGCGACGACCTCATCCACTGGACGCCGGGCACGGCCGACACCGATCCGATGTACTCGCCGACCCCGGGCACCTGGGACGAAGCGCTCGTCGAGATCGGCACCTCGCCCGTGCTCGCCGACAACGGACTGCTGGTGTTCCTCACCAACGGCGCGACGAGGGTCGTGCATGACGACGGATCGGTCGACGTCGACTACCGGTGCGGGCAGATCGCGATCGACCCCGACGAGCCGACGAAGGTGATCGCCCGCCTGCAGGAGCCATGGCTGAGGCCGCAGACATTCGAGGACATGAACGGCCTGGTCTCGAACGTCACGTTCGTCGAAGGACTCGTGAAGTTCCGAGGCAAGTGGTTCGCCTACTACGGGCAGTCCGACACGACGCTGGCCGTCGCCATCCACGATCCCGCGCAGCCGTGGGGCCGGGCACTGAGAGACACGAACGAGGAATGAGAGCATGTCCATCTCCCGACGCACGTTCCTGACCGCCGCAGCCGCGACCTCTGCACTCGCGCTGCTTCCGCTCGACCCTGCCGGAGCGCACGCCTCGGCGCCCGCCGCACTGCCGCTCGGATCTCGACCGATCGGCGCGGGTGGAGGCGCGCGGCTCACGAACCTCGCACACCTGCGCTTCCTGCTCGCCGAGGTTCCCGTGGTGGCGAGTACCACGCACACCACGTTCGGCATCGACGCCTCACCCCGCGTGCTCGCACCGTGGACCTATGCCGACACCGACGGTGCGGGCGGATTCCGTCCGGTGGGTGGCGGCACTCGCGACGCCGTGACCGGGTACTGGACGCAGGGCGCCTACAACGCGGATGACATCGCGCGAGCGGCGATCGTGTTCCTGCGCGCGTGGAAGGCGACCGGCGACGCGCAGGCCCGCGACGAGGCACGCGATGTGCTGAGGTCGCTGGCGTTCCTGCAGACGACGAGCGGGCCGAATGCCGGCCGGGTGGTGCTGTGGCAGCAGGAGGACGGCACCCTGAACCCCAGTGCGATCCCCGTCGAACTGCCCGACCCGTCGGACTCCGCCGAGTCCTACTGGCTCGCTCGTTCGGTCTGGGCATTCGGCGAGGGCTATGCGGCGTTCCGGCGGGAGGATTCCGAGTTCGCGGCATTCCTGCTCGCACGGCTGCATCTCGCTCTCGACGCGCTCGGTCGCGAGTCTCTGTCGCGTGCCGGTCACTGGGTGCGCAGCGACGGACGGGATCTGCCCGCCTGGCTGATCGCCGGCGGCGCGGATGCGACGGCCGAGGCCATGCTCGGGCTCGCTGCGGCGACCGAGGCCGGAGATGCGCGCAGCCGTCAGGCTCTGCAGACCTACGGAGAAGGGGTGGCCGCGATGGCCACCGACCCGGCGAAGGGATGGCCGTTCGGCGCCGTTCTGCCGTGGACCGGGTCTCTCGGTTTCTGGCATGCCTGGGGCGCTGCCGCACCGGAGGCACTGGCTCGCGCGGGTGCGCTGCTGCGCCGCCGAGAATGGACCGCCGCGGCCGTGGCGGACGCGGGGACGTTCACCCCGCAGGTGCTCGCCTCGGGCGGACCGCACAACGCCTGGGCGCCACTGCCCGCGGAGGCGCAGATCGCGTACGGCGCACACGGCCGCGTCGCGGGCGCCGTGCAGGCGGCGTCCGTCGGCGGAGAAGGTCTGCGCGTGCTCGCCGGGCTGACTGCCAGCTGGTTCTTCGGGGCGAACACCGCAGGCGTCCCGGTGTACGACCCGGCCACCGGCGTGACGTTCGACGGCGTGGAGACCGACGGGCGCGTGAATCGTAACTCGGGGGCTGAGTCCACGATCCACGGGCTGCTCACGATGCTGCTGCTCGACGCGAACCGCGACATCGCACGCATCGCGACATCGATCACCGGCCTGTCCTCGTTCTCGGGACTTCGGGTGATCGATGCCGAGGGCGCTCGGCTCTCGGCGGGCTGCGAGGTCGTGCGGCCAGAGGGCGGCGCGTGGATCGGCGAGGGCAACCTCTCGGGAGCCGCGTATGTGCGGGTTCCCGCGGGCGAGTCGGTCGAGTTCGATGTGACAGAGGCCGGCGGCATCCTGCACGGTCTCGTCTGGAGACAGAAGGCGGATGCCGGAGAGGCGGTGTGGGAGGTGTTCCGCGGTGGCAGGCGGCTCTGGAGCACGCGAACCCCTGCCGGAGGAACGGGCGATCGCGGCCTCACGGAGGCCGACGGGATGCTCGTTCCCCAGCTGCTCGGTGGCGATCTTCCCGCCGATGCGGTGACCGTCCGGTGCACGAGCACCGGCGATCTGCGGCTCGACGCTCTCGTCATCCAGCCGGCGGTGTCCACGGCCGTGTATGCCATGGCATCCGGTTCCGCGGTGCTGTACGCGAACGGCGCTCGGCGCGATCAGCGAGTCTCGCCCCTCGCTGCGGGATCGGGCCGAGCCTACGAGGCCGACGGGTCGCAGCGTGGCCAGGCTGTGCAGGGCGGCAGGGTTCGCGTGCGCGGCGGAGGTTTCACCATCACGCGGTGAGGGTGCGGGGCTGTGCCGTCGGCACGCGTGCGGACTACGGTTGCGGTGTGCCTGCGCTTCCCGAGTACGACCCGCTGCCCGATCGCCCCGCCCCCGACAATCCCTCGGGAAAGCTCGTCCTCCTGCGCCACGGCGAGACGGAGTGGTCGAGGGCCGGCCGCCACACCGGCCTCACCGACATCCCGCTCACAGCGCGGGGTGAAGACCTCGCTCGCGCTGCCGGGAGGCTGGTCGCCGACTACGACTTCTCGCTCGTCCTGTCGTCACCCCTCGAGCGCTCTCGGCGCACGGCCGAGCTCGCGGGGCTTCACGCCGAGGTCGATCCGCTGCTCGTCGAGTGGGACTACGGCGGATACGAGGGTCGCACGACGAAGGACATCCGCGAGGAGCTCGGCTACGACTGGAGCGCCTTCACCCACGGTGTGATCCGGGGCGCGACGCCGGGCGAGACCGTGGAGGAGGTCGCCGCCCGCGCGTCCCGCGTGCTCACACGGGTGCTGCCGGCGCTGACCGAGGGCGATGTGGCACTCGTCGCGCACGGCCACTTCCTCCGCATCCTCACCGCCGTCTACCTGCGCCTCGCTCCGCGCTTCGGCGCGCAGATCACGCTGGATGCCGGATCGGTGTCGGTGCTGAGCTTCTATCGCGAGCAGCCGGCGATCCTGACGTGGAACTACGGCCTCGAGTTGCCCCTCGCACCGTCGGAGTCCTGACCCCCGCAGCGGAACGAGAGCACTGGAAACTCACGGCACGGTGACGAGCGAGATCGCATTGATCGTGGGAGCGCCGTCGAGAGCGAGCTCGAACCTCACCCCGGTCCGGGCATTCGTGACGTCGAACGCGATCGTCTCGTTCGTGCACGCGATCGGCTCCGACGGCGATCCCTCATCGAGTTCACTGACGGTGAGCACGATCGTCCCCTCGCCTCGGCATGCGAACTGCGCCTGATAGGTCCCCGGTTCGAGCGATGTGAAGCTGGTGACGTCGTTGGCCGAGCTGTTCTCGCTCATCCATCCGGAGAAGCCGAAGACGTATCCGGGCGAGTCCGACCCCGGTACCGCCGTCTGCGCCCACTCGGCGATCTCGTCCACGGGCAGCGGAAGCTGCGCCTCGTCGGAGTCGGCATCCGGAGTCGCCGTCGACGCGGAGCCGCTCGGAGATGGCGAGGGAGACGTCGATCCGGTCGCCGACCCCGACGGCTCTCCCGTGCATCCGGCGAGCGCGATGCCCGCCATCAGGACCAGTCCGATCGTCGCCGCTCTTTTCCTGAACATCCCTCCACGCTACGGATGAGCCAGGATGATGCAACCGCCGCGCCCGACACGCCATTCTTTTGAGTTACTCAAAATAAGCGGTAGAGTCGGGGCCATGGAGACAGAACTCGACTCGGCACTTCGCGGTGCCGGGCTGCGTGCGACCGCGGGCCGCGTCGCCGTGCTCGAGGCACTGGAATCCATGGCCCACACGGATGCGGAGCGGATCTTCCGCACCGTGTCCGACGTGCTTCCGACGACGTCGATCCAGTCGGTGCACAACATCCTCGCGGACCTGACGACGGCGGGCCTCATCCGCCGGATCGAACCGGCAGGCTCCGCGGCGCTCTACGAGCGGCGCATCGACGACAACCATCACCACATCGTGTGCACCCAGTGCGGTGCGATCGGCGATGTGGACTGCGTCGTCGGCGAAGCGCCGTGCCTCACCCCGTCTTCGGCGGGGGGATTCACCGTCCAGACAGCCGAAGTGACCTTCTGGGGCCTGTGCCCCAGTTGCCAGAACGCCGCGCAGTAGCATCCGACGCCGCTCCCGGGCACCCGGGATGATCGTCGTGTCTGCGTGCAGAAGGAGAAGAACATGACCGACCCATCGACCACCACCCAGACGGGCACCCCCGTCGCGAGCGACGCGCACTCGCTCACCGTCGGAGCTGACGGCCCCACCGTTCTGCACGATCGCTACCTCGTCGAGAAGCTCGCGTCGTTCAACCGCGAGCGCGTGCCGGAGCGCAACCCCCACGCCAAGGGCGGCGGAGCCTTCGGAACGTTCACCGTCACCGAGGACGTGTCGGCCTACACCCGTGCCGCGGCCTTCCAGCCGGGTGCTCAGAGCGAGACGCTGCTGCGTTTCTCGTCGGTCGCCGGCGAGCAGGGTTCGCCCGACACCTGGCGCGACGTGCGCGGTTTCGCGCTGCGTTTCTACACGCCCGAGGGCAACCTCGACATCGTCGGCAACAACACTCCGACCTTCTTCCTGCGCGACGCCATGAAGTTCCCCGACTTCATCCACTCGCAGAAGCGTCTCGGCGACTCGGGTCTGCGCGACGCCGACATGCAGTGGGACTTCTGGACCCTCTCCCCCGAGTCCGCCCACCAGGTCACCTACCTCATGGGTGACCGCGGCCTGCCGCGCAGCTGGCGCCACATGAACGGCTACGGATCGCACACCTACCAGTGGGTCAACGCCGCCGGCGAGCGCTTCTGGGTGCAGTACCACTTCCTGTCGAAGCAGGGCGTCGAGGCGATGAGCGCCGAAGAGGCCGAGAAGCTCGCCGGATCGGATGCCGACTACTACCGTCGCGACCTGTTCGACGCGATCGCTCGCGGCGACGCCCCCTCGTGGGACGTCTACGTGCAGGTCATGCCCTACGAAGAGGGCAAGACCTACCGCTTCAACCCGTTCGACCTGACGAAGACCTGGTCGAAGAAGGACTACCCGCGCATCAAGGTCGGCACGTTCACGCTCGACCGCAACCCGCAGAACTTCTTCGCCGAGATCGAGCAGGCCGCCTTCTCGCCCGGCAACCAGGTTCCCGGCACGGGCATCTCGCCCGACAAGATGCTCATGGCTCGCGTGTTCGCATACTCGGATGCTCAGCGCTACCGCATCGGTGCGAACTACAACCAGCTGCCGGTCAACCAGCCGCACGCGGCCGAGGTGCGCAACTACATGCACGAAGGCCAGATGCAGTACAAGTTCAACCCGGCCGAGCACCGCGTCTACACGCCGAACTCCTACGGCCCCGCCGGCGGACCCACGGCTGACCCCGCTGCCGGTGTCGAGGCGAGCTGGGAGTCGGACGGCGAGCTGATCCGCGCCGCCGCGACCCTGCACCTCGACGACGACGACTTCGGTCAGGCGGGCACGCTCTACCGCACGGTCTTCGACGACGAGCAGCGCGCGCGCTTCCTCGACACGCTGACCGGCCAGGGACAGGGCATCACGATCGACGCGATCCGCGAGCGGTTCTTCCAGTACTGGACGAACGTCGACGCCTCGCTGGGCGACGCTCTGCGCGCTCGCTTCTGAGCCGCCTCCGCTGAGGACCGAGACCCACCGTCCCTTCGGGGCCGGTGGGTCTCGGCGTCTCCGGGCATCGCAGGGGGAGCACAATGGACGCCGTGGCTGTTCCTCTCTCCGACCTGACCCAGATGCCCGAACCCCAGCAGGTGCACGCCGCCGATGGCACTCGCCTCGCGACGTACACCTGGGGTGATGTGGATGCTCCCGTGGCGGTGATCGTGCACGGGTTCGCGTCGAGCGCCCGCGACACCTGGGTGCTCACGGGGTGGGTGCGCGAGCTCACGAAGGCGGGGTATCGGGTGCTCGCGCTCGATCAGCGGGGCCATGGGCTCAGCGAGAAGCCGCACCAGGCCGACGCCTACGGCATCCGCACTCTCGCGACCGACGTCGAGACGGTCATGGACATGTATCTCGTCGACGAGGCCGTCTACGTCGGATACTCGCTCGGGGCCCGGGTCGGTTGGGAGGTCGTGCGCGATCTGCCCCACCGGATCGGCCGCGCCGTGCTCGGAGGGGTGCCGGACGGCATCCCTCTCGCGCGGCTCGATCTCGACCAGGTGCGCGCGTATCTCGCCGACGGGACGCCCGTCGCGGATCCGACGACGCAGAACTACATCGCGCTGACCGAGCGCGTGCCCGGCAACGACCTCGGCGCGCTCGTGGCGCTGGCCGAGGGGATGCGGTCGTCTCGGACGATCGATCCCGACCCGTCGAACGCGCCGGCGAGCCCGATCCTGTTCGCGACGGGGTCGAAGGATGCCATCATCGAGGGCTCTCGCGCCCTGGCGTCAGCTGCCCCGCAGGGACAGTTCTTCGAGATCCCCGATCGCAACCACTTCAACGCACCGGGATCGCGCGCTTTCAAGGAAGCCGCGCTCGCTTTCCTGTCGGAGAGCTGACCGCGGCGCGCCACGCCTGCTCACTCGTAGCGGAGGAGATCTCAGGCAACGAAGGATGCTTCTCAGCATCCGCTCCTTCGATCCGCGAGATCTCCTTCACTGCAGGAGCGGCAGCCGTCTGCCCGAGCACTGACCGCGGGCACGAGAAGAGCCCTTCGTCTCGGGGAGACGAAGGGCTCTCGGGGTGACGGTCAGACCGTCGCGTTCTCTTCGCGCTTCGGCAGCACCCATCCCGCACGCGGGAAGTGGCAGGTGTAGCCGTTGGGGTACTTGATCAGGTAGTCCTGGTGCTCCTCTTCGGCCTGCCAGAACGGGCCGACGGGCTCGATCGTGGTCACGGCCTTGCCCGGCCAGAGACCCGAGGCGTCGACGTCGGCGATGGTGTCGCGCGCGACGGCCTCCTGCTCGGGGCTGAGCGGGAAGATCGCCGAGCGGTAGCTCGAGCCGATGTCGTTGCCCTGGCGATCCTTGGTCGACGGGTCGTGGATCTGGAAGAAGAAAGCGAGGATGTCGCGGTACGTCGTCTTCGTGGGATCGAAGACGATCTCCACAGCCTCGGCATGACCCGGGTGGTTGCGGTAGGTCGCGTGGTCGTTGCTGCCGCCGGTGTAGCCGACGCGGGTGTCGAGCACGCCGGGCTGGCGGCGGATGAGGTCTTCCATGCCCCAGAAGCAGCCGCCGGCGAGCACGGCGGTCTCGGTCCCGGGGGTGCGGGTGATTGTTCCGGTGTCGGTCATGAGTTCTCCTCGGAGTTGGGGGTGGGGAAGAGGTGACGGTAGCGACCGTACCCCTCATCTTCCAGGCTGTCAGCCGGGATGAAGCGCAGGGCGGCGGAGTTCATGCAGTACCGGAGTCCTCCTGCGTCTCGGGGTCCATCGTCGAAGACGTGCCCGAGATGGCTGTCCGCGCCGCTGGAACGCGCCTCGGTGCGCTTCATCCACAGCGTGCGGTCGGTGCGCGTGGTCACGGCGTCGGCCTCGATGGGCTTGGTGAAGCTCGGCCATCCGGTGCCGCTGTCGAACTTGTCGGTCGACGCGAAGAGCGGCTGGCCCGAGACGACGTCGACGTAGATGCCGTCGTCGTGAGTGTTCCAGTACGCGTTGCGGAAGGGCGGCTCGGTCGCATCCTCCTGCGTGACCTCGTACTGCAGGTGCGTGAGGTCGCTGACGGCCTCGGGGGTCTTACTGTACTCGTTCGACATGGTCTGTCTCCTTGTCCGACGCGGCTGGCTGCAGCGTCATAGAAGAGAACCAGGAGGATGCCGGTTTTGGTCCCGCGGGACTGTGAGCGCGCTGTGAGTTTGTGCGCAGTCGATAGAGTTGCTCCGCTACATACACACCAGGGAGATACACATGTCGGTTGGACTGCTCGCCGTCGTCGATGACATTCTCAGCGCGGCGATGAAGGCTTCGGCCAAGGCCGCCGGCGTCGTGATCGATGACGCCGCCGTGACCCCGCAGTACGTGCAGGGCATCACGCCCGCGCGCGAGCTGCCGGTCGTGGCGAAGATCGCCCTCGGATCTCTCGCGAACAAGTTCGTCATCATCATCCCCATCGCGCTGCTGCTCACCGCCTTCGCGCCGTGGGTGCTGCCGTATCTCCTGATCCTCGGTGGCGCCTACCTCTGCTTCGAGGGGGCCGAGAAGGTGCTCGAATGGTTCGGCGTGCAGCACGGCCATGCCGATGAGAGCGCCCGCAACGAGAACAAGCTCGTGTGGGGCGCGGTGCGCACCGACCTGATCCTGTCGACGGAGATCATGCTGATCTCGCTCGCCAACCTCGAGGCCGGCCTCGACATCTGGACGACCCTCGCGATCCTCGCCGTGATCGCGCTGCTCATGACCGGCGTCGTCTACGGTGCAGTCGCCCTGCTCGTGAAGATCGACGACATCGGTCTGAAGATGGCGAAGAACCCGTCCCAGCGAGTTCGCCACACGGGCACGCGCATCGTGCGCTCGATGCCGGCGGTCTTCCGCTTCATCAGCATCCTCGGCACCGTCGCGATGCTGTGGGTCGGCGGGCACCTGCTGCTCGTGAACCTCGGCGAGGTCGGCGTGCACTTCGGCGCCGACATCCTGCACGGCATCGAGCACTTCCTCGAGCCGGCCGGCGGTGTCATCGTCTGGATCGGCGACACGCTGTTCTCGGCCATCGCGGGTCTGATCGCGGGTCTGATCATCGTGGGGATCATCCTCGGGATCGGTCGCCTGATCGGCAAGAAGCCGAGCTTCCACGAGGGTGAGGAATCGCCCGCCGACGTGCACGTCTGACACTGACGCCGCTGTTCGAATCTCGGTCGGTAACTTCACACCTGAACCGACGTGGCGAGCCCTCCGAGACTCCGTGGACCCGGACCGTCTGCAGGGCCGCCGCATGGATGCAGGAGGATCTGAGGGATCTCGCCCTGCAGACGTGCCCCGGTCCTGCACGCGGCACAGGAGGGAAGCCGCGGCGAGCCCTCGGAGACCGACCCCACCCCGGCATCCTGCTACCGTCGTCCCGTGCGCACCCGAGCGCAGATGCAGGAGACCCGATGAGCGACCACCAGATCCGGGATGCCGAGACCGCCGACGTCGAGGCGATCACCGCCATCTACAACGACGCGGTGCTGACCACGACCGCCATCTGGAACGAAGAGGCCGTCACGGTCGATGACCGCACCGCCTGGCTCGCCGAGCGCACCGAGCGCGGCTACCCCGTGATCGTCGCCGTCGACGACACCGGCGTCCTCGGCTACGCGACATTCGGCGACTGGCGCCCGCACAGCGGCTACCGCCATACGGTCGAGCACTCCGTCTATGTGCGCGAGGGGCAGCGCGGGCGCGGCATCGGCAAGGCGCTCATGATCGAGCTCATCGACCGCGCGCGACGCCTCGGCAAGCACGTCATGGTCGCGGCGATCGAGAGCAGCAACACGGGGTCGATCATCATGCACAAGCGCCTCGACTTCATGCAGGTCGGACGGATGCCGCAGGTCGGCGCCAAGTTCGATCGCTGGCTCGATCTCACCTTCCTGCAGCTGGTGCTCGATGAGCGGCCGTTCCCGGACGAGCGCCCGTGAACCCGCTGCTCTGGCTCGCTGACGCCTTCAACTCGCAGTGGGTGCTCCCCGGCGGTCAGGTGCTGCTGATCCGCGAAGTGGTCGGCAACGCGTTCGGCCTGGCGAGCGCCCTCGGCGGCATGCAGCGCAAGATCTGGGCGTGGCCGGTCGGCATCGTCGGCAATCTGCTGCTGCTCACGGTCTTCCTCGGGTCGATCCTGAATCCCGACCACGAGCTGCCGCATCTGCTCGGCCAGGCCGGGCGTCAGATCATGTTCATCATCGTCGCGATCTACGGCTGGGTGCGCTGGCGCCAGGCCGCCTCGAACGGTGGGCGCGTGACCCCGCGATGGGCGCCCAACAGCGCCCGCATCGGCCTGGTGCTCGTGATGGTGATCGGCACGATCGCCCTCACTCCCCTGTTCCGCGCGCTCGGCTCCTGGGAGCCCGTGTGGGCGGATGCCTGGACCTTCGTCGGCTCGCTGCTCGCCACCTACGGTATGGCCAAGGGCTGGACCGAGTTCTGGCTCATCTGGATAGCCGTCGACATCGTGGGCGTGCCGCTGCTGTTCAGCTCCGGCTTCTACGCCACGGGCCTGATGTACGTGTTCTACGGCGTCTTCACCGCGGTCGGATTCGTCGTGTGGTGCCGCGCGCAGGCGAATGCCAAACCGCAGGTCGACACGATCATGCCGGATCCCCGACCCATCACCTCCACCATGAAGACCGTCGACCGCGACCGCGACTGACCCGCCCCGACCACTCGGCGAATGTGTCGGCGCATGTCACCGGGGTGGCCGGGAGGTCGATCGACGGGTTTGCTGGTCCCCATGACCCGTCAGATCCGTTTCAACGCCTTCGACATGAACTGCGTCGCCCACCAGTCGTCCGGCCTGTGGCGGCATCCTGACGATCGATCGCGCCAGTACAACACCATCTCGTACTGGACCGACCTCGCGAAGCTGCTCGAGAGCGCGACCTTCGACGGCATCTTCATCGCCGACGTCCTCGGCACCTACGACGTCTACGGCGGGACGAACGAGGCGGCGATCCGCAACGGCGCCCAGGTTCCGGTCAACGATCCGATCCTGCTCGTCAGCGCGATGGCCGCCGTCACCGAGCACCTCGGATTCGGCATCACCGCCGGCACCGCCTTCGAGCACCCGTACCCGTTCGCGCGCCGTCTGAGCACCCTCGACCACCTGACCAACGGACGCGTCGGCTGGAACGTCGTCACCGGCTACCTGCCCAGCGCCGCGCGCAACATGGGCCAGGAGGACCAGCTCGCGCACGACGACCGCTACGACCATGCCGATGAATACGTCGAGGTGCTCTACAAGCTCTGGGAGGGGTCGTGGGAAGACGACGCGGTCGTCGAGGACCGTGAGCGCGGCATCTTCACCGACCCGTCGAAGGTTCACCCCATCGGCCACGAGGGCAAGCACTTCAGCGTTCCCGGCATCCATATCTCCGAGCCGTCACCGCAGCGCACGCCGGTCATCTACCAGGCCGGAGCGAGCCCCCGCGGCGTGCGCTTCGCGTCGGAGAACGCCGAGGCGATCTTCGTCGCCGCCCCGTCGAAGGAGGTGCTCGCCGGCACCGTGAAGCGCATCCGCGACGCACTCGAAGAGGCGGGCCGCGACCGATACGACGCGAAGATCTACACGCTGCTCACGGTCATCACCGGGGCGACGAGCGAGGATGCCGCGGCGAAGCACGCCGAGTACCTCTCGTATGCGAGCCCCGAGGGCGCGCTGACGTTCATGTCGGGCTGGATGGGCGTCGACCTCTCGCAGTACGCCGAGGACGAGCCCGTCGGCAACGTCGAGTCGAACGCCATCCAGTCGGTGCTGCAGCACCTGAAGGAGGAGGCCGACCTCGGACGCGAGTGGACCGTCGGCGACTTCGGACGCCACAACGCGATCGGCGGCCTCGGCCCGACCATCGTCGGCTCGGGCGTCGAGATTGCCGACGAGCTGCAGTCGTGGGTGGAGGAGACCGACATCGATGGCTTCAACCTCGCCTACGCGGTCACTCCCGGCACCTGGCAGGACGTCATCGAGCACGTCATCCCGGTGCTGCGCGAACGCGGCGTCTACCCCGAGGAGTACACGCCGGGCACCCTCCGCAACAAGCTGCAGGGCAAGGGCGACCGCGTGCAGGACACGCACCGCGCCGCGAGGTATCGGATCGGGGCGAACGTCCCGGTCGCCTGACCCTCAGCGACCTTCGGTCGGGCGCGGTCAGTCGGCCTTCGAGGTGAAGAGCCCGCGCAGCACGAGGAACACCACGACCGCGACGACGAGCACGATCGCCAGCTTGGCGATGAACCACAGGATCGAGAACAGCGCGCTGACGATCCACCAGGCGATCACCACGGCGAGGACGACGCCGACGATGGTCCAGAGCGAGTTCTTGTTCATGGTTCCAGCCTAGGCGGCGCGGCGACGTCACAGATCCGAACGCTGCGGCATCCGCCCTTCCGCATCCGATGCGTCGCCGTCAATCCCCTTCCCGTGCGCTGATCACCGGGGTGAGACTGCAAGCATCCGACTCTTGGGAGCATCTCCATGTCTGCGCCAGCACTCACTTCGTCCGCCGTTCACGGCATCACCGCGAGAGGTCCCCTCAGCGACGCCGTCATCCGCCGACTGACCGGCGAAGACGCCGACGATCTCGGTGCCAGGGCCGAGGCTGCGCTCGCTTCGACCGATGACGTCGTGCGCGACGACGACATCCAGCTCGCGCTCTTCGTGCTCTACGCCTCGTCGTACGGGTCTCTTCCCGAGCTCGACCCCGCCCTCGAGTGGGATCCGGCGTTGATCGCGACACGGGGAATCCTCGAGCACGCGTTCGAGCGGGCACTGCGGGCGAGTGTCCCGATGCCCGAACTCCCCGAGCCGACCGTCGATGCCGTCGGGCGGGCCCTCTTCGCCCTCGCCGAGGCCGACACGGGTCCCAGCCTGTCGCGCTACGTCGCGAAGAAGGCGACGGAAGAGCAGATGCACGAGTTCTTCATGCAGCGCTCGATCTACACGCTGCGCGAGGCCGACCCGCACTCGTGGGCGATCCCGCGCCTGCACGGGCGTGCGAAGGCGGCGCTCGTCGAGATCCAGTCCGACGAGTACGGCGGCGGGCGGCCCGACCGCGTGCACGCGACGATCTTCGCTCGCGCGATGCGCGGCGCCGGACTCGACGACACCTACGGCGGATACGTCGACGACGTGCCGGCCATCACGCTCGCCTCGCTGAACTCGATGTCGATGTTCGGCGTCAACCGGCGCCTCCTCGGCGCCATCGTCGGACACCTCGCCGCGTTCGAGATGACCTCGTCGATCCCCAACCGCCTGTACGCCGACGGCCTGCGGCGCCTCGGGTTCGGTGAGGACGTGACCGACTACTTCGATGAGCACGTCGAAGCGGATGCCGTGCATGAGCAGATCGCGGCGCGTGACCTCGCCGGCGGGTTGGCCGAGGATCACCCCGAGCTGCTGCCCGACATCATGTTCGGCGCGGCCGCCTGCCTGACCGTGGACGGCTGGGCAGCGGGCCACATGCTCGACTCGTGGACGCGTGGAGAATCCTCGCTGCGGCCGAGGGACGCACGATGAGCGCGCGCGAGGATGCCGTCACCATCACCGCCTACCCCGACGGACCGCTGCTCGTGCGGGGCGCGGCGGTGCTGGAGTCATCCGACGGCGAGCCGATCGAGGTCACGCGCCGCACCGTGGCGCTGTGCCGCTGCGGCCTCTCGACGATCAAGCCGTTCTGCGACGGCACCCACAAGGCCGCAGGGTTCCGCACCGACGCCTGATCTCAACCCGTCGGTCAGTGCCCGACTGCCGGCAGGCATCCGCCGTCCATGATGACGCCGCCGATCTCGACCGTGAGCACGTCTGCCGAGACCTCGCCGAAGATGCATCCCCCTTCGGGAGCAGCTGCACCGAAGGCCACGGCCCGCTCGTCGCCCAGCGTCTGGACGTAGGCGAGGCCGGCGTCGGCGAAGACCTCCTCCACAGCCGCGACCGACAGGCCGCCGGAAGTGCGGAGCGACTCGAGGCCGGCGCGGATGTCGTTCGCCGGTTTCTCGGCGGCGGCTCGGCTCTCCTCCGAGAGGTCGACGCGATCGCGGTAGCGCTCGTTCTGCGCCATCGCGTCGTCGGGGTCGTAGGGCGCGCAGTCCGGAGGCAGATCGACGCCTTCGATCTGCGGGCACGCTGCCGTGGGAGTGGGACTCGGAGATGCAGATGGCGATGCGCCAGGCGGGCCGGCGGTGGCCGTCGCGCACCCTGCGAGCATCATGGTCGTCGCAACGACGAGAAGCAGCCGTGCACCTCTCGACCTGTCCCCCCGGAGTCCGGTCATTCCCTCATGCAACCACACGGGAGCTCAGTGGCCAATGGTCATTCCGTGTGCGCCTCCGCTCACCGCGACAACGCCCCCGGGTGCAGGCCGGATGCGGCGATGAGGCGCGACGACCCCGCTTCAGCCCGGATTCAGCGTGCGCCCGCCACACTGGAGGAATGCGGATCCTGGTGGTTGACGACGAGGTGCGGTTGGCCGACGCCGTCCGCCGGGGACTCGAGGCCGAGGGCTTCGCGGTCGACGTGGCGAACAACGGCGTCGACGGGCTCTGGCGTGCGCGCGAGACCCGATACGACGCGATCGTGCTCGACCTCATGATGCCCGGCATGAGCGGCTGGAAGGTGTGCGAGGCCCTGCGCGCCGAAGAGAACTGGACGCCCGTGCTGATGCTCACCGCCAAGGACGGCGAGTGGGATCAGGTGGAGGCCCTCGAGACCGGCGCCGACGACTATGTGACGAAGCCGTTCTCCTTCGCGATCCTCGTCGCCCGCATCCGCGCCCTCGTGCGCCGCGGAGCCGTGGCCCGCCCGGCCGTCCTCGAAGCCGGAGACCTGAAGCTCGACCCCTCGTCGCACCATGTCTGGCGGGGCGAGACCCCGGTCACGCTGACCGCCCGCGAATTCGCCGTGCTCGAGCACCTGATGCGTCATCGAGGTCAGGTGCTCTCGAAGCGCGAGCTGATCGACGGCGTATGGGACGACGACTTCGACGGCGACCCCAACATCGTCGAGGTCTACGTCGGACACCTGCGCCGCAAGCTCGACAAGCCCTTCGGACGCGAGGCGATAGAGACGATCCGCGGTGCCGGCTACCGATTGGCGGCCGACGGTGGCTAGGCGCTCATTCCGATCGGTGCGCGCCCGGACGACCCTCGGCGCGACGCTCGTCGTGGCCGTCGCCCTGCTCATCGGGGCGTTCTCGTTCTACGGCATCCTGAGCTCCAGCATCCACGCGAGCGCGGAGCGTGCCGCCGAGCAGCGCCTCGACGAACTCGCCGATCGCTTCGACGGCCCCGGCGGCGGACCAGGCGGCGAACGCGGGATCGACACCCTCGACGACGAGATCGTGCAGATCATCGGCGGCGACGGATCGGTGCGCGCCGCCAGTGAGGATGCGCGCGACGAACTGGGGTCGACCGCTCTGCCGGTCTCCGACGGCGCGCAGACCCTGACGATCGGCGGCGAGCCCATGCTCGTAGTCTCCGACGGCATCGAGGACGACGACACCCTCGTGCTGGCGGTGTCGATCGAAGACGGGGTCGAGACGCTGTCGACGGTCGCGCTGCTGCTCGCGGTGGCCGTGCCGCTACTGCTGCTGCTCGTCGCCGTGACCACGTGGCTGGTCGTCGGGCGGGCCCTCCGACCGGTCACCCGCATCCGCGAAGAGGTCGACGGGATCACCGCCGAGCACCTGCATCGGCGCGTCGAGGTGCCGCCGTCATCGGACGAGATCGCGGCGCTCGCGACCACCATGAACCGGATGCTGGATCGCCTCGACGCCTCGGCGACGGCGCAGCGCCGTTTCGTCTCCGATGCGTCGCACGAGCTGCGCTCCCCGCTCGCGACGATCCGACAGCACGCCGAGCTCGCGCAGGCCCACCCGGCCACCACGAGCATCGGCGAGCTCGCGGAGGTCGTGTCCGATGAAGGACTCCGGCTCCAGGGCATCGTCGAATCGCTGCTGCTGCTCGCCCGGCTCGACGAGGGCGGCGGCACGCACGACGAGGCGATCGATCTCGACGACCTCGCGCTCGCTGAGGTGAGGCGGCTGAGGTCTCGCGGCGTCGAGGTCGACGGCTCCGGCATCCGTGCGGCCCGTGTCACCGGAGACCCCCGCCTGCTCGGTCAGCTGCTGCGCAACCTCGCCGACAACGCCGTCCGGCACAGTGCGGCCCGCGTGGCCATCAGCGTGATCCCGCAGGATTCGTGGGTGTTCGTGACCGTCGAGGACGACGGCTCCGGCGTGCCGCCCGACGAGCGCGAGCGCATCTTCGAACGGTTCGTGCGGCTCGACGAGGCGCGCAGCCGGGATGCCGGAGGCAGCGGTCTCGGCCTCGCGATCGTGCAGGGCATCGCCGTGGCCGGCGGCGGCACCGTCTCGGTCGACGCCTCCCGTTGGGGCGGCGCGCGCTTCGTCGTGGCCCTGCCCCTCTCGGACTGACACTCTCTCGGCGTCCGGGCCGTCCGCAGGACCTGGCACCTCAGCATCCGGGCCGTCTGCAGCACCTGGCACCTCGGTATCCGGACCGTCTGCAGCACCTGGCACCTCGGTATCCGGACCGTCCGCAGGACCTGGCACCTCAGCATCCGGGCCGTCCGCAGGACCTGGCACCTCAGCATCCGGGCCGTCTGCAGGACCTGCGCACGGATGCGGGAACAGGATCCATGTCTCGTCCTGCATCCGTGCCCGGATCCTGCAGGCGGTACGTGTCACTGCGGCCGAGACGCCCCTGCTTCCTGAAGACGCCTTCAGGACGCTTCAGGGTGGCTTCAGCACTGCCGCGAGAGCATCGAGACATGAACGACAAGAACCCGACCCCCGACCAGACGCCCGAGAACCTCCCGACGAACGCGACTCCCCCAGCGCCGCCCGCACCCCCCGCGCCCACCGCGACGCCGTCCCACGATGGTGAGACCGTTCCCGTCGCGCCGCTCGCGGCTGAGAACGCCGCCCCGGCATCCGCGTCCGCAGCTCCCGCGAAGCGCGGTCGCAAGCGCGCTCTGCTGATCGGCGGCGGAGTCGCGGCTGCCCTGATCCTCGCCGGTGGAGGCGTGGCCGTCGGAGCAGCCATCGGAGACGACATCGGCGACGACGATGACCGCCCCTCGGTCTCGGACGGACCCCGCGACGACGACGGAGACCGCGGTGGACAGCCCGGCGACGACCGTGACGACAGCGACAGCGACGATCAGGGCGCACCGCAGGGCGGCGGCCCCGTGACCGGGATCGGCACGGACTCGGCCGACGAGCTCGTGGACATCGCGGATGCCGCCCGCGGAGCCGCCGAAGGCGACGTCACCTCGATCGACGCGAAGCGCGACGGCACCTGGGAGGTCCAGTTGACCGCCGCGAACGGCAGCGAGACCGAGGTGCGAGTGGATGCCGACCTCGCCGCCACCGTGATCTCGACCGAGCAGGAGGACGACGACACGGCTCCGACCCACACCCTCGACGAGGCCGCGATCCGTGCCCTCGTAGATGCCGCATTGGCCGAGGCCGACGGGATGATCACCGACCTCGACGCCGACAACGACGAGGTCAGCCCCTACGACGCGTCGGTGCTCACCAGCGACCGCCGCTCGATCGACATCGACTTCAGCGCCGACTACGCGGTCGTCGGCACCGACATCGACGACTGATCGCCCTCGTCGTTCTTCGAGCCGCCGGCCCTCTGGGGTCGGCGGCTCGACGCGTTTTCAGCCAGACGTCCCGGCCGCGGAACCCGGCTCCCGCAGGCGATTCCCCCGCGTAGCGTCATGATCCGTCACTCGTCGGGTCTCTCTCAGTGAGTTCGGTCGCCATCGCGCGCCGACGATGCGGACACCGGGGGGATCCATGCCAGTCACGGCGCACACCTACTTCTACACACCCGCTCGAGCGGACTCCGTCGTGCAGGCACTGCAGCACCTCGTGACCGACCTGAAGCACGTCGAGCGGCGATACTTCGACAGCCGTTCGGTCGCGTTCAGCACCCGCGGGTCGCTGTTCGAGGCACCGGCCGACGTGACGATCGTGACGACTCCCCTGACGACCGGCGGATCGGATGTGAGGATCGCGCTGCAGACGACGACCCGGCGGACGGCGAGCCGCCGGTCGCTGACCACCAGGGCCGCCGACCGCCTCAGCGTGCGGATTCAGAAGGCGCTGGGCTGACCGCGAGCCAGACGTATCCGAAGGGTGGGATGCGAAGCCCCTCGTGACGCGTGCCGGTGAGCAGATCCGTGCCGCTCACCGACGGCAGATCGACCATCGCGTCGCTGACGTTCACGACCGCCGTCACCTCATCCGGGGTGCCGGCCGCCCGACGGATCACGAGCACGCGGTCGTCGAGCGACTCGATGTGCTGCGACGCGAACGGAGAGAACGCGGCGATCTCGCGTCGTACCGCCAGCATCGCCCGCACGCCGTCGAGCATGCCCGCTCGACGGTCCGAGACCTGCAGCTCCTCGCGCAGACGGTCGGCGTCGAGCACCTCGCGGTTGATGCGACGCGCGATGTCGCTCTCCTGCACTCCCGCGTGGTCCTGCTCGGACCCGAAGAGCGAGTGATGGTAGATCGCGGGCACTCCGACCAGCGACAGCAGGATCGCGTGCGCCGCGAGGCCGCGGGTCACAGCCGATGCGTCGGGGTCGGGGTCCTGCGGATCGACGAGTGCCTCGAGGTAGTTCGTGTTCAGCTCGTAGACCCCCTCGCTCCCGTCGGGGCGACGTGCCATCGAGACCCGGCCACCGCGGGCCAGGGTGCGCTCCACGAGCAGGGCGCGATCGTCGTCGGTCAGCAGTCCTTCTGTGGGGCGCAGCCCGATGCCGTCGTGACTGGCCAGGAAGTTGAACCAGGTCGCGGTGTCGCTGACCGGTCCCACCCTGCTCGCCCAGGCGGCGAGCGCCGTCGCCCGTCCGGTCACGAACGCGTGCAGCACCAGAGGCGGCAGAGCGAACTGGTAGACCATGTTCGCCTCGTCACCACCGTCGCCGAAGTAGGTGATGTTGTCGGCGTGGGGGACGTTGGTCTCGGTGAGCAGCATCGTGCCCGGTGCGAGCTCGTCGACCAGTGCGCGCCAGATGCGGATGATCGCGTGAGTCTGCGGCAGGTGGATGCAGGTGGTGCCCGACTCCTTCCAGAGGTAGCCGATCGCGTCGAGGCGCACGGTCGTCGCCCCATGAGCGAGGTAGCCGAGCAGGATGTCGGTGAGGTCGAGCAGCACCGCGGGCGTGCTCGGGTCGACGTCGATCTGGTCGTCCCCGAAGGTCGTCCAGGCACGGGCCGTCGAGCCGTCGGGCCGCGTGTACTCGTGGACGAGCGGGGTGGTGCGCGGACGCACGACGTGCGAGACGTCGAAGTCGGGAGAGGGATCGAGGAAGTACCCGGCGAACCGCTCGTCCCGCTCGAGCCAGCGGCGGAACCAGTGCGACGAGCTCGAGATGTGGTTGGCGACGAAGTCGAGGGCGAGGGCGTACTCCTCACGCAGGTCGGCGACGTCATCCCACGTGCCCAGCGCCGGGTTCACCTCACGGTGATCCAGCACGCCGAAGCCGTCGTCCGAGGTCCAGGGGTAGATGGGCAGCAGGTGGACATCGCTGATGACGTCACCGATGTGCTCCCGCAGCACTCCCGCGAGGGTGTGCAGCGGCGCCTCACCGGCCCGCCGGAACGAGTCGCCGTAGGTGATCAGGTAGGCGGTGCTCTGATCCGGACGCGCCTTCGCGGCCGGCGACAGGCGGTCACGCCAGGTCTCAGCGAGCTCGAGCAGCGCCGCGAGCACCTCGGGCGCGGCATCCGGATAGAGCTGCGCGATCAGGGGGGCCAGGCGCTGCTCGAGCTGAATCTTGGTCTTCATGCCACCGACTCCTTCAGAAGCTCGCGGACGAGGTGCATGCCGCGTGCATCGAGACCGTCGATGCGATCGGAGAACCCTCGGATCCCGGGCGCCGCGAGAACCACCTCAGCCCACTCGTCTCGGAGGGCGAACTCCGGTCGCGCGACGAGGCAGTCGGGGTCGTTGACCCAGAACCGGCCGTGCTGCCACGACCTGGCCTCGAGCGACATCCGCCCGCGGAGTCCCTGTGAGCCGTCCTCGCCACCCTCGTGGAAGGTGTCTCCCGAGACCCGCATCGCGTCGACGAGTCCGACGCTCGGGAGGATCGGGGCACCGCACCCGAGCATGAAGGCATCGTCGCCGAGCACCTCGCGGATGAGCTCGAGCCCCGAGCGGTAAGCCGAGATCGGCGTGGCGTCGGCATCCCACCGCGCCCCCGGGATCGCCCCGGAGTAGAGGAAGTCGAGCTTGACGTAGTCGATCCCGAGATCGCGGATGTCTCCGAACACGGTGGCCAGGTATTCGCGCACTCCCGGATGCGTCAGGTCGAGCCCACGGAGGTCGTCGCCCCAGTTGCGCCCCGCGTCGCCGACGAGCCACTCGGGGTGCTCCCGGGCGACGGTCGAGCCGGCGCCGACCGAGAAAGGCGCGGCCCAGATGCCCGCGCGGCGCCCGGTCTCGCGGATCGCATCGACCGCGGAGGCGAGTGACCCGAATCGGGGGTGCGGCGCGGTCCACTCGCCGGTGCCGAGGCTCCAGCCGTCATCGATCTGCACCACGTCGACGTCGAGCCCTCGATCGTCGATCGCCCGAAGGTTCTCGATCACGTCAGCAGCCCGCACGTCTTCGAAGTACTGGTACCAGGTGCACCACACGCGAGGTGACCGAGCGGCGGTCCGGGCACCGGCGGCTGCGCCGAAGCGGTCACCGAACGCGGCGAGCGCAGAGGGGCCCGTGTCGTCGCCACCGGCATCCGGAGTCCACGACGAGACGTCGGCGACATCGCCGATCGCGTCCACGATCACCCGGTCGCCGTGCCAGCGGGCGCGCAGTGTGGGCACCTCGCGGCGGGCTTCGAGCGTGCCGAAGACCCGAGCGGGAGCACCGTCGCCCGGATCGACGACGAGCAGCCCTTCGCCCTGAACGGCATCCGTCGCCACCTCGGTTCCCGGCCGGAAGCGCATGGCGTGCTGCCACGGCTCGGCCGGCCGGAGGATCGGGTCGCCCTGGCCGTGCCACGTGGTCGGGCTCCAGCTCTGCCAGCCCTCCGCGTACACCCGGGCGTCGGGCCCGACGGGGATCTCATCGAGGACGGTCACGCTGCTCCACTCCGCCCGGCGAGGGCTGTCGTCAGTTCGAGGTCGTGGGGGCGCACGGGTGCGCCGTCGAGTTCAGCGGATTCGACGGCGGCGAACGTCGCGCGCACCGTGGCGAGGACGTGCTCGGCCGAGTTCTCGGGTTCGCGCTCCTCGTCGATCGCGCACTGCAGCTCGCCCATCGCGCCGGCGAATCCGTCGGTGAACCACTGGCCGTCGAGGTCGAACTCGGTGCTCTCTCCGTCGCGCTCGAGCACCAGCCGGTCGGAGCCGAGCAGGATGCTGCCGCGGAGGGTCCCTTCGGTCCCGTGGATCCAGAACGGGCACCCGCCGGCGTCTGTCCGCGCGTTGCCCACGATGCGGATCGATGCGCTCGCCCCCGTCGACGTCTGCATCCGCAGGTCTGCCCCCCACGGGTTCCGGGCGGCGGCGGGCTGGCCGGGAACGCGGTGGTCGCGGGCCGCGATCTCGACCACCCGGGATCCTTCGAGCCAGCAGCGGGTGATGTCGACCCAGTGCACGAGGTAGTCGTTCAGGAGCATGTGCGGCACGTCGTCGAACGGCGTGCCCACGAGTGGCGGCAGCGGCTTGTCGTGCAGATGCGTGACCCCCACCACTTCTCCGATCCGGCCGTCACGGATCAGCAGAGACGCGAGGCGCCAGGCCGGAGCCCACCGCGCATTCTGATTCACCGCCACGCGGATCCCCCGTTCACGCGCAACAGCGAGCACCTCGCGCAGACGCGGCAGATCAGCCGGGTCGCTGATGAGCGGCTTCTGGGCGAGGACGTGCTTGCCCGCTGCCACTGCCGCGGCGATCAGCTCGACGCGACCGGTCGGCCCGGTCGCCAGATCGACGATGTCGACACGGGGATCCGCGAGCAGCACCTCGACGGAATCGTGGACGGTCTCGATGCCGAAGTCCGCGGCGAGCGCTTCGGCGTCACCGCGAGTCCGCGACGTCACGGCCACGACCGGGAGGCCCCACGCGCCGTATGCGGGAAGGTGGGCGCTGCGGGCGATCGCCCCCGCGCCGATGATGCCGATCGCGCGACGCCGGTCCGGGACGAGCGGGCGATGGTCGGGGATGCCGCTCACCGGAGACGCTCGGGGGTGGCGTCGAAGCGGAGCACGGCCTGCATGATGTCGGGGTCGCCTGTGTCGAGCCTGTCGAAGACCGCGGCGACATCGGCCGCCGGCACGATGTCGGACACGAGCACCCCGGCATCCACCGATCCGTCGAAGATGAGAGCCATGACGGTGCGCACCAGGCGAGCCTGGTCCCACCGGCCGCCGAGCGCGACAGGCACTCCAGAGATCTGGCTGGCGACGATCCGCACGCGGTTGTGGTGGAACTCCTCCCCCAGGCGCAGGTGGGCAGCTCCGCCCTGATAGAAGCCGGAAGCGGCGACGAGCCCCTCGGGCCTCACCGCTCGGATCGCCTCGTGCAGGGCGCGATCCGTGCCGGACAGCTCGATCGCACTGTCGGCCCCGCCGCCCGTGATCTCGCGGATCGACTCTCCGGCGCCACCCTCCCGCAACGCGTCGACCGTGTGGCGTGCGCCGAAGACCTCGGCCATCGCCAGCCGGGTCGCGAGGGTGTCGACAGCCGTGACCCGACCGCCGGCGAGGGTGGCGAGGCGAGTCGCGAGCAGGCCGATCACGCCCTGTCCGAACACCGCGACCTGCTCGCCGAGCCGCACGTCGGCGGCGAGCACGGCATTCAGAGCGATCGCTCCCACCCGCGCGAAAGTCCCCAGCAGGGGATCGGCGCCGTCGGGCACGAGCCGCCCCACGACCGCGGATGCCGGCACGACGGCGTCACTGCGGTGTCCCCAGATGCCGTGCACCACGTCTCCGACCCGCACTCCGCTCACGTCGTCCGCGACCTCGGTCACCTCGCCGACCTCGGAGTAGCCCCAGCCCGAGACCGGGTAGCCGAAGCTGGGCTCACCCGGCACGAAGAGCCGTCGGTCGGCGTCCCACGTGGAGGTGAGATACGGGTTGGTGCCGCGGTAGGCGGTGAGCTCGGTGCCGGCTGAGATGCCCGAGTACCAGGTGGAGATCCGCACGCTTCCGGATGTCAGCGGCTGCGGCGCGATCTCGACAAGCTCGACCTCTCGGACGGCGGAGAACTGCACGACGTGGGGCACGGGGGGCCTTCCTTCCAGCGGGGACTCAGCCCTTCTCCGCACCGGCGGTGAGGCCTCCGACGAGGAGCCGCTCGGAGGCGAAGAAGAGGATGATGATGGGCAGGGTCAGGATCACGGAACCGGCCATGAGGACCGTGGTGGGAACCTCGATGCTGCCGGAGAGCTGGGAGAGGCCCAGCGAGACGGTCCACGAATCGCGCTTCTCGACGAGGAACAGCAGAGCGAAGAGGAACTCGTTCCAGGCGATCATGAAGATGAACAGTCCGTTCGACACGATCGCGGGCATGGCGAGCGGGATGCTGACCCGGCGCATGATCTGGAACCGGGTGCACCCGTCGAGTGCCGCAGCCTCCTCGAGCGAGACCGGGATCGTGGCGAAGTAGTTGCGCAGCGTGTAGATCGACACCGCCGCGACCTGTGACACGTAGACGATGAGCAGTCCGACGAGCGAGCCGCGCAGCCCGATCTGCGTGAAGAACACGAACAGCGGCACCGCCAGCAGGATCGCAGGGAAGAAGTACACCGCGAGGAACAGGCCGGACACCTGACGGCGACCGAAGAAGGCCAGTCGGCTGACGGCATACGAACCGGGAATCGACACCAGGAGCGTGAGCACGACCGTCGCGAGAGCGACCAGCAGTGAGTTGCGCATGAAGACGATGAAGCCCTGCCCGCCGGCGTCCACGGGCGCCAGCACGTCGAGGTAGGTCGAGAAGTCGAGCTCCTCGATCGTGATCCACAGCGCGCCCGGGTTCTGCAGCAGCGAGTCGAGCGAGCGGAAGCTGAGCAGCACCATGTAGTAGAACGGCACGACGGCGGCGAGCACCAGCAGCACGATGACGATCGGGCGGAGGATGCGGAAGAGGGCGTTCTCGAAGCCGTCGCGGTCGAATCCGCGTCTGGCGGGCCGGGCCTCGGTGACGGCGTCGGTCGTCGCACTCATGCCTGCTCCTCCTGTCGGCCGAAGATCTTCAGATAGACGCCCACGAGCACGGCGAGAATGGCCGCGAGCACTAGGGCCTGAGCGGCGGCGGCGCCGATGTCACCGCGAGCGGTGAGCAGGTCGAACACCCGCACCGAGACGACCTCGGTGCCGGCTCCGCCACCCGTCAGCAGGTAGATGTCGTCGAAGTTGTTGAACGTCCAGATGAAGCGCAGCACGCAGAGCACTGCGATCGTCGGCAGCAGCTGCGGAAGAAGAATGTGCCGGAAGCGCTGCGTGGGGGTCGCGCCGTCGACTCTGGCCGCCTCGTCGAGCACGGCCGGGACCGCCTCGAGTCGGGCCGTGAGGAAGAGGAAGGCGAACGGGAAGGATCGCCAGGCTTCGAACAGGATGACGGTGATCAGCGCCATCGGCAGCTCGACCTCCCACCCGAAGATGCTCACGGGCAGGGCGCGGTCCGAGAGGAACGCGATCGGCTCCTCCCATCCGAGCACGGTGGTGCCGAACCAGTTCACGATGCCGAACTGCGGGTTGAGCATCGTCGACCACACGAACGTCGCGGCCACGACCGGGGCGACGTACGGCAACAGCAGCGAGGCGCGCACGAGGCCGCGCCCGCGGAACGGCTTGCGCAGGGCGAGGGCGGCGGCGAGGCCGATGCCGATCGCGAGCGCCGTGCCGCACACGGCGTAGACGATCGTGGTCCACAGCGCGCTGAAGAAGCCGGGCGACGTCAGCACGTCGATGAAGTTGTCGAGGGTGTAGTCGCCGATGATCCCGGTGCCGCGGATGTTGATCAGGCGGACGTCCTGGAACGCGAGGGAGATCGCCCAGATGATCGGCAGGACGACGGCGACCAGGATGATGATGAAGGTCGGCGAGATGAGCAGCAGCCCCGCCCGGTTCTCCTCCCGACTGTGCCTCGACCCGCGCCGCGGCTTCACCGCGCCGGTCGGTCTCGGCGGCGTGGTGCCGGGCTCGGGGCGCTGTGCCCCGAGCCCGGACCCCTCGACGACTCTGCTCACTTCAGCGACTCTGCGATCGAGCGCACGGTCTCGGCGGCGGTCGACGCGGCGTCAGCCGGGTCACCGCCCTGGGCGACATCGCTCACCGCCGTCGCGACCGGAAGCTCGCCCTGCAGCGCGCCGAGCAGCGAGCCCTGGCCCTGGGTGATGCCCCAGCGGGCGAGATCCTCCGGCCCTGCGGCCACAGCATCGAGGACCTCGGGTGCGTAGAAGTCGGACAGAGGAGCCTTGGTGTCGACTCCGGCGGGAAGCGTCGCCCACATGTCGGAGAACATCGTCGGATCCTCGGGGGTGCCGGTGCGGACGGGAACCTTGCCCTCGGGCGCGATCGCGATCCAGGGCTCGTAGCCATCGCTCATCATGTACTCGACGAACGACTGCGACGCGTCGGTGTTCGCTCCCTCGGTGATGGTCCACGAGGTGATCTCGCCGAACTGCGCCGCGGCATCGGAGTCGGGTCCGGCGATCGACGTGACCACGCCGGTGTTCGCCGCGAGGAAGGCCGGGTCGGCGAGGCACTCGGGGCACGAGGGCTTCGCATCCTCACGCAGGCCTGCCAGCTCGTCGAGCACGAAGCTCGACCAGATGAACATGGCCGCGTCGCCCGCGAAGTACGTGGCGCGGGTCGTGTCGACGTCCTGCGCACCCGGCACCGAGTAGTCGCCGGTCAGCTCGCCATAGAACTCGAACGCGCTGACACAGGCATCCGAGTCGAGCTCGACGTCACCGTCTTCGTTGACGAGCTCGCATCCGTTACCTAGCGCGATCTGCTCGAAGGTCTGCTCGGTGAAGGCGTCGCCCGGGGCGGTGGCGCCGACGAAACCGGCGACCTCGGGCGAGTCGAGGGTCTTCGCGGCCTCGAGGATCGATTCGTACGAGTCGGGGACGTCCAGGCCCGCGGCCTCGAAGAGGTCGGTGCGGTAGAA
Organism: Microbacterium sp. LMC-P-041; assembly: GCF_030209555.1. Taxonomy (NCBI): domain Bacteria; kingdom Bacillati; phylum Actinomycetota; class Actinomycetes; order Micrococcales; family Microbacteriaceae; genus Microbacterium; species Microbacterium sp. LMC-P-041. The sequence goes on from NZ_JARVRV010000004.1 coordinate 187,044, forward strand.
GAGCATCTGGGTCCACGACTCACTCGGGATCGCCAGACTGGTGTCGCCGTCGGAGGTCAGGGCGAGCGCGTTCTCGGAGAACGTCGACGCGTCGAGCGCGTCGATCGTCGCCGCGACGGCATCCGTGTCGACGAACTCGTTGGCCGACAGCGTGCGCACCTGAGGCAGCGAGATCCCGCCGATCACGTCGGGCAGGTCGCCGGCCGCGGCAGACGAGGTGATGAGCTGGGCGAACTGGTCTTCCGCGACCGAGACGACCTCGACCTCGATGCCGGTCTCGTCGGTGAACGCGTCGACGATCTCCTGTGTGGCGGCCACCCGATCGGGAAGGTCCTCCTGCAGCCAGAAGGTGATGCCGGCATCGCCGCCGTCGTCGTCGCCGGAGCTCGTGCATCCGGTGAGGGCGAGCGCCGTCACGCACACCGCGGCCATTGCTGCTGCTGTCGCACGGGTATTCACTATGCGCCTCCTTGCGCTGGAAATGCAGGACTGAGCCGTCGGGTCGACTCCCATTAAGACTAAAAGCTAGACATAAGTCGCCTAGCTGTCAAGCATTAAGCTGATCTCGTCGTCAGGAGGTTCGATGTCCGGTCCCGGGGAAGTCCTCGATCTCATCAGAGAGCGCCGCGCCTTCACGCGCGGCGATGTGCTCGACGTCACCGGGATGTCGCGGATGACCGTCGCCACGCGCATCGACGCGCTTCTCGAGGCGGGACTCATCATCGAGTCGGGAACCGAGAAGGTCACCTCGGGTCGACCGTCACGGCGCCTCGAGTTCAACACCGCTCACGCGCACGTCATCGCCGCCAACGTCGACACCACGCACACCACCGTCGCCCTGACCGATCTCGCCGGACGCGTGACCGCCGAGGAGCGCATCGAGGTCGCCGTCGCCGACGGACCCGACGCGACCCTCAACGCGATCGCCGAGCACGCCGAGCGCCTGCTGTCGCAGGCCGGCATCCGCCGCGAGGATGTGGCTGCGATCGCGCTCAGCATCCCCGGTCCCGTCGACCCCGACACCGAGCGCCCCTCGCAGCCGCCGATCATGCCCGGCTGGGACGCCTACCCGATCCCCGATCACCTGCACGACGCCCTCGGCGTCCCCGTGCTGGTCTCGAACGACGCCGACGCCGCCGCACTGGGTGAGCAGCGCGCAGCGCATCCCGGTTCACGCTCCCTGTGCTTCATCAAGGTCTCCTCGGGCATCGGCACCGGCATCGTGCTGGGTGGCCGGGCATACCGCGGCACCGACGGAGGGGCGGGTGACATCGGCCATGTGAAGATCGCCGGGCACGACGACCTGCTGTGCCAGTGCGGAGCGCACGGATGTCTGGCGGCCGCGGCATCAGGCCGAGCAGTGGCCAGGGCGCTCACCCAGCTCGGCAAGCCCGCCTCGTCAGCCTCGGATGTCGGCACCTACCTCGCTGACGGCGACCCCGATGCCGCGCGACTCACTCAAGAGGCGGGCCGGGTGATCGGCGAGGTCGTCGCGACGGTCGTCTCGCTCCTCAACCCCTCGGAGGTGGTGCTCGGCGGGATGCTGGCATCGCCGCCGCTGCTGGCCGGAGTCCGCGAGACCCTCTATCCCCGATCCCTGCCCCGCGCGACCCGGCACCTGAGCATCAGCCAATCGACACTGGGCGAGAAGGCGACAGCCGTGGGGCTCGCGGCGATGGTGGTGGAGCGCGAGTACTCGGCATCCGCGGTGAACGCGGCGCTCGCTCGGAGCTGAGCACCGCCGGATACCATCGGAGTCATGACGAATTCCGGTCCGATCGACGATGTCTCCATCGGCGGAGAGATGATCCGCCTCGGCCAGTTCCTGAAGTACTCGGGACTGCTCGACTCGGGCGGTGACGCCAAGGAGGTCGTGATCGACGGATTCGTGAAGGTCAACGGCGAGGTCGATCGACGGCGCGGACGCCAGCTGCATGACGGCGACCTGGTCACCTTCGAGGGCCGCACCGTTCGCGTGCGCCCCTGATCACGCGGGCCGCTTCCGGTCACCCCCGCGTCGTGTAGCGGAGGAACATCACGCCGCTGTCGAAGCGCCGATCCTCGGCGAGCTCCAGGTCGACGTGCACCCCGTCGGGGAAGAACGGCTTGCCACCACCGACGATCGCCGGTCCGATGAAGAGACCGAACTCGTCGACCAGTCCCGCGCGGATCGCCTCGGCGGCGAGAGTGGGGCCGTCGACGGAGAAGTCGCTGTCGGACTCAGCCTTCCACCGCGCGATCACCTCCGGATCGAACGTGCGCTCGAGCCGGGTGCGCTCGCTCGACACCTCGGCGAGGGTCTTCGAGAAGACGACCTTCTGCGCGGCCTGCCACACCCGCGCGTAGTCGATGCCGACCTGCGGCTGATCGGGTTCGAGATGAGCGGTCTCCCAGTAAACCATGGTCTCGTACATGCGCCGCCCGTAGAGGTAGGTGCCGACGTCTGCGAACTGCTTGTTGATGAAGTCGTGCAGGTCGTCGTCGAGCGCCCAGTCGAACCCGCCGTCCGGCCCACTGACGTATCCGTCGAGCGACGTGATCATGGAGTAGATGAGTCGGGCCATGCGGCGAGGCTACTCCCGGCGTCCGCACGGGTCGACCCCTTCTCGGCGGCCTCTCTAGCGACCCTCGGCGTGAGACGCAAGGTGCTGGCCGACATTCCGACGTCGGCGCACGCTGGAGCCATACCCCCAGACCAGCGACCGAGAGGAACCCCCATGTCTCGCGACCAGTACACCTTCACCAACCCGGCCGAGCTCTACTCCGACATCGAACCCGAGAAGCAGCACATGCCGGAGCCCGGCCTCGATGCCGACCTCGGTCCGAAGGCCGACCTCGGTGAGGAGAGCTACCGCGGCACCGGCCGACTGACCGGGCGCAAGGCGCTCATCACCGGCGGCGACTCCGGCATCGGCGCGGCGACTGCGATCGCCTTCGCACGCGAGGGCGCGGACGTCGCGCTCTCGTACCTGCCCGAAGAGGAAGAGGATGCGGCGCGCATCGCCGGCATCCTCCGCGACGCCGGCGCGACCGTGGCGCAGATCCCCGGTGATCTCCGTGACCCCGAGTACTGCCGCACGCTCGTCTCGGAGGCGGTCGGTGCGCTTGGCGGCCTCGACATCCTCGTCAACAACGGCGGCAAGCAGATCTACAAGGAGTCGCTGACCGACATCACCGACGAGCAGTTCGACGACACCTTCAAGACCAACGTCTACGCGATGTTCTGGATCACGAAGGCCGCGCTGCCGCACCTCCCGGCAGGCTCGACCATCATCAACACCACGTCGATCCAGGCCTACTCGCCGTCGGGAATCCTCGTCGACTACGCATCGACCAAGGCCACGATCAACGCGTTCACGAAGGGCCTCGCCGAGCAGCTCGCACCGAAGGGCATCCGTGTGAACGCCGTGGCACCGGGACCGATCTGGACGCCGCTGCAGCCGAGCGACGGACAGCCGCAGGAGAAGCTCCCGGAGTTCGGGGAGGACACCCCGCTCGGCCGCATGGGCCAGCCCGCAGAACTCGCCCCCGCCTACGTCTTCCTCGCCTCCGCGGAGTCGAGCTACGTCGCCGGCGAGACGCTCAACGTCAACGGCGGCATGCCCACGCCGTGAGTCGCTGACCGCGGACGCCCCCTCCCGAGCTCGCTTCGGAGGGGGCGTTCGCGTGTGCGGCGAGGCCGCGGCGATGTCGGTGGAACCAGGCAGTATGTCGGTATGGCAGACGGATACGACCTCGACTTCCTTCCGACGCGAGTGCCCCTGCCCGGGCCGGCCCGCGATGCGACGGAGCTGACCTACCCCCACTTCAGCGTGCTGCTCGACCGCGAGCGCCGCCTGGCCGCCGTGACGGGCGTGAACATCGACGGGGCGCTGCTGCGCGAGCTGCCCCGCACCGGGGACTGGCAGCTCGACCCCCGAGTCGATGCAGCACTGCAGACCGGACCCGAGGTGTATGCGCGCAACGACCTCGATCGCGGCCACCTCGTGCGCCGACGCGACCCCGGCTGGGGTGATGTCGACGACGCTCGGGCGGCGACCGAGGCGACGTTCTTCTATCCGAACGCCGCCCCGCAGGCCGCCGGTTTCAATCAGTCCGCAGAGCTCTGGCTCGGTCTGGAAGACCACGTGCTCGAGTATGCCGAGACGACGGATCAGCGGATCTCGGTGTTCACGGCCCCTGTGCTGGCAGACGACGATCCGCCGTACCGCGGCATCCGCATCCCTCTTCTGTTCTGGAAGATCGCGGCGTGGCAGGGCCCCGACGGTCTGTCAGCGGCCGGGTTCGTGCTCGATCAGTCAGAGCTCGTCGAGTCACCGGACGGTCTCTTCGCGGTTCCGCCGCTCGGCGCATTCCGCACCTTCCAGGTTCCGATCACCGAGATCATCCGGGTGACGGGGCTGGATGTCGGCCCGCTGCTCGATGCCGATGTGCTCGACCGGCGCAGCGCCCGATCGACCGAGTGGCGGGCGCTCGCCTCGGCATCCGACATCACGCTCTAGCCGTCGCGGCGTCGGTTCCAGTGGGTGAGCTTGTCGGGGTTGCAGACGACCCAGATGCGCGAGAGCAGCCCTGATCTGCTCTCGACCGACACCGCCGCGACGACTGCGCCGTCTCGTTCCAGCACGAGTCCAGCGGAGCCGTTGATCGACGCGATCGAGACCGTGGGGCCGGTCGCCACCAGTGCCGCCAGCTCCGCGGATGCCGTGTGGGTCCCGTCGACGGCGGTCGACGACTGCGGCATGCGACCTCCGCTGTCGATGATCATCACCACGTCAGGGTGCAGCATCGAGCGGATGCCGGCGCGGTCGCCCGCGGCGAGCGCCAGCCGGAGTTCTTCCACAGCGATCGGTTCGGAGGCATCCCGAGGTCGCCGGCCCAGACGAGCCGGATGCCGCCCGCGAGTCATGTCGCGACCGCGGTGATGTGTCCGAGCTTCTGGGGACTCATCACCCAGAGCAACTGCTCGATCCCTTCGTCGGACGCCGTGACGGTGACCATCGTGGTGACTTCACCGTTCTCGACGAGCGTCGCGGCGGGCTGACCGTTGACCTCCACCCACCCGATCGACTTGCCCGTCCAGAAGTGGTGCGCGAAGGCAGCCACGAACTGCGCCACGCGGCCACGACCGATCACCGGGATCCGCGCCGCCAGCTTCACCCCGTTGCCGTCGGTGTAGCTGACCACGTCGGCGGCGAAGAGCTTTTCGAGCTCCCGGGCATCGCCCTTCCGCGCGGCGGCGAGGAAGGCCTCGAGCAGGTGACGTTGATGCGAGGGCTCGACGGTCATCTGCTTCGCCGAGGCCAGGTGCGCGCGAGCCCTGCTCACCAGCTGTCGAGCGCTCACCGCACTCGACGAGATGATCTCGGCGATGCGGGGATACGGATAGTCGAACGCCTCGCGGAGGATGTACGCCGCACGCTCGGTCGGGGTGAGCTTCTCGAGCGTCAGCAGGATCGCGAACTGCAGCGCCTCGGCGCGCTCGGCGCCGAGCGAGGGATCGTCGTCGGTGTTGACCGGTTCAGGCAGCCACGGCCCGATGTAGGTCTCCCGCTTCACGCGAGCCGACTGGAGAACGTTGATCGACAGACGCGTCGTGATGGTCGTGAGGAAAGCGGCGGGTTCCTGCACCTGGGTCCGGTCGGTGTTCTGCCAGCGGATCCAGGTCTCCTGCACGATGTCCTCGGCGTCGGCCACGGTGCCCAGCATCCGGTAGGCGATGCCGAACAGTCGGCGGCGCTGGGCGGCGAACACCGAGACTGCGGTGCCGAGGTCTCGGATCGACCCGCTGTGCTCGTCACGTGTCGCGGTCACGTCTTCACTCTGCACCAGAGGTCGCCGCATGCGCACTCCCCTTTCCGCGCCGTCGGCGCTCCCACTCACAGCTCTGACCGGAGAGCGACGCGATCTGTGACGAATCCTGGCGATTCCGTCACAGCCGGGTCCGCCGGCCGGTCAACCAGGTACATGCGGGCTCGTCCGCATCACTCGATCGGAGGAGCGGCATGAGGATCACAGTCATCGGCGGCACGGGGTTGATCGGCACCCGCGTCACGCGCGTCCTGAAGGGCGCGGGACACGACGTCGTCGTCGCGTCCCGCGCCACGGGGGTGAACTCATTCACCGGCGAGGGGCTCGACGACGCTCTCGCCGGCGCATCCGCGGTGGTCGATGTGTCGAACTCGTCGTACACCGACGAGGCCGGTGCGCAGGAGTTCTTCTCCACCTCGACGATGAACCTGCTCGCCTACGGCGAAGCCGCGGGCGTCTCCCATCACGTCGCCCTGTCGGTCGTGGGCACCGACCGCCTCGCACGCGCGCAGGGCGGATACTTCATCGCCAAGCATCAGCAGGAACGCCTCATCGCGGCATCCGGTCGCCCGTACACCCTCGTGCATGCGACGCAGTTCTTCGAGTTCATCCGCAGCATCACCGACCACGCCCTGCGCGAGGGAGCCGCGCACATCGCCGATGTGCTCGTGCAGCCGATGGCGGCCGACGACGTCGCGAACGCGGTCGCAACGGCAGCGCTGGGAGAACCCCGTGTCGGGATGATCGAGTTCGGCGGCCCCGAGGTGTTCAGCCTGACGGAACTCGCGGCACTCGACCTGCGGGCGAGACAGGACGATCGGGAGGTCGTCCCGGATCCGCTCGGAACGTACTTCGGCGCGCATCTCGCCGCCCGCGACCTGCTGCCGGAGATGACCGCGACGATCGCTCCGACGAGGTATCACGACTGGAGGGTGAAGACGCCCGCCAGCATCTGAGAACCCGAGGCGTCACATCTTCGGGCACTCAGCGGTCATACCTGGCAGACGCCACCCGGGCGTCGTCACCGAAGAAAGGTTTGGACATGGCAGAGATCGTCGTCATCGGAGGCACCGGCCTCATCGGCTCGAAGGTCGTCGCGAAGCTGACGGAGCACGGCCACGACGCCGTCGCCGCATCGCCGAACACCGGCGTGAACTCGCTCACCGGCGAGGGCCTCGCGGAGGTTCTCGTCGGAGCCCACACCGTGGTCGACGTGTCGAACTCCCCCTCGTTCGCCCCCGACGAGGTGCTGGAGTTCTTCACCACGTCGACTCGCAACCTGCTCGCCGCTGAGGCCGCGGCCGGTGTCACCCACCACGTCGCTCTCACGATCGTCGGCACGAACCGCCCGCAGAACATCCCCTACTTCGCGGCGAAGGTCGCGCAGGAGACGCTGATTCGTGACTCCGGGATCCGATACTCCCTCGTGCACGCCACGCAGTTCTTCGAGTTCGTGGGAAGCATCGCCGACATCTCGACCGACGGCGACACACTGACGCTGCCCGGGGCGCTGATCCAGCCGATCGCCGCTGAGGATGTCGCCACGGCAGTGGCCCGTGCTGCGGCCGGTGAGCCGACCGGCGACATCGAGATCGCAGGCCCGGAGGCCTTCGGCATGGACGAGTTCGCGCGCCGCGCCCTGGCCTTCCGTGGCGATCCTCGCACGGTCGTGCGTGATGACGCTGCGCCGTACTACGGTGCGCAGATCGAGGAGCGCACCCTCATCCCGGTCGACGGGGCGCACATCTTCGAGACGACTCTCGAAGAGTGGCTGCCGCTGAACCCGCCTCGCGAGTAGCGGCGGCATACCGGTCGACAATAGGTCTTGCGCGGCGCGTCGGCCGGTGTCACGCTTGCGTGACAGCTCTGTCGCGCTGTAACGCGACAGCTGGGGTGCCGCTCATCGGCGGCATCGGATGGGGCGCCCTTTCTGCTACCTCCCCCGTGGTGGGGGCGTCCCGTCCTCCCCCGACCTGGCGAGCGAGCGCGACTCAGTTGAAGTCGCCGCCCGGTGCCATGTCGTGGAAGCGCGAGTAGTGGCCCTGGAAGGCCACGGTGATCGTCGCGGTCGGGCCGTTACGGTGCTTGGCGACGATCAGGTCGGCCTCGCCCGGACGCACGTCCTTGTCGTAGACCGAGTCGCGATGCAGCAGGATCACCATGTCGGCGTCCTGCTCGATCGAGCCGGACTCACGCAGGTCGCTGATCGCGGGCTTCTTGTCGGTGCGCTGCTCGGGACCACGGTTCAGTTGCGACAGAGCGATGACCGGAACCTGCAGCTCCTTGGCGATGAGCTTGAGGCTTCGCGAGAACTCCGAGACCTCCTGCTGACGCGACTCGACGCGCTTGCCTGACGTCATCAGCTGCAGGTAGTCGATGATGACCATCCGCAGACCCTCACGCTGCTTGAGTCGACGGCACTTCGCCCGGATCTCGACCAGCGTCATGTTCGGGCTGTCGTCGATGTAGAGCGGAGCGTCGTTGATACGTCCGCGGGTCGCGGCGACCGTGGTCCAGTCCCGCGGGTCGAGGTTTCCCTTTCGCATGTTCTGCAGAGGGATCTGCCCCTCGGCACTGAGCAGACGCATCGCGATCTCGCTCTTGCCCATCTCGAGCGAGAAGAAGACCGAGGGGAGGTTGTGGCCGATGGAGGCAGCGCGGGCGAAGTCGAGCGCGAGCGTCGACTTACCCATGGCGGGACGAGCGGCGACGACGATCATCTGCCCGCCGTGCAGGCCGTTGGTGAGCTCGTCGAGCTCCTTGAAGCCGGTCGGGACACCCGTCATCGACCCGTCGCGACCGCTGGCGGCCTCGATCTCCTCGAGCGCGGCGTCGACCGCGATCTGCAGCGGCACGTAGTCCTCTGCGGTCTCGGAGCCGGTGATCGAGTAGATCTCAGCCTGGGCGTTGTTGACGAGGTCGGTCGCGTCGCCCTGTCCGTCGTAGCCGAGCTGCACGATACGCGTTCCCGCATCGACCAGACGACGCAGGATCGCCCGCTCCGACACGATGCCCGCGTAGTAGCCGGCGTTGGCGGCGGTGGGGACGATCGAGGTGAGCGTGTGCAGATAGTCGGCACCGCCGGCCCGGCTCAGCTCTCCCGTCTTGATGAGCTCGTCCGTGACGGCGACGACGTCGGTCGGCTCGCCGTGCGAGTAGAGCGACAGGATCGCCTCGAAGATCAGCTCGTGCTTGGGGATGTAGAAGTCGGCACCCTTGAGCGTCTCGATGACGTCGGCGACAGCATCCTTCGAGAGGAGCATTCCCCCCAGGGCGCTCTGTTCGGCGAGCGTGTCGTGGGGAGGCGTTCGCTCCTGCGGACGCTTGCCTCCGAGGCGCTCCTCTGAGATGTCGGCGATCGACACGCTGCTCCCTTCGATGCGACGGTTCTTCCGGTGTGCTCGGTGCCGACTGCGTCGGTCACGCGATGCGAATCAGCTCGAGAAGGGCCGTCCGCACAGCAAACCAGGCACTTCCGACATCGGGTCGCTGGACCACGCTACGAGCGGGGGTTTTCGGTCGCAACACGGCCTGTGGATAACTATGTGGAAAGCGTGCGAACAAGTCCGGAGAGTCTGTGCAGAACGCATGTGGATAAGTCGGTGGAGTACCTCGAAACACAAGTTTCTTTTTGCACCTGATCTGGTATTTAGAGTTTCCCCACCCTGTGGATGAGATCGTGGTTCAACCGGGCATTGAAGGTTCATCGAATCCGGGATGGGATGTGTAGAACCTGGGGAAAGTCAAGCCGAGATTCCACCGGGCGCGTCACAGTGCGCAACCCTCCGAAATGTGCGCGATATGTCATCGTTTCCGAGCGGAACCCTCTAGACACGGCGATATACCGGGAGTATCGTCACCCGCTATCGACGTACTGTGCGTCGAGGACGAACGATCGCTCTCGGGGGAGGGAAGTCGACGTGAACGCTCAGGCAACCCGCCGCGGCCTACCTGCCGTCGCTCTCTGGGGTGGCGTGGGCGCGATCGCGTGGGCCGCGATCACGATCCTCACGGGCGGTTCGTCCGCGAGCGCGGACGACGGATCGAACGACTCGCTGCTCGACGGCGTCTCCTCGATCGTGAGCGAGACCGTCTCATCGGTCGAAGACACCGTGACGTCGGTGACCTCGCCGATCGTCGCGCCGGTCGAGCCCGTCGTGACCGAGGTCGTCCAGCCTGTGGTCACCCAGGTCGTCCAGCCGGTCGTGACCGAGGTCGTCAAGCCCGTCGTCCAGCCGGTCGAGACCGAGGTGGTCGAGCCCGTCGTCACTCACGTCGTCGAGCCCGTGCAGCAGGTGGCACCTCCGGTCGTCCAACACGTCGCGGAGACGATCGCTCAGGTGCCCGTCGTCGGCCCTGCAGCGTCGCCGATCGTCGACGCCGCCACCGACACCGCCGGGGCCGTCATCACTCCCGTGACCGATCTGCTCGACGGATCCCCGGTCGCCGAGATCGTGGCCCCTGTGCAGGATCTGATCGCCGAGCTGCCGATCGTCGGAGAACTGGTCGACGATCTCGGAGTGCCGCCGGTGATCGACGATGTCGTCGGCGTCATCGACGCGACCACCCCGACTGTCGGCACGGTGGTTGAGAACACTCTCCCGCCGGTACTCGAGGCCATCACCCCCGCACGCCCCGGATCCTCCGGATCGGACCCCGACCCCGGTCCGATCGGAACAGCGCCGCTCGGAACGGTTTCCCCCCCGGCCGATGAGCCGACACGCGGTCACTTCTCCACGTCCGCGGTGCGCCAGCCGGTGATTCCGTCGGCCGGGTCCGACCTCCCGCCTACGGTGTCCGTCGCGGCATCCGAGGTGAACGAGCCGGCAGCCGACGTCGAGGAGTCCCCCTCTGCACCGCCCGCCGGAGCCCCCTCCGCGCCTACTTCCTCCGCCGGTTCGAGCGGAGCATCCTCATTCACCCCCGCGCGCCTCAGCGATGCGGGGGTTTCTGCGTTCCGCACTGTGGAGCGCACTTCCGGTGCATCCGACGACGTCCTTCCGACGTCTCTGGTCGCCGACACCGACGTCTCTCCTGACTGACGGGTTGTCCGGTCGTTCCTCGTGAACGACAGATGCCGTGCTGCGCGCGCACATGCTCTTCGCGTGCACCCATCCAGACACACCCACTTCCAGTCAGGAGAAGGTCATCATGCGTACATACATCAAGCGGGCCCTGTGGGGCACGCTTCTCGCCGGCGGGATCACCCTGCTCGGCGCAACAGCCGCCAACGCGGCAGACACCTCAGGAGAAGACGGGCTGCTCTCGGGCACCCAAGCGGATGCGCCGATCTCGGTGCCCGTGACGGTCGTCGGCAACGCGGTCTCACTGCTCGGAGACACCTCCGCCCAGCAGACCTCGGCGCCCGCTTCGTCTCCCGCTCCCGCTCCCGCACCGGCCGCCACCACGAGTGGAGATTCCGGCACCGCATCGGGCACTCAGGCCGTCGTGGACGTCGTCGTGCCTGTCACGGTGACCGACAACGCGATCACCGTGCTCGGAGACTCGTCGAGCGACACGGCGGCTGCTCCGGCTGAGGCTCCCCAGGCCCCCGCTCCGGCTCCCGCTCCCGCTCCCGCGATCACGACGAACGGCGCCGACGGCGTCCTCTCGGGTACCCAGGCCCTGCTGGACGTCGACGTTCCGGTCACCGTCTCAGGCAACGCGATCACCGTGCTCGGGGACAGCGAGGCAACGGGCCAGGATGCTGCAGCACCGGCATCCTCGGACGGCGGCGGCGCGGGATCGACTGAGCCGACCACTTCGGGCGACGACGGGGTCGCAAGCGGCACCCAGGTCGTCGCGCCCGTCACCGCACCGATCGACGTCACCGGCAACGCCATCTCCATCCTCGGAGACAGCGAATCCACCGGCGGCACCAGCACCGGCACCCCGTCCGGAGGCAGCAGCACCGGAGCGGAGACGTCCGGAGACGACGGAATCGCAAGCGGCACCCAGGTCGTCGCGCCCGTCACCGCACCGATCGACGTCACCGGCAACGCCATTTCCATCCTCGGAGACAGCGAATCCACCGGCGGCACCAGCACCGGCACCCCGTCCGGAGGCAGCAGCACCGGAGCGGAGACGTCCGGAGACGACGGAATCCTCGGCGGCACCCAGGTCACCGCACCCGTCACCGCACCGATCGACGTCACCGGCAACGCCATCTCCATCCTCGGAGACAGCGAATCCACCGGCGGCACCAGCACCGGCACCCCGTCCGGAGGCAGCAGCACCGGAGCGGCGACGTCCGGAGACGACGGAATCGCAAGCGGCACCCAGGTCGTCGCACCCATCACCGCACCGATCGACGTCACCGGCAACGCCATCGCCGTCCTCGGAGACAGCGAATCCACCGGCGGTACCAGCAGCACGGGCACCGCAGGAACCCCGACCACCGGCAGCACCACCGCCGGAGACGACGGAATCCTCGGCGGCACCCAGGTCACCGCACCCATCACCGCACCGATCACGATCGGCGGCAACGCCATCTCCGTGGTCGGCGAGAGCACGGTGACGCCGCCGACGACGGACCCGGGAACTGATCCCGGAACGGACCCGGGAACGAACCCGGGAACCAACCCGGGAACCGACCCCGGCACGAACCCCGGCACCGACCCCGGCACGAACCCCGGCACCGACCCCGGCACGAACCCCGGCACCGACCCGGGAACGGACCCGGGCACCGAACCCGGAACGAACCCCGGAACTGATCCCGGAACCACCCCCGGAATCGGCATGAATCCCGGAACGGTGACAGCCGTCGGCACGGGCGCCACAGCAGCCGCTGCCGCGAGCGGCACAGCTGCGACGGCATCCGAGCCCATCGAGGGACTGGCCGCCACAGGTGGTTCGTCCTCGATCGCCTTCGTGTCGCTCGCCGCTCTCCTGCTCCTCCTCGGAGCGGGGATGCTGCGCCGCCGCCGTGTGACGGCGTAGCCGCAGACCCCGGCGGTGTCGACGTCCTCGGGGGAGGAGATGCGACACCGTCGGTGTGCGGGTCCCGCGACGCCCCGCGCAGGTTCCCCAGACCTGCCCGCGTCGGCGATGCCGCACAGTTCACGGATGCCCCGCGTCCCCAGCGCGGGGCATCCGTCGTGCCCCGCCACTCCCCCGAGCGAGTGCGCCCCGACAGCCCCGCACACGCAGAACGCCCCCTGTCCCGAAGGACAGGGGGCGTTCGAGAGCGTCGCGCCTTACTTGGCGGCGACGACCTGCAGCGTGATGACTGCGGTCACGTCGTCGTGCAGACGAACCGTGGCCTCGTGCTCACCGGTCGTCTTGATCGCCGACGGGATGTGCACCTTGCGCTTGTCGATCGAGCCGAGACCCGCGGCTGCGACAGCATCCGCGATGTGATCGGTCTTGACCGAACCGAAGAGACGACCCTCGTTGCCGGCCTTGACGGCCAGGCGCACCTTGGTGTTCTCGAGGGAGTTCTTCAGTGCCACGGCCTCGTCGCGGTCGTGGATCGCGCGAGCCTGACGAGCAGCCTGGATCGAAGCGACCTGCTTTTCGCCACCGCGGGTCCACGCCGTAGCGAAGCCCTGGGGGATGAGGTAGTTGCGGGCGAACCCGTTCTTGACCTCGACCACGTCACCGGCGCTACCAAGCCCGGCGACCTCGTTCGTGAGAATCAGCTTTGCCATCTCGTTACCCCTTACCGGCCGGCGCCAGCGTAGGGCAGGAGTGCCATTTCGCGCGCGTTCTTGATCGCGGTGGCGATCAGACGCTGCTCCTGCACCGAAACACCGGTGATACGACGGGCACGGATCTTGCCGCGCTCCGAGACGAACTTACGGAGGGTGGAGACATCCTTGTAATCGATGACTCCGACCCGGATCGACTTCGCGGGAGCGGTGGGCTTGCCACCCTTCCGCGGCTTGCGGCGGTCGCCGCTCGACTTTCCAGCCATTGTTTTTCCTTAATTATGAGTCGGATGCCGAAGCATCCGGAGATCCTGTTTCAGAAGGGGGTGTCGTCACCGAAGCTGCCCGGAGTGCTCCAGGCATCTGCGCTGGTCGACGAGCCGGGCGTAGACCACGGCTCTTCCGACACCTGCTGCTGCTGTGCGGGACGGGACTGTCCGCCACCGCCGCCGCCACCGGTCGACGCCGCACGGGTGACCTGCGCGGTCGCGTACCGAAGCGAGGGGCCGATCTCGTCGACCTCCAGCTCGATCGCAGTGCGCTGGTTGCCCTCGCGGTCCTGGTAGGAGCGCTGACGCAGACGGCCCTGCGCCATGACGCGCATGCCCTTGGTCAGCGAACCCGCCACGTGCTCGGCGAACTCGCGCCAGACCGACGCGCGGAGGAACAGCGCTTCGCCGTCCTTCCACTCGTTGGCGGCGCGGTCGAAGTTCCGAGGCGTCGAAGCGATGGTGAAGTTCGCCACCGGCAGTCCGTTCTGCGTGTAGCGCAGCTCGGGGTCGGCCGTGAGGTTGCCCACCACGGTGATGACTGTTTCGCCGGCCATCGGACTCAGGCCTTCGCAGCCTTGGCGGCCTTGCGGGCAGCCTTCTCTTCAGAGCGCTTGGCCTCCGAAGCGACCATCGCCTGAGCTTCCTCAGAGCGAAGGACCTTCGTGCGCATGATCTGCTCGTTCAGCTTCAGCTGACGGTCGAGCTCCTGCGTGGCCTCGCTGGTGGCGGTGAAGTTGACGACGGCGTAGATGCCCTCGTTCTTCTTCTGGATCTCGTAAGCCAGACGGCGCTTGCCCCAGATGTCGACCTTGTCAATCGAGCCACCATCGTTGGTGATGACCTTCAGGAACTTGTCGAGCGTAGGGGCGACCTGGCGCTCGTCGATCTCGGGGGTCAGAATGACCATGAGTTCGTACTGGTGCGTCACTTACCCACCTCCTTCGGACTAGAACGGCTTCCGGGACTTTCCCGGAAGCAGGAGGGTGTGTGCACGTCATCCGCCGAGCCACCCGAGTGGGTGCCTGATGGCAGACAACCTTGACAGTGTAGCGGAGAAACCTTCGGAGTGCCCCCACGCGCATCACCTCGCACTTGGCATGCTGGAATGCGTGCGTGCTGACTCTCAGTGCGCACACGACCGAAGGGGGAACGCCATGCGCGTCAACAAGTGGGGGGTCGGCATCGTCCTGGCCGCCACCGTACTGCTCACCGGGTGCACCGCGGGTGCCGAAGAGCCCGCCGATTCGGAGCCGACGTCGGCCGCCGAGGAGACGCCTGCGACCGACGGTGCCGCATCCGATTCCGACTGCCCCGAGCTGTCGGAGGGTGCGACGGTCGACGGAGCCGAGCTCGGCGCCTGCATCACCGAGGCGATGACCGACACCGCCGGCTATGCCGCCAAGACGTCGATCCTGGGCATGGACACCACCGCCCGGTTCAACCCCGAGACGGATGCCGTCGAGACGATCACGCCTATGGGCTCGCTCATCCTGATCGGCGACGACGCATGGGTGAAGACGCCGACGACCGAGTGGCAGGTCGCCGACCCGAACTCGAGTGACCCGATCGTCGCTGCTCTCAGCAGCGGTGCCGCCACGGCCGCGGGCACCGACCCGGCCACCGCCGCCGGCGCCCTCACCGGCGAGTTCACCGTCACCGGGACCGGCACGCGCCTGGGTCAGGACGTGTACCTCGTGAGCGGCACGTCCGAGGCGCAGGGCGTCGCCGTCGACGTCGTCTTCGAGGTCACCGAGGACTACGTCGTGCTGGCCACGAGCGGCAGCACCGAGGCCGCGGGCCAGATGATCGAGACCTCTCTCGAGATCACCGAGTGGGACGTCGAGCAGGACATCGTCGCCCCGCTCTGAACCACGAGCGGATGCTGCGGGCCGGGGCTGGCGCCTCGGCCCGCAGTGCGTTCCGGGTCGACTCCGGGCCGGCGATGGGGTCGGCGATTCGGAGGAGATCTGCGATCGGGAGGAGCATCCGGCTCGGAGCACCCTCCCGCCAGCGGATCTCCTCCCGAACGACTGAGCCGACAGCGCGGCTCAGTCGAGGACGGGGGCGATCTCCGACCAGACGGTCCGCTCGTTCGTCGAGGGGGCGACCGGGATGCGGCCCGCACCGTCGGGCTCGGGGATCGCAGCGAGCAGGGCCTGGGTGTACGGATGCTGCGGCGCAGACCACACACGGTCGGTGGCCCCGGCTTCGAGCACCCGCCCGGCGAACATCACGAAGGTGCGGTCCGCGATGCGGCGGACCACGGCGAGGTCGTGCGAGATGAACAGCATCCCCGCGCCGGATTCCGCGACGAGGTCTCGCATGAGCCCCGCGACGCTGGTCTGGGTCGATGCGTCCAGGGCCGAGATCGGCTCGTCGGCGACGAGAAGCGACGGCCGCGCGGCGAGCGCTCGTGCGATCGCGAGTCGCTGCTTCTGCCCGCCCGAGAACTGGTGCGGGAATCGCGTCGCCACTTCGGTCGGCAGGCCGACGCGTTCGAGCCACTCGGCGACCGTCGACCCTTCGGCACCCCGAGCCCGAGCCGTGGCGATGCCGTCGGCGATCTGATCGCCCACGCGGCGACGAGGGTTCAGCGAGGTCGACGGATCCTGGAACACCATCTGGATGCCGGTGAGCGCCAGGTCGCGTCGACGGATGCCGAGCGGCTTCACAGGAGCGTCACGGAAGCGCACCTCTCCCCCGGCGAGCTTCTCGATGCCGACGACCGCGCGGGCGAGGCTCGACTTGCCGCTGCCGGATTCGCCCACGAGCGCGACGGTCTCTCCGGGGGCGACGGTCAGCGAGACGCCGTCGACGGCGACCACCGGAGGACTCCCGGGGTAGCGCACGACGACGCCCTGCGCGTCGAGGACGGCGACTTCACTCATCTCGGGCCTCCTCTTCGGCATCCTGCACGGCCGACTCCGGCAGCACCGGATCGAGCAGCGCGGGATCCGCGTCGGCGGTCGCGATCTTCGACCCCGGCAGCGCCGCGAGCAGCGTGCGAGTGTATTCGTGCTGCGGGTCGCGGAACAGCGTCTCGCGGTCGGCCCGCTCGACGATCTGCCCGTTCTTCATCACGGCGACGTCGTCGGCGATCGCGCTCATGACGCCCAGGTCGTGGGTGACGAGCAGCACAGCGAGGTTGCGCTCGGTCGCGAGGTCGCGCAGCAGCCGCAGGATGCCGGCCTGCACCGTGACGTCGAGTGCCGTGGTCGGCTCATCGGCCAGCAGCACCTCGGGGTCGCACGCGAGGGCGCACGCGATCGCGATGCGCTGGCGCTGTCCGCCGGAGAACTGGTGCGGATAGCGCTTCAGCGCAGCATCCGGGTTCGGCACCTGCACGGTCTCGAGCAGTTCGATGGCCCGAGCCTTCGCCGCCTCGCCTCGCAGTCCGAGGTGCACGCGCATGTGATCCGTGAGCTGGCGGCCGATCGGCAGCTGCGGGTGCAGCGACGCCGAGGGGTCCTGGAAGATCATCGCGATGCGCCTGCCGCGGATGCGGTTGAGCGCCCGCCGGCGCATGCCCACCAGCTCCTCCCCCGCGAGCGTGATCGATCCGCCCGTGCGTGCCTGCCGGGGCAGGAGTCCGAGGACGGCCAACGAGGTGAGCGTCTTGCCGGATCCTGACTCGCCGGCGAGACCGTGGATGCGTCCGGCCTCGAGGTCGAGAGAGATGCCGTGCACGAGAGGACGACCGATGTCGATCGTCAGGTCGCGGATGCTCAGAGCACTCGTGGGGGCCGAAGCGCTCATGCTGCCGCTCCCTTCGCGGAGGCCACATGCTCGGCCTGCTTCTCGTGGGTGACCTCGGCCGTCGGGTCGAGGATGTCGCGCATCGCATCACCCAGGAAGTTGAATGCCAGCACCACCGTGAGGATCGCGAGTCCCGGGAAGACTCCGAGCCACCACGCGTCGAAGTTCTGCATGGCCGCCGAGATCATGGAGCCCCATTCGGCGGTCGGCGGCTGCGCGCCGAGACCGAGGAACGAGAGTCCGGACAGCAGCAGGATCGCGGCGCCGATGTCGAGCGTCGCGAGCACCAGCACGGGGCCGGCGATGTTCGGGAGGATGTCGATGAACAGCGTCCGCAGCGGCGAGTGGCCGAGCAGGCGGCCCGCGATCACGTAGTTCTGGCCGCGGAGGCCCAGCACGATGCTGCGGGTGACTCGCGAGTACTGCGGCCACGAGACGACGATCGCCGCGATCACCGCGTTGAACAGCGACGGGCCGAGGGATGCCGCCACCACCATCGCGAGGATGACGGTCGGGAACGCCATGAACAGGTCGGTGATGCGCATCAGCGTCTCGTCGACCCAGCCGCCGAAGTACCCGGCGACGGCGCCGACCACGGTGCCGATGATCATCGCGGCGATCACGAGCATGAGCGCGAGCGGCAGGCTCACCGTCGCACCCGTCATCAGACGCGAGAAGATGTCGCGGCCGTTGCCGTCGGTGCCGAGCAGAGTGTCGATGCCCGGCGCCTGCAGTCGTGGCAGCACCTGAGCGTTGGGGCCGTACGGCACCCACCACTGCGCGGTGAAGGCGACGATGATCCAGGCGCCCGCGATCACGGTGCCGATCACGCCGAGGGGCGTGCGCCAGGCGCGCGGCCAGCGGAAGCGGAACCGCCAGGGGCCGGATGCCGAGTCGATGCGGCTCATGCGATCCTCACTCTCGGGTCGAGGACGCCGTAGAGCAGGTCGACGACGAAGTTGATGAGGAGGTAGATGAACCCGACGACCAGGCCGACTCCCATGATGCCGGGCAGGTCGAGGTTGGCCGCCGAGTTGTAGGCGTAGGTGCCCAGGCCTGGCCAGGCGAACACCGACTCGACGAGCACGGTGCCCGAGAGCAGGGATCCGAAGGCGACGCCGACGACCGTGAGGATCGGGAGGGATGCCCCGCGCAGGACGTAGTCGAGGATCACACGCATCGCCGGAAGGCCCTTGGCCCGGGCAGCACGCACGTAGTCGCTGCCCAGCACCTCGAGCACGGAGGTGCGGATGAAGCGGGTGAGCAGGCCGATCGTCACGAGCGACAGCACCATCACCGGCAGCGCCAGGTGGGCGAGCGCGTCGGCGAATCCGACGCCGTCTCCGTTGAGGAGGTAGTCGACCGTGTAGAGCCCGGTGATGCGGGGCGGCGGCGTGATCGACGGCGAGATGCGACCCGAGCCGGGGGCGATGCGCAGCTCGAGGAAGAACACGTAGAAGCTGACCAGCGCGAGCCAGAACGTCGGCACGCTCAGACCGATCAGCGTCACGATGCGGATCACCTGATCGGTGACGAGTCCTCGCCGGTAGGCGGCGAGGGTGCCGAGCACGACGCTGACCGCGAGGCTGAGGATGATGGCACCGATCGCGATCTCGATCGTCGCCGGCACCGCGGTGGCCAGGTCGCTGGTGACCGGTCGCCCGGTCACCAGCGATGTGCCGAGGTCTCCGCGAAGGAGATTCCCCATGTAGATGAAGT
The DNA here is from genome assembly GCF_030209555.1 of Microbacterium sp. LMC-P-041. NCBI lineage: Bacteria > Bacillati > Actinomycetota > Actinomycetes > Micrococcales > Microbacteriaceae > Microbacterium > Microbacterium sp. LMC-P-041. The sequence goes on from NZ_JARVRV010000004.1 coordinate 206,251, forward strand.
ACTGCACGAACAGCGGCTGATCGAGGCCCTGAGCCTTGATGAACGCCTCGCGCGTCTCGGGATTCTGCGATGCTCCCTCACCCAGTGCCGCCGACACGGGGTCGCCGGGCACGAGGTTCGTCAGTGCGAAGGTCACGATCGTGACCCCCACGAGAAGGAGCAGCGAAGTGCCGATCCGGCGAAGCAGGTATCCGACGAGCGGCGACCTGCGACGCTGTGCTTGCCGTCGCACGGCCACCGTCGTCATGAGTCAGCTCCGATCAGCCGGCAGGCGTGATCTCGGCGATGTCCATCTCCCACACCGAGTTGTACACGGCGCCGGTGACGGCATCCGCCGTGGCGATGTTGCGACCGGGGACGATCAGCGGAACGAAGGGACCCTCGGTCTGCATCGCCTCGGCGAACGAGGTGAAGGCCTCGCTGCGCTGGGCCTCATCGGTAGCGGCGGCAGCACCGGCTGCGATGCCTGCGATCTCGGGGTTCGCCTCAGCCGCCCAGCCGGCACGCAGGCCGACCTTCAGACCGGGAGCGAACGGAAGGAAGTTCGCCGAGTCGGCGTAGTCGGGGCCCCAGAACCACAGGCCGAAGCCCTCGGTGCCGTTGACGTACGCGTCGAGCTCGGTGGCGAACGGGGCAGGCGCGAGTTCGACGGCGATGCCGGCATCCTCGAGCTGAGCCTGGACGCGCTCGGCGAGCGGGGTGAACTCCACACCGCCGACCGGGTAGTCGTTCGGGAACTGCAGCTTCAGGGTCTGACCCGTGTAGCCGGCCTCGGCCAGAGCAGCCTTCGACTTGTCGAGGTCCTGCTCCACACCGCTGTCGAGGGCGCCCTCGAATCCGGGCGGGATCACTCCGGTCGCCTGCACGGCGCCGGCACCCGCGAGCTCGAGCAGCGCGTCGTAGTCGAGCGCGTAGCGGATCGCCTCGGCGATCTTGACGTTCGCGAGCTCGCCCGCGACGGCCTCGGACTGGTTGAGCAGCAGGAAGATCGTCTGGCCCGACGGCACCGACTCGACGTTCAGTCCGTCGCCGAGGCCCGAGACCTGGTCGCCGTTGAGGTCCATCGCGACCATCGAGTCGCCGCCCTTGAGGTTCGCGAGCTGCGTCGCACTCTCCGAGACGTTGCGCACGACGACACGGCCGTATTCGGACTCTTCGTCGCCGTTGTACTCGTCGCTCTTGGTCAGCACGACCTGCGACGAGAGGTCGAGGGTGTCGAGCACGAACGGTCCAGAGCCGGCGGAGGTTCCGTCGAGGAACTCCTGTGCGCTGTCGGTGCCGTCGGTGGTTCCGCCGTTCTCGATCACGACGTCGGAGTTGACGATGCCGAGCGCCGGGTTCGCGAGGATCGCGGGCAGCTGCAGCAGCGGCGTCTCGGAGGTGATCGAGATCGTCTTCTCGTCGACCTCGGTGATGGTCAGACCGCCCAGGAGGAAGTTCGGCTTGGCATCGGTCATGCCCTGGATGCGCTGCAGGGTGAAGACGACGTCCTTCGCCTCGATCGGCGAGCCGTCGGAGAAGACGCGGTCCCCCTCGAGCGTGAACGTGAACTCGGTCGCCTCGTCGTTCTGCTCCCACGATGCGAGGCCGGGGACGGGGGTCGAGACGTCGGAGCCCTCGAAGTCGACGAGCGTCTCGTAGAGCGCCTTGGCGATCATGTTGCCGGTCGGGTCGTAGGTGTGACCCGGGTCGGCGGTCTCGATCGAGAACGCGGTGTCGATGACGAGCGAATCGGAACCGGAGGATTCTCCGCCGTTGTTCGCCGAGTTGCCACCGGAGCAACCAGCGAGGGCGAAGAGAGCGACGGCTCCGATCGCGATGACGGACGTGCTGCGACGTGACGACATATGGGCCTCCAGGGGCGAGGAGTTTCATCGGGTTCGGTCGACGCCGGGTGGACGACCGGTGATCAGATTCGCATTGTATGGGACTATGTGTCCAGCAAGAATGCAGACGTCATCACAGTCTGTCCAAGACCCCGCCCGTGAGGAGCATTGTGTCCACCAAGAGCGACGAAGCCACGAGGCAATCTGGACGAAGTGCCGCCCCACTGGACGACATCGGATACAGAATCCTCGAGACGCTGCGTGATAACGGTCGTATCTCGATCGCCGCACTGGCCGAGACCGTCGGGATCTCGCGGGCCAACGCCTATACCCGCGTCGAGACGCTCATGCAGGACGGAGTGATCACGGGATTCAGCGCCCGCGTCGACCAGTCGAAGGCCGGGCTGTCGATCGGTGCGCTGGTCTTCGTCACCGTGCACCCGCAGGCCTGGGCGTCGTTCCGCGAGAGCGTGCTCGAGATGCCCGATGTCGAGTGGTGCGCCATCACCACCGGCGAGCACGACGCCATGCTGCTGATCCGTGCGGTCGACGTGAGCGGCGTGCACGAGTTCACGACGGGTGTCATCGCGCAGCTGCCCGAGGTGCGCACGGTCGTCAGCGTGGTCGTGCTCGACGAGGTCATCCGCCGGTCGTTCCTGCTGCCGAGCGACCTGCCCGAGCGCGACCTGGCCACGCCGCTGGGCATGACGCGGTGGACGCCGGCGACGCCGGGCCGCGACATGCTCCCGCCACGCTGACCCGCGGCGGAACGAGCCGTCAGGCGGCTGCGGGCTCTTCGCAGACGCTGAGCTGCGGCAGTCCGTGCATCTCGTAGTGCTCGACGAGGCGGATGCGACCGTCATCCGTGAGCTCGAGCCGGCTCTCCCCGTCTCCGGTCACGACGGTGCCGTCGGAGACGAGCACGTGCACGAACGAGACCCAGATGGTGTCGCCGGTGCGGGTGCCGACGAAGCGCCCGAAGGTGACGGTGTCACCGGAGTAGTCGCCCCAGATCGCCCCGTCCTTCTCCCAGTACACGAACTCGCTGGGCGATTCGGGATCCACGGCCGAGGTGGTCGACGAGACCATCAGGAACCGGCGGCCGTCGAGGGAGGGGATGGTTGCAGTCGTGCTCACCCTCCGATTATGGAGGGGGTGGCGGCGACTCTCATCTCGCCTCGTGAACCGTCTGGGTCGGCCGCCGGACGGGCGCGCGGAGCGAGACGAATTCCGCAGAGAGGCTCCCCGGCGCGCCCTTTCGTCTGACCACACGATCGGGGTCGAGGTGCCGCATCGCCGTCGAGACCTCGGGAGTCGGGAAGGCCCCCGGGTACCGTGGGTCGCATGCACTGGATGCCTGACACCTCTGCCGGAGACTGGCTGCGCGAGCGTCTCGACGACCCCTGGAACTCGACGATGCACGCCGTGGTGCCGCACGGCTTCCCCGCGTATGCGCGCATCCTGCACCCTGCGATCGTGCGATCGCTCCCCGACCGACCGGTGCCGACCTACGACGACTACGACCGGATGCCGGAGGCCGAGCGACAGTCGCTCCTCGATCGGTTCATCGATGAACCGGCGACATGGGCGCAGACGGCCGCCGCCTTCGGCACGACGCTGCATCCTCTCGCTCAATGGCAGCGGATCGTGCGCACTCCGCCGGAGACCGACTGGAACGCGCGGATCTCCCCCGACGGGCGCGAGTTCACCGCGCCGATGGACGGCGCCGTCTCGTCCGAGATGCTCGCGACCCTCGTGGGTCATCTCGTCTCGCACACCGCGACGCCGGATGCCGGATTCGCCGCGCTCTGGGAGGGCACGGGCGGGCTGCTGGGTCACCTCGGACACGGCCCCTCGCGCACCTTCCTCACGTTCGACGACGACCCGAACCACCGGGCGATGCTCGACCGCAGCATCCGCGATCCGCTCAACAACGCGTTCCGCAAGCCGACGTGGCAGGAGGGCATCCTGTCGCGCGAGGTCTCGGAGGGTCCTCGGCTGCAGCTGCGGGACCGCGATCACGTGCTGTTCCGTGGTGCGCCGAGCACGTTCGCGCGTCGGGACTGGGTGCTCGACGTGCCGTGGCGGGATCGCGAGTCCGAGGAGCACGGGTTCGCGCCGGCCGCGCAGAGCCCCAGCATCCTGTGGCCCGACGATCACGCCTGGGTGCTCGTCACCGAGGTCGACTACGACTCGACGATCATCGCGGGGTCCGCCGAGCTGATCGCCGAGCTCATCGCCGACGACCTCCTCGAGGTCTTCGCCATCCCCGAGAACGCCGAACTCACGTGGGACTCCGACGAGGTGAACCGATGACGGCACCGCAGCCGGCCGCATCGTTCGACGCCCGCCCGCTCACCGATCCCGTCGACGCCCGGGCCGTCAGCACCTTCAACGCCGAGCTGCGCTCGCGGGGCAAGATGGGCGGCTCGGCCACGACGATCGTCGCCTTCGTGATCTTCGGCATCGTGTTCCTCGCCGCCATGACGGTCGTCGGCACGACGATGGTCTCGCTGCTCACCGATGCAGGGTCGTCGTCGTTCGCCGGCATCGGGATCCTCGTCGCCGCAGTCGTCGGGATCACGATCGCCACCGTCGGCTGGCGCCGATCCCGCATCGCGCGGTACCGCCTCGACGCATTCGCCCGGGCGAACGGGATGACGTACGAGGCCAGGGTCGCCGACCCTGCCCTTCCGGGCATTCTGTTCGGCCTCGGACGCTCCCGAGAAGCCACCGATCTCGTGCGAGGCGCGAAGCCTCGCTTCGTCGAGTTCGGCAACTACCGATACACGACCGGGTCGGGGAAGAACTCGACCACCCACCGCTGGGGCTACGTCGCCGTCAAGCTCGATGTGCCCCTGCCGAACATCGTGCTCGACGCCAAGGGCAACAACGGCTTCGGGTCGAATCTGCCCGCGTCGTTCCAGCGCGAGCAGCGCCTCTCGCTGGAGGGCGACTTCGATCAGTACTTCACCCTGTACTGCCCCGAGGGGTACGAGCGTGACGCGCTGTATCTGTTCACGCCCGACATCATGGCCAGGTTCATCGACAATGCCGCCGAGCTCGATGTCGAGATCGTCGACGACTGGATGTTCCTCTATACACAGCGCACGGCGTCGACCCTCGACCCTGCGACCTGGGCGTGGCTGTTCGGAGCCGTCGGCGCCTTGATGACGAAGCTCGATCAGTGGGAGCGCTGGCGCGATGAGCGTCTGCGGCTCGAGAGTGCGGCTCCGGCATCTCCGTCGCCCGCCCTCGCACCGGTGGGCGCGTCCGCGAGCCTGCCCTTCGCTCCGCCGGCCGGTCTTCTCGCTCCCCCGCCAGGAGTCGCGCGTGAGGGACGCCGGCTGAAGCGCAGCTTCCAGTGGGTGCCGATCGTGTTCCTCGTCGGTTTCGCACTGATCTGGTTCTGGTTCAGGTCGTTCTGAGGGAACCCCCGAGGGTGGGTTGTGGGGGTGGGTGCTGACTGGGGATCAGCGCTCCCACCCCATCCCCCCTCGGGATCAGAAGAAGATCTGACTCTCCCTCCGCAGGACGGTCGAACCGTCCACGCGCGGGTCAGCTGGGGACTGACGACTCTGCGCGTATATGAGTAATGGTATACCGGTATACGTTGCATTCCATTGCGTCCGAGAGACTCGACCGAACACGTTGCATCCGGTCCAGAAACGTGCGAAATGAGGGTCTGGGGCGCCTTTCCGACACCGCATTCGTGCATGCCCTCCTGGCACCGTGATCTCCGTTACCCAGAGTGACGCGTCCGGCCCCACCCCCGTCTGCATGCAAGAGAATGGAAGGTGATGTCTGAACTCGAAGATCACACCCAGTGGCAGGCCGATCGCCGCGCCTCCGTCACCTCTGCGACCGGCAACCTCGCGCTGATCGAGACCCGCTGGACGGGCGGGGCTCCCGATCTGGATGCCGAGCGGCAGGCCGCATCCGACACGGTGACCGTGACGCCGATCCAGCGCACGAACATCGAGACCGGGGAGGCCGAGCACGGGCTGCGCGTGTGGGATGCCGAGTCCCCCGCCATCCGCGCCTTCGACCGCATCGACACATACGAGTACGACCCGGCATGGGTTCTCGAGGGACACTTCACGCCGGTCTCCGGCGATCGTCGGGTGTCGTTCGAGCACATCCGCGACAACGGCGGCACGCGTGAGCTCGTCGTCCCCGGCGACATCCACTTCGTGCTCGACGGCCGCGCGTACGACCTTGCGGCCTTCGACGACGGCGGCACGCTGCTGCTCGTCTTCGGCGACGAGACGAACGGTTCTGAGACCTACGGATCCGGCCGCTTCCTCTTCGTAGAGCTCCGTGACGACGAGGGCACCGTGGTGCTCGACTTCAACCGCGCCTTCGTGCCGCCGTGCGGATTCAGCGCCCAGTACAACTGCCCGCTGCCGCCGGCATCCAACCGCTTCCCCCTGCCTATCCGAGCAGGCGAGAAGAACGTCGTCTTCCGCGACGGCTTCGACATCTACGCGGCGTGACGCCGCGCACCCTCACCCTGGAGCACTCATGAGAAGAACCCGCATCCTCGGCGCGCTCGGCGCCGTCGCCACGCTCGCCCTCGTGGCCGGCTGCGCGTCGGGCGCCACCGACGACGCCGCGAGCGAAGACGCCACCATCTTCATCGGGTCGCTGTACGAGCCCACCAACCTGAGCAACACGCAGGGCGGCGGACAGGGTGTGACCGAGGCACTGACCGGCAACGTCTACGAGGGCCTCTACCGCCTGACCGACGACGGAGAGGTCGAGCCGCTTCTCGCCGAAGACGCCCAGGTGTCGGATGACGGCCTGACCTACACGATCACTCTGCGCGACGACGTGACGTTCCACTCGGGTGACCCGCTCACGTCCGCCGACGTGAAGTCGAGCATCGAGGCCGTCACCGCCGAGGACTCCGTGTCGGCGCGCAAGTCGAGCTTCACGACCATCGCCGACATCGCGACGCCAGACGACCAGACCGTCGTCTTCACGCTGTCGCAGCGGTCGATCTCGTTCCTCTACAACCTCAGCTACGTCTGGATCGTCAACGACGAGGCCGGTGACATCACCGGCACGGAAGACGGCACCGGCCCCTACACGCTCGACGAGTGGAAGAAGGGCTCGACCCTGACCCTCGAGCGCTGGGACGACTACTGGGGCGAGCCCGCCAAGAACGGCGAGGTCGTCTACACGTACTTCACCGACGCGACCGCTGAGAACAACGCTCTGGCCACCGGCGAGATCGACGTGATCACCAGCGTGCAGAGCCCGGACTCGCTCGCGCAGTTCGACAGCGACGACTACGTCATCAGCGAGGGCACCTCGACGACCAAGGAGCTGCTCGCCTTCAACGACCGGGTCGCCCCGTTCGACAACGCCCTCGTGCGCAAGGCGATCTACTCGGCCATCGACACCCAGAAGCTGCTCGAGTCGATCTGGGGCGACTACGGCACGCTCATCGGATCGATGGTGCCGCCCACCGACCCCTGGTACGAGGACCTCACCCAGGTGAACCCGTACGACGTCGACCTCTCGAAGGATCTGCTCGCGCAGGCCGGCTACGCCGACGGCTTCACCTTCACGCTCGACACCCCGAGCTACGACCCGCACCCCGCCGTCGCGGAGTTCCTGCAGTCGCAGCTCGCCGAGGTCGGCATCACGGTCGAGATCAACACGATCAGCGCCGACGAGTGGTACACCAAGGTCTTCAAGGAGCAGGACTTCGAGGCCACCCTGCAGGAGCACGTGAACGACCGCGACGTGGTCTGGTACGGCAACCCCGACTTCTACTGGGGCTACGACGACGCCCAGGTGCAGCAGTGGGTCGCCGAGGCCGAACAGGCCGCCACGACCGACGAGCAGACAGCTCTGCTGAAGCAGGTCAACGAGAAGATCGCCGAGGATGCCGCGAGCGTATGGTTGTACCTGTACCCGCAGATCGTGGTCGCCTCGAGCGACCTCAGCGGTTACCCGGTCAACGGCCTGAACTCGCAGTTCTTCGCCTACGACATCGTCAAGTCCTGACGCGCGAGGGGGATGCCGCGTGTCGGCATCCCCCTCTTTCATCCTGAGAAGCCATGCTCGCCTACCTGCTGCGCCGCCTCGCGTTCCTCGTGGTCTCGCTCGTCGTCGCGATGATCGCGATCTTCGTGCTGCTGCGGCTGCTCCCCGGCGACCCGGCTAACGCCCTGCTCTCGGTGAATGCGACACCCGAGCAGATCGCCGCCGCCCGCGCACAGGTCGGCTCGGATCAGCCCCTCCTGCAGCAGTTCACGACCTGGGCCGGTCAGCTCCTGCGCTTCGACCTCGGTGAGTCGTTCCTGAGCTCGCGTCCGGTCGGCCCCGACATCGCCGATCGCCTCGCCGTGACCCTCCCACTCACACTCATCGCGTTCACCGCCGCCCTTCTCGTCTCCCTGGTGATCGGCATCACCGCCGCCGTGAAGTCCGACCGCTGGTACGGCATCGCGCTCTCGGGATTCGCGCAGCTGGGTGTTGCCGTGCCGGTGTTCTGGGTGGGCGTCGTGCTCGTCTGGATCTTCGCACTCGGCCTCGGCCTGCTGCCGTCCGGCGGATTCCCGCGCGACGGCTGGGAGGATCCGGCTGACGCGCTGCGGTCTCTCGCGCTGCCGGTGACGACGATCGTGATCGTGATGAGTGCATCCCTCAGCCGCTACGTGCGCTCCGCCACCCTCGACGTGATCGGCAGCGATTACCTCCGCACCGCGCGCGCCGGCGGGTCGGGCATGTCCGAGGCGCTGCTGCGTCACGGAGTGCGCAACGGCTCGGTGCCGGTCGTCGCGGTCCTCGGCATCGAGCTGTCCACCACGCTGCTCGGCGCGGTCGTCGTCGAGAGCGTCTTCACTCTTCCCGGTCTCGGCAGTCTGCTGCTGTCGGCCATCGAACAGCATGATTTCCAGGTCATCCAGGGCGTCCTCGTCGTCAGCACGCTCTTCGTGCTGCTCGTCGGGTTCGCCGCCGACATCGTGCAGCGCCTGATCGATCCGCGACTGCGCACGAGCGTCTCGGGCAACCGATGAGCCGCGTCGCCGAGCAGCTGATCACCGGATCCGTCCCCGTGCGGAGGCGGCCGAAGGCGACCCTGCTGATCGGGCTCGTGCTCACCGGCATCATCGTGCTCATCGCGCTGGTGTCGCTGTTCTGGCTCCCCTATCCGCTCGCCGACACGAGTGGAAGTCGTCTCGAGGGGCCGAGCGCCATGCACCTGCTCGGCACCGATCGGCTCGGCCGCGACCTGCTCTCGCAGCTCATGTGGGGTGCGAGGATCGCCTTGATCGTGGGCATCTGCTCGGTCGCTATCGCCGCCGTTCTCGGCGTGATCGTCGGACTGATCGCCGCCTTCTCGCGACCATGGGTCGACGACACGCTCTCCGCCGGACTGGACGTCGTGATCGCCTTCCCGGTGCTGCTGCTCGCGATGCTCGTCGTCGCGGTGCAGGGAGCGTCGCTGTGGTCGGCGGTGCTTGCGATCGGACTGGCGATGTCGGCGGTCGTCGCGCGTCTCACCCGCATCCTCTCGCGCCGCGTGCTGCAGGAGCAGTACATCACCGCCGCACGCACCAGCGGCACGGGTGTGCTCGGCATCGTGTTCCAGCACGTGCTCCCCAACATCGCACCGACCCTCGCGGTCAGCCTGGCGCTGCAGTTCGGTGCCGCGGTGCTCGCGGAGGCGAGTCTGTCGTACCTCGGGCTCGGTGCCCCGCCGCCCAACGCCTCGTGGGGTCGGATGCTGCAGGAGGCGCAGGGCACCGTGCTCACCGCTCCCATCGGCGCGATCGCCCCCGGCATCGCGATCATCGCCCTCGTGCTCGGGGTCAACTTCCTCGCCGACGGCCTGCGCGATCTCGCCGACCCGACCCGCAGGAGGAGCCGATGAGCATTCTCGAGGTCGCAGGGCTCACCGTCCGCTCCGGATCCGGGGCTCTCGTGCGCGATGTCTCGTTCTCGCTGCAGCCCGGCGAACGCCTGGGGCTGATCGGCGAGTCCGGGTCGGGCAAGTCGCTCACCTCGCTCGCGGTCACCGGCCTGCTGCCGGATTCTCTCGTCTCGTCCGGGTCGGTGCTGCTCGACGGGCACCAGGTCGTCGGTGCGCGGGATGCCGACCTGAGGCCGTTGCGCGGACCCGTCGCCCAGATCGTGTTCCAGGAGCCGCTCACGGCGCTCGACCCTCTGATGAGGGTCGGTCGCCAGATCGCCGAGCCGCTGCGTCGTCATCTCGGCCTGCGCGGCGCGGAACTGCGGTCGGCCGTCACGGCGGCGCTCGATGAGGTGTCGCTGTCGGAGCCGCGATTCGCGCGCGCCTACCCGCACGAGTTGTCGGGCGGTCAGCGCCAGCGTGTGGCGATCGCCATCGCCTTGGCCGCCCGGCCACAGCTGCTCATCGCAGACGAACCCACCACCGCGCTCGACGTGACCGTGCAGGATGCCGTGCTCACGCTGCTCGAGCGGCTCGTCGCCGAACGCGGCATGGCATTGCTGTTCATCAGCCACGACCTCGCCGTCGTGTCGCGCATGGTCGACCGCATCGTCGTGCTGCGCGACGGTCTGGTGGTCGAGGAGGGGGCGGTCGCCGAGGTGCTGCGGCGCCCCGCGGAGCCGTACACGCGGATGCTGGTCGACAGCGCTCGCGCGCTCGATGCGTTCCTCGATGCGAAGGAGGCTGACGTATGAGCCTCCTCGAACTGCGCAGTGCCGGCTTCGCCTACGGATCGCGCCGGGTGCTCGACGACATCTCGCTGAGCCTCGACGAGGGAGACTCGCTCGGCCTCGTGGGCGAGTCGGGTGCGGGCAAGTCCACGATCCTGCGGCTGATGCTCGGGCTCTCGGCACCACGCGATGGACAGGTGCTCTTCGACGGTGCTCCCCTGTCGCTGCGCGACCGTGCGCAGATGCGCCGCTTCCGCGCGAGCGTGCAGCCGGTGTTCCAGGATCCGTACTCGTCGCTCGACCCCCGTCAGCGCATCGACCGCATCATCGGCGAGCCCCTGCGTTCACTCGGCCTCGCCTCCGGCGCCGACGCGCAGCGCCGCATCGCCGAGGCCCTCGAGTCGGTCGGGCTTCTCGCCGACACCGCCCGCCGATACCCGCACGAGTTCTCGGGCGGCCAGCGTCAGCGCATCGCGATCGCCCGCGCCGTGGTCTCGCGCCCGCGCGTGCTGCTCGCCGATGAGCCGGTGAGCGCCCTCGACGTGACGACGCGCGTGCAGGTGCTCGAGCTGCTCGACCGCCTGCGTCGAGAGAACGGCCTGTCGCTCGTGATGGTGTCGCACGATCTCACCGCGATCGCGTCAGCCTGCGACCGCACCGTGGTGCTGCAGAACGGCCGCGTCGTCGAACAGGGCGCCACCGCATCCGTGCTGCACGCACCGCAGGACCCGTACACCCGGGCGCTGGTCGACGCGGTTCCGCGACTCCTCCGCTGAGTCGCGGCAGTCGCTCGTCATGGATGGCTGGCCGTTTCGCGGATGGCTGCCCGACCGTCGGGGTGTCTACAGCCAGCCGACATCGTCTAGCAGGGTGGCCGCAGACGACTCCGTGGTGTCAGGCTGACGCGTGCCAGGCCTCTCGGAGTGCGACCACAGAATGGGTCATGTCCGAGTCAGGGAGATGCACAGGTCCATCGGAGATGTCCACGTTCTGAAGCGGGTCATCCGCCAGATGCTGCGGGAACACATGGCAGTGGAGATGCGGGGCCCGATGTCCCATCACCAGGTAGTTGATCTTCCGCGGGTCGAATGCCTTATCGACGGCCCGGCCTGCGCGCTGGACATCGCGCCAGAACGCGCTGAGCTGACCGGCATCCAACTGACCGAGGTCAGTGAGATGCTCGCGGAGGATCACGACGGTGTAGCCGGGATGCGCCTGGTTGCGCACCAGTCGGACGTGAGTCATCTCGGTCGAGGCCACCAGGATGCTGTGCTCGTTCTCCGGCAGATGTGCGTCGGCACACATACCGCAGACCTCCGGGTCCACGAGTTCGGCCCACTCCTCATCCGTCCACCACATCGGCCCATAGTAAACAAGCGCGAGGGCGGCCACGGTAGAACTCACGGCATCCCGGCCATGCTTTGGCTGGTTGCTCCGGCAGCCTTTCGCGGTTTCGCCCGGATGGATCCGCGAAATCGACTCCACTCACCGGGGCTGAAATCCGTATCGCTTCATCGTCTCCTCAATCGTGCGCAACTCACCGGCCGCTGACTGCCTTCGTGCGTCTTCAATATCCTGACCGATGCCTGGCTGCGACAACCAAAAGTCGACGAGAGGCGATACGCAGTCCTTCAACTCACTCCTGTATACGCGCTGCATCTCGCCTTTCTAGTCCGATGCGCTGCCAACAGAGGCATACTTCTGGCCACATTTCCCTCAGCTCCCCGAAGGCGCGAGGCCGAAGTACTGCAGCTCCGCGTCGTTCAGCATCCGCGAGCGGATCAGGAACCGCATTCCAGTGGGACCCTCGACCGAGAAGCCGGCACCGCGGCCCGGCACGACATCGATCGTGAGGTGGGTGTACTTCCAGTACTCGAACTGCGATTCCGACATGAAGACCTCGACCGGGGAGTCGAGCCCCACATCGAGGGCGCCGAGCAGCACATCGCTCGGCCCGGTGATGAACATGCCGACCGGGTAGCACATGGGTGACGAGCCGTCGCAGCATCCACCCGACTGATGGAACATCAGGGGTCCGTGCTGCACGGTGAGATCGCGGATGAGGGATGCCGCGGCATCCGTCACGTCGACCCGCTGATAGGTGCCGATGCTGACCATGGTCCGAGCCTTCCTGCAGGTGGTTCCGGGCGGGCGCTGCCGGTGCAGCGCCCGCCCGGAGGTCGAGCTCAGAAGAAGCCCATCGGGCCTTCTGCATACGAGACCAGGAGATTCTTGGTCTGCTGGTAGTGGTCGAGCATCATCTTGTGGTTCTCGCGACCGACGCCCGACTGCTTGTACCCGCCGAACGCCGCATGCGCCGGGTACTGGTGGTAGGTGTTCGTCCAGACACGACCGGCCTCGATCGCCCGTCCCGCGCGATAGGCCGTGTCGCCGCTGCGGCTCCACACTCCCGCACCCAGTCCGTAGAGGGTGTCGTTCGCGATCGAGATCGCATCGTCGAAGTCATCGAACGAGGTGACCGAGAGCACCGGGCCGAAGATCTCCTCCTGGAAGATGCGCATGTCGTTCGTGCCCTCGAACACGGTCGGCGCAACGTAGAAGCCTTCGCTGAGGTCGCCGCCGAGATCGACGCGGTCGCCACCCGTGAGCAGTCGCGCGCCTCCCTGCTTGCCGATGTCGATGTAGCTGAGGATCTTCTCCAGCTGATCGTTCGATGCCTGCGCTCCGATCATCGTGGCCGGATCCAGCGGGTTGCCCTGCACGACCCTGCCGACGCGTTCGAGGCCGTCAGCGAGGAAGCCGTCGTAGATCGAGCGCTGGATGAGCGCCCGCGACGGGCAGGTGCAGACCTCTCCCTGGTTGAGAGCGAACATCGTGAAGCCCTCGAGCGCCTTGTCGTAGAACGGGTCGGCGGTGTCGCGTGCGACGTCCTCGAAGAACACGTTCGGGCTCTTGCCTCCCAGCTCCAGGGTGACCGGAATGAGGTTCTGCGACGCGTACTGCATGATCAGACGCCCCGTCGTGGTCTCACCCGTGAACGCGACCTTGCGGATGCGCTTGTGCTGCGCGAGCGGTGCACCCGCCTCGATGCCGAAGCCGTTCACGATGTTCACGACGCCGGCGGGCAGCAGATCGCCGATGATGTCGAAGAGGAACAGCAGGGATGCCGGCGTCTGCTCGGCCGGCTTGATGACGACGCAGTTGCCTGCGGCGAGCGCCGGCGCGAGTTTCCACACGGCCATGAGGATCGGGAAGTTCCACGGGATGATCTGTCCGACCACGCCGAGCGGCTCGTGGAAGTGATACGCGACGGTGTTCTCGTCGAGCTGGCTGATGCCGCCCTCCTGCGCCCGGAGCACTCCGGCGAAATAACGGAAGTGATCGACAGCGAGTGGGATGTCGGCGGCGAGCGTCTCGCGCACGGGCTTCCCGTTCTCCCAGGTCTCGGCGACGGCGATCTCCTCGAGATGCTGTTCGATGCGGTCGGCGATCCTGTTGAGGATCACGGAGCGCTCCGCGGGGCTGGTCTTGCCCCAGCTGGCAAAGGCCTTCCAGGCGACGTCGACCGCGCGGTCGATGTCCTCGACGGTGCCGCGGCCCACCTCGGTGAAGGGCTTGCCGTTGACGGGGCTCACGTTGTCGAAGAACTGGCCCTTGACGGGATCCACGAACTCTCCGCCGATGTAATGGCCGTACCGCGGACGGTAGGTAGCGAGGGCGCCCGGCTGACCGGGAGCGGCGTAGGCGGTGGACACGTCTTCTTCGACGATGGTCATCGGGACTCCTTCGACGGGCCGCGGCGTCGGTGCTGCGGGCTGTGTCTCGAAGGTAGGTCGGCAGAGGTTGCGCCCCGATGCGCAACGTTGCGGATGGTTGCACGCCGTCGCGAGATGTCCGAGACAGACCGGACGGTTCAGCTCTCCTCGATGCGTTCGATGCGGGCGACGAGCCCGGCGCGCTTCGGCGAGCGCGCCGGAAGCATCTCCAGTGCGAGGCGCAGGGCCGCGGCATCGCTCTGTCCCTCCGGGATCTCGGCGTACTCCAGGAGGACGTCGAGGCTTGCCTCCGACAGCATCGTCTCGCGCAGCGCCGCTCTGACGGACTCGCGGAACTCCTCGACTCCCGGCGATGTGGATTCGGGAAGGACCGGACCTCGGTATGCGGTGAGGGCGACCCGATGGGCACCTCGGTCGAGCAGTGAGAGGACGTCGTGCGCGTCCGTCTCGAGCACCACCGGCAGCCGATACGGCCGCGACTCGGGGACGAGGCTGGGGGCGTGCTTCTCGAGCACCTTGCGCAGACGCACCATCTCCGGCCGCAGCGTGTCGGCCGACGCGTCCGGTCCGTAGACGAGTTCGCTGAGTCTCTCGGCCGACAGCCCCTGGCGATGCACGGCGAGCATCAGGAGGATCGCGGCATGACGAGCGCTGAGCTCGATCACGGATTCCTCGAGTTCTGTCTCGGTCTCGAGGCGCGCACGATCGCGCCCCAGGACGTGCAGCGTCGCCCGGGTCGTGGGCTTGGCTCGCGAGGAGATGGTGATCGGACGCTGCGACTCGCTGCGGGCCCGCAGTCTCGACACGAGCAACTCCGACTCGACCGCGCGCGCTGTCGCATCGACCAGCAGCCTGGCCTGCATCGAGACGACCTCGTCTCCTCCGGTGATGTCGATGACCCCGAGGACACGCCGCGTCTCGGGGTCTCGCACCGGAGCCGCCGTGCACGACCACGGATGCACCAGCCTGTTGTAGTGCTCAGCACCGCGGATCTGCACCGACTGTCCGAGCGCCAGCGCTGTGCCGGGAGCTGTCGTGCCGACGGCGTCCTCGGCCCAGTTCGCGCCGGCCACGAAGCCCATGCCCTCGGTGAGCGATTGCAGCTTGCGATCGCCTTCGATCCACAGCAGCCGTCCGGCCTGATCTCCGACGGCGACGACGACACCGGAGTCCCCCTCGGTTCCCGGCAGCAGCAGGGCTCGGATCATGTCCATCGCGGACGCGAGCGGATGCGCGAGTCGATAGGCCTCGAGCTCTTCGCTCACGAGTTCGATCTGCGGGGCCCCTTCGGGGCCGACGCGCCCTCGCCAGGATCGCACCCACGATTCGCGGACGAGAGGTCGCACCTCCTGCAGGCGCTTGTCATCGAGATTGCCGGCGATGAGCTCTTCGTGTGCACGCTCGATCAGAAGACGAGAGGCCTCAGGCGGCCCTTCACGTGACACCTGCCACGACGCGACCACGGGCGTCTCCGATCGTCGATGGTGGAGCGTTACCTCAGTGTAGGAGCCGGATGCCGTCGGCGGTACCCGCGATATTCCGGTCACGCGTTCCGGGTGCAGGCTTTCGCACAGGCCGCCGAGGTCGACGAACCGGAGGAGTGACGAGTCGTCCTGGGGGATCCCCATGGGGATGCCCGCGCCCGACCGCCGCATCGCTGTCGATGCGGCTCGATCGGCTCAGACCCGGGCTGCCCACCATTCACGGAGCCGCTGCTCGGCGGCATCCGCTCCGATGACGCCTTCGTCGAGGCGCAGCTCGAGCAGGAACTTGTAGGCCTCGCCGACCTCACGACCGGGCGAGATGCCGAGGATCTTCTGGATCTGGTTGCCGTCGAGCTCGGGCCGGATGGAGTCGAGCTCCTCCTGCTCGCGCAACGCCGCGATGCGCGATTCGATGTCGTCGTAGGCGGATGCCAGTCGTCCGGCCTTGCGCTTGTTGCGCGTCGTGACGTCGGCGCGGGTGAGGATGTGCAGCCGCTCGAGCAGGTCGCCGGCGTCGCGCACGTAGCGCCGCACCGCGGCATCCGTCCACGCGCCCTCGGCGTATCCGAAGAACCGCAGATGCAGCTCGATCAGCGTCGATACCGACTCGGTCGTGTCGGTGTCGAAGCGCAACGACTGCAGGCGCTTGCGTGCCATGCGCGCCCCGACGACGTCGTGATGGTGGAAGGTGACGACTCCGCCGTCCTCCAGCTTGCGGGTGCGGGGCTTGCCGATGTCGTGCAGCAGCGCCGCGATCCGCAGGGCCACATCGGGCTCGGCACCGGGGTGACGCGAGTGCTCGAGCGAGATCGCCTGGCGGAGGACCGTGAGGGAGTGCTCGTAGACATCCTTGTGATGATGATGCTCGTCGACCTCTAGTCGCAGCGCACTCACCTCTGGCAGGAACTCCTCCATCAGACCGGTGTCGACCAGCACGCGGATGCCGCGCACCGGGTCATCCGTCTGCATCAGCCGCACGAGCTCCGATTGGATGCGCTCGGGACTCACGATCTCGAGGGTGGCGCGCAGCTGCGTGATCGCGTCGGCGGTGTCATCGTCGATCCGGAAGCCGAGCTGGGCGCTGAAGCGCGCGGCGCGGAGCATGCGCAGCGGGTCATCGCCGAACGAGACCTGAGGGTCGGCCGGGGTGCGCAGTACCCCGGCGACGAGGTCTTCGACTCCCCCGGTGGGGTCGACGAGCGTGATGGCCGGCACCAGCAGAGCCATGGCGTTGACGGTGAAGTCGCGTCGGTGCAGATCCGCGTCGATCGTGTCGCCGAACTCGACGGTGGGCTTGCGGGTCACACCGTCGTAGCTGTCTGCGCGATAGGTCGTGACCTCGACCTGCTCACCCTGCACACGCGCGCCGATCGTGCCGAACGCCCGACCGATGTCCCACTGGGCCGTCGAGATCGGCTTGACGATGCGCAGGATGTCGTCCGGCATCGCATTCGTCGTGAAGTCGAGGTCGTGGGTCGGCCTGCCGAGCAGCGCATCGCGCACGGGCCCCCCGACGACAGCGAGGTCGAAGCCCGCCTTCTCGAAAGCCTCCGCGAGGGTGCGGACGACCGGATTCTCGGCGAGCGCGCCGAGACGGGCGAGGCCGTCAGCCATGTTGAGCATGGGTTCCAGCGTACCGGGGTACGGGTGGCACCCGCGGGCCGCAGTCCCCGTCGAGCGGACGTCAGAACAGCGGGTTCTCACCCTTGGCCTGCGCGACGGCGCGAACTCGCGCCTGCACGAGCCGCACGAGGAGCGTGCTCAACAGGAACCCGCCGACGACGGCGACAGCGACGATGAACCAGATCCCGATCTCGGGATCGATCAGCTCGAAGCCGTAGATCGCGACAACGAGCAGAAGCAGCACCGGCCCCTCGATCAGCGCGAATGTCACGAACAGCCGCGTCTGACGGCGGCCGAAATCGGCGTTCACGGCACGGACGCGCGATTCGATCGACGACTCACCTGCGTAGCTCATGCCCCCACGCTACCGGCGTCGAATCGCCTCACAGTCCCCGCTCTCGTGCTCGGCATCGCCCGAGTCCTAGGATCGGCACGTGGCCGCAGAAGCGAACGAGTCCCCCTCAGCGCCTGACACGTCCCGGCGCGGGTTCCTCAAGATGGGCGGCGCCGCACTGGCCGGCGTCGTGGTCGGCGGCGCGGCTGGCGCTGCGATCGGCGCGAACGTCGCGAACCAGCGGAAGGGTTTCGCCACTGAACCTGATCCGTTCGCCGCACTGACTCCCCGCAGCGAACCCGGATTCGATCATCTCGTCGTGGTGATGGGTGAGAACCGCTCGTTCGACAACCTGCTCGGGTACCTCTACTCGAAGGAGTCGCTTCCGACAGGCGAGAAGTTCGAGGGTCTCGCGTTCGGGACGCACAGCAACACGGCATCCGACGGCACGGTCGTCGACGCGCACGTCTACACCGGCGACACCGACCGGATCATGAGCCTGCCCGATCCCGATCCGGGCGAGGAGTACCCTCACGTCAACACGCAGATCTTCGGCACCGTCGACCCGAAGGACAACGCCGACCTGTTCGTCGACCAGATGACGGCCCCCTTCAACGCACCCACCCACGGCGAGAAGGCGACGATGTCGGGGTTCCTCGAGGACTACATCATCAACTTCCGCCGTCTGCGCAAGGGCGTCGAGCCGGCCCCCGACGAGGCCGCGCACATCATGGGGTCCTTCTCGCCCGAGATGCTCCCCGTGCTCTCGACCCTCGCAGCGGAGTTCGCGGTGTTCGACCACTGGTACGCCGGGGTGCCGTCGCAGACGTTCTGCAACCGGTCGTTCTTCCACGCGTCGACGTCGCACGGCTTCGTCACGAACCAGGCCGGCGGCGGGTACCGCAAGTGGCTCGATGCGCCCGCGGCCCCGACGGTGTTCAACCGTCTGGAAGACGAGAAGGTCAGCTGGAAGATCTACATCGACAAGCTCCAGCTGGTGTCGTTCACCGGGATGCTGCACGCTGCCGTGCTGGAGAAGTACTGGCGCACCGAGCACTTCGGCACGATGGAGGACTTCTACGCCGATGCGAAGAACGGCACCCTTCCGGCGTATGCGTTCATCGAGCCGCGCATGGTCTACGACCACAACGACTTCCACCCGCCGTTCGGGTCGCCCCGTGAGAGCGAGGTCGACGGCGAAGCGGTCTACGACAGCGCCATCTCGGACGTCCGGGCCGGCGATCGGCTGATCCACGACATCTACGAGGCGGTGCGCACGAGTGCGTCGCCGCAGGGGTCGAACGCCGTCAACACCCTGCTGCTCATCACGTTCGACGAGCACGGCGGATGCTACGACCACGTGCCTCCGCCCGCGGCGACGAAGCCCACGAAAGACACCGGGGCGGGTGAGATGGGCTTCACGTTCGATCGACTCGGATGCCGAGTGCCCGCCATCGCCGTGTCGGCCTATACGAAGCGCGGCACGATCGTCCACGACGAGATGCACCACGGATCCGTCACGGCCACCCTCTCGCGGCTGCACGGATTGAAGCCGCTCAACGACCGCGACCAGTCGGCGAACACACTGTTCACCGCTGTGAACCTCGACGCACCCCGGCATCCGGCCGACTGGCCCGTGACCACGCCCGCCTACACGCCGCCGAATCCCGAGCAGCGCGAGCCGAAGCCCGGTGAGGCCGACCAGATGAAGCCGCTCACCCCACCCGCCCGCGGGCTGCTCGGGCTGCTCCTCGCCAAGTACGGCAAGCCGGGTGAGCCGGAGCCCGAGACGTTCGCCGACGCCTATCGCCTGCTGCACGAGCACGGCGACGAGCTGTTCGGGCCCGCGAAGGGCTCCTGACCCCCGGGGGGTGGCTGCGGCCGCCGGCATCGCGCCGACAAGCACTGCGACGAGGACGATGGCTCCGGCCAGGAATCCGCTCCTGGGCGCTCGCATGCGGCCAGGAACGATATATCGGCTCGCCGGTCGAGGAAAAAGAAGGGCGGATGCAGTTCGCATCCGCCCCTTCATCCGCCGTTGCGGTCGATCGTCAGACCGGATCTCCCTGCACGGGACCCTCGGTGTTCGGCTTCCAGCCGAGCGCCGGGGCGACATGGGTCGCGAACGCCTCGAGCACGTGGAGGTTGTATGCCGGGCCCAGCTGGTTAGGGATCGTCAGCAACAGAGTGTCTGCCGACATGACGGCCTCGTCAGCCAAGAGCTGCTGGATCAGCACGTCGGGCTCGGCCGCATACGTCTTGCCGAACGTCGAGCGGAAGCCGTCGATGATGCCGATCTGGTCGGCGTTCTCCTCGCTGCGCAGACCGAAGTACGCCCTGTCCATGTCCGAGACGAGCGGGAACACGCTGCGGCTCACCGAGACGCGAGGTGCTCCGGTGTGTCCTGCCTCCTTGTAGGCGGAACGGAACAGGTCGATCTGCTCGCGCTGCAGCTGATGGAACGGCACACCGGTCGCCTCGGTGAGCAGGGTCGAACTCATCATGTTGAGACCCTTGCGGCCGGTCTCCTCCGCGGTGGCGCGGGAACCCGAGCCCCACCAGATGTGGTCGCGCAGGGTGGGCGACTGGGGCTCGATCGCGAGGTATCGGCCGGCTCCCACCATGCGGGGGTCGCCGGGGGCGAGACCCTCGCCGTCGATCGCACGGAGGAAGAGGTCGAACTTCTCGCGAGCGATGACACTTCCGCGCTCGGGGTCCTCCTCGTCGTGGAAGCCGAAGGTCTCGTATCCGCGCAGAGCCGTCTCGGGTGACCCGCGGCTCACGCCGAGCGCGATGCGACCGTCGGCGATCAGGTCGAGTGCCGCCGCCTCCTCAGCGAACTGGAACGGGTTCTCGTACCGCATGTCGATCACGCCGGTGCCGACCTCGATGCGCTTCGTACGCGCAGCCATGGCTGACAGCAGCGGCATGGGCGACGCCGCCTGGCGAGCCCAGTGGTGCACGCGCACAGAGGCGCCGTTCACGCCGATCTCGTCGGCACCCTCCGCGATCTCGATGGTCTGCTTCAGCATGTCCCCCGCGGTGCGGGTCGCCGAACCGGGCACGTCTGCATAGTGCCCGAAGGAGAGGAATCCGAAAGCCTTCATGGTGTATTCGAACGCATATATGCGAGCGGGTATTCCTGCATCACTCCCCCGGGATCAGCAGACCGTCGAGCACGAGCTGGCGGATGCGGGGCTCGAGGTCGGCCCACAGGTCGACGAGCGGCACCTCGAACAGGTCGGCCAGAGCTGCGACGATCTGCATCACCGTGAGCTCGCCGTCGCAGGCCCCGACGAGAGCGGCGAGCGCCGGGTCGACCGCGATGGTCCGTGCGAAGCCACCGCCCTGACGCAGTTCGATGATGCTCGGATCGTCGTTGCCCGGAAGCAGATGTCGTGCCTCGGTGACATCCGGAGCGACGATCAGCGTCGTAGGCAGTCCTTCTGCGAGCACGTCGTGCGCCGCGAGACCCGAACGCAGCGCCCCGCCCACGTTCGAGACGGGCTGTGCGACGCGCTCGAGACGACGCAGGGGCGCTCCGCCGCCTGCCGGCCGCCGCACCAGGATGTAGCCGAATCCGACGGCGGTGACGCCACGCGCGGCGAAGTCATCGAGCCATGCGGTGAGCAGCGGGGTGAACGCGGCATCGCGGGGCGTCGTGCCTCCGTCTCGGATCCACAGCTCTGCGTAGCCCAGCGGCGACAGCTCTTCGCGCTGGATGACCCACAGATCGAGGTCGCCAGGAACCCACGACGAGAGGCGATCGAGACCCGCGCGTCCACTCAGCGATGCCTGGCCACCGCGCGACTCCCAGTTGCCGAGCAGCTGTGCCACGCCTCCCGGGGTCAGGAAAGACGGAACCGCACGGAGGAACTGCTCGACGAGCGCGTCACCGACGAGTCCCCCGTCGCGATACTCGTACTCGGGGACCCCTTCCGCGCGCGGGGTGATCACGAAAGGCGGGTTCGACACGATCAGGTCGAACGCCTCTCCCCCGACCGGCTCGAACATGCTGCCCAATCGGAACTCGATGTTCGAGACGCCGTTCAGCTGGGCATTCAACTCGGCATAGGCGAGCGCTCGCGCCGAGATGTCCGTGGCGACGACGGATCCTGCGTGACGAGCGACGAGCAGTGCCTGGATGCCGCATCCGGTGCCGAGATCGAGGGCACGGTCGACCTCGATCGGCATGATGACCTCGGCGAGCGTGCGGGAGGCGCCGCCGACTCCGAGCACGTGATCCGCGGGCAGCGCTCCGTCGAGCGCCACCTCGTCGAGGTCGCTGGCGATCCACCATTCGCCGATCCCGTCGGCGTCGACGAACGACTGGGGACGCAGCAGCGCAGTGGGGATCACCTCGTCGCCCTCGATCCTCGCGAGGCCGAGGGCCACGAGGCCGTCCGCTCCGAGTCTCGGGAGAGCCGTCGTCACCGCGGCGATCGGCTGCGGCATCCCGAGCACCAACAGCCTGCCGAGAGTCGCGAGCACACCGTCGTCACCGGCGATCGCGCGCAGGATCGGCTCGCGCATGCCTCTGGCCAGCGCGTCGTCCTCCTCCTCGCCCCACAGGCGACGGAGCGGCTCCGAGCGGAGATCCGCGGCGTCGAGATCTGCGGCGAGCGCGGTGCTGCGGAGCGGATCGGGCGTGGGGGCGAGGGTGTCAGACACGGCCGTCACTCTACGCGTCTTCAGGGTTCTCATTCAGCCAGCGGCCTAGAATCACAAGGTCACCACTCACGAGCAGCCTGGGATCCCGGCGTTCGAGGAAGACCTTCATGACCGCGACCATCTTCGAGAACGGCCTCCGCACGCGCCTGCAGCGCCTGGCGCGCGGGTCCGTCATCTCGGCGATCGTACTCGGCCTGGTCAGCACGGGCGCAGGCAGCGCGGTCGCAGCCGCCGATGACGAGTCAGAGGCGTCCTCCGTCGAGCTCCTGTTGTCGGCGGGGGTGCGCGGAACGGTCGCCCCTGGCACAGCGACGACGGCCTCGATCACCGTGCAGAACGACGCGAAGTCCGAACTCTCCGCCGGACGAGTCACTCTGGAGATCAACCGCACTCCGCTCGCGGACGAAGCCTCGGTCACGACGTGGCTGAATGACTCCGACGCCACAGGGGGTTTCGACCAACTCGGAACCGACACCGTCGCACCGGTCGACGCCGAGACCTCCGCGACCACGAGCCTCTTCCTGCCTCCCGAAGTTCTCGGCGACCTCGCACCGGGTGTGTACCCGCTGCGCGCGACGCTCAGCGGGGCGCAGAACGAGGGTCAGGATGCCGCGCGAACGGTGACGTCGACATCCGTGCTCGTGGTGACCGCTGCTGCGAATCCGCCCGTCGCCGTGATGGTGCCGATCACGGCGACGCCCTCCGACGGCGCCCTTCTCACCGCGGACGAGCTCAGCGCTCTCACCGCGCCCGACGGCGCACTCACCGCGACGATCGAGGGTGTCCGAGGGACGTCCGCGACCCTGGCGATCGACCCGGCGATCCCCGCCGCCATCCGCGTGCTCGGCTCTTCGGCGCCGCAGAGCGCGCGCGAGTGGCTGCGACTTCTCGACGCTCTGCCCAACGAGCGGTTCTCTCTGCAGTTCGGCGATGCCGACGCCACCACACAGGCACAGGCGGGTCTTCCGGGACTGCTGCAGCCCACGACGCTCGCGCCGTTCCTCACCCTCAGCAGCTTCACCGAGCCTCCGGACGAGACCCCCACCGCGACTCCTGCGCCGACTCCCGCCTCGCTGCCGACGGATGGCAGCGCACCGACTCCCGTGCCGACACCGAGTGATGAGCCGAGCCCTCAGCCCACCGACGGTCCGGTGCTGCCCGACGATGCGCAGCTCACGACCGTCGAGGGGTCGACCCCCGGCATTCTGTGGCCCCGCAGCGATGTCTCCGCCGCCGATCTCGACACGTTCTCGACGTACCTGAGCGGCGGCGCGGTCACTGTCCTCTCCTCTGCAGCGGTCGGCGGTGTGGTCGGCGCGCACGTCGCGATCGATTCGCACAGCGTGCTGGTCGCCGTGGATGCCGCATCGGATGCTCTGTCGCAGGCGGCGAGCGAAGACGACGACGCCGCCCGTCAGCAGTCGCTGGCCGAGGCGAGCGCTTATCTCGCCCTGTCGGCTCAGGCGAGTCCGACGACGCCGCTTCTGATCGGACTCGACCGCGACGAGACCCGCACCGCTGATGCGCTCAGAGAGGCCGTCTCATCGGTCGACTCCCTCGGGTTCGGTCTCTCGGAGGTTCTCGCGATCCCGGCGACACCGTCGACCCTCTCGACCGAGCCCGACCCGGCACGAGCCACGGCCCTGCAGGGGATGCTCGACAGCGAGGTCGTGCTCGGCGAGTTCTCCACGATCCTCGACGACAGCCAGCTTCTGCTGAGCCCCAAGCGCATCCAGATCATGCGGGCGACCGCGGTCGGCCTGACGGACAAGGGCTTCTCAGAGGCCGTCGCCGACGTGAACGAGCAGACGACCGAGACGCTGAACGCGGTCGACATCCCTCCGGCGAGCACCATCCAGCTGCTCTCCGCCAACGCCGACCTCCCGTTCTCGGTGCGCAACGACCTGCCGTGGCCGGTGAACATCGAGCTCACGGTGAAGCCGAGCGACCCGCGCCTCGAGGTGCAGTCCGTCACGCCGTGGACGATCCAGCCCGGCACGACGACGAGGGTGAAGGTCCCCGTGTCGGCCCGAGTGGGCAGTGGCGAGGTCACCCTGACGCTGTCGCTCTCGAGCCCCACCGGTGTGCCGATCAGCCAGCCCGAGCGCGTGCGCGTCTCGGTGCGGGCCGAATGGGAGACCATCGGGCTCGCCGCATTCGGCGGTCTGATCGTGCTGCTGCTCGGTCTCGGCATCATCCGCACCGTCCGACGCCGGCGGCGTGAAGCCCTCGCCGGCGACGAAGAACAGACGACCTCCTCACCGGATGCCGTCGAGGAGCTGAATGAGTAGTCTCGGCCGCGCCAGCGCACTGATCGGGGCCGGAACGCTCATCTCGCGCGTCACCGGGCTCCTGCGAACCATCGTCCTCGTCGGCGTGATCGGCTCGGTCGGTGCGGGCGCCGCAGACGCCTTCGCAATCGCGAATCAACTGCCGAACAACGTCTTCTCGCTCATCTCGGTGGGCGTGCTGACGGCCGTGATCATCCCGCAGATCGTCAAGGCGACAGCGGATGCCGACGGTGGCAACGCCTTCATCTCGAAGCTCTTCACGCTCGGCACCGTCGTGCTGGTCGTCATCACGGGTATCGCCACGATCGCCGCGCCCTGGCTCGTGTGGCTCTACGCCGGCAAGGAGGGTTCCGCGGAGTTCCTCGCGCTCGCGACGGCGTTCGCGTACTGGTGCATGCCGCAGATCCTCTTCTACGGGCTCTACGCGCTGCTGGGCGAGGCGCTCAACGCACGGCGGATCTTCGGGCCCTTCACCTGGGCGCCGGTCGTCAACAACATCGTGTCGATCGCAGGCTTCCTCGTCGCGGGCGCGCTGTTCGGCGGCCCGCTCACCCGCGTCTCCGACTGGACTCCCGAGATGATCGCCGCGCTCGGTGGAACGGCCACGCTCGGCATCGTGATCCAGGCCGCGATCCTGCTGATCTTCTGGCGCCGCACGGGTCTTGCGCTCCGCCCCGACTTCCGTTGGCGCGGCGTCGGACTCGGCAACGTCGGACGGCTCGCCGGATGGACGTTCCTCATGGCGCTGACGAGCCTCGGCGCCGGACTCGTGCAGACCCAGATCCTCACCGAAGCCTCCGGACGAGGCGCGTCCGTCGCCACCTTCCAGTACGCCTGGCTGATCTTCATGCTCCCGTACTCGATCATCGTGCTGTCGATCGGCACGCCCTACTTCACGCAGATCAGCGAGCACGCGGCGGCCGGCAGACATGCCGAGGTCCGCGCAGACATCGCCCAGAGCATCCGCACCCTGCTCTTCTTCATCGCCGTCGCCGTCGCCGCGGTCGCCGCGGCAGCGATTCCGGCGTCGCGAGTCTTCACCAATCAGGCGTCGCACGCCGAAGAAGCGGCGCTGGTGCTGCTCGCCTTCCTCGTGTGCCTGGTTCCGCTGACGATCCTCTTCATCGTG
Source organism: Microbacterium sp. LMC-P-041 (assembly GCF_030209555.1). NCBI lineage: Bacteria > Bacillati > Actinomycetota > Actinomycetes > Micrococcales > Microbacteriaceae > Microbacterium > Microbacterium sp. LMC-P-041. The sequence goes on from NZ_JARVRV010000004.1 coordinate 232,007, forward strand.
CAACGCACCTTCTACGCCTACGGCGACACCCGCACGCCCTTCTGGTTCACGCTGTTCCAGTGCGGTCTCGTGGTCGTCACCGCTCTGGTCGCGCAGTGGCTGCTCGCCGCCGAGATCATCGAGGTGACCATGCTGGCCGCAGCCATCGCGCTGGGCCAGTCGATCGCGAGCACCCTGCAGATGATCGTGGCCAGCTGGCTGCTGCACCGCAAGATCGGCGGACTCCAGATCCGCACCTGGATGACCGCTGTCGTCCGCTACGCCGTCGCTGCCGTCCCTGCCGGGTTCGCCGGGTGGGGCGTCTTCCTCCTGCTCGGCGGCCCGACCGGGTGGACCACGTCCGACAAGATCCAGGGAGCCATCGGCACCTGCATCATCGGCCTCGCCGTCGTGGTCGTCTACATCGGCATCCTGGCTGTCCTGCGCGCTCCGGAGCTCAAGGTCGCGAGCGGCATGCTGCGGCGTTTCCTGCCGGGCCGCTGAGCCCCCTCGCGCGGGAATGTCGCGCGGTTACCATTGGTTGAAGCAGTCGAACGTCTTTCGGCGTCTCAGCATCTACGACGGAGAGCACATGCGTCAGGTCATCATCATCGGTTCCGGTCCCGCCGGATTCACCGCCGCCATCTATGCGGCGCGCGCGAACCTCAAGCCGCTGCTCATCGCGAGCACGGTCGAGGTCGGCGGAGAGCTGATGAACACCACCGAGGTCGAGAACTACCCCGGCTTCCCCGAGGGGATCCAGGGCCCCGAGCTCATGGCGAAGTTCCAGGAGCAGGCTGAGAAGTTCGGCACCGAGGTCGTCTACGACGACGTCACCGAGCTCGACCTCGCCGGCCCCGTCAAGAAGGTCACCCTCGGCAGCGGGACGGTGCACGAGGCCCAGTCGCTGATCTACGCGACCGGCTCCGCCTATCGCAAGCTCGGCATCGAGGGCGAAGAGCGCCTGTCGGGCTACGGCGTCTCGTGGTGCGCCACCTGCGACGGCTTCTTCTTCCGCGAGAAGACGATCGCCGTCGTCGGCGGCGGCGACTCGGCGATGGAAGAGGCCACGTTCCTCACCCGCTTCGCCGAGAAGGTCTACGTCATCCACCGCAAGGACACCCTGCGCGCCTCGAAGATCATGCAGGAGCGGGCCTTCGCGAACGAGAAGATCGAGTTCGTCTGGAACAGCGAGGTCGCCGAGATCCTCGGTGGCGATTCCGTCACGGGCGTGCAGCTGCGCAACACGGTCGACGGCACGCTGAGCGACCTCGCGCTCGACGGCCTGTTCATCGCGATCGGCAACGACCCGCGCACGCACCTCGTGCACGACAAGCTCGAGCTGACCGCCGAGGGCACCATCTGGGTCGACGGCCGTTCGTCCGTCACCTCGGTCCCCGGTGTGTTCGCCGCCGGCGACGTGATCGACCCCACCTACCGTCAGGCCATCACGGCCGCTGGCTCGGGCACGGTCGCCGCTCTCGACGCCGAGCACTTCCTGGCGGACCTCGAAGACGCCTCGGTCGAGTTCCCGGCCGCCGAAGCCGCTGAGATCATCACCGCCTGAGCGGACGGGAACACTTTCACCTCGCCCGCTGTTGTAGCAGGCGAACCTCGAATCAAGGAGAACTCTGATGAGTGCAAAGGCTACGAGCCAGGCGACCTGGGAGCAGGACGTTCTGCAGGCCGAAGGTCCCGTCCTCGTGGACTTCTGGGCCGAGTGGTGCGGACCGTGTCGTATGGTCGCCCCCGTTCTGGACCAGATCCAGGCGGACAACCCCGACAAGATCACTATCCTCAAGCTGAACGTGGACGAGAACCCGCAGCTGGCGATGAAGTACCAGATCACCTCGATCCCCGCGATGAAGGTGTTCCAGGGCGGTGAGGTCAAGACGACCATCATCGGCGCCAAGCCGAAGCCGGCCCTCGAGCAGGACCTCGCGGCTTTCATCGGCTGATCCTGCAGTCTTCAGGGCCGTCACCCCTCCGGGTGGCGGCCCTTTCTCGTACCCAGCCGCTTCCGTCCCCATTCCTGAGACGAGAGCCGACTACTTGTCGGAGATCCGCACCGGAGGAAGTCCTCGAGACGCTCGAGCGCGGTCGACGAGCTCCTGGATGATGGGGGACTTCGCGGCGTTGTAGGTCGTCCTCCCCCTCGCCTGGGCCGCGACGGCGTCGCACTTCGCATGCGAGTAGCGATCGGCATCCTCCGGATGCTCCAGAAGCCAGTCCCGCAGGATGCGCTGGTGCACCGCATCCCACTCCTCCTCGACGAAGAAGTGCGCGATCGCGATCCGCACGCCATCAGATTCACGGATCATGACCGGGTGCGTGCGCACAGCGCTGCCCAGGCGCCATCCTGCGGCTTCCAGAGCGGCCCTGCGCGCGTCGAAGTCGCTGCGATCGACGATGCGGACGGCCAGGTCGATGATCGGCTTCGCGCGCATGCCGGGGACTGCCGTCGATCCGATGTGCTCGATCAGCCAATCCGCGTCCGCGACCGCGTGAATCTCAGCGGCGAACGCCTCGAACTGCTTCGGCCACTCCGGGTCGTAGGAGACGAGCATCCGCGGCACGGTGGGAGCCTAGGAGGCGTCGGCCACGGACGGGTCCCAGCGTCGGTGCCGCTGCTTCTCGTCGAGAAGGCCCCAGACCGCCGGCGTGAGCTCGGGGTACTCCAGCGCGATCTGACGCAGCACCCGGTAGTGCCGAGCCGCGTTCGGTCGCACACCGTCGTTCGCGGTGATGTTGTCGGCTCGCAGCAGGTAGACGACGAGCTCATCGACGCTCGGCAGCTCCTCCATGAACTCCCATGGGTCTTCCCCGCCGAGGAGCCTCTCCTGGATCAGCACGGCGAGTTCGTCCGACGCTTCTGCTCTCAGCACTTCGAGGCTGGCGCGGCGCGGAACTGACTCGGTCATGCTTCCAGCCTACGTCGCCCTGCGGGTGCCCCGGCGCTCCACCTTCAGCTCGTCCGTCATCTCCTCGAGCTCGCGACCCTTGGTCTCGGGCACCTTGAAGTACACGAAGAAGAACGACAGCAGCGCGAAGAACGCGTAGAAGCCGTAGGCGAATGTGAGGCCGATCTCGGCGAACACAGGGAAGGTGGTCGAGATGAAGAAGTTCGCTGCCCACTGGGCTGCTGCCGCGACCGCGAGTGCGCCGGCGCGGATCGAGTTCGGGAAGATCTCTCCCAGAAGAACCCAGACGAGCGGACCCCAGGTGGCACCGAAGAAGACCACGAAGCCGTTCGCGCAGATGAGGGCGACGGTCGCCCACGGGTCAGGCAGGGTCGCTGTGCCCTCGGCGTTCAGCTCACCGAACGAGAAGGCGAGCGCCATCAGGCCCAGCGTCACCGTCATACCCACAGAGCCGACGAGAAGCATGATGCGTCGGCCGACCTTGTCGACCAGCAGGATCGCGATGATGGTCACCACGATGTTCGTCACCGACGTGATGACGGAGGTCAGCAGGGCACTCGACTCATCGAAGCCGACGGACTGCCACAGTGTCGTCGAGTAGTAGAAGATGACGTTGATGCCGACGAACTGCTGGAACACGGAGAGCAGGATGCCGACCCACACGATCGGCTTGAGCCCCAGACGACTGCCCCGCAGGTCGCTCAGCGACTCCTTGCGCTCGGTGTCGATGGTGCTGGTGATCTCCTGGATCTTCGCGTCGACGTCAACGGCCCCCGTGACCGTCTCGAGCACCTGGGACGCGCCTTTCAGATCGCCCTTGCGCACGAGATATCGCGGCGATTCGGGCAGACGGAACGACATGATCCCGTAGACGAGTGCGGGCACCGCCGCGATGATGAACATCCATCTCCAGGCGGTGAGTCCCCACAGAGGCTGGTCTGCGGCACCCGCGAGGCCCGCCAGCCACGCGTCGGAGAGCAGAGCGGCGAAGATTCCGGTGACGATGGCGAGCTGCTGCAGAGAGCCCAGTCGACCTCGCACCCGGGCAGGCGAGACCTCGGCGATGTATGCGGGAGCGATGACGGATGCCGCACCGACACCGAGACCGCCCACCACTCGCCAGATGATGAGGTCGACGACACTGAACGCGAGTCCCGAGCCGATGGCGGAGACGAAGAACATCGCCGCCGCGAAGACCATCACGGGGATTCGCCCGCGTTTGTTCGCAATCGGTCCTGCGAACCACGCACCGACGGCACACCCGATCAGGGCCGACGACACCGCGAAGCCCTTGAGCCCGACCCCGAGGTCGAAGCCCGAGACGTTCCCCGCGAGAGCATCGACGGCGCCGTTGATCACGGCGGTATCGAATCCGAAGAGGAAGCCACCGAGTGCTGCGGCGATACTCACCGCGATGACGCGGCGTTGGAACTTCACTGGACTCGCTGCTCCGGACATGACTCCCCCTCATCGACGAGATGTCGAGAGTCTACGACCGCTCAGGGGTCGAGCGGCGGAATCACGCCGGACCGTACCCCGATTCGCCCAATTCACCGAGGATGCGGTTCAGATCCTGAATCGATGCGAAATCAATGATGACCTGGCCTTTTCGAGCGCCCAGCGACACCTTGACGCGAGTGTTGAGCCGATCGCCGAGGTTGCCGGCCACCTCGTCGAGGTATGCCCGTCGAGCGCCCGGAGTCGGCTTCGCCGTCCGGCCGGGTGCTGCCGGCTCCGTCTTCGCAGCGACCTCGGTCGCGCGCACCGACAGGTCCTCGTTCACGACCTTGTCGGCGAGACGCTGCATGGCCTCGGGTGAGTCCAGGCTGAGGATCGCGCGAGCGTGTCCAGCCGTCAGCACCCCCGCCGCCACACGCTGCTGCACGGGAACGGGGAGCTTGAGCAGACGGATCGTATTGCTGATCTGAGGGCGCGACCGACCGATCCGCGTGGCGAGCTCTTCCTGGGTGATCCCGAAGTCCTCGAGCAGCTGCTGGTATGCCGAGGCCTCTTCGAGCGGATTCAGCTCGGAGCGGTGCAGGTTCTCGAGCAGAGCATCGCGCAGGAGATCTTCGTCGGCAGTCTCGCGGACGATCGCCGGGATCTTCTCGAGGCCCGCCTCCCGCGCGGCGCGGGTGCGCCGCTCCCCCATGATCAGCTCATACTCGCCGTCGCTGTTCTTGCGAACGACCACCGGCTGCAGAACGCCGAACTCACGCACGCTGTGCACGAGCTCTGCGAGGTCCTCGGGATTGAAGTGCGTGCGCGGCTGACGCGGGTTCGGCACGATCTTCTGCGGATCGACCTCGACGAGGTGGATGCCGGGAACGACCTCGAGATCGCCTTCTGCTGCGGGCTGGTCACTGGTCTGCTCCGTCGCCGGACGCAGGTTGGCTCCGGGGAAGAACACATCCACGGGACGCTCGGACTGATCAGCCGTCGGGATGAGGGCTCCGATGCCCCGACCCAGTCCAGTGCGCTTCGCCATCATTTCTCCTTGCTCTGCGTCGCCGTCCGCGACGCGATCTCGACAGCGGCCTCGCGATACGCGACGGCGCCGGCGGATTGCCCATCGTAGGCGATCACGGTCTGACCGAAACTCGGTGCCTCCGACACCCGCACGGAACGCGGGATGACGGTGTCGAGCACCTGTTCGGGGAAGTGTGTGCGGACCTCGTCCGCCACCTGCTGCGCGAGTCGCGTGCGTCCGTCGAACATCGTCAGCAGGATCGTGGAGAGGTGCAGTCCGGGATTCAGGTGCTTCTGGATCATCTGGATGCTGCCGAGCAGTTGACTCAGACCCTCGAGCGCGTAGTACTCGCACTGGATGGGGATGAAGACCTCGTTCGCCGCGGTGAAGGCGTTGATCGTGAGCAGCCCGAGCGACGGAGGGCAGTCGATGATGACGAAGTCCATACGGTTGTCGACGAGATACTCCTCGAGCGCCCGTCGCAGTCGATGCTCCCGTGCGACCTGCGCGACGAGTTCGATCTCTGCGCCGGCGAGATGGATGGTGCTCGGTGCGCAGAAGAGGTTCTCGTCCTCGGGACTCTGCTGCACGATGTCAGCGAGCGGGGTGTCTTCGATCAGGACGTCATAGACGCTCGGAGTCTCGGCGTTGTGCGGCACTCCGAGCGCGGTCGAGGCGTTGCCCTGAGGGTCCAGATCGATCACAAGGACCCGTGCGCCAAGACCCGCGAGTGCAGAGGCGACATTGACGGCGCTCGTGGTCTTACCTACGCCGCCCTTCTGGTTGGAGACCGTCAGGATGCGGGTGTCGCCGGCGAAGTCGATGGACACGGTCTCGAGTGCTCTGCGTCGTGCGGAGAGATCGGCGAGTTCCCGCGCGAGGGGCGTATCCATCCCGAAAGAGTCCTTCGGTGATGCCTTTTCGGGCTGTTTCACGTGAAACATCCACTCCTTTCGGGGCCGTGTTCCACTCTAATCGCTGCGGCAGACGTTGCCTTCTCAAATCCTTACTGAGTCGTGCAGGCCGGTGATAACTCGTCCGGACGTGCCGTTGCGGAGAGAATGGCACTTTTGCCTTCTGGCCTGGGTGTTCATTGTGCCGTCGAACGTCCTGACGCACCGGAGATAGGGCTACACGCATGGAGGGACGACGTCCACGCACTGCACCATCTGTCGCGCCGGCGACCAGTTCGTGTCGGTGGTTGCACGGGCGTGAGGAGAGCAGGTGTCTCTGTCCTCGGCCCACACGGATGTCGCGCCCTCTGTGAAAGAGGCTGCCCGCTAGCGGCTTACGGGACTCAACGAGCCTCCGTCGCTGACGCCCCTCGTTTCGGGGAGACCGACCGGTCACAAAGGACTCGTCAGCATCCTTCACACCACTATCGCGTGGAACCGGATCCTCCCCTGTGCGCCGAGGTCCGTGGTGACGGTCGACAGCCGCATAGTTTCACGTGAAACATCTGACGCATATCGGCCTCGATCAAGATCGTAGGAGCTGCTCGATCCGGTCGACGACGGCGGTCAGCGGTTGAGTTGCGTCGATCTCGGACGTGCATGTCGCCCGCAGTAGCGGCTCCACGGTTTCGAGGTTCGTGCGAATCTCGTCTTGCTGCACCGTCGTCGAGCCGTAGGGATTCGAAGATCGCCGACGAACACGATCGAGCATCACCGAAATCGGCGCTGACAGGAGGACCACGTGGTCGAAGCGGTCGTAGAAGGCACCCTGATTCGACACCGTGCCAGACACGATGACTTCGGTGCTCTCCCCGAGTAGCGCACCCATCAAGACCTCGTCCCACAGTCCCGACTCGGTTGTCCATGGTCCATAATCGGTGTCGACGACGGAGTATCCCCGCTCCCCCAGTACCTGCAGCGCGCTGGACTTGCCGACGCCAGACATCCCAGTGATGAGCATGCGCACCATGCATTCACCATATCGATGTTTCACGTGGAACATCGCCGACGTGAGTGACAGGAGCGTTCTACCCGGACCGCGTGCAGGCGGACGAAATTGCCTCCGCGTCCAGAGCTGCTCCGGCTAGCCGAGCGGTAGCAGGCACCCACTCTTGCTTCGGGTTCTACGCTGGCTCCAGCCGGCGCATGACTGTGAGCCGCGACGGGTTTCACTCCGCTGCGTGAGCGCCTGCCCTCATCGCATCGGGGTGGTGTCACCAGTGAACCTCACCCCCGAGGTCACCCACGCGCGAATCACCTAGTCGTCACAGACGCATCGCGCACGCCACGCACGGCTTCAGACAGCCCAGCCACGTCGATTGACAAAGGGTAGCGCCGTGATCGCGTGAGACCGACCATTCGGGGCGGAGCCCCACCCATCTCATCGCGACCTCAGCGGCGTTTCACGTGAAACATCTCCTCAGACGGACCCGACAGAATTACGTCGTGCGCGTGCTGCACACTCGTCAAGGACTGGGACGACGCGCGTCGACGGCCCCCGCTCTTCGCTGCAAGCATCGCTCTAGAGTCAGCTCGCCCACCTTGGGTCCGATGAGGATCTAGTGAGTGGCGTCGACCCACGAAGGAAACCGCAGGCGCGAAACAACACTCACGGTGTTTCACGTGAAACGTTCGTCTACAGAGTCCCGTCTGCTCTTCCCTTGCGTCATACTGACGGCAAGTCAGCACGAGCCACGCGTGCCGCCTGGGCACAGCTGCCGAGCTCGTATGGTGCAAGGATCCGCCGCTGAACTGGGATTTATCCGGGATACCTGCGCGAGACCGCCGCACCCAACGTCGGGATGCACCTCACCGACATCGGCGGCAGGGGCGCCAGCGACGACTGCGGCGTGCCATTGCGCTGCACTCTCCGGCCCGCTGCTGCTCGGGCTCGACACCGAGCCTCGCGCCAGTTCAGGGGCTTCTGTCGTTCATACTGGTGACGGCCGCTCCCCGGCCAAAGAATCCCCGCACAATCAATACCCCCGATGCCTTGTCACATCAGTGCGCTAGCGACTGGACTGCGGGCGGGCCTTCGCGAATCTACTCACTGGGATCGTCAGACGATCACTAGTCTTTTGGGCCGTCCATCCGTCTGTTTCCGGCAGGCAGTAACGTTGCGCCACTAGCGTGCCTTCGATCGCCACGTCGCGGCTGACCCCCGAGGCCCTCCCCTGTTCCTGCCTTCGCGCGGTCGCAATCATCCAAAGCCATCACCACCCGCCGCTCAATGTTTCACGTGAAACACTTGTGCCTGCCGCATAACGCGACGCGGTCAGTCCGAGGATAGGTGTCCATTCGTGCCGTCGTAGGCTGGTCGTTCACTCCCGCACGCCGCAACAATCCCGGTGAGGCTGAGCAGGGTGTTGCCAGGTCACCCTGTCGCCCGAATGTTGTCAGCGGCAGCGGGTCAGAACAGCCGCCTGACCGGTTCCGCCGCGATGCCCCGAATGAAAGTTCCAGTTATGTTCGGCCGCCCCACCATGCCTGGAGCAGACGGTCCCGCTCCTCGGCGCCATGATCTGGTTGTCAGCTCGCAACGCTCCCCCGGCGGATGGTGTGGACCGGGATGACACCCGTAGCCACGCCAAGGGCACCGCGATCCGTTCCGTGGCAGCGACACAACGATTGTTTCACGTGAAACATACGACTCCCGGTGGACCCGCGCCCCGGTCCACGAGCTCTGAGCGCCACACGTGCGCTCCACCACGCGCGGACCCCACTCAGTAGTCAGAACGCCCAACAGACGGCACACGGCACACGGCACACGGCACACGTCCGAGTAGCGCAGGTCAGATCACGAGAGCGCAGATCAGAACAGGAGAGATCACTGCAGACCGCACGGTGTAGTGCGGTCTAGGGCAGTTCAGTGAGGTGAAGTCCGCTGCTGTGAAGTGACGTGGGTCGAAAAGCAAAGATCCAGACCCGGCGCTAAGAAGAAGGGATGCTCGCAGCACTGCTCCCCAGCGCAGCGACGAGCATCGCAGCGCACAGCAGCCGTCCGCAGTGCCTCGAAGTGCGGCTGAGTGGCACAGATCAGACCAGCGAGCGCAACGCCCTCGTGACCCGGACCACCGCAAGTTGTCGGCGGAATCCCTTCACCCCACCTCGGCCCGCCTCGACTTGCCCCCGCATGGCAGTCGTCCATCCATGTTTCACGTGAAACATGGTTAGGACCCCCGCTCCTTCCCCGAGGGGCGAACACTCTCGCTTACGAGCACACGGGGACAGACCCATTCCGGATTCCGACACCGGACACGTCTGCGGTGAAGCCTGATCTGTCGTGCCACACGCCCACGTTCCGTTACCACCGACCGTGATCCCGGGACAGTCTTTGACGGCGAGGGCAGAGTGCCGGCGGCTATCCGGCACTGCTGACCGTATCCAGCAGCGCTTGAGTGCCTCGTCACGTCGCAACGGAGCTCCCACACAGGTGCACGACCAGGGTCGGAAGAAAACCCTTCTCATCAGCCATAAACTCGAATCGTGGCACGATCGTCGAGGGACTCTACCGGCCTCGCGCGGTGACCAGGTCTGGCTCAACCGGACGAGCCCCGACAGTAGATCTCATATGCTGCAGCGGCAGATCACAACAGTGCCTGGCCCATGACCACCGTGCGTGGCCAAGTCACCCACCACCTGCGCTCTAGCGCGCGGGTACATCTCGAACGCGGAATGTAGGTCCATCTCCCGACGAAGGTCAGCTTCCTAAGCCGCGGCATCGACCCGTCAGCGGACGACTGCCCTCACCACGCGGGTCGTCTCGGGCAGTACGTTCTCGCCGAGAGTCTCGACGCGGACGTCCGACAGGCGGAACTTCTTGATCTGCTTCTGCGCTGCTTCGATCTCGTTGGCGGCATTCATTCCCTTGAGAAGGGTGAGTTCGCCTCCATCGCGCACGAGCGGCGCGGTGAGCGGGATCAGCGTCTTCAGAGCACTCACCGCACGAGCTGTCACGACGTCGAAGCTCGCAGGAGTCACCTCCTCGGCACGCGCGCGCAGAACTTCGACATTCGTGAGCTTCAGCTCGGCGACCTGATCGTTCAGCCAGATCACCCGGCGCTCCATCGGCTCGACGAGCGTCCAGTGCACATCGGGTCGCGCGATCGCGAGGACGATACCGGGCAGCCCCGCACCCGAACCGATGTCCGCGACCGAACCGTGGAACAACGGGGCGGCGATGACACTGTTCAAGATGTGCCGGGACCACAAACGCGGGAGCTCGAGAGGACCGATGAGTCCTCGCTCCTCGCCATGCTGCGCGAGAGCCGCCGTGAACTGCCGGGCCAACTCGATCCGATCGCCGAAAAGATCGACCGCCACCGACGGTTCGATCTCCAGGTCACTCACGACAGCATCCCGCTGGCCTGACGTCGCATGTGAAACGTCAACGACGACGCAGAACAGTGTGGCGGTCGGCACCCTCGCCGTAGGACTCGGACACGAGACCCTGATCAGCCGCGATGTCGTGCACCAGCTTGCGCTCATAGCTGGACATGGCGGGCAGCGACGCCTGGGTCGCTCCATCGTCGAGCTTGGCGGCGGCGGCGTTCACGAGCGTCTCGAGCTGACGGCGGCGCGCATCGCGCGATCCGCCCACATCGAGGATCAATCGCGAGAACGAACCCGTCTTGCTCTGGACCGCAAGACGCGTGAGCTCCTGAAGCGCCTGCACCGTGTCGGGTGCAGACAGGAGCGCCAGTCCGTCTCCCTCAGCCTCGACCGAGACATATGCGCGACCCTGGCGCACGTCGAGGTTGAGGTCCCCATCGATGTCGGCGATGTCGAGCAGCTCTTCGAGGTAGTCAGCGGCGACGTCGCCCTCGTTCTCGAGTTCTGCGACCGTGGGCTCCACGGTCTCGGTCACGTTGTCGGTCGTCACGAACCGCTCCCCTTCTTCTTCGAACGCTTCTTGCCCACCGGCTGCTGACGCTTGGGGGCCTGCGCCTTCGCGCGCTCCGCCTCTTCGAGCAGACGCTGCTGCTCTGCTTCGTATGCCGCCATCGGGACGACCTTGCCCGAGGCGTCGATCGCCTTGCCCTTGCGAGCAAGACGCTCTTCACGAGCCTTCGCCGCCTCAGATCCGGGAGTCGGCATCTCACGGATGACGAGGAACTGCTGTCCCATGGTCCAGAGGTTCGAGATGAACCAGTAGACGACCACGCCGAGCGGGAAGAAGATGCCCGAGAAGATGAAGCCGAGAGGCAGCACGTAGAGCATGATCTTCTGCATCTGGTACGCCTGGCCGGTCTTGGCTTCGGGCGACAGGTTCTTCGAAATGATCTGCAGCTGCGTGAAGAACTGCGACGCGATCATGAGCACGACGAGCGTGACCAGGATGATGATCGCTGTGGTGTTCCCCGCGTCGACCGCGTTCCCCAGCGTCTCGTGCAGCGATGCGACACCGAAGAGCTCGGCGTTGTAGAACTGCTCGGTGAGCTCGGCGTTCAGCAGACCGACGCCGCCGACACCCAGGTTGTGGTGCTTCGAGACGTCGCTCAGAACGCTGAACAGCGAGAAGAAGATGGGCATCTGCACAAGAAGCGGAAGACAGCTCGACATCGGCGTCGTGCCGTGCTTCTTGTAGAGCGCCATGGTCTCGCGGCTCATGGCCTCGCGAGAGAGCTGATCCTTCTTACCCCGGTACTTCTCCTGAACTTTTCGCAGCTCAGGAGCAATTTCCATCATCTTTCGCTGGCTCTTGATCTGCTTCACGAAGAGCGGGATCAGGGCAGCACGGACCACGATCACGAGACCGACGATCGACAGCACCCAGGTCAGACCGGATGCGGCAGGAAGACCGACGGCCGTGAACAGCCAGTGCCAGGCGACGAGCACGAGCTCGACGACCCACTTGAGGGGCCAGAGGATGGTTCCGATCAGATCGAAGCCGCCGGAGGCAGGCTCCGGCGAGGGTGTTGCGCTGGCGAGCAGAAGGTCAAGACCCACCGATCAATCCTTTCGGGCAGGGACGACGAAACCGTGAGCGGTCAGGTCATAACGGAAGTGTTCGTGCGGACGGACGTCATCGACGCCGCCGTGGCTCCAGGGATTGCAACGAACGATGCGCCACGCCGAGAGCGCCGCTCCCCGCACTGCGCCGTGCTGTTGCACCGCACCTACAGCGTAAGCGGAACAAGATGGGTAATAGGCGCAGACATCTCCATACATCGGGGAGATCACCTTGCGGTACCCGGCGAGGAACCCCAGGACGAGATTCCGGGGGATCAGCGGGATGCTGCGGATCGCGTCACCGGCATGAAGCTGAGCGGAGCCGATCGAGGATGCCGGAAGAGCGGTCATGGCCGCTGTCCGAGACGATCCAGACACCGGTTCACGTCCGCACTCAGCTCGGCGTAGGTCGCGGTCGCGGATGCAGGAAGGGCACGGATGACGACATCCGTGCCCTCGGGGACCCGCGTCAGCGCGTCCGCACACACGGCTTTGAGTCGCCGGCGCACGGTGTTGCGCACCACAGCGGTGCCCACCTGCTTGCTGATGATGAATCCGAACCTCGCGGCTCTGCTCTCGCCCGTCGTCAGCATCGAGGTGACGACCTTGGCTCCGCCACAACGGGATCCGCGTCGAACGACCAGTCGATAGTCGCTCCCGCGGGTCACACGATACGGGCGGGCGAGCACAGCGATCTACGCGGAGAGCTCGGTGCGGCCCTTCGCGCGACGAGCCGAAAGGATCGCGCGGCCGGCGCGGGTACGCATACGAAGACGGAAGCCGTGCTTCTTGGCGCGACGACGGTTGTTGGGCTGGAAGGTGCGCTTGCTCATGGAATCACTCCGGGAATGCTGCCACCGGGATCATTTTGACCGGAGACATAGGGATCTGCCGTTCAGGCATAAGTCAACCGATTAAGGGTACGTCTTGACGGCGCGCAGAGCAAATCTGCGCGCTTCGACCGCCAGCTCAGGCACGATCCGCACAGCTATTATCCACAACCCTGCGGCGTGCACGTATGAGCAACACGCGCGCGGATTCCCGTAGGCAGGTTGCCGTTCCCAGCCGTGGTGACTACCGTGGCATCCGAAGTTATCCACAGGCGGGCCGCGTCATCCAGACGGCCCGTCGTCCCCTCAGCACGGAGCGTCATGTCATCACCTGCCCAGCCCGACGTTCCGATCTGGACCACGGTGCAGGAGCTCCTCGAGGCGGACGACCGAGTCACTCCTCAGCTCCAGGGATTCCTCAGCCTCGCGGTTCCGGCCGGCGTGATGGCGGCCACCCTCTATCTCGAGGTCCCGAACGATCTCACCGCCGCGCAGATCAACAAGAGGCTGCGGCTTCCGATCATGGAGGCCCTCTCCCACATCGGCGATGAGGTGACGTCGTACCGCGTGGTCGTGAATCATGAGCTCGCCGAGCAGCCGACGGCGCCCATCGCGGTCGCCGATTACGGCCGCCAGGAGCAGATCCGCGTCGAATCCCCGATGGAGCAGCCGACGCAGCTGCGCCACGAGTCCCGCCTGAACCCGAAGTACACCTTCGACAACTTCGTCATCGGGCAGTCCAACCGGTTCGCCCATGCCGCTGCCGTCGCCGTCGCCGAAGCGCCGGCCAAGGCGTACAACCCGCTCTTCATCTACGGCGACTCGGGCCTCGGCAAGACGCACCTGCTGCACGCGATCGGCGACTACGCCCAATCCCTCTATGCAGGGGTCAAGGTCCGGTACGTCTCCAGCGAGGAGTTCACGAACGACTTCATCAACTCGATCGCGAACAACCGAGGTGCAGCCTTCCAGGCCCGCTACCGCGATGTGGACATCCTCCTGATCGACGACATCCAGTTCCTACAGGGTCGCGCGGAGACCCAGGAGGCGTTCTTCCACACCTTCAACACGCTGCACGACCACAACAAACAGGTCGTCATCACGAGCGACGTCGCGCCGAAGCATCTCACCGGCTTCGAGGATCGCATGCGCAGTCGGTTCGAATGGGGCCTGATCACCGACGTGCAGGCGCCCGACCTCGAGACGCGTATCGCGATCCTCCGCAAGAAGGCGCAGAGCGAGGCGCTTCATATTCCCGACGAGGTACTCGAGTACATCGCCACCGTGGTGTCGTCGAACATCCGTGAACTCGAGGGTGCGCTGATCCGCGTCTCCGCATTCGCCAGCCTGAACCGTTCGGCCCTCGACATCTCGCTCGCCCAGACGGTGCTCCGCGACATCATCGACACGGCAGAGGACAACATCATCTCGCCGACCGACATCATCACTGCGACCGCGCAGTACTTCAAGCTGACGGTCGACGACCTGTACGGCTCCAGCAGATCTCAGCAGATCGCCACATCGCGCCAGATCGCGATGTACCTGTGCCGCGAGCGGACGAGTCTGTCCCTGCCGAAGATCGGCCAGCTGTTCGGCAACCGCGATCACACCACCGTCATGTACGCCTACAAGAAGATCAGCGAGCTCATGAAGGAGCGCCGTTCGATCTACAACCAGGTGACCGAGATCACCACGCAGCTCGGTCGACGCTGAGTCCGCGCCGCCTCGAAAAAGGGGGTCGTAGCTTCCGATAGGAGGCTGCGACCCCCTTTGCGTGCGTGTGAGCGGCATACGACGGAGCAGATCGATGCCAGTTTGCACATGTGGATAACTTGTGGATGACTCGCCTGCAGGTCGGGACGAATGTGTGTGAAACCGTCGAACCTGTGGATAACTGTGGGAGACGGTTCGACCCGACGGATGCCGTCCACCCGCGGATTCCTCAGGGATTCCACAACTGACAACCGTGTAGTTCCCTACTCGCGTCTGCTTTCCACCGAGTTATCCACAGTATCCACAGGTGTTAACACCGTTAAGGAGTTAATTCAATTCAGGGGCGATCCGATCACCAGAGGGTGGGGAAAGTCCGACAGGCCCGAGCTTTGATCCGGTCGTAGGGATACTCCCGAGTTGGGGGCTAGCATGGGAAGCCCTGCACTGGCAGGACCGATGACGACACGTCTCAGAACGACGACAAGGGAGCACCCGTGAGGTTTCAGGTCAACCGCGATGTCTTCAGCGAGGCCGTGTCGTTCGTGGTCAAGCTGCTTCCGCAGCGCAACCCGCAGCCGATCCTCGCCGGCGTCCTGATCGAGGCAGACGGCTCCGGTCTCACGCTCTCGGCGTTCGACTACGAGGCATCCGCGCGCACGACAATCGAAGCCACCGTCGACACACCGGGCACGATCCTGGTGCACGGTCGACTGCTCTCAGACATCGCCAGCCGCCTTCCCAACGCGCCGATCGAGATCGCCGTCGAGGACGACGGCAGCATCACGGTCACCTGCGGCTCGGCGCGGTTCACCCTCGCAGCCATGCCGGTCGAGGAATATCCGTCGATCCCCGAAGTGTCCGGTTCCTCCGGCGTCGTGCCCGCCGACGATTTCGGCACCGCGATCAGCCAGGTGGGTTTCGCCGCCTCGCGCGACGACGTCACCCCGGTCCTGACCGGAGTGCAGCTCGAGGTCTCCGGCCAGACGCTCAGCCTCGTGGCCACCGACCGCTACCGAGTCTCCCTCCGTGACGTGCCGTGGGACGGTGAAGCGGTCGAAGCCAGCGCACTGGTGCCCGCACGCACTCTTCTCGAGGTCGGAAAGACCTTCGGTCATGCAGGCACCATCCAGATCGCGTTCTCGGGAGCGGGCGACCGCGAGATCATCGCGTTCACGGCCGGCAACAAGACGGTCACTTCGCTGCTGATCAAGGGAAACTTCCCTCCGGTCCGCCGTCTCTTCCCGGAGCAGACCGAGCACTATGCGGTCGTGAACACCGCAGACCTCGTCGAGGCCGTGCGCCGTGTGTCGCTCGTGCTCGACCGAGCAGCTCCGCTGCGCTTCACGTTCACGTCCGACAGCGTGACGATGGATGCGTCGGGCAGTGAGCATGCGCGTGCATCCGAGTCCGTCGACGCGATCCTCTCGGGTGGCGACGACGTCACGCTCGGCCTCAACCCGCAGTACCTCATCGAGGCGCTCGGCGCGGTCAAGAGCGAGTTCGTCCGCGTCACCTTCACGTCGAGCGACAACGCGAACAAGCTCAGCCCCGTGCTGATCACGAGCCAGACCTCGGTCGACCAGGCCGGTCTGGATTCTTTCAAGTACCTGCTGCAGCCGAACCTGCTGCTTCGCTGATCCTGCGACGGGCGCGCTCCGCGCGGCGACGGCAGTGTCAGAGCCCGAAGGTAGGCTGACAGCGTGATTGTGGAACACCTGAGCCTGGTCGACTTCCGCAATTACGCGACCGCGGATCTCGCTCTGCACAAGGGTCCCAACGTCCTCGTCGGGCGCAACGGCCAGGGCAAGACCAACCTTGCAGAGGCTGTCGTCTTCCTCGCCACTCTCGGTTCGCACCGGGTCTCGTCGGATGCCCCGATGGTGCGCGAGGGTCAGGATTTCGCGATCATCCGCGCTCGCCTCTCTCACGGCGAACGCAAGGTGCTCATCGAGGTCCAGCTCAACAAGCAGGGTTCGAACAAGGCGCGGATCAACGGCTCCCCCTCGAAGACCAATGAGCTGCCTCGCTACGCCCATGTGGTGCTCTTCGCTCCCGAGGATCTGCAGATCGTCCGCGGCGACCCCTCGTCTCGGCGTCGTTTCGTCGACCAGCTGCTGATCCAGCGCACGCCCCGCATGTCTTCGGTCCTCGCCGACTACGACCGGGTGCTCAAGCAGCGCAATGCGCTTCTGAAGTCGGCCAGGGCGCGCGGCATCAAGGGCGAGGCCCTGAGCACCCTCGATGTGTGGGACGACAAGCTGGTCTCCCTCGGTGCCGAGATCATCACCGCGCGACAGCGTCTCGCCGCAGATCTCCAGCAGCCGGTGGCCGAGGCGTACGCGGCGATCGCGGGCGAGGATCATCGCCCGCAGCTCGAGTGGGCTCTGTCGGTGCGCGGAGCGGATCCCGAAGAGGGTGTCGACGCGCCGGCCGAGACCTCCGGAGACATCGCCGAGATGTTCCACGCCGCACTTCTCGCGAAACGGTCGAACGAGCTCGACCGCGGTCTCACTCTCACCGGCCCTCATCGCGACGACCTCGTGCTGCGCGTTCGTGGCCTTCCGGTGAAGGGGTATGCGTCCCACGGGGAATCCTGGTCGGTGGCCCTCGCGCTGCGCCTCGCTTCCGCCGAGCTGCTGCGCAGCGAGTCTCCTGCCGGCGATCCCGTCCTCATTCTCGACGATGTGTTCGCCGAACTCGACGCCGATCGCCGTCAGCGGCTGGCCGCTCTCACCGCGGGCTATGAGCAGGTGGTCGTGACGGCAGCCGTGGAGGAGGATATCCCCGAAGTGCTCCATGCCCACGTGGTGCGGATCTCGGCGGGAACGATCAGTGATGAGAGGGAGGTGGCAGATGAGTGAGATCGCACCCGATCCGGCATCCGAGACTCCCGAGACCGTCGCGACCTATCTGCGCCTGCGCGGACTCGCGCCGAGTTCGAAGACGTGGAAGCGCAAGCGACGCATCGTCACCGATGACGACAACGCGCCGTTCACGCCCGGCCGCGACCCCGGACCGCTCGGAGCTGTTCTCGACAAGCTGACGCGGGACTCCGGCTGGCAGAAGACTCTCGCCCGTGAGGACCTGGTCAGGCAGTGGTCCGATCTCGCCGGCACGGACACCGCCAAGCACTCCGAACCCGTCTCCCTCGAGCGCGGTGTGCTCACGGTGAAGTGCGACTCGACCGCCTGGGCGAAGAACCTGCAGTACATGCGGGGAACGATCCTGACGGAGATCGGCCGACGGTATCCGGACGCCGGTGTCGAGAACCTCCGCTTCATCGGACCGGACGTACCCTCCTGGAAATGGGGTCCCAGAGTCGTTCCAGGACGGGGCCCGCGCGATACCTACGGGTAGGACACCACGGATGGGGTCTGAAACGCTCAGAGGGCCACACGCGGCCGCTGAGCCGCATCTCGCCACGAAAAGCCGCTAGACTGGGGATTCGTGATATCGATGTGGAGAATGCCCTCTGATGACGCCTGAATCCCCCGCTGACGAGACGGAATCGACCAACGGGGGAACCCCCGCGACCGAGGGCAAGATCTCACCCAAGGTGAAGCAGCCCGGTGAGTACGGTGCCGACTCGATCCAGATCCTCGAAGGTCTCGAAGCCGTCCGCAAGCGCCCCGGTATGTACATCGGTTCCACGGGACCGCGTGGTCTGCACCACCTCGTCTACGAGATCGTCGACAATTCGGTCGATGAGGCTCTCGCCGGCTACGCCGACACCATCTTCGTGACGCTGCTCGAAGACGGCGGCGTCCGCGTGGTCGACAACGGCCGCGGCATCCCGGTCGATCCCCACTCCTCCGACCCGACGAAGTCCACGGTCGAGGTCGTTCTGACCATCCTGCACGCCGGCGGAAAGTTCGGCGGCGGCGCGTATGCGGTCTCCGGCGGTCTCCACGGCGTCGGCTCGTCGGTGGTCAACGCCCTGTCGACGCGGTTCGACGTCGAGGTCAAGCAGAAGGGCTTCGTCTGGCGGCACAGCTTCGCGAACGGCGGCGTCCCGCAGCAGCAGCTCGAGAAGGGCGAGGCGTCCGACGACACCGGAACCAGCATCACGTTCTGGCCGGACGCCGAGATCTTCACCGAGACCACGAACTTCGAGTACGACACCCTGCGCACGCGCTTCCAGCAGATGGCGTTCCTCAACAAGGGCCTCCGCATCGAGCTGTCCGACGAGCGTCCCGATTCGGCTTACCAGGTCGAGGTCGACGGACAGCCGACCCTCACTCAGCCGAACGACGTCTTCTTCTACGAGCGCGGTCTCGTCGACTACGTCGAATACCTCAACAAGGTTCGTCACGCCGAGGTCGTCAACGACGAGATCATCGCGTTCGAGTCCGAGGACACCGAGCGCAAGATCTCTCTCGAGGTCGCGATGCAGTGGACCACCTCGTACACCGAGAACGTCTTCACCTACGCGAACACGATCAACACCCACGAGGGTGGCACGCACGAAGAGGGCTTCCGTGCAGCGCTCACCACGCTCGTCAACAAGTACGCCAGGGCGAACAACCTTCTCAAGGAGAAGGACGACAACCTGTCGGGCGACGACGTGCGTGAAGGTCTGACCGCGGTCATCTCGATCAAGCTCGGCGAGCCGCAGTTCGAAGGGCAGACCAAGACGAAGCTCGGCAACACCGAGGCCAAGGCGTTCGTGCAGAAGGTCGTCGGCGATCAGCTCGGCGATTGGTTCGACCGCAACCCGATCCAGGCGAAGAACGTCATCCGCAAGGCGATCGATGCGGCCACCGCTCGTCTCGCCGCGCGCAAGGCCCGCGAGACCGCTCGTCGAAAGAGCGTCTTCGAGTCCGCCGCGATGCCCGACAAGCTCAAGGACTGCACGAGCAAGGATCCTTCGATCAGCGAGATCTTCCTCGTCGAGGGTGACTCGGCAGGTGGCTCCGCTGTGCAGGGTCGCGATCCGCACACGCAGGCGATCCTCGCTCTGCGAGGCAAGATCCTCAACGTAGAGCGCGCGCGTCTCGACAAGGCCCTGGGCAACAAAGAGGTCCAGGCGATGATTCAGGCCTTCGGCACCGGAATCGGCGAAGAGTTCGACATCGAGAAGGCGCGCTATCACAAGATCGTGCTGATGGCGGATGCCGACGTCGACGGCCAGCACATCACGACGCTGCTGCTCACGCTGCTGTTCCGCTACATGCGCGGACTGATCGAGGCCGGCTTCGTGTACCTCGCGATGCCGCCGCTCTACCGTCTCAAGTGGACGAACCAGCCCCACGAGTACGTGTTCAGCGACGCCGAGCGCGACGCGCTGCTCAAGTTCGGACTCGACAACGGCAAGAGGATTCCGAAGGATGCCGGCATCCAGCGCTACAAGGGTCTCGGCGAGATGAACGCCAAGGAGCTGTGGGAGACCACGATGGACCACAGCACCCGGACGCTCCGCCAGGTGACCATCGAGGATGCCGCAGCGGCCGACGAGATCTTCAGCGTGCTGATGGGTGAGGACGTCGAATCGCGACGCAGCTTCATCCAGCGCAACGCCAAGGATGTCCGCTTCCTCGACATCTGACGCGTCCCGCGCCTGCATTCGTTCCCATAACGACCGGAATCGACAACACACATGACTGACGAAGTACGCCCCGAGCCGGCACACGACCACGGCAAGATCGACCAGGTCGACCTGCAGTCCGAGATGCAGCGCAGCTATCTCGACTACGCGATGGCCGTGATCGTCGGCCGTGCGCTGCCCGACGTGCGCGATGGACTCAAGCCCGTCCACCGACGCGTGATCTACGGCATGTACGACGGCGGATTCCGCCCCGACAAGTCCTTCTCGAAGTGCGCTCGCGTGGTCGGCGAGGTCATGGGTCAGTACCACCCGCACGGTGACTCGGCGATCTACGACGCCCTCGTGCGTCTCGTGCAGCCCTGGTCGCTGCGCTACCCGCTGGCCCTCGGCCAGGGCAACTTCGGGTCTCCCGGCAACATGGGTGCCGCGGCGCCCCGGTACACCGAGACCAAGATGGCCCCCCTCGCGCTCGAGATGGTTCGGGACATCGAAGAGGACACGGTCGACTTCACCGACAACTACGACGGCCAGACTCAGGAGCCGACGGTTCTTCCGGCCCGCTTCCCGAACCTCCTCGTCAACGGGTCGGTGGGTATCGCGGTCGGCATGGCCACCAACATCCCTCCGCACAACCTGCGCGAGGTGTCTTCTGCCGCTCTCTGGGCGCTCGACAACCCCGGCCTCCCCCGCGAGGAGCTGCTCGAGGGTCTCATCCAGCGGATCCCCGGCCCCGACTTCCCCACCGGCGCGCAGATCCTCGGCACCAAGGGCGTGCACGAGGCGTACCGCACGGGTCGCGGCTCGATCACCATGCGCGCGGTCGTCAACGTCGAGGAGATCCAGGGCCGCACGTGCCTCGTGATCACCGAGCTGCCGTACCAGGTGAACCCCGACAACGTCGCCGTGAAGATCGGCGACCTCGCCCGTGACGGCAAGATCACCGGCATCGCCGACATCCGCGACGAGTCGTCCGACCGCACGGGTCAGCGTCTCGTGGTCGTGCTCAAGCGCGATGCGGTCGCGAAGGTCGTGCTCAACAACCTGTACAAGCACACGCAGCTGCAGGAGAACTTCGGCGCGAACATGCTCGCGATCGTCGACGGCGTGCCGCGCACGCTCGCGATCGACGGATTCGTGACCCACTGGATCACGCACCAGCTCGAAGTGATCGTCCGACGCACGCGCTTCCGTCTCGCCAAGGCAGAGGCTCGCATGCACATCCTGCGCGCCTACCTCAAGGCGCTCGACGCTCTCGACGAGGTCATCGCTCTCATCCGTCGATCGCAGACCACGCAGGATGCGAACGAGGGACTGCAGAAGCTCCTCGACATCGACGACATCCAGGCCCAGGCCATCCTCGACATGCAGCTGCGCCGACTGGCCGCCCTCGAGCGTCAGAAGATCCTCGACGAGGCCTCGGAGCTCGAGCGGCTGATCGGCGAGTACCAGGCGATCCTCGTCGACGAGTCGCTGCAGCGCGACATCATCCGCGAAGAGCTCACCGGCATCGTCGAGCGCTTCGGAGACGACCGTCGCACGCACATCCTGCACGGCTTCGACGGCGACGTCTCGATGGAAGACCTCATCGCCGAAGAGGAGATGGTCGTCACCATCACCCGCGCCGGCTACATCAAGCGCACGCGCAGCGACAACTACCGGTCGCAGCACCGCGGCGGCAAGGGCATCAAGGGCGCCCAGCTGCGGGCCGATGACATCGTCGAGCACTTCTTCGTGACGACGACGCACCACTGGCTGCTGTTCTTCACCGACAAGGGTCGCGTCTACCGTTCGAAGACCTACGAGGTTCCCGAGGCCGGCCGCGATGCGAAGGGAACGCACGTCGCGAACCTCCTCGCCCTGCAGCCCGACGAGAACATCGCGCAGGTGCTCGACATCCGCGACTACGGGGTCGCCGACTATCTCGTTCTCGCGACGCGCGACGGTCTGGTCAAGAAGACGCGTCTCGACGCGTACGACACCAACCGCCAGGGCGGCGTCATCGCGATCCGCCTGAATGACGAGGACGAGCTGGTCTCGGCTCTCATGGTGAACGCTGAGGATGACATCCTGCTCATCAGCCGCCGTGGCATGTCCGTCCGGTTCAGTGCGACCGATGATGCGCTGCGACCGATGGGACGCGCGACCGCCGGCGTGAAGGGGATGAAGTTCCGTGAGGGCGACAGCCTGCTGTCGGCATCCGTCGCCGCCCTCGGCCAGTTCGTGTTCGTGGTGACCGACGGCGGCTATGCGAAGCGCACCGCCATCGAGGAATACCGCGTCCAGGGACGTGGTGGATTCGGCATCAAGGTCGCCAAGCTCAACGACGATCGGGGCACTCTCGCGGGTGGTCTGATGGTCTCCTCCGACGACGAGGTCCTTGTGGTTCTGTCCAGCGGCAAGGTGGTACGCTCTGCCGTGGCCGAGGTGCCCGCGAAGGGCCGAGACACCATGGGAGTGGTGTTCGCACGGACGACGGAAGCCGACCGGATCCTCGCCATCGCCCGCAACGGTGAGCGGGGCCTCACCGAAGAAGACGAATCGGATGAGGCTGCGGTGGACTCCGAGTCCACGGCCCCCGAGACGAACGAGAACCCTGAGGAAGCAGACGCATGAGCACAGTAGCCGACAAGCTGGCGAAGAAGTCCACGCGCAAGACCGGTGGCAAGCAGGTGCGCCTGCGCCTCGTCTACGTGGATTTCTGGTCGGCCGTGAAGCTGTCGTTCCTGGGCGCTGTGGCGCTCGCGATCGTGACGATGGTGTCGTTCTTCCTGATCTTCCTCGTGCTGCAGGCGACCGGCATCCTCACGCAGGCGGATGAGTTCATCGGAACCATCACCGACAACTCCGTGCGGATCTCCGAGGTCGCCGGCCTGCCGCAGGTGATGGCATTCGCCGCGGTGGTCTCGATCCTCAACCTCATCGTGTTCACGGTGCTGGGTGCGGTCATCGCCGGGATCTACAACGTCGCCGTGAAGGTGACCGGCGGACTGCTGGTCGGGTTCATGTCGAACTGATCGTCAGGATTCGAGGAGGGGCGGATGCGAACAGCATCCGCCCCTCTTCTGTTCTCCGACGGAGTAGGGAAAACCCGAACCCGGGTCTCCGGTTGCCTCGGTGTCGGCCGGATCGGGGCCGCCGTACCTTTGAACCATGACGACACACACTGCCACGCCACCACCGGCGACGGCCACGAAGCCGCCGTTGCGCATCGTGCTCTCTATCCTGCATCTCGCGGGAATCGGAGTCATCGGCGGCTTCATCTTCGCGACTCTTTCCGGACTCCTCGGCACCGGCCTCGGCCTGCTCTTCGCGGCGGGCGTCGGCATCGTGCTGCTCGTCGGGCTCGTGTACGCCCTGTTCGGCGTCGGCTGGTTCGAGGTCGCGCGAGTCAGCGCTCTCTACAGGTCGCCCATCACGCCGCTCAGATGGCGCCCTCGGGATCGCCCCGGGTTCGCGGGCTGGCTCCGCTCGCTCGGCCGCCAGGCCATCGACGGCCGCATGTGGAGGGCCCTCGCGAACTTCGCGATCACCGCCGTTCTCGGCTGGATCGTGCTGCGGCTCGCCTTCGGCCTCGTCTGGTCGATCGCCATCTCGTTCGCTCCTCTCACGGGAACGGATGCCGTGATGGGTCCGTTCGGCGGGGGCGGCATCGACCCCGCGTGGGCACCGCTCATCGGGATCCTCGGAGTCGCCGCATGCCTCGCCGGAATGATCGGACTGGCGCTCCTCAACCGCGTGCTCTCACTCGCCATCGTCGTTCGCAGCCGCGAGGCCGAGCTCACCGAGCGAGTGCGCACCAGCACTGCTCAGCGTGAGGGCGCTGTACGTGCCGCGGATGTCGAACGCACACGTATCGAGCGTGACCTGCACGACGGCGTCCAACCGCGACTCGTATCGGTCGGCATGACCCTGGGGCTCGCCCAGCAGAAGATCGACAACGACCCGGATGCCGCGAAGGAGCTGATCGCCGAGGCGCACACCTCGACCAAGGCCGCGATCACCGAGCTGCGTCAGCTGGCCCGTGGCATCCATGCATCGGTCCTCGACGACCGGGGCCTGGACGCGGCGCTGTCCGCCCTCGCCGGCCGCTCGCACATCCCCGTGCATCTCGATGTGCGAATGGACGGCCGCTGCAGCCGTGAGGCCGAAGCCGCTGTCTACTTCTCGATCGCCGAGTCGCTCACCAACGCCGCGAAGCATTCGCGGGCCAGCGAGGCGCGTGTCACTGTCCGCCTCCGCGACGGAGGGGTGCTCTGGGCCCGCGTCGAGGACAACGGCATGGGCGGCGCCCAGGTGCAGCCCGGCGGAGGCCTCGACGGCATCGCGAATCGCATCCTCGCAGCCGGCGGAACCTTCCGCCTCGAGAGCCCCGTCGGCGGACCGACCAGCCTGGAGGTGAACGTGCCATGCGCATCCTGATCTGCGAGGACTCCGTCCTGCTGCGCGAGGGACTCGTGCGACTGCTCGAGGACGCCGGACACAGTGTGGTCGCGGCTCTTCCCGACACCAGCGGTCTCAGCGAGGCCGTCATCGAGACGGATCCCGAGCTGTGCATCCTCGACGTACGGCTCCCCCCGACCTTCACCGACGAGGGCATCCGCGCGGCGCTCGGACTCCGGGACACCAACCCCGCGCTTCCGCTGCTCGTGCTCTCTCAGTACGTCGAGGAGCGGTATGCGTCGGACCTCATCGCCGCACAGGGCGGGCCCCTGGGATATCTGCTCAAGGACAGGGTCGCCGACGTCTCTGAGTTCCTCGCCTCCGTGCAGCGGATCTCCGAGGGTGCCACCGTGCTCGACCCCGAGGTCGTGGCTCAGCTGCTCACCCGCCGCAACCGCGACGACCGGATGCAGCGTCTCACCGAGCGCGAACGGACCGTGCTCGCACTGATCGCCGAGGGCAAGTCGAACCAGGCCATCGCCGGTCTGCTCTTTCTCTCGGAGGCGAGCGTCGAGAAGCACATCACCGCGATCTTCCAGAAGCTCGGCTTCGAACAGGGCGAGTCGGGCAACCGACGCGTGCTGGCGGCCCTGGCACACATCGAGAACACGGGCGGCTCGACGCCGACCGGACAGACAGGACTGGGACGATGACCACGAACAACGACGACTACCAGGGCGGGCACACGCCCCTCACTCCCCCGCCGGCATCCGCGCCGCAGGGACAGGAGCCCACACCGGCACCGGCGCCCGCGCAGGCGCAGGCGGCACCGGCCGATGCCGGCCGCTCTTCGGGGACGACGGCGATCATGATCGTCACGGCGATCGTCGGAGGCATCGCGCTTCTCGGAGCGGGCGGGTCGGCGGCTGTCGCCGCCACCGGCAGCATGATGGCCTCCACTCAGGGCAGCGACGCCGTGCTGACCGAGGATGCGTCCGGCATCGACACGCTCGACCTCGACGTGGATGCCGGCAACATGCGCATCGAGTTCGGTGACGTCGATGAGGCCGAGCTGGCAGTGACGAACGCTCGCGGTCCTGCCTGGAGACTCGAACGCGAGGGCGACGAGCTGATCGTCCGCAGCCCGGAGTTCCGCTTCGGATGGTGGTTCGGCGAGTGGTTCGGCGACGACCAGTCGGCGGTGCTGACCCTGCCTGAAGAGCTGAGCGACGCGCAGCTCGATGCCGACCTCACTCTCGATGCGGGCAGTCTCGATGTGGTCGGAGACTTCGGTGCCCTCGACGTCACGGTCAACGCCGGTGCGCTCGATGTCGAAGGTGCGGCGAGCAGCCTCAGCATCGACATGAGCGCGGGTCGTGCCGATGCGATGCTCGACGGCGTCGACGCGGCCGATCTCAGTGTGTCGGCGGGCGACCTCACCGTCGAGCTGACGGGCCGGGCACCGTCTGAGACGACGATCGACGTGAGCGCGGGCTCGGTCGATCTCACGGTTCCGGATGAGTCGTACTCGATCATCCAGGACGTCAGCGCCGGATCGCTCGACGCGAAGGTCGATCAGTCATCCGGCACCCGGAACACGATCGACGTCACACTTGCGGCAGGCAGTGTGACGATCCGTCCGGGCCGCTGATTCCGATCGAGGGCGAGGGCGCGCCGGTGCCCTCGCCCTCGATTGGGTATTTCGGGAAATCTCCGGTAAAGTTTCGGAGGTTGACGGGCCCATAGCTCAGGCGGTTAGAGCGCTTCACTGATAATGAAGAGGTCCCAGGTTCAAGTCCTGGTGGGCCCACTCCTCAACTAAATGAATACCCTCACGGGGCCTTAGCTCAGTTGGTAGAGCGCCTGCTTTGCAAGCAGGATGTCAGGAGTTCGAATCTCCTAGGCTCCACACTGTGTTGAGACAGTTCGAGAAGGCCCCGCCATGTGCGGGGCCTTCTCGTTTTCGCATGTCTCCACAGGTGTTAACAACCCTGTTAACAACTGCTCGCGCGGTGCCATCTGAGTGCACAGCTGTGGATGGACCTGTTAACAACGAGGGCGATGCGGCACCCGCCTCTCACTAGACCTCCTAGATATCAACCCCCCTCCGTATTCTCAGGTCGAGGGCGTAGCGTGCTGGCATGACCGACGGGAAGACGATGATCCAGACCGAGATCGTGTTCGATGGATCGAGCTACTTACTCGCCCAGGATCAGAACATCGATGATCTGCGAGAACGTATCGAGTCAGCCACGAAGACCGCCGGCACCTTCGTCGACATGGTCGTCGTCGGCAACCGGGCAGTCAGCGTGCTCATCACCCCGACGACGCAAGTGACGATCAGTGTGGCGACTGTGGCATATGACCCCCGCGATACCGGTGACGTCGACTTCCCGTACACCGGTTTCTACGACGAGCTCTGACTCCACGCGTCTGAGCGGGTGATCAGAGGTTCGGCCCGCGGATCATCCGCACCGGTCCTCTGGCGTCGTCGATGGACACCTTCTCGCCCTTCTGCGTCACGACGATCTCATCGCGCTCGGCGAGTGCAGCCGCGATTCGGCGGACATCCGACATGGTCGAGCGCCACGAGTCCCCGCCCACAGTCCGGGCGACGTCACTCGGACAGATCGAAGACTCGCCCCGCTTGCGGATGAGCGCGCGCATCGCGGCCGCGATCCTCTCGTCGAAGTCGTCGCCGGTGCGGTCCTCCCACCAGGGCGCCCCTCGTTCCCCGAGCGCGGTCTTCGCGTCCTGCATCCGACGTCGTGCGTCCGGCTCCTGCGCCTTCACCGCGCGCCGCGCAGCCATCAGCTCGTTGACCAGCTCCTGGCGGAATGTCTCGGGGATCAAGGGGTCGGTCGCGCGCCACCGCCGGCCGTCGATGACGACGTGATGACCGTCGGGCGTGCGCTCCGGACCGCTCACACCGCTGCCGTTCGCGCTGTCGTCCGAGGTCATGCAGCCAGTCAATCCGACCATGATCAGGTCGACCAGGGGCTTGACCGCACCTGGGTACCCCCGATCGGGAGGAGATCCGCGCTGCGGAGGACGAGTCGACGGACAAGCGCCCTCCCGTGTGCGGATCTCCTTTCGAACGGCTCTCGCTCGGAGTTCAGACGGCGCGCAGGTCGTGCGGGGCGACGTTGAGACGCTCGCACCCGTCGGCGGTCACGACGACGATGTCCTCGATGCGTGCGCCCCATCGGCCGGCGAAGTAGATCCCGGGCTCGATGCTGAACGCCATGCCCTCGCGCAGCACGAGATCGTTGCCGGGCGCGATGTAGGGCTCTTCGTGTACCGAGACGCCGATGCCGTGACCCGTGCGGTGCAGGAAGGCCTCGCCGAGCCCCGCCTCGGCGAGTACGGACCGCGCCGCGGCATCGACAGCCTCGGCCGTCGCGCCGGGGCGCACGGCGTCGACAGCGGCCTGCTGAGCGCGGACGAGCACGGCGATGCTATCGGCGCCTTCACTGTCGGGTGTGCCGACCACGTAGGTGCGGGTGCTGTCGGAGTTGTAGCCGCTCGGCACGGCGCCGCCGATGTCGACGACGACGATGTCTCCGTCCTCGATCACGCGGTCGGACACCTCGTGGTGGGGATCCGCGCCATTGGGCCCGGAGCCGACGATGACGAACTCGACGGTGCGGTGGCCCTCGGCCACGATGGCCTCAGCGATGTCGGCCGCCACCTCGCGCTCGGTGCGCCCCGCCCGCAGCCACTCGGGCACTCGACGATGCACGGCGTCGATCGCGGAGCCGGCACGCCGGAGCTCGGCGACCTCTTCAGCATCCTTGATCATGCGTCCCTCACGCAGCACCGGGGTGGCGAGCTCGACGCGCACGTCGATCCGGTCGGCGAGCGGGATCACGTGCAACGCCGGCAGAGCGTCTGAAACTCCCACTCGCGTGACTGCGCCCAGGGCGGCGGCCACGAGGTCGTAGGGATTCTGTCCGTCGACCCAGTCGGAGACGGCGAGGCCGAGCTCACCCACCGCCGTGGTCCTGACCTTCGCCAACTCCATGCGCGGCACGATGACGGCGGGAGCGATGCCGGGTCCGAGCACGAGTGCGGTGAGGCGCTCGATCGTGTCTCCCTCGACGCCGACCAGATACTCCAGATCAGGGCCCGGACCCACCACTATCCCGTCGAGACCGGCGTCAGCGGCAAGCGCTGCTGCGCGGTCGAGTCGAGCGGCGTACACGGAGGCGGGGAACGGCAGTGTGCTCACGGCATCCACGCTACTGCGCCGGCCGTTCCCCGGGAACGGCGACTCAGCTGACGGCGAGGCGGATGCGCTCGGTGAGAACCTTGCGGTTCGCGGCAGACAGATCGAGCAGCGCGTATGCGGTCGGCCACATCGTGCCGTCGTCGAGGTTCGAGATCGGCTCGAAACCGAACGTGCCGTACCTGACCTTGAACTTGCTGGCCGGCTGGAAGAAGCAGAGCACCTTGCCGTCCTTGCCCCAAGCGGGCATGCCGTAATACGTCCGCGGCATGAGCTCGGGAGCGACCTCGGTCACGAGGTCGTGGAGCGCCTTCGACAGCTCTCGATCGTTGTCATCGGGAAGCTTCGCGATCGCCGCCTCGAGGTCTGCGACACCCTCGGCCCGCACCTCCTCCGGGGTCTTCTTGGCACGAGACCGAGACTTGCGCTTGTCGGCCGCGGCCTCCTTCATCGCCTCGCGCTCTTCGGCACTGAAGTTCTTCTCGTTGTCAGCCATGGCCGACTCCTTTCACTGTGTGATCTGCGATGAATCTCACACTACGGATGCGGCGCACTGCTGTGCTTCTTGATTCGTGATCGATGTCACGCGCGTACCCTGGCTGAACCCCGGCCACTATGGTGGACGCATGGATATGCGGGTCGCGGCATACGCGGTCGTCACCGATGACGACGGTCGCATACTTCTCGCGCGCTGGACCGAGGGTCGTCGAGTGGCATGGACGATGCCAGGCGGAGGGCTGGAACCGGGTGAGGCTCCCGAGGACGCCGTGCGGCGTGAGCTGCGCGAGGAGACCGGCTACACGGTCAAGGTCGGCGAGCTGCTGGGCATTCATTCGAGGGTGATCCCGGCGAGCCAGCGGGTGAACCAGTCGGATCAGCCTCTGCACACCCTGCGCATCGTCTACCGGGCGTCGGTGACGGGCGGCAAGCTGACATTCGAGGCCGATGGCTCGACCGACATGGCCGAGTGGTTCCCACTGAAAGCCGTGAAGGAACTGCAGAGGGTCAAGCTGGTCGACATCGCCCTGCGGATGGCCGGCATCCTCTGACTCAGTCGCGGGCCTCTTCGGGCACCGAGATGTCGGCGACTGTGGCACCGTACGCGGCGATGAGGTCATCGGCATCGACGAAGAGGCTGTAGCCGTGAGCGCCGGCACCCATGGCGATCCGCTGCCCGACGATCGACTCGTCGGCGAAGACCGGCCAGTCCGTGGTGCTGCCGATGGGCACGATTGTTCCGCGCTCGTAGCCGGTCGCCGCGAGGGCGAGATCAGGCTCGGGCAAGCGGAGCTTGTTCACTCCGACGACCGCACGCAGCTTCGGCCACGAGATCGACCTGCCGCCGGGAACCAGCGCGAAGAGATACGTGTCGTCCGACCGCTTGACGACGAGCGTCTTGACGATGCCGGAGGGAGGGATACCGAGCAGCTCAGCCGCCTCGAAGAGACTGCGGGCGGCAGGACGCTCGCGGATCTCGATGTCGAGTCCGCGAGCCGCTGCGGCGTCCCTCACCCGGGCATGGAGATCCCCCGGCTCAGTGGCCGGGGGCTCCGATGTCGAGGTCACGCGTCAGGTGCGGAGAGCGGGTCGTCGGCGACCCAGAGCTCGTCGTCTGCGCGCAGTGCCTGCCAGGCGGCGTAGAGAACGCCGGCCGCTGCGGCGACTCCGAGGATCAGGGCGATGACCGAACCGACGCTCGGGCCCTTCGGCTCGGGCTGAGTGGCCTTCCTGACCTTCTTCACGACGCCTTCGCGCTTGGCGTTCGCGACATCCCACGCGGTGAGCGCGGTGCCGACGACTCCGCCGACGATCGGGACGACCTTGTCGTCCACCACGTGGTGACCGAAGCGGACGCCGCGGTCGACGACCGGTGCGACGCGACGGTTGTAGGTGTCCTGGACGACAGGACCGACCTGCTCGCGACCGAAGTGGCCGAGCTGACGTCCGGCTTCACGCGCGACGTCGGCGGCGTGGCCGACGAGGACCTGCTGGTTCTCCCAGAGCTGGTTGGCGTCGTTCTGAAGACGACGCAGCTCCTTCTTCCGCTTGCGGCTGATGCTCACGATGCTCTCCTGTCGATTGGAGTACGGATTCCCCATCTTGCCACGCGACCGTGTATGGGGCGAGGGAATCGCCGAACCCTTGCGTCGGAGGCCGATGAGCGCTAGACGCGGGCCAACTCATGGGAAGCTCTGCGAGAATGGACCCATGGCTCACGCTTCTCATGTCGCAACCCTGCACACCAACCACGGTGACATCGTCATCAACCTCTTCGGCGACCACGCCCCGAAGACGGTCAAGAACTTCGTCGGCCTCGCCGACGGCACCCAGGAGTGGACGCACCCCGCCACCGGCAAGCCGGGCGAGGGTGCTCTCTACAAGGACGTCATCTTCCACCGCATCATCCCGAACTTCATGATCCAGGGCGGCGACCCGCTCGGACAGGGCGTCGGGGGCCCCGGATACAACTTCGACGACGAGATCAACATGGAGCTCAACTTCAACGAGCCCTACATCCTCGCCATGGCCAACGCCGGTCTGCGTCGCAACGCCATCACGGGCAAGGCCGAGGGCACCAACGGCTCGCAGTTCTTCATCACGACCGACCCCACCCCCTGGCTCCAGGGCAAGCACACGATCTTCGGCGAGGTCGCCGATGACGCCTCCAAGGCTGTCGTCGACGCGATCGCCGCTGTGCCGACGGCT
Source organism: Microbacterium sp. LMC-P-041 (assembly GCF_030209555.1). Taxonomy (NCBI): domain Bacteria; kingdom Bacillati; phylum Actinomycetota; class Actinomycetes; order Micrococcales; family Microbacteriaceae; genus Microbacterium; species Microbacterium sp. LMC-P-041. The sequence goes on from NZ_JARVRV010000004.1 coordinate 263,684, forward strand.
GCGGGCGACCGTCCCATCGAGCCGGTCGTGCTGCAGTCGATCGACATCGTCGCGGCCTGACGCCGACGCTGGCCGATCCGGATGACGACGCCTGAGTTCGCGGAAAACCGCGACAACTTCTGCTACCGGCATCCGGATCGGCAGAGCTTCGTGCTCTGTCAGCGGTGCCTGCGCACGATCTGCCCCGAATGCCAGACGCAGGCGGCTGTCGGGGTCATCTGCCCCGAGTGCATGGCCGCAGAGCGAAAGAACCGCAGTCCCGCCCAGAAGCGCGCCGAGCGTCGCTGGGGCGGGCGCGGCGCCGCACTCGCCTCGCGTGGCAGCGGCAAGCCCGTCGTCACGTACTCGCTGCTGGCGATCACGTCGTTCATCGGGCTCCTTCAGCTCATCCCGGGAGTGGGCCAGGCGATCACGGGCCAGCTGCTCTTCGCGGCGGGCTATCTGTATCCGGATCTGTCGCTCATGCCGTTCGAACCGTGGCGGCTTCTCACGGCGGTGTTCGTGCATGGCGGTTTCCTGCATCTCGCGCTCAACATGCTGGCGCTGTGGATGCTGGGTCAGAGTCTCGAACCGATGCTCGGCCGAATCCGCTTCCTGTCGCTGTACCTGATCAGCGGACTCGGCGGTTCCGTCGCCGTCGCGCTGCTCGCGCCCGGAACCGCGACGGTGGGCGCCTCCGGCGCGATCTTCGGCCTGATGGCCGCCCTGCTGATCATCGGACGGCACATCGGCGCGAACGTGACCGGCATCCTCGTGATCCTCGGCATCAACTTCGTCGTCGGCTTCGTGTTCTCTCAGAACATCGCCTGGCAGGCGCACCTCGGCGGGGCGATCGTCGGTGCGCTCGTGGCGTTCATCCTCACGAGGACCCGACGGCGTGAGCAGCGGACGCTACAGATCGTGCTGCTCGTTGCCGTCGTCGTCGCGCTCGTCCTGATCGTCGCCCTGTTGGTACCGTTCCTGATCACGACGGTTTACTCCTGATCAGAAGTTGTTAACAGGTTTGTTGACCGATGTGAATAACATCTGTGTAATTCTCCCCATGTTGGGGATAACCTGTGGATAACTCAGAAGAAGGCCCCTCTCGCCAGCGCGAGAGGGGCCTCCTTCGAAATCGGTGGGGCGGGCGTCAGCGCCAGCGTGTGGTCATCAGGAAGCCGATCAGGGCGATGCCCAGGCCGATCGCAAGGTTCCAGTTGTCGAGCCCCGGGATCGGGAACTGCATGCCCGAGATGTAGAACACGAGGATCCACACGAGACCGAGGAGCATGAAGCCGACCATCACCGGCTTGAACCACACGGCGTTGGGTGCGGCTTCGCCTTCGCTGCGCGGAGCTTCGGGTTCTTCGGTCTTGCGGTCGCGTGCCATTCCCACAGTGTACCCAAGAGTGTCATATCGCGCGGAAAACCAGGGCCGCAGGGCGGGAGTACAGGTCTGGCGGATAGCATGTCGCCATGACTGCATCCGTCGTCTCGGGGGAGCGACGTGCACACCGCCGCCGCCCCCGGTCGCGCGCGACCTTCACCAGCGTCCTCGGCGAGCTGCTGCTCACGGGCGGAGTGATCGTGCTTCTCTTCGTCGCGTGGCAGATGTGGATCGGCGACATCATCATCGCGGCCCAGAAGAACGAAGAGGGTGCGGCGGTCTCGCAGGAATGGGCGAACGCACCCGCTCCCGAGCTCCCACCGGTCGTCGAGACCGACGACGGAGCGACAGTCTTCGAGCCCGTGATCCCCGCCGCTCCGGCCGACACCGAGCTTCTCGGCCAGATGCACGTGCCGCGCTTCGGTGCCGAGTACAACGTCGGCATCTACGGCGGTACGACCCGCGCGCGCACGCTCGACAAGCTCGGGATCGGCGTCTACACCGACTCGAAGATGCCCGGTGAGGTCGGCAACTTCGCGATGGCCGGCCACCGCACCACCTGGGGCAAGCCCTTCAACCAGCTCGACAAGCTCCAGGTCGGCGACGCGATCGTCGTCGAGACGCCTGACGGATGGTTCACGTACCGCTTCCGGACGCTGGAGTACGTCAAGCCCACGCAGACGGACGTGCTGCTCGATGTGCCGCAGATGCCCGGCGTCGCGACGGGGGAGAAGTACATCACGCTGACCGCCTGTTCGCCGCTGTACTCCCTCGCCGAGCGCATCGTCGCCTACGGCGTGTACGAGAGCTTCCAGCCCCGCGCCGAGGGTCCGCCCGCCGCGCTCACCGATCCACCGCCTCCGCCGGCCGCGCCGTCGATCTAGCCGAACGGAAAGAGACGACCCATGTACGCCGCACTCTGGCGCATCCTCCCCGGCCCGTGGTGGCTGAAGCTCTTCATCCTCCTCGTGCTCGTCGCAGCGGTGCTCTACGGGCTCTTCTGGTACGTCTTCCCCTGGGTGAGCCCGCTGATCACCCCGGGTGAGGTCGACCTCGAATGACCCGCGTGCTCGTCGTGGACAACCACGACAGCTTCGTGCACACGCTCGTGGGGTACCTGCGCGAGCTCGGTGCCGACGTCGCGCTGATCGAGGCGGATACCATCGATGCCGCTGAACTCGCGGTGATGCTGCCGGACTTCGACGCGCTGCTGCTCTCTCCCGGCCCGGGCACCCCTGACGATGCCGGCGTCTCCGTCGACGCCGTGCGGCTCGCCGCGAGGATCCGGATGCCGCTTCTCGGCGTCTGCCTGGGGCATCAGGTGATCGGCGCCGCGTTCGGCACCACCGTTTCAGAGGCGCCTGAGCTGATGCACGGCATGGTGTCGCCGGTCACGCACGACGGATCAGCGCTCTTCGCCGGCATCCCGTCGCCGTTCGACGCGGGCAGATATCACTCCCTCGCTCTCGCGGAGACCGACCTTCCGGGTGACGTGGCCGTCACAGCGCGCACCGCGAGCGGCACCGTCATGGCACTGGAGCACATCCGTCTGCCCATACTCGGGGTGCAGTTCCACCCCGAGAGCGTGCTGACCGAGGGCGGATACCGTCTGCTCGCCAACTGGCTCGAACTGTGCGGCGACGCACATGCCGTGGCACGCTCAGCGGCACTGCACCCGCTGTCGGGCCCCGACGCTCGTGTGGATCAGCCGGCGGCGACGCAGTAGCGCAGTTCGACCGTCGAGCCGATCGCCACGTCTCCCGGCGCGGCCGACATCGATGACACGGTGGGCGGTTCGGTCGGCGTGCAGTCGATCAGCTCGACCGGACTGGGCGTGAGGCCGATGCGTTCGAGCTCAGCCTGAGCCGCTTCCATCGTCCACCCGGTGACGTCGGTGAGGGTGACCCGGCCGCTCGCGACGACGAGATTCACGATGGTCTGCGGTGCGACCTCGGTGTCGGCCGCCTCGCTGGCCTCCATCACCGTCTCGGCCGCCAGCCCCTTGTCGTTGCGCTGGATGACCGTGCCCAGTTCGAGCCCTGCCGCCGCGAGTGCGTCTTTGGCGGCCGTCAGAGACAGGCCCTCGAGCATCGGGACGACGACCGTCTCCTTGCCGGAGGACACGTAGACCGTCACGGAATCGCCCTCGCTCACGGCGGTGCCGGACGCAGGGTCTGTGCGGGTCACGTTGCCCTCGACGATGTCGTTGCTGGACTCGAGCACCAGCTTCGAGGTGAGATCGAGCTTGCCGAGATCATCCTGGGCGCGCTCGGACGAGACATTGACGAGATCAGGCACCACGCGCGAGCTCGACGGCACGTCGTCCGGGCGCATGCTGAGCGTCCAGACCCAGAACAACACCGAGGCGAGAAGCACGGCAAGCAGTGCCACACCCGCCCAGATCCACGCGACGGGCGGACCCGACTGCGTGCGAGCCATGGTGGTGTCGGTGCTCAGCTGGCGGAGCGACCGGGCGGTCTCCTGCGCGGCACGCGGATTCGGTCCGTACAGCTCGCTCGTGAGCGCGCCGAGCTCCTTGCGGCTCGGCGCATGGCCGGAGACCGCCGAGTCGAGCGCAGCGCGGAAGTGCGCGGCATCCGGGTATCGCTGGTAGGGATCCTTGGCCAGCGCGCGCAGGACGATCGGGTCGAGCGCGCCGGGGGAGTCCTCGTTCACCTCGGTCGGAGGGACCGGAGTCTCGCTCACGTGCTGGTAGGCGACGGCCACGGGGGATTCGCCGCGGAACGGCTGACGGCCGGTGAGCAGTTCATAGAGCACGACGCCGGTCGAGTAGAGGTCGGCGCGTGCGTCGACCGGTTCGCCCTTGGCCTGCTCGGGTGAGAAGTATGCCGCGGTGCCGATGATCTGGGTGGTCTCGGCGACCGTCGATGACGAGTCGGACACGGCTCGGGCGATGCCGAAGTCCATGACCTTGACCTGGCCCTTGTCGGTCACCATCACGTTGCCCGGCTTGATGTCGCGGTGCACGACACCCGCACGATGCGAGTAGTCCAGTGCCTCGAGGATGCCGTCGACATAGCGCACGGCGTCGTCGACGGGCACCGGGCCCTTGGCGATGATGTCCTTCAGCAGCGTGCCGCTGATCAGCTCCATGATGATGTACGGAGGCTCATCCGTGCTGCTGTCGGTCGTCGAGGGGTCGCCGGCGTCGTAGACGCGGACGATCGACGGGTGCGACATGCGCGACGCGGACTGGGCCTCGAGACGGAATCGCGTGCGGAACGCGTTGTCGCGTGCCAGCTCGGGGTCGAGGATCTTGATCGCCACCGCACGACCGAGCGTCAGATCGTACCCGCGGTACACCTTCGCCATGCCGCCGTGCCCGATGAGCTCGTCGACGCGATAGCGACCCGCGAGAACGCGTGGCTCTGTCGACACGTAGTGACCCCCTGATACGACCTTGTGGATGCTCCAGCCTACGGCGGGAGCGGGTTATTCGCCTGAGTCTCCGCCGTCTGCGTCGCCTTCATCGGCGCCCGGCGCGGCGGGCAGGATGACGACGCCCGGCATGGCATCCGACTGCTCGGACGGCATGTCGCTGCCGCAGAAGACGCGGAACGTGGCGGTGATCGACTGTCCGGCCGTGCCGGGCACGATCTGCGTCGAGAGCACGCTGGGTCCGAAGCTGCGGATGGACTCGCCGGCGTTGCCGCCGGAGAACGTCGCGTTGGTGAGCGTCACCTCGAAGGCCGATCGCGCCGGGGTGCCCGAGGGGCACTCGAAGCTCGGCCAGTTGAGGGTCACGGGCTCGCCCTCGGTGGCGGTGCCGGCGATGGTCGGGGTGCCCGAGGGCTTGCCCACCTTCACCTGCTCCTTGAAGGTCGTCAGCGTGATGGCCGTGCCCTCGGGAACGTTGCCGCCGGGCTGCACGGACTCGACCGTGCCGACCTGGTTCGCGTTGGGAGCGATGGTGTTGCCCACCACGCACTCGGCCTGGAGTCCGGCGTTGACGGCAGCGGTCTGCGCGGCATCGCACTGCATCCCCACGAGACCGAGAGCATCGACGTCCACGAGCTCGGGCTCGGGCGTCTCGGTCTCGGTCGGTGTCGGCTTCGGGGTCTGCGACACGGTCTCCGACTGGGTCGGCTCGGGATCGGGGTCGCCCTGATTCATCAGGGCGAACACGGTTCCACCGAGCACGATCACGAGCAGTGCGATGAGAGCGATCAGCGGCCACGTCCAGGGGCTGCGCTTCTTCTTCTTCTCGGCTTCCTCCTCGGCCTGCTCGCCGGTGGGCAGCTGGGCCGTCGTGGGGAGGATGCGCGTCGTGCCGTCGTCGCCCGATGCGGTGAGCAGCCGGGTGGCGTCGTCGGAGGCGACACCACCGGTCGCGATGGCCGGCACCGCGATGGCAGCGGAGTTCAGGTCGCCTCGGCGCAGAGCCTGGGCGGCGCGTGCCACGGTCGCCGACGACGACGGGCGGTCGGCGGGCTTCTTGGCGATCATCGCCATGACGAGGTTCTGCACCGGGATCGGCACGGTCGGCGGCAGCGGCGGAGGCTGCTCGTTGATCTGCGCCATCGCGATCGCGACCTGCGATTCACCCGTGAAGGGCCGCTTGCCTGCGAGGCACTCGTAGGCGACGATGCCGAGCGAGTACGTGTCGGTCGCCGGTGACGCCGGGTGCCCCGACGCCTGCTCGGGCGAGAGGTACTGCACGGTGCCCATGACCTGGCCGGTGGCCGTCAGCGGCACCTGGTCGGCGATGCGGGCGATGCCGAAGTCCGTGATCTTGACGCGGCCGTCCGGCGTGATCAGCAGGTTTCCCGGCTTGATGTCACGGTGCACGAGACCTGCCGCATGCGCGGCCTGCAGAGCGGATGCCGTCTGCGCGACGATGTCGAGGGTCTTGTCGGCGCTCAGGGCGCCGTCGCGCTCGAGCACGGTCGAGAGGGCCTCGCCGGGAACGAGCTCCATGACGAGGTAGGCGCTGCCGTTCTCCTCGCCGTAGTCGAAGACGCTCGCGATGCCCTCGTGGTTGACGAGTGCGGCATGGCGCGCCTCAGCGCGGAACCGCTCGAGGAACCCGGGGTCCCCCATGTACTCGTCCTTGAGGATCTTGATGGCCACGGTGCGGCCGATGACGTGATCCGTCGCCTCCCACACCTCGCCCATGCCGCCGATCGCAATACGCGACTGCAGCTCGTAGCGACCACCGAACGACACACCCTGCGTCGGTCTCATCTGCCCAGCACCGCCTCTATGACCTTCTTTGCAATCGGAGCGGCGATGGTGTCGCCGGATCCTGACTGCCCTTGTCCACCGCCGTCTTCGACGAGGACCGCTACTGCCACCTCGGGGTCGTCCGCCGGCGCGAAACCGGTGAACCACAACGTGTACGGCTTGTTATCGTTCTCGGTCGTGCCGGTCTTCCCCGCCACATCGACCCCGTCTATTCTTGCACCCTGCGCAGCGCCGTTTGAGACGCTCGCGACCATCGACGCCGTGATCTGATCGGCGATCGTCGCATCGGTCGTCTGACCGAACTGGGTGTCGTCGTACGAACGGATGACCGAGAGGTCGTTGCCGATCACCGTGTCGACCAGACGGGGGTTCATCACGACGCCGTCGTTCGCGATGCCGGCCGCCACCATCGCGATCTGCAGCGGCGTCGCGGTGACCTGTCCCTGGCCGAATCCGGTGAGGGCGGTCTGCGCGTCGTCGAGGGCACGCGGGTAGCTCGACGGAGTCGATTCGAGCGGCGTCGAGAAGCTCCGATTGAAGCCGAACTTCTCCGCCATCTCGCGGATCGCGTCATCGCCGAGCTCGACGGCGAGCTCGGCCATCGGGATGTTGCAGCTCAGGCGGATGGCTTCGGAGATCGACACGGTGTCTCCGCTGCCGCACGTGCCGCCCCAGGCGTTCGCGACCGTGTTCGTCGAGCCGGGCAGCTGATAGCGGGCCGGGTTCGGGAGCGTCGAGTCGGGCGTCCAGTTGCCCGACGCGTAGGCCGCGGCCGCCACGACGAGCTTGAACGTCGAGCCGGGAGGGTTGAGGTCGCCGGCGATCGCTCGGTTCGAGAGGGGCTTCGTGGGGTCTTCGTCGAGCTGGTCGTAGGTCGCGTTTGCGGCATCCGCGTCGTGCGTCGCGAGCTGGTTGGTGTCGAACCCGGGGGTCGACACCAGTGCGAGGATGCGCCCGGTCTTCGGCTCGATCGCGACGACCGCGCCGTTGAGGCCCTGCAGAGCGTCGTATGCGGCGCGCTGCGCGGCCGTGTCGAGGGTCAGCTCGACGCTGAATCCGCTCTGCGGCTGACCCGAGAGGATCCGCTCGATCTCGGCGAAGAAGGCGCTCGATCCCGTTCCCGACAGGTCGGCGTTCATCGCCCGCTCGATGCCGGTCGCTGACTGCAGCGCCGGGTTGAAGTACCCGGTGACAGGGGCCCACATCGCGGCATCCGTGTAGACGCGCTGGAACTGGTAGCGGTCGTCCGAGGGGGTCGAGGAGGCGATCGCGACGTCGTCGACGATGATCGACCCGCGCTGGATCTCGTAGCTGTCGAGGAGCGTGCGCCTGTTGTTCGGGTTCTGCCCGAGGGCGTCGGCCTCGACGACCTGGATCCAGCTGGTCGCGGCGAACAGCGACAGGAACATGAACAGCATCACGATGCTGAGACGGCGGAGTTCTTTGGTCATGTCAGCCGATCACCGCCCGGGGTTGGCTGCGGACGCCGTCGGAGATGCGCAGCAGGATGGCCACGATCAGCCAGTTGGCGATGAGCGAGGATCCACCGGCGGCGAGGAACGGCGTGGTCAGACCGGTCAGCGGGATGACCCTCGTCACGCCGCCGACCATGATGAACACCTGCAGCGCGATGGTGAACGAGAGGCCGATGGCGAGCAGCTTGCCGAAGTCGTCCTGACCCGCCAGTCCGATGCGCACGCCACGGCTCACGAAGACCATGTAGAGGCAGAGGATCGCGAACAGCCCGATCAGGCCGATCTCCTCGCCGAGGCTCGTGATGATGTAGTCGCTGTGGGCGAGGGGCGTGACGTCGGGGCGTCCCTGACCCCAGCCCGTGCCGAGAAGGCCGCCGTGCGCCAGCCCGAACAGGCCCTGCATGGGCTGGAAGCCGGCGCCGTCGGGGTCGACCTTCTCGGGGTCGAAGAGGAACAGCCAGTTGACGAAGCGGCCCTGCACATAGCTGAGGATCTGTGTCGCCACCGCGACACCCGCAGCCACGAGGGCGAGGCCGATGAGCACCCAGCTGGTCTTGCCGGTCGCGACGTAGAGCATTGCGACGAACATGCCGAAGATCAGGGTTCCGGTTCCGAGGTCGCGCTGGATGACGATGATGCCGAGCGAGATCGCCCACACCACCAGAACCGGTCCGAGTTCGCGCATGCGCGGCCACATGATGCCGAGGAACTTCGTGCCGACAGACGTCAGGCTCTCCCGCGTGCGCACGAGATAGCCCGCGAAGAAGATCGCGAGGCAGATCTTGGCGAGCTCGCCGGGCTGGAAGGCGAACATGCCGCCGAGCGACACCCAGACCTGGGCGTTCGCATCGGGGATGCGCAGGCCCGGGACGAAGGGGAGCAGCAGGAGCAGGATGCCGGAGAGGCCGAAGATGTAGGTGTAGCGGAACAGCACCCGGTAGTTGCGCAGCAGGATCACGCACGCGATCGCCCCGGCGAGAGAGATGCCCGTCCACGCGAGCTGCTTCGTCGAGTAGGCGTCCCACCCTGTGAGGGACTTCGCGATGTCGATGCGATAGATCATCGCGATGCCGAGGCCGGTCAGCAGCGTGGCGATCGGCAGCAGGAACGGGTCGGCGGCCGACGCGACGGCACGCAGCACGAAGTGCACGGCGAAGGCCAGCACGGCGAGGCCACCGCCGATCGCCAGGATCATGGGGTCGATCAGACCCAGAGCACCGAGCTGCACGAGCGTGAGAGCGCCGCCACTGAGAGCGACGGCGAAGAGCAGCAGCCAGAACTCGCGGTTGCGCTGCGTCTGCGGCATCCGCATTCTCTTGAGGGCCTTGATGACGCTGGTGTCGGCCGTGACGTCGGCGGTCATCCTGCGTCCTCCGTCGGCGTCGCGGTGGGCAGGGGAGTGGGCAGCGGGGTCTCGCCGATCACGCGGTCGGCGCCGGCCTGGAGTCGCGCGACGATGGCCTCGGCATCCGAGAACGACCGCGCCGTGATCGTGCGCTCCACGGAGTCACGCTGGTACGGCGGAAGGTTGGCGAGCAGGATGTCGGTGTCGCGGAGCGGAGTCGACAGGGTGATCGGGCCGATGTTCTGCTGCACGCCCTGGTAGATCACGACACTGTCGTCGTCGGCGCCGACGAAGTAGCGCGTCTGCGTCCAGCTGTAGGCGGCGAAGGCGGCGAACACGAGCATCGCGACGACCACCAGCATCCCGGCGATCCATCCGAGACGGCGGCGCTTGGCGCGTCGACGGTCCTCTTCGATGAGCTCTTCGAGGTATTCGGGGGCCGGCTCGAAGTGGCTGGGCTCGTTCGCGGCCTGGCGTACCGGGTGCAGCCAGTTGCCGCGGGGCGCGCGCACCGGAGGAACGGTCACGTTGGCGGGGTTCGATGCCGAGCCGACGATCGTCGCCGTGCCGGAGTGCATCGCGTGCTGACCGCCGACCTCGACGAGGACGATCGTCACGTTGTCGGGGGCTCCGCCGTCGAGCGCCTGCTTGAGCAGGTTGTCGGCCGTGCGGCCAGGCGCCATCCCCATGCGCATCGCCTTGAGGATGTGCGCCTCGTCGACGACGCCCGAGAGGCCGTCGGAGCACAGCAGCCAGCGGTCGCCCGGCTGGGTGTGCATCACGAACATGTCGAGCTCGGGATCGGCGTCCATGTCGCTCAGCACGCGCATGAGCACCGAGCGACGCGGGTGGTATCGCGCCTCTTCGGGCGTGATGCGGCCCGAGTCGACGAGTCGCTGCACGAAGGTGTGGTCGGCCGTGATCTGCGTCACCGCGTCGTCGCGGTAGAGGTAGATGCGCGAGTCGCCGATGTGGCCGATGACCGCGTAGTCGTCGACCATGATGACGGCGCTGAGCGTGGTGCCGAGGCCGGCGAGCTCGGGACGGTCCTTGGCGGCGCGGATCAGATCGCCGGCCGCGGTGGTCGCGGCGGCCTGCAGTGAGGCCTGTGCGTCGTCGACCGACGAGTACGGCTGGTCGAGCGGCTCCATCCGGTGGATCGCGATGCTCGAGGCGACGTCACCGCCGGCGTGACCGCCCATGCCGTCGGCGACGACGAAGAGATTCGCCCCGGAGTACCCGGAATCCTGGTTGTTGGAGCGGACCTTCCCGGTGTGGGAGATCGCGGCGCTCGAGCCTTCGAAGACCATGCCGGGGTCAGGCTCGCAGCTCGAAGGTCGTGGCGCCCACCTTGATGGGGGTGCCGAGGGCGAGGGCGACGGGACCGCCGGTCACGCGCTGGCCGGCGACGAAGGTGCCGTTGGTCGAGTCGAGGTCCTGGATGGCCCAGCTGTCGCCGCGCAGCATCAGACGTGCGTGGTGACTGGACGTGTAGTCGTCGCGGATCACGAGGGCGGATTCGCTGGAGCGTCCGATCGTCAACGTCTCGTTGCCGAGGGGGAGCTCGAGCCCCGCCTTCGGACCGGAGGTGATGACGAGCCGCTTGGCCGTCGCGACCGTGGCGGGACCGGTGCTGGGCTTCGACGACGCGGGGCGCGAGGCCGGGGCGGATGCGGGCGACTGCGTCGGAGCAGGCGTCGCCGCGGCGACCTCGGCCGGGAGCTTGCGGACCTTCATGCCGAACAGATCGGCGCGCAGCGAGTAGACGACGCCGAACACGAAGAACCACAGCAGCAGCAGGAAGCCCACGCGCAGCAGCAGCAGGACGAGTTCACTGGGTGTGCTCACGAGATGGCCCCGAACGCGCGGGTCGCGTCGTCGTCGCGCGGCCGGGGCGGGCGCGACGGGGTGGCGACGGGAACGATGCGGAACACCAGGTCGGTGCGTCCGATGGTCAGGGTGGTGTCGGAGGGGAGGGCGGCTTCGCGCACCTTCTGGCCGTCGACCTTGGTGCCGTTCGTCGAGCCGAGATCGCGCATCATGGCGCGCTCTCCGTCCCAGAGGACCTCGACGTGCTTACGGCTGGATCCGGCGTCGGCGATAGTGATGTCGGCATCCGTTCCGCGGCCGATGACGGTGCGTGCGCGGGTGAGCGAGTGGCGACGCCCGTCGACGTCGATCACGGCCTGCCACTCGACGCGCCCCTCGACGGTTCCTGAGCTGACGTTGACCGTGCCGGTCGCGATCTTGTCGTCACCCTCGAGCGAGATCGAGAGCGGGCCGGAGAAGCTGTAACCCTGCGACTTCGCGTGCTTGGTGAGAAGCGCGTGCAGTTCGTCGGTGAGGGCTCCACCGAGCCCCTGCATGCGCTCGGCGTCGTCGGTGCTGAGGCGCACGACGAAGTTATTGGGCGCGATGATGCGGTCCCTGCTCACCACAGCCGCTTTGGTGTCCGCTTCGCGCCGAAGGGCGGAAGCGATCTCCACGGGCTGGATGCCGCTGCGGAAGGTCTTCGCGAAGGCGCTGTTCACAGCGCGCTCGAGACCCTTCTCAAAGCTGTCAAGTAGTCCCACTGGGCTCCTCTGGCATGCCGACCGGTAGGCACATCGTAGCGAGGTGTGCTGGGTGAACGCCCTCGCGAGGCGGGAAAACGCCGAGATTCCGGGGGAGTGGGGGAGTGGGATGCGCCGGATGCAGGACCTCGGCACGTCTGCAGGACCGAAGAACATCCTCTCGTCCGGCATCCGTGCCCGACTCCTGCAGACCGCGGCGGCGCCGGTTTCATCGATGGGCGAAACGCGTGATATCTTTGGGAAGTTGAGTTCTTCGGAGCCCGACATACTCGCGCGAGTGGCGGAATGGTAGACGCGCTGGCTTCAGGTGCCAGTGTCCTTATGGACGTGGGGGTTCAAGTCCCCCCTCGCGCACAGCGAGCAGTGAATGAGAGACAGGCCCGGTTCCTTTCGAGGAAGCCGGGCCTTTCTCATGCATCGGCAGAGGTGTCGGCGGGGCGTCAGCCTCGGATCGACCGCCGAGCGGCTTCGAAGCGCACCCAGTCGTGGTCGGATGCCGGCGTCAGCTCCCACTCCTCGACGGGGCCGCTCTCCCATGCCGTCGCTGCCACTGCACCACCGGCATCGGTGAGATCCGTCACCACGGCGGCGTCGAGCCGGCCTCCGGCGAGCAGCTTGTCCTGCGACGCCTTCTTCACCCGACCCCACCACTCAGGCTCAGGTGTCGCGGTGAGCACCTCGCCCTTCTTCAGGACGGCGGCGACGGCGTCGGCGCCACTGTCGGCGGAGTCGTCGACGACGAGAACGGGCGGGCGCTTCACGCCCAACGCCGCCATCACCGCCTCGCCGAGGGAGTCGTAGGCGCCGGCGCTCGCCCGACGGCCGTCGAGGGTGTGCTCGATGTGGAAGCTCATGGATGAAGGCTACTCACGGTGTGCGGCCGACGCGCCGAGAACCCTCGCTTATTTTGAATGACTAAAAATAAGATACGGTGGGGAGACGACGTGGTGCCGGGGTTGCAGCCCCGGCACCACTGTCCGTGAGACACCACCATCCCCGACTGAGGAGGCTCGCATGAGTCACGAACACGCCCCAGAGTACCCACGCCAGACGCCCTCCATGGAGAAGTCCCTCGGACGGGAGGGGCGCGAGCGCATCATCCGCCAGGCGCTCGAGCGCATCGACGGGGCGCCCGCGCCGACGGTCGACATGATGCAGGCGGCGATGGGGACGGAGTCACAGATCCGCCTCGTGCACGACGTCATCCGCGCCTACCTCGACGAGCACCGGTTCACCGACACGAAGGACTGGGCTCAGAGCCTTCGCGAACGATCGTCGCGCAGCGATCAGAAGGCGGAGGCGGTCTGAGATGCGAATCGACTCGATCACGCCTCTCTCCCTGTCTGCTTTCGCACAGCACGAGGCCGTCCAGCGCATCACACCCGCCGACCTGCTCGCCACTCCTCCTCGACTGACCGACTCGGGTCGTTTCGTCGGGCGGGTGGACTCGGGTGGTCTCGGCAGCCCGCGCTACTTCGTCGGGGAGTACCGCGACGGGGCGATGCCGAGCGCGCTCGTGCTCGAGTACGGCGCGTCGTCCGCCGGCGACGGGCGAGCGACCCGGGTGTGGAGCCTGGCCGACCGGCGGGGCACCACGCCCGACTACCGCCTCATCCACGACGACTCCTCCCGGGGGTATGTCACGGTGTGAGCGACCGGGCTCACAGCACCCTCGCAGGACTCGCCGCCTCCACGTGTTGGCGCTCAGGCCCCACTCGTGATGGTGTGAGCAGGTGAGATCGCCAGCTTCCCCCCACAGCGACGACCAGAACGACGTCACGTCAGGCTCCGAACCCGCGTCTCGACCGCGTCGTCGGCGCGGTCGAGTGATCGGCTGGATCAGCGTCGCCGTCGTGGCCGCCCTTGTCGCCGTGGGCGCCATCGCCTACGGGCAGCTGCAGGGCAACGTCACCACGGCGCCCATCCGCTCGGACGACGGTGAGAGCGAGCCTGAGCTCGCGACGGGCGATCTGAACATCCTCCTGCTCGGGTCCGATTCCCGGGCTCTCGAGTCCGAGGGCTTCGGCGAAGACGACGGCACCGAGCGCAGCGACGCGATGGTGATCGCTCACATCTCGAGTGACAACACCCGCATCGACGCCGTGCAGCTTCCGCGCGACACCGTCGGCGACCTGCCGGCGTGCGACGACAACGGGCGCGGGTCGTATGGCGGCGGCTGGGGGATGCTGAACTCGGCACTGCAGTACGGACCGGCCTGCTCCGTCGCGGCGGTCGAGCAGCTGACCGGTCTCGCGATAGACCACTTCGTGCAGATGGACTTCGAGGGGTTCATCGGCATGGTCGACGCGATGGGCGGCATCGACGTGTGCCTGCCGGAGCCGCTGCAGGACGGGCACGCACGCCTCGACCTGCCCGCCGGCCCCCAGTCGATCAACGGCGACCAGGCACTCGCACTCGCTCGCACGCGCCATGCGCTCGCCCAGGAGAGCGACATCGCCCGCCTCGGGCACCAGCAGATGGTGCTCTCGGCGATCGTGCAGAAGGCCACCAAGTCCGCCGTGCTCGTGCGCCCCGACCGGCTCTACGCGTTCCTCGATGCCGTGACGTCGTCGATGACCGTCGACCCCGGTCTCGGAGCCCTGACCGATCTCGCCGGCCTCGCCGCGCGGGTCGCGAATGTTCCGCTCAGCAGCGTCACATTCCTCACCATGCCGACGACCGAGGCCCCGGAGGACCCCAATCGCGTCGTGCCGACCGCGGACGCCGACGTCATCTTCCGGGCGCTGATCGACGACGTGCCGATCGTGCTCACCACCGACGAGGTGCAGCCCGAGGCGCCGGTGCGCACCGCGCCCGTGCAGATCCTCAACGGTGCCGGTGTCAGCGGTCTGGCGTCCCGCGTCTCCGATGACGCGACGGGCTACGGATACACCGTCGCCGGCATCGCCAATGCCGACCCGGTCGACCTCACGACCATCACGGCCGCAGACACCCCTGACGCCCAGCAGACGGCGCAGGCGCTCGCCGCAGAGCTCGGCATCCAGGTCGTCGTCCAGGTCGGAGACGTCGACGGCGTGCAGCTGCTGCTCGGCGCCGACTACGAAGCGCTCACCTCGCAGCCCCGCGCCACCCCGGTGCCACCGCGGCCGGTGGATGCGGTGAACCGCAGCGCCGACACCGACCTCTGCGCCGCCTGAGGCGCACCCATCACGCCTCCGTGGCGTGCGCGGTGTACGACGACTTTCCATATTGGCAAGTGGGCCGGGTCACCGAACAGGACCGGCAAACTGGAGAGGACTTCCTTCCTCTTCGTCAGGAGACGCAATGCCGGAACAGCCTCGCCGAACCCCCAGCCAAGCCGTGCTCAGTGTGCAGCAGGTCGAGCAGGTCAGCCCCGACCTCGTGCGCATCACGGCCGGAGGCGACGGGTACGAGGCCTTCACCGACAACGTCTACACCGACAAGTACGTCAAGATCCTGTTCGCCGATCCTCGCCACGGGCTCACCCCTCCCTACGATCTCGCTCAGCTGCGGGAGCACAGCCCCGAGATGCTGCCCACTCCGCGCACATACACGGTGCGAGCAGCGGATGCCGAGCGCCAGCGTCTCGTCATCGACTTCGTCGTGCATGGCGATGAGGGTGTCGCCGGGCCGTGGGCTCGACGTGCACAGGTCGGGGACACGCTGGTCGTCAGCGGCGCGGGCGGCGGCTACCTGCCCGAGCCCGGAGCGCCGTGGCATCTGCTCATCGGCGACCACACCGCGCTCCCGGCGATCTCGTCGGCCCTCGAGGCGATGGACTCGGATGCCGTCGGGCACGTCATCCTCACCGTCGCCGACCCCGGCGACCGCATCCTTCCCGATGCTCCATCCGGAGTGGCGGTGCGATGGACCGAGTCCGATGACGAGCTGCTGGCCGTCCTCGCGGAGCTGGCCTGGTCGGACGGGCACCCCGGTGTGTTCGCGCACGGGGAGCGCGGAACCATCAAGGCTGTTCGGGCCCTGCTGAAGCAGCGCGAGGTGCCGAGAGAGTCGTTGTCGATCTCCGCCTACTGGGCGAGAGGCCGCGCGGAAGACCAGTTCCAGGCCGAGAAGCGGGAGCCCATCGGTCAGATCGAGTAGGCGCCGAAGCGCGATCAGAAGCCCTCGGGATCCCGCGGCGTGTAGGCACCCTCCAGCTCGGCGAGCTCGGCGGCCTCGAGTCGGATGCTGACGGCTGCGACGGCATCGTCGATGTGAGCGGCTTTGGTCGCGCCGACGATCGGGGCGGTCACCGCCGACTGCTGGGCGACCCACGCGAGGGCGATCTGAGCCCGGGAGACGCCGCGTCCCTCGGCGACGCGAGCCACCGCATCCACGATCGCCCGATTCGACTCCTCTTCGCGGCGGTAGAGCGTCGCGCCGAAGGCATCGGTCGCCGTGCGCGTGGTCGCCTCATCCCACTCCCGCGTGAGCCTGCCGCGCGCCAGCGGCGACCATGGCAGCACGCCGACGCCCGAGTCGAGGCAGAACGGGTGCATCTCCCGCTCCTCCTCGCGCTGCAGCAGGTTGTACTGATCCTGCATCGAGACGAAGCGCGTCCAGCCGTTCTGCGCAGCGACACCCTGGGCCTTGGCGAACTGCCACGCCCACATCGATGATGCGCCGATGTAGCGAGCCTTGCCCGAGCGGACGACGTCGTGCAGCGCCTCCATGGTCTCTTCGATCGGCGTCTCGGGGTCCCACCGGTGGATCTGGTAAAGATCGACATACTCGGTGCCGAGGCGCGTCAAGCTCGCGTCGATGCCCGACAGGATGTGCCCGCGGCTGAGTCCGGCCTGATTCGCGCCCGGGCCCATGCGCCCGTGCACCTTCGTCGCGAGCACGATCTCGTCGCGGCGCGCGAAGTCCTTGAGTGCACGGCCGACGAATTCCTCGCTCGTGCCGTCGGAGTACACGTCGGCGGTGTCGAACGTCGTGATTCCTGCCTCGAGAGCCTGCGCGATCAGCGGGCGGCTCGCCTGCTCATCGAGCGACCATCCGTGTGCGCCGCGGTCCGGTGCGCCGAAGCTCATGCATCCGAGCACCACCTTCGAGATCTTCACTCCGGAACGGCCGAGCCTGACGCTGTCTGCTGTGTCGAGCATCCGAGATCTCCCTCGAGTCGTGGTCTGCGATCGATGCTCTCACGGTCACGCGCGGTGCGGGGTCGTCGGTCACAGGAAGACGCGGAGGTAGTCGCCGATCTTCTCGCCGCTGTCTTCGGGGACGACCTCGACGCTGAGTCGGGCGCGCACGCCGGCGGTCTCGACCTCGATCGGCATCGCCCCGCATCCCATGACCGGCCCGTTCTCAACGCCGTCGATCACCAGGCAGACCCTTCCGAGCCCGCTCTCATCACTCGCCTCGACGGCGTAGAAAGTGTGCCCTTCGGAGTCCTCGCCGAGCAGGCGCGCCGTGTCGGGGACCACCGTCGCGATCTGGTCGGACGTGACCGACTCAGGCAGGCGGGCGGATTCGCCGCTGGCGAGAAGGTCGACCGTCGGAGCGTTGACGCAGCCGGCCAGAAGCGCGACCGCCCCGAGCGCGAGAGCCGCGCTCACCAGTGGACGGAGGCGCGAGCGTTCATGACCACACCATAGGGGCGACCGGGTGTCGACACAATCGAGCAGCCCGCCGAAGCGGCTCGGCCTGTGACGTCACCCGTCGGGATCGGGGCGGGAATGATCCTCGCCCTCCGCCGGGCTGTCAACCGCCCTGCGCTCGCCGCGGATCGGACGCATCATGAGAGCTCGGACACCAACCCTGGAGGGCATCATGTCGAACATCGACGCTTTCGCGAACAGCTTCCCGCCGGACATGCCCGGCATCCCCCGAGTCGACGACTTCTCGGACGGCACCTTCCCCACCGATACCGACCAGCCCGAGACCCAGGGCGACGACCCGGTCGACGCCGAGCTGGGCGACGACGGACAGGGTGACCTGGCTCCGGAGGACGAGGGTCTGCAGCACAGCGGCGACGCGCCGACCGACCTGCGGGACGGCACCGAGTGAGCGGCCGCGGCGAGGAGTCCGGTCAGGATCTCGGCGGTGCAGAACCCTCCGAGGAAGGGATCGCCGCGCTGATCGAAGACCGCAACGCGGACGACCCCGACCAGGTCGGAGAGACTCCCGCCGGAAACGCTGGCGCCGACTCGGGCGGTTCCGGTGCGGTGCGCGTCGACCCGTCGTCGGAGTCATCCGTGCAGGACGAGTCCATCCACAACGACGAACCGGGTATCGGAACGCGACGCTCGGGCGACTGACCGTCGCCCTCTGTGCGACGACCGCAGTGAAGGAGATCTCTCTCGACGAAGGGTGAGCCGTCGGCATCCGTCCTTCGTGCTGCGAGATCTCCTTCCCTGCGTGTGCGCGCAGTCATAGGATGCTGCGGGTGAGCGACCCACTGGATGACGGCCCCTTCTTCCACGGCACCAAGGCAGACCTGCGACCGGGCGACCTGCTGACCGCCGGATATCCGTCGAACTACCGGCCCGAGATCGTGATGAACCACATCTACTTCACCGCCGTGGCCGACGGTGCGGGACTCGCCGCCGAGCTCGCGCCGGGTGATCGCGAGCCGCGGGTCTACGAGGTCGAGCCGACCGGGGACTTCGAGAACGACCCGAATGTGACCGACAAGAAGTTCCCCGGCAATCCGACCCGTTCCTATCGCAGCGCGGAGCCGCTGAGGGTCGTCCGCGAGGTGCTCGACTGGACCCGCCTCTCGGCCGAGGCGCTCGCCGCATGGCGCGAACGGCTCGCGGCGCTCCGCGCAGACGACCGCGCGGAGATCATCAACTGAGCGCCGGCGCGGGGCGTCTCAGTGTCGGACCAACCGCCGGGCGAGCGATCCGAGGACGCGGTCGATGATGACGAAGACGAAGCCGACCGCGACGAGAGCGACCGTGAGGGCGATGATCCACTGAGCGACGCCCGCGACCCCGAGCACATCGACATCCATGAACGGGTAGGGATACGCCTGTCCTGGTGTGAACTCGCCGCCGAGCGCACCGTAGACGAAAGCCCAGGTCAGATACACGTAGGGGAGCAGTGTCCACAGCAGAGGATCGATCCACCGGAACGATCCCTTCGGCACGAAGACCAGCCAGTCGACGATCACCAGCACGGGCGTGATGATGTGGATCAGGTTGTCGGTGAGTGAGAAGATCTCGGCGTCGCCGTCGGCGAACCTCGAGGGAACGAGCACGATCAGGTAGATCAGCATGGTCACGGTGATCGCGAACATCACCGCTCCACTGCCGCGTGCGCTGGGCGTCGATGTGCCGAACCGTCCGCGCTGACGCAGATCGCCGACCGTGCGGACGAGAAGGAGCAGCACCCACGCGAGACACAGGAGGTTGCTGACCATCGTGTAGAACAGCAGGGTCGTCCACGCCGGCTGACCGGTCAGGATGTCGGAGTGCCGGATGACACCGGTGAGGATGATGGCGAGCGCCACGACCCGGTAGACGAGTGCGGCCGGTCGGAAGTTCACCGCGGCGCGGGAGAACAACGGGGTGCGACGGGGCACGGACTCCGGGAGGGCAGAAGCCGTGGACAGGGAGGCGACGGCTTTGGACATCCTTCGAGGCTACGCGTCTTGAGGCGGCGTCAACGCCGATTCAGCGGCGAACCGGGTCGGAGCCGGTGTCGAGGAAGCGCTCGAGGTCGCGCAGAGTCGGTGCCGCCTCCCAGTCGCCGGGAACGAGGCAGGCCATGGCGCCGCAGGCATTCGCCCGGAGCAGGACCGCATCGACCGCCTGGCCGTCGAGCAGGGCGCTCAGATACCCGGCCACGAACGCATCGCCCGCACCGACCGTGTCGACCGGCTCGATCGTGAACCCCGGCGAGTCGACCACCGATCCGGCGGTGAGGACCGAGGCGCCGTCAGGTCCCTGCTTGAGCACGGTCGTCGCGCATCCGGCCTCCCGCAGGCGTTCCGCGGCATCCGCTGCCGAGGTGCCGGGATGCAGGATGGCGAACTCCTCGTCGCCGCCGAAGACGATGTCGGCACGTTCCGCGAGTTCGCGCAGCACGGACCCGGCGACATCGGGCGACGCCAGGGCCGACCGGTAGTTGATGTCGAAGCTCACGATCGTTTCGGCTGCCCGAGCACGATCGATGGCTGAGTGGACGGCGGACCGGGCCGTCTCGGACAGCAGCGGAGTGATCCCGGTGATGTGCAGCAGCGACGCGTCCTCGACCCACCCGTCGGGCAGGTCCTCCGGTCGCAGCCGTGATCCGGCTGACGCCGCACGGTAATAGTGCACCGCGGTGGATGCCGCAGACGGGCGCTCCTTCACCATGAGGCCGGTCGCGGCATCCGGGTCGACGATCGCGCGCACGTCGACGCCGTCACCGCGGATCTCTCGGACGATGCGCTCGCCGAGAGAGTCGTCGCCGACGCGGCCCAGCCACGAGGTCGCGACTCCGAGTCGCGCGAGTCCGATCGCGACGTTGCTCTCAGCACCGCCGATGCCGAACGCCAACGAGTTCGCGTGACGCAGCGAGCCGATCTCGGTCGTGCGCACGAGCGCCATCGTCTCTCCGAGCGTGACGACGGACGGCGACGAGGTGGTCACTCGGCGCTCCGCGCGCAGACGTCGACGAATGACGCGGCGCGCTCCCGCAGTGCATGCAGGTCACCGCCGGCGAACGCGTCGCCGAGCAGCGGCCCGCCGACGCTCACCGCCACCGCACCGGCACGCAGCCACGCCTCGGCCCCGGCAAGATCGACTCCCCCCGAGGGCACGGCGACGAGGTCGGGGAAGGGGCCGCGCAGATCCTTCAGGTATGCGGGTCCGACCTGCCCCGCGGGGAACACCTTCACCGCGGATGCTCCGGCAGACCACGAGGCGAACAGCTCGGTCGGCGTGAGTCCGCCCGGGACGATCGGCACACCGGCATCCGTCGCCTGTGTGACGAAGTCGCGCGAGGTGATCGGGGTCACGATGTAGGCCGCCCCCACCTCGATCGCCCGTGCCAGGTCCACGGCGTTCGTGACGGTGCCGATGCCGAGGTCGATCGCGTCGCCGAACCGCGCGAGCAGGTGCGGGAAGTGCTCGAACGTGCCCGGTGTGGTCAGCGTCAGCTCGACGCTGCGGATGCCGGCATCGACGAGCACGTCGAGCACGGCGTCGTAGTCCGCCGCCCGCTTCGCGCGGGCGACGACGATCAGGCGCGAGTCGACCGTGCGCGGGGGCAGGGCGACCCGTCGCACCTCACCAGTCATGGACGGTCCCGTCGAGCAGACGGTTCACCGGCAGGTACGCCTTGGTGTACTCGTGGCCCGCCGCGGCATCCTCGTCGAGGTCCACACCGAGACCGGGCTGGTCGCCGGGGTGCAGGAAGCCCTTGTCGAACGTGAACGAGGTCTCGAACACCTCGAGCGTCTGCTCGTTGTGCGGCATGTACTCCTGGATGCCGAAGTTGTGGATCGCCAGGTCGAGATGCAGCGCCGCGGCCATGCCGACCGGCGAGATGTCGGTCGGCCCGTGGATGCCGGACTTGATGCCGTAGATCGCGGCGAAGTCGAGCAGCTTCTTCATGGCCGTGATGCCACCGGTGTGGGTCACCGCCGAGCGCACGTAGTCGATCAGGCGCTCGGTGATGAGGGTCTGATAGTCGAAGACCGAGTTGAAGACCTCGCCGATCGCGAGCGGCGTGGTCGAGTGCTGACGCACGAGCCGCAGGGCGGTCTGATCTTCGCCGGGGGTGCAGTCCTCGAGCCAGAACAGGTCGTAGGGCTCGATGTCCTTCGCGAAGCGCGCGGCCTCGATCGGCGACATGCGGTGGTGTCCGTCGTGCAGGATGCGGAGGTCGGTGCCGAAGTCCTCCCGGATCTGCGAGAAGATCCCCGGCATGTGGTTGAGGTAGTTGCGGGTGTCCCAGGTCTCTTCGCTGGGGCGGTCGCCCGAGCGCTTGGCGGGCTCGTAGTCGTAGCGCACGCCGGGGCCTGCGGCAGAGACGCCGTAGATCTGCCCGAGGCCGGGAACACCGGTCTGCACGCGGACGGCGGTGAAGCCGAGCTCCTCGTATCCGGTGATCGCGTTCTTCAGGGCGGCGTAGTCGGTGCCCGAGGCGTGCGCGTAGACGCGGACGCCCTCGCGGCTGGCGCCGCCGAGAAGCTGGTACAACGGCATCCCGGCCTTCTTCGCCTTGATGTCCCACAGCGCCATGTCGACCGCGGCGATGGCCGCCATGGTGACGGGTCCGCGACGCCAGTACGGGCCGCGGTAGAGGTACTGCCAGGTGTCTTCGATCCTGTCCTCATCGCGACCGATCAGCATCGAGGCGACGTGGTCGGACAGGTACGAGGCGACGGCGAGCTCGCGGCCGTTCAGAGTGGCGTCGCCCAGGCCGACGATGCCGTCGGAGGTCGTGATCTTGAGCGTGACGAAGTTGCGTCCGGGGCTGGTGATGTTGACGTCGACGAT
This sequence comes from Microbacterium sp. LMC-P-041, assembly GCF_030209555.1. NCBI lineage: Bacteria > Bacillati > Actinomycetota > Actinomycetes > Micrococcales > Microbacteriaceae > Microbacterium > Microbacterium sp. LMC-P-041. The sequence goes on from NZ_JARVRV010000004.1 coordinate 286,066, forward strand.
CTCGATGGTCATGTCGTTCTCTCCTGGAGGTGCGGAATGAGGTGTGGGGTGCGGGCGTTCGGGCGCCCGCACCCCTGGTCGTGAAGAGCGGTCCGATCAGATCGCGTCGCGCGGGTCCGTGAGGTCGCGGCCGGCGACCTCCGGCATCCAGATCGAGGCGATGAGCGCGCACAGCGTGAAGATGAACAGCATGATGATGATCGGGATGAACGAGCCGGTGACGGCCGACACCCACGCGGCGGCGATGACGGGGCCCGCACCGGTCGCGACGATGGCGGCGATCTCGCGTGCCATGGCCGTGAACGTGTAGCGGTTGCGGGATCCGAAGAGCTCGGGGAGCGTGAGGTTCTCGAGCGACGCGAAGCTCATCACCGCGAGGTTGTGCAGCACCACGTAGCCGACGAACACCTGCACGGTGTCCTTGCTGCTGATCATGAGCATGGTCGGGACGATGATGATGAGCGCGATGATCGCCCACACCATGTACATGCGCTTGCGGCCGAAGCGGTCGCCGAGCCAGCCCGACAGGGGCACCGTGATGAAGGCGACGAGCGACGAGACGATCACGGCGTTGACGCCGATCGAGCGGTCGAGCAGCAGCACGACGGTGATGTAGCTGATCAGGTAGGTCTGGATCATGCCCGAGTTGCCGGCCTGGCCGAAGCGCAGCAGGAGCGCGATCGAGAACGCCTTCCAGGGCTTGCGGTTCATCGCCTCGAGCGTGCGGATGTCGTTGGTCTCGGTGGCGAGCTTCACGACCTCTTCACGCGAGAGCGCCTTGCCGTCGACGACGTCGTCGCGCTCTTCGAAGACCGGGGTCTCCTTGAGGTTGAAGCGCACCCAGATCGCGAAGAGCATGATGACGGCGCTGGCGATGAACGGGATGCGCCACGCCCAGGCGATGACCTCGTCTTCGCTGTACGCGACGAGCAGGATCGCCCAGATGCCCGAGGCGAGCAGGGTTCCGCAGTTCGTGCCCAGTGCGACGAGCGAGGCGATGATGCCTCGGCGCTTGGCGGGGGCGTACTCGGCGAGCATGACGCCCGCACCCGAGATCTCGGCTCCGGCTCCGAAGCCCTGCGCGATGCGGAGCAGCACGAGGAGGATCGGGGCGAGGACGCCCACCTGCGAGTAGGTCGGAAGGAATCCGATGAGGGTGGTCGCGAGACCCATCAGGAGGATCGTGTAGAAGAGGACCTTCGTGCGACCGGTCTTGTCGCCGAGGCGGGCGAAGAAGAATGCGCCGACCGGGCGGGCGACGTAGCCGACGCCGTAGGTGGCCATCGCGGCGACCACGGCCACGGCGGGGTTCTCGGACGAGAAGAACAGGTCGGCGAAGACGAGGGCGGCTGCCAGCGAGTAGAGCTGGTAGTCCATGAACTCGAGGGCCGTGCCGAGCCATCCGGAGATGGCGGCGCGAACGAGGTCGCGCACCGACCTCTTCGCGGCAGGATCGGCGACCGTGGCGGTCGTCTGCGGTTCGGACATGGGAGGTACTCCTTCGGACCAGGATCGGGTGGGGTGCGCGGGGAGCGCGGAGGGTGTTGCTAGAGGGCCAGCAGGACCTTCGCCGAGGCGGACGAGTCGCGAGCGAGTTCGAAGGCCTGGACGGCGTCGGATGCCGGGAGGACGTGCGAGATGACGGAGTCGAGGGCGTCGGACTCGGCCAGCAGCGCGACCGCGTCGTCGATCTCGGTCGAGAAGCGGAAGGCGCCGCGGATGGTGAGCTCCTTGGCGAGCATCGGCGCGAGGTTCACTCCGATGTCGGCGTTCGGCAGCATCCCGACCTGCACGATGGTGCCGACGCGGCGGGCCGCGCGCACCGCCTGGGTGAGGGCCACTCCGACGCCGGAGCATTCGAACACGATGTCGTAGGACTCGTTCTCGATGGTGTCGCGACCGACGAGCGATACCTCGGTCGCGCCGAGGGACGTCGCGCGGTCGAGAGGCTCTTCACGCACGTCGCTCGCGCCGACCACCGCGGCGCCCGCGTGGAGTGCCGCAGCGACGACGAGGAGTCCGATGGGTCCCGCGCCGATCACCAGCACCCGCTTGCCGGTGATGTCTCCGGCGAGGCTCACGGCGTGGATCGCCACGGCCAGCGGCTCGGCGAGGGCTGCGCGCTCGAGCGGAAGGGATGCGGGGAGCACGCGCAGCATGTGGTCTTCGACGATCAGCAGCTCGGATGCCCCGCCCTGGCGGTGGGGGTTCGCGGCGGCGCTGCCGAAGTAGTCGCCGCCGGGACGCAGATGCGGGTGGCCTTCGAGCCCGGGGACCTCGGCGCCGTAGCGCGCGGGGTGCACGGTGACGGGGGTGCCGGGTTCCAGGCGGCCGGACGGGTCGAGGTCGACGACACCCGACAGCTCATGGCCGGGGGTGAGCGGCTCGCGGATCGTGTACTCGCCGTTCGCTCCGTGGAAGTAGTAGTGCAGGTCGGAGCCGCAGATGCCGACGAAGTTCACGCGGAGGCGGACCTCGCCGTCGCCGGGCGTCGGGACCTCGCGGTCCTCCCAGCGGATGTCTTCCTTGCCGTGGATGGCGAGAGCCTTCATGGCTGCAACTCCTCTGCGCGGGTGAGTGATGGTGTGGTGGTCTGGGATGCCGAGACGGCGTCGGTGATCGCGGCGTCGACGCCGCGTCGCTGGATCGTGTCGACGAGCTCGCCGACGCGCGCGATGAACGCATCCTGTGATCCGAGTCCATCACCGAACAGGTGCAGTTCGCCGATCACGCGCTGTGCCAGCTCACGACCCGTGCGGGCGCTCGCCGCATAGCCGGCGAGACGCTCTCGGGCGCCGTCGGTCATCGCGGCGGCGTGCAGGCCCGGGTCGAATCCGGGAAGCGGGGCGATGCACGACAGGTATCCGGCGACCGTGAGGGCGATCAGGTGGGGCATCTCGCCGAGCCGCAGCGCCCGCAGGGCGGGCTCCGGGATGCGCTGGCGCAGCTTCACGGAGCCGTCCGTACCGACCTGGCTGGTGCGGTGACCCAGGGCGCTGTTGGCCCAGCGCTCGAACAGCTCGCTCTCGTAGGCGCGAATGTCGACGCCGGACGGAACCTCGATCGAGGGCTCGTACTCGTCGCGCAGCACGGCGCGCGCCGCGCTCTCGATGCCGTCGAGCCCGATGGCCTCGGGGATCGTCCCCACTCCGCTGAGCGCGCCGAGGTAGGCGATCAGCGAGTGCGTGCCGTTGAGCAGTCGCACCTTCATCTGCTCGTAGCGTCCGACCTCGTCGGTGAACACGGCACCGCCGGCCTCCCAGGCGGGGCGTCCGCCGGCGAAGCGGTCTTCGATCGCCCACATCGTGAACGGCTCGGCAGGCACCGGGATGTCGTCGCGGGCGCCGAGCAGGGTGTCGACGCGGGTGCGCAGCTCGGAGGTGGTCGCGGGCACGATGCGATCGACCATGCTCGAGGGGAACGACACGGCGCGGTCGAGGAAGGCGAGGGTGTCGGCGCCTTCGGATCCGGGCAGCTCGTGCAGGAACTCCCGGACGAGCTTCTCGGTGTGGGCGCCGTTGGCCGAGAGGTTGTCGCAGCTGAGGATCGAGATCGGCGCTCCACCGGCTGCGGCACGGGCCTGCAGGCCACGGGCGAGCTGGCCGATGGTCGAGCGGGCGGCGCCGCCCCGGAGGTCGGAGCGCACGGTGTCGTCGTCGAGGTCGAGATGCTGCGTGGCGGGGGAGTAGCTGTAGCCGTTCTCGGTGACGGTGAGGGTCACGATGCGGATGCCGGGGTCGGCGATCTGTGCGACGACGCGCTCGGGCTGCTCCGCGCCGACGAAGGCGTCGGCGTGCACACCGGGGATGGTGAGTGACGTGGTGCCCGGGGCGATGGTCGCGACCGTGTAGAGCATGTCCTGAGCGTGCATCGCGTCGACGATGGTGCGCGAACGCGAGGCGACACCGACGATGCCCCAGTCGCCGCCCGCGGACTGCAGCGCGGCTGCCGTGTAGACGGCCTGGTGTGCCCGGTGGAAGCTGCCGAGGCCGAGGTGCAGGATGCCCGGGGCCGTCGGGGCGACCAGCGGGGATGCGGTGGCAGAGGTCGTGCGGCGCAGGGCCGGTGCTGGGATGCTCACGCGGTGGCTCCTTCGCTCGGGGCCGCGCACCGCTGAGGGTGATCGGCGTTGATCGTCATGCAAATCAGTGTGCAGTGTTTGTACAAACTTGTCAAGCAGTTTTACATCGAGGTGGAGGATCGTAGGATTGCCTGCGAGGGCGGGAGAACGACATGGCAGCGACGCTGACGGATGTGGCACGACGCGCAGGCGTGTCCATCGCGACCGCATCGCGTGCTTTCGGGGAGCCCGATCGTCTCGCCCCGAACACCCTCGGCCGCGTGCTCGAAGCGGCGGGGGAGCTCGGTTACGCGGCGTCGCAGTCGACCACCGCCACGCGCACCTTCGGGGTCGTCGTGCCCGACGTCGCGAACCCCGTCTACGCCACTCTGCTCAAGGCGATCCAGGGGCAGGCATGGCACGGACGCCACCGCATCGTGCTCTTCGACGCCGACGAGGACCTGCGCCGCGAACGCGAGCAGATCGAGCAGGCCCGAAAGCTCGACGGCATGCTGCTGTGCTCACCCCGTCTGCCCGACGCCGACGTGCTCGACCTCGTCGGAGACACCCCCTACGTCGTGGTCAACCGGCAGATCGACGGCGCACCGTGCGTGCTCATGGACACCGAGCACGGACCTGCGCAGGCGATCGAGCACCTCGCCGCCCTCGGGCACACGCACATCGCCTACGCCGCCGGTCCGCGCGGATCATGGGCCGATGTGCGCCGCGCCGACACCGTCGCGCGAGCGTGCGAGCGCCACGGCATCCGTCTCACCGGGCTCAGCCACCATGCCGCGTCCATTCAGGGCGGACGGGCCGCAGCCGCACCGGCGGCGGCGAGCGGCGCCACGGCCGTCATCGCCTACAACGACCTCGTCGCCCTGGGACTCGAGGCCGGATTGCTCGAGCTGGGCAAGCGGTGCCCCGCCGACATCAGCATCGTCGGCATCGATGACATCGACCTCGCGGGTGCGGTCACCCCGGCGCTCACGACGGTGCGGATGCCGATCGAACGCAGTGGCGCGCTCGCCGTCGACCTGCTTCTGCAGGCGATGAACGGCACCGCGATCGACGACGTCGTGACCCTCGGGTCGCAGCTGATCGTGCGCGCGTCGACCGCTCCGCCGCTTGACGACTCCCGCTGAGTCGCCCACCGTCGCACCGTGTCCGACAGGTGGGTACCGCGGAGTGCGGCCCGTGTCAGCGGAGGATCCCCTTCCGGCGCGCCTCCGAGACCGCGGCGGTGCGTGAGGTGACATCGAGCTTCGAGAAGATGTGCGCGAGATGCGATTTCACGGTCGTCTCGCTGACGAAGAGCTCGTCGGCGACCTCGCTGTTCGACCGGCCGGCGGCGACGCGCTCGAGCACCTCGATCTCACGGCTGCTGAGACTGACTCGGGGTGCACGCATCCGGTCGAGCAATCGCGAGGCGATCACGGGCGCGAGAGCACTCTCTCCGGCGGCCGCCGCGCGCACGGCGGCGGTCAGCTCGTGCGGCGGGGCGTCTTTCAGCAGATAGCCGCTCGCACCGGCCTCGACGGCGCCGAGGATGTCGGCATCAGAGTCGTAGTTCGTGAGCACGAGCACGTAGGGCGGCGCTTCGAGCGCCCGGATGCGTCGCGTCGCATCCACACCCGTGGTCGCCGTCTGAGAGCCGAACTGGAGGTCCATCAACACCACGTCGGGGTTCTCGCGCTCCGCGCAGGCGACCGCTTCATCAGGCGTTGCCGCCTCCGCGACCACCTCGAGATCCGGTTCCAGGCTGAACAGGGCATGGAGACCGGCTCGGACGATGGGGTGGTCGTCGGCGATCACGAGGCGGATCATGCGAACTCCGTGAGGGGGAGGTCGACGGTGAGCGTCGTTCCCCGCCCGGATGCCGTGTCGATCACGAGGCTTCCCCCGAGCTGCTCCACTCGCTCGGCGGTGGCGCGCAGACCGAACGAGTCGGACTTCTCAGCGGTCCCCGGCGCAGGGAGCTCGGCGTCGAATCCGTCTCCGTCATCTTCGACCGTGAAGCGCAGGTGGTCGTTCTCGATGCCGATGGTGACCGTCGCCGTCGTCGCGTGAGCGTGCTGGATGACGTTGGCGATGGCTCCCTGCGTGATGCGCAGCAGCGCCGTCTGCAGGTGCATGGGCAGCACGACAGCGTCGGACACCCGCACCTGGACGTCGAGTCCCTGCGTCGCCCACTGCGTTCGCGCCAGTCGGCGCAGCGCCCCGCCGAGGGTCTGGTCGTCGAGCTGGGGTGGGGTCAGCTCACGGATGAATCGCCGAGCCTCGACGAGGTTCGCGGCGGCCGTCTCGCGCGCGAGCCGGATGTGCTCGATGCCCGGTCGGGTGTCATCGGCGCGTTCCGCGGCGTGCAGCAGCATCTGGATGCTGGAGAGTCCCTGCGCGAGTGTGTCGTGGATCTCGCGGGCGAGCCGCGCGCGCTCCGCGAGGACCCCCGACTCGTGTTCGCGCGCGGCGAGCTGTCCGCGGGTCGCCAGCAGTTCGCTGACCAGAGCCTCGCGCTGCTGGGCCTCTCTCGCGAGGGCCTGGTAGCCGAGGCCGATCAGGAGGGCGACGCCGGCGCCGACGAACGGGCCGACCACGCCGCCGACGCTCCACCCGCTGTGGATGCCGAGGGCGCAGACGGCGACGATCGTCGCGGCCAGTATCGCCGCCGATCCCGCCCAGCGCCCCAGAAGGTGCAGGAACAGGAAGAACAGGGGGAACACGAGGTAGGCGGCGTCGGCGCTCACCCACAGCAGGCCCAACCACTCCGCCGAGAGCAGGGCGAGCCAGATCAGTGACGTCAGCCGTCGTCCGCGGGAGAGACGAGCGAGCAGCGCACCCGACGCATACGTCGCGCCGACGATCAGCGCCAGGACGATCGCGGACGCGCTCGACTCCGACGGGTCGAGCACGGCCCGCGCGATGACGACCCCCGTCAGGGCGAAGAAGAGGACGTGGAGACCGGTCCGCAGACCCACGAACACCGGGGTCAGAGCGGTATGCGCCATGGCTCGAACTCTACGCCGACGAGCGCACCGCGGCATCGTCCGAAAGGACGATCGAGGCGTCCTCACTCCGGGCGCGAAAGGCTCGTCGAGCGGCTGATGACGTCGAATGGGCCGACGGCGAAAGTGGAATGGTCACCGCACCGGAGACAGGAAAGGCACCACAATGTTCGTCGCGTTACGCGATCTCCGCTTCGCCAAGGGGCGATTCATCCTCATCGGCTCCGTCGTCGCCCTCATCACCCTGCTCGTCGGGTTCCTCAGCGGACTGACGGGGGGACTCGCCATCCAGAACGTCTCGGGCGTGCTCGCGCTCCCCGCAGACCGCATCGTGTTCTCCGCACCCTCGGGCGGCGACGGTGCGGCCAGTTTCGCGGACTCCGCCATCACCGAGCAGCAGGCGAACGACTGGGCGCAGACGGCAGGGGTGACCGACGCGCGCCCTCTCGGCATCAGTCAGACCCGCGCCGAGACGGACGACACCCGGGCCGCGATCGCGGTGTTCGGTGTCGAGCCCGGCTTCGACGCTGCCGCCCCCTCCGAGAACGGACGGCTGCGCCTGTCGGTGCCCGCGGCGGACGCGCTCGCCGCGAAGGTCGGCGATCACATCGAGATCGCGGGCGTCTCCTACGACGTCGAGTCGATCGAGGGAGATGCCTGGTACAGCCACACTCCGGTCGTGCAGATGACCCTGCAGGATTGGCAGGCGTACTCGGCATCCACCGGAAACCCTGACGCCTACGCCACGGTCCTCGCTGTCACGGGAGCCCCCGACTGGGATGCCGCGGATGCGGCGAACGACACGATCTCCGAGACGACGCTCGGATCGCTGACGGCACTCGGCGCCTTCCGCTCCGAGATCGGATCGCTCCTGCTCATGGTCGGCATGCTGTTCGGCATCTCGGGACTCGTCATCGGGGCGTTCTTCACCGTCTGGACGATGCAGCGCAAGGGCGATGTCGCCGTCCTCAAAGCGCTCGGCGCGAGCACGCGCTCCCTGATCCGAGACGCGTTGGGGCAGGCGCTGATCGTCCTGCTGGCGGGCATCGGCATCGGGCTGAGCCCGGTCACCGCGCTCGGCCTGCTCGCGGGCACCGCCCTCCCGTTCCTGCTGAGTCCTGTCACGACCATCCTTCCGGGCGGCATCATGATCGCCCTCGGCCTCGCAGGCGCCGCCTTCGCCCTGCGCTCCGTCACCTCCGCCGACCCTCTCACCGCCCTCGGGAGCAACCGATGATCCGCCTGAACGACATCACGCTGACCTTCCCCGACGGTGACTCGCGGGTGACCGCCGTGGACGGTGTCTCACTCACGGCTCACCCCGGAACCGTCACCGGCATCACGGGGCCCAGCGGCTCGGGAAAGTCCAGTCTGCTCGCCGTCGCCGGCACCCTCCTGCGTCCGGACTCCGGCGAGATCCTCATCGACGGGAACGACGTCACGGCGCTCAGTCCGGCCGAGGCGACGCGTCTGCGGCGGGACCGGATCGGGATCGTCTTCCAGCAGCCCAACCTCATCCCCTCTCTGACGGCCCGAGAGCAGCTGAGCGTCATGAACGAGCTCGGTGTGCCGCGCAGCCGCCGCCGCGATCGCGCCGCCGCGGCATCCCGTGCGGATGAGCTGCTCGCCGCGGTCGGCCTCGCCGAGCACGGTCACAAGAGGCCGCACCAGCTCTCCGGCGGACAGCGTCAGCGAGTCAACATCGCGCGAGCGCTCATGAACGATCCGAGCGTGCTTCTGGTCGACGAGCCCACCAGCGCTCTCGACCAGGAGCGCGGAGCGAAGATCATCGACCTCATCCTCCGACTCACCGATGAGCGCAACACCTCGACGCTGCTCGTCACCCATGACCTCGTGCACCTGCCGCGCATGCACGGGGTGCTGCACCTCGTGGACGGTCGCGTCACGCGGTAGGCGGACCCGGGCACCGGGTGAGATGGGTATGAGGCGATCCCGTGACCGCGGAGTACGCTCGCTCGTGTGGGGCGGATCACGACGCGGAGACCGATACTGAAGCTCACTCTCGGGGAGGGAGCCACTCGGCGTGCCGACACGCTCGCCGTCGAGGAGCCCCTGGAGATCCGGGTCGCAGGCTCACCGCTCGCCGTCACGATGCGCACTCCGGGGCATGACGTCGAGCTCGCGGCGGGGTTCCTCGTGTCCGAGGGGATCATCGCCCAGGCCGAAGACTTCCATTCGGCGATCCACTGCGGTGGCCCCGGCACAGGTGGGCAGGAGAACACCTACAACGTGCTCGACATCGGCCTCGCTCACGGCGTCGCGCTTCCCGACCCCGAGGTCGCTCGGCGCTTCTACACGACCAGCTCCTGCGGGGTCTGCGGCAAGGCCAGCATCGACGCCGTCCGCACGGTGTCGCGGCATCCGGTGTCCGTCGACGATGTCCAGGTCGGGGCCGAGCAGATCGCGTCGTTCCCTGATCGGCTGCGCGCCGAGCAGGCGGCGTTCGACAAGACCGGTGGTCTGCACGCCGCCGCGCTGTTCGACGCCGACTCGGGTGAACTGCTCGTGCTGCGCGAAGACGTCGGGCGTCACAACGCCGTCGACAAGGTGGTGGGGTGGGCGCTGCTGAACGACCGGCTTCCCCTGCGTCGGCAGATCCTCCAGGTCTCGGGCAGGGCGAGCTTCGAACTGGTGCAGAAGGCCGCGATGGCCGGCATCCCCCTGCTCAGTGCCGTCTCAGCCCCCTCGTCTCTCGCCGCCGAGCTCGCCGAGGAGGCCGGGGTGACGCTCATCGGGTTCGTCCGAGGGCGTTCGATGAACATCTATTCGCACGCGCATCGGGTGCGCCTCGACGGGCTCGCCCCGTCTGCGCACGCCGAAGAAGGGGCACGCCATGCTCGATAGCCAGGGACCCATCGGCACCGCGTTCGGGCTGATGCGCGCCGAGCCGCGTCAGGGCGGATACGGCCCTCGCACCGATCGACCGTGGTCGCGCAAGCCGTACCGGCATCCGGCCGCCGGGTGGGGAGCCGCCGTGTCGGTGGGGCGGGTGGTGCTGGATCAGCGAGAGCCCGTCGCCGGACCGCTCGCGATGCTGCAGATGAACCACCCCGTGTCGGGCTACGACTGCCCCGGATGCGCGTGGCCGGACGACCCGGGCAATCTGAAGCTCGACATCTGCGAGAACGGCATCAAGCACGTCACGTGGGAGATGACGCGCAAGCGCGTCGACCGCCGGTTCTTCGCCGAGCATTCGGTCACCGAGCTCGCGACGTGGCCCGATTTCGACCTGGAGGACCAGGGTCGTCTCACCGAGCCGATGGTCTACGACGCCGCCACCGATCACTACGTGCCGATCTCGTGGGACGACGCCTTCGCGCTCGTCGGCGACGAGCTGCAGGCGCTCGACAGTCCCGACGAGGCCGCGTTCTACACCTCGGGGCGTCTGAGCAACGAGGCGACCTTCCTGTATCAGCTGATGGTGCGCGAGTACGGCACCAACAACCTGCCCGACTGCTCGAACATGTGCCACGAGGCCTCCGGACGCGCGCTCAAGGCGTCGATCGCGACCGGCAAGGGCACTGTCGACATGCGCGACTGGGACGACTGCGACGCCCTCTTCGTGCTCGGCGTCAACGCGGCATCCAATGCCCCCCGCATGCTTACCGCGCTCTCGGATGCCGTGAAGCGCGGCGCGCAGGTCGTGCACGTCAACCCGCTCGTCGAGGCCGGGGCGACCCGGACGATCGTGCCGCACGACTTCGTCGACATGGCGCGCTTCGCGGCGACGGACACGAGCACCATGAACCTGCAGGTGCGCCCGGGGGGCGATCTGGCGCTGATCCGCGGCATGTCGAAGGTCGTCTTCGAAGCCGCCGCCACCGACCCGTCGGTGCTGGACAGCGAATTCCTCAGCACTCTGACGAACGGCATCGACGAGTACCGCGCACTGGTCGACGCCACGAGCTGGGCAGATCTCGTCGTTCAGTCCGGCCTCACGGAAGAGCAGATCCGCGCCGCCGCTGCGGTCTATCTGGCCTCGGAGCGTACGATCATCAGCTGGTGCCTCGGCGTGAGTCAGCACGAGCACGGCGTCGACACGGTGCGCGAGATCGTCAATCTGCTGCTCCTGCGCGGCAACATCGGCCGCAAGGGGGCGGGCCCGTCGCCGATCCGCGGACACAGCAATGTGCAGGGCAACCGCACGTGCGGCATCGATCACCGGCCGACGGAGGCGTGGCTCGACCGCCTCGCGGAGGTCTGTCGCATCGAGCCGCCGCGGCATCCGGGGCTCGACACCGTCCGCACGATCGAGGCGATGCATGACCGGCGCGTGAAGGTGTTCGTCGGCATGGGCGGCAACTTCGTGCTCGCTGCGCCCGACACCCCGTTCACCGCGCAGGGGCTCGAGAAGTGCCGCCTGACGGTGCAGGTGAGCACGAAGCTGAACCGCAGCCATCTCGTGCATGGCGAGAAGGCCCTGATCCTGCCGTGTCTCGGCCGCACCGAGCGTGACCAGCAGGCGCAGGGCCCGCAGGGCGTCACCGTCGAGGATGCGATGAGCATGGTGCACCTCTCGAGGGGACGCAAGCAGCCGGCATCCGCCTATCTGAGGTCGGAGCCGGCGATCATCGCCGGCATCGCGAAGGCGACCCTGCCGCACACGGCGACGCCCTGGGATTGGTACGTCGGCGACTACGACAACATCCGCGATGTGATGGCGAAGGTGCTGCCGGGGTTCGAGGGCTTCAACGACCTGATCCGCGACCGGCACGGGTTCCGCATTCCGCAGCCCGCCAGGGACCGCGTGTTCGAGACGCCGTCGGGCCGTGCCGAATTCTCCCTGGCTCCACTGCCGAACGTCATCCCCGAGTCCGCCGACACCCTCGTGCTGCAGACGGTGCGCTCGCACGACCAGTGGAACACCACGATCTACTCCAACGACGACCGGTACCGAGGCGTCAAGAACCTGCGCGAGCTCGTCTTCCTGCATGAGGACGACATGCGCGATCGCGGCCTCGTCGAGGGCGATCTGGTCGACATCGTGTCGACGTCGAAAGACGGGTCGACACGGATGCTGAAGGCGTTCCGCGCGGTTCCGTACGACCTGCCGCGCGGCAGCGCCGCCGGGTACATGCCGGAGATGAACGTGCTGATCGGTCGCAAGGACTTCAGCGTCCAGAGCGACCAGCCGCTGATGAAGAGCATCCAGGTGACGGTCTCGCGCGCGAGCGCGTGAGCGCGCTCGCCTGACTCAGGCCTCGGCGGTCACTGCCTGAAGAGCGTGCACGACGGGGGCCAGCTCGGGCTGCGTGACCGCCTCGCCGAGAGCACGCTCGAGGGTCTCGTCGTGGATCGGATGCGCGTTCTCGTAGAGCGCCAGGCCGGCCGGGGTGAGCTCGGTGTAGATGCCCCGACGGTCGTCGGCGCAGAGGATGCGGGTGAGCAGCCCGCGGTCTTCGAGCCGTGTCACGAGACGCGTCGTGGCGCTCGGGCTCAGCGCGGTCGCGCGGGCGAGCTGCTGCATGCGCATGTGCCAGCCGTCCTGTCTGCTGAGGGCGTCGAGCACCGTGTACTCGACGACGGACAGGCCGACGGATGCGCCCAGTGCCTTCTCGAGGTCGGCCTCGATGATCCCGTGCAGAGCGGCGAGCGTTCGCCAGCCGCGTGCCCGGATCTCGACAGCGTCGTCTGAGATGCCCACAGTGACCTCCGAAGTAGTTGCTTGCGCGGGATAGTTGCGTGTGCAATGATTATCCCTCGTGACGCAATATCCCGCGTCTGCAACTACTTTAGCAGAGGACCACGGAGCACACCCATGCCACTCGGACTCATCGCACTCGCCATCGGCGCCTTCGGGATCGGACTCACCGAGTTCGTGATCATGGGGCTCCTCCCCGACGTCGCCGCGGACTTCGGGGTCACCGAGGCCACGGCCGGCTGGCTCATCTCGGGCTACGCGCTCAGCGTGGTCGTCGGTGCACTCGGCCTCACCGCCGCAACGACCCGTCTGCCCCGCAAACCGGTGCTGCTCGGCCTCGTCGTGCTGTTCATCGTCGGCAATGCGATCACCGCCCTCGCCCCGGACTACACGACCGCCATGATCGGACGCATCGTCGCGGCGCTGTGCCATGGAGCGTTCTTCGGCATCGGATCCGTCGTCGCCGCCGACCTCGTCGCCCCCGAGAAGAAGGCGCGGGCGATCGCGATCATGTTCACCGGCCTCACAGCGGCGAACGTGTTCGGTGTTCCGTTCGGAACCTTCCTCGGACAGCAGTTCGGCTGGCGGTCGACGTTCTGGGTCATCTCCGCCATCGGCATCGTCGCCTTCGCGGGCATCGCCCTGCTGGTCACGGCACCGAAGACGGCAGGCCAGCAGGTGAGTCTGCGCGGCGAGCTCCGGGCCTTCCGGTCCGGACAGGTGTGGCTCTCGCTCACCGTCACCGCGCTCGCCTTCGGCGGCATGTTCGGCGCCTTCACCTACATCGCCTACACGCTCACCGGGGTCACGGGCTTCGCAGACACCACGGTGCCGTGGCTGCTCGTGCTCTTCGGCGCCGGGCTCGTCGCGGGCAACTGGATCGGCGGACGCCTGGCCGACCGATCGATCGACCGCACGTTGCTGATCTTCATCGCGGCTCTGGTCGCCGTGCTCGTGCTGTTCGGCTTCTTCGCCTGGTCGCAGCCGGTGACCATCGCGATCCTCGTTCTGATGGGCGCGTTCGGATTCGGCACGGTTCCGGGGCTCCAGAGCCGCATCATGCACTACGCCGGCGGTGCACCGACCCTCGCCTCCGGCGCCAACATCGGCGCCTTCAACGTCGGCAACGCCCTCGGCGCGTGGGCGGGCGGCCTCGGCATCGCCGCCGGACTCGGCTACACCTCGCCGATCTGGATCGGGGCCGCGATCACCGCATCCGCCCTGGTCGCCATGGTGATCGCCGTGGTCGCAGCCAGGAAGCCGTCGCCCGCCCCCACCGGCACGCTGCAGACCGTCGCCGCGTGACCACCCGATTCGCGGAGAGAGAAAGAAGCACGAGCATGAACGCTCCCATCGTCCCCACACTCACCCTGAACAACGGCATCGAGATGCCCCAGCTCGGATACGGCGTGTTCCAGGTGCCGGATGCCGAGACCACGGCCGCCGTCGCTGCCGCCCTCGACGCCGGGTACCGCAGCATCGACACCGCGGCGATCTACGGCAACGAGGCCGGCGTCGGGCGTGCGATCGCCGAGTCGGGCATCCCTCGCGATGAGCTGTTCGTGACGTCGAAGGTATGGATCTCCGACTACGGATACGACGCGGCCCTGCGCGCATACGACGCGTCCCTCGAACGGCTCGGCCTCGATCACCTCGACCTGTACCTGATCCACTGGCCGGCGCCCGCTCTGGCGACGTACCCCGAGACTTGGCGTGCGCTCGAGAGCCTCTACGCGGACGGGCGCGTACGAGCCCTCGGCGTCTCGAACTTCGAACCCGAGCACCTCGCGCGCATCGCCTCCGAGGGTCGCGTCGTGCCCGCCGTCAACCAGGTCGAGCTCCACCCGGCGCTGCAGAACCGAGCGGTCGCCGAGGCGAACGCTCAGCGGGGGATCCTCACCGAAGCATGGAGCCCGCTCGCCCAGGGCGCCGTGCTCTCCGATCGCTCGGTCGTCGAGATCGCCGAGCGGCACGAGCGGACGCCGGCCCAGATCGTGCTGCGTTGGCACCTGCAGCAGGGACGCATCGTGATCCCCAAGTCGGTGACCCCCGCTCGCATCGCCGAGAACCTCGACGTGTTCGGGTACGAGCTCACCGACGACGAGCTGGCCGCGGTCGACCGCCTCGAGCGCGACGGTCGCACCGGCCCCCACCCCGCCGCGTTCAACGGCTGAGGTCCTCGGGGCGGACTGCGGGCGCAGTGGTCACTGCGCCCGCATGAACTCCTCGGCCGCCTGCACCTGAGCGGCGGAGGGGCGGATGCCGGTGTACAGCACGAACTGCTCGAGGGCCTGCAGGGTCGCCACCTCGGCGCCCGTGATGACGGTCTTCCCGGCCGCGCGCCCGGCGGAGATCAGAGGCGTCTCCGCCGGCAGGGCGACGACGTCGAACACGACGGATGCCGCCGCGATCTGCTCCTCGGTGAACGACAGCGCGTGCTCGTCCGCGCCTCCCGCCATGCCGATCGGCGTGATGTTCACGATGATGTCGGTGGTGGCGGCATCCGCATCCGCCGTCCAGGCGAAGCCGTAGAGATCGGCCAGCCCTCGACCGCGCGCTTCGTTGCGGGCCGCGATCGTGACGCGGCTGAATCCGGCGTCACGGAAGGCGGCGGCGGTGGCCTTGGCCATCCCGCCTGAGCCCCGCAGCAGCACCGATGATGCAGGGTCGAGCGAGTTGCGCTCGATCAGCTGGGCGATCGCGCTGTAGTCCGTGTTGTATGCGGTGAGCACCCCGTCATCGTTCACGATCGTGTTCACCGAGTCGATAGCCGTCGCCGAAGGGTCCATGCGGTCGACGAGCGCGATCACGTCTTCCTTGAACGGCATCGAGATCGCGCACCCGCGGATGCCGAGACCGCGCACGCCGGCGATCGCCTGGCCGAGGTCGGTCGGGGCGAAGGCCTTGTAGATCCAGTTCAGGCCCAGCTCCTCGTAGAGGAAGTTGTGGAATCGCGTGCCGTTGTTGCTCGGGCGTGCAGACAGCGAGATGCACAGGGTCATGTCCTTGTTCAGCATGGTCACCGCACCAGGCTACTCGCGCAGTCCGTCCCGTCATTGCCACCGATGACGACGATCGTCAACCCCCCTTGGCGGGATCGAACGGACTCCCCTAGGGTGAAGGTGCATGCACAGGGGATTGATCGTCTCCGTCTTCCCCAGAGACGGGCTGCCTTCCCCAGAGGCAAAGGCGATCCGTGCATGCGATTGGGCCCTCTCGAGTAGTTCTGTCCCCAACGGACTGCTCGAGAGGGCCGCTGTCGTTTGTCTCCATCGCACAAATTTCTAATCTGTCCCCCAAATGGGGGACAAAAGCAGGCGCGAGGGGTTAAGCTGGAATCTGACGCACCCTCCGGTCGTCTTCGGCCCTCATCGCTCCCCCCGCGGTGAGGGCCACACCATTTTCTGAGGGTCTCCATCTGCCCTGTCATGTGACCGCGGACGACCGCTCATGCAACATTTGGGTTACGGGCTGACATCAGGACTTCCGCTCAGCGCGTGCTCCACTAGCGTGGAGCACGTCGGGGCATCCTGCGTCGGCTTCTTTCCAGCAGAACAGGCAGTACATGAGCACCCAGGGCACGGTTAAGTGGTTCAACTCGGAGAAGGGCTTCGGCTTCATCTCCCCCGACGACGGCGGCGCTGACGTTTTCGCGCACTACTCCGCCATCGAGTCATCCGGCTACCGCTCTCTTGAAGAGAACCAGCGAGTCGAGTTCGACGTGGCGCAGGGCCCCAAGGGCCTGCAGGCTGAGAACATCCGTCCGCTCTGAGAGCGGACGTCATAGAACTCCCCGACCGGAGGTCTGCACTCGTTGCGACCCCCGGCGGGGAGTTCTGTGCTTTCCGGCCGGATTACCCCGGCCGGATTACCCCGGCCGGGTGGCCTCCGGTCGGCCGAGATCAGTGGAGCAGCAGCGCGCGCAGTTCGTCGGCGGATGCGGCGCGGAACGCGGCCTCATCGCCTTCGTGCGTGTCGCTGAAGCCCCACTCGACGAAGATCACCGGCACTCCGTTGGCGTTGCCGCCCTCGACGTCGTGATGGCGATCTCCGACCAGCACGGGGCGTGAGATGTCTGCACCGCGCTCGGCCAGACGGCGCAGCGCCTCGGCGACGATGTCGGTCTTCGACGCGAGCGTCGCCTCGTCGGGCGTCGCACCCACCGTCGTGAGGAAGTACGGGCGCAGTTCGAAGAAGTCGACGATCGCATCGACCTGGATCTCGGGCTTCGAGCTGGCGGTCGCCTGAGGCACCCCTGCCGCGTGCAGATCGCGGATGATCTCGGGCACGCCCGGGTAGGTCGCGACATCGGTCGTGTATCCGTCGGCCTTGCCGAGTGTCCGATAGAAGGTGACCGCCTCGGTCGCCTGCTCGGGGGTCATCGCCGCCTGCGCCTGAAACGACTCGAACATGGGCGGCCCGATCCAGTGCACGAGCTGTTCGCGCGTGGGAGCAGGGTGACCGAAGTGCGTGAGGGCGACGTTCAGACGGCGCAGGATGCCGACCGACGCGTCGGCGATCGTGCCGTCGACGTCCCAGAGCACGCACGAATAGGGGGAAGAAGCCATACCTTCCAGCCTATGGGCAGTGCACGACGCGACCGACCGCGGTGGACATCTGTGCAGATGGCCTCAGAACAGGCGGGGGATGCCGGACTCGATGCCCTTCATATCGTCGTAGTCGAGCACGAGGCAGCGGATGCCGCGGTCCTCGGCGAGCACCCGCGCCTGCGGCTTGATCTCCTGCGCGGCGAAGACGCCCTGCACCGGCGCGAGGTGCGGGTCGCGGCCCAGCAGCTCGAGATAGCGGGTGAGCTGCTCGACGCCGTCGATGTCTCCGCGCCGCTTGATCTCGACAGCGATCGCCGCGCCGGCGGCATCCCTCACGAGCAGGTCAACGGGACCGATCGCGGTCGGGTACTCGCGGCGCACCAGGGTCGCGCCGTCGGAGATGCGCTCGACCTGCTCGGCGAGCAGGCGCTGCAGATCGGCTTCGACGCCGTCCTTCTGCAGACCGGGGTCGACGCCGAGGTCGTGGTTGGTGTCGTGCAGGATCTCGTAGATCTGCACGCGGAGCGCGTCGCCGGTCTTCTTGTGCGTCACTCGCCATACTTCGGTGACACCGGCGATGGACTCCTCCTCGCCGGGTTCCTCGGCCGCGAGGGAGCACGGCGGGCTCATCCAGTTCAGCGGCTTGTAGCTGCCGCCGTCGGAGTGCACGAGCAGACTCCCGTCTCCCTTGTGCACGAGCAGACGCGTGGCGAGCGGGAGGTGGGCATTGAGGCGGCCCGTGTAATCCACGGAGCAGCGGGCGATGACGAGACGCACCCGTCGAGCCTACTTCGTCGGGTCGACTCGTTCTCCTGATGTCAGCATCAGCGCCGAAGTTTCCACATCTGCGGCGGATCGACTCCCGTCGTCGATTCCATCGGACTGGATCCTGACATTCTGGGCGGACAGGTCAAGGATGAGGAGATGACGGTGTCGATAGAGCTCGTGACCATGATCGTGACCGTCGCGACCACGCTGCTGGGGCTTGCCGCAGGCTTCGGATGGATGATCACGCGCACGGATGCGCGGTTCGAGATGTTCGAGCAGCGTATGGATGCGCGGTTCGAGAAGGTCGAGCAGCGCATGGATGCGAGGTTCGAGAAGGTGGACGTCGAGCTCGGAGAGGTGAAGATCGCCATCGCCCGACTCGAAGGCCCGGCGCCACGTCTGCTTGTCGCCCGCTGATCTACGAGGCTGACTTCGCGGTGACCGGCGGCGTCGACATCTCGTCCTTGCGGAGCGGGCGCGCGGCACCCGAGAACAGGCCGGACAACACGACCAGGCCGACGAGGATGTAGAGCGTGTTGAGCAGTCCGATGTGCTCGCTGATGAAGCCGAGCACGGGCGGGCCGCCCAGGAACGAGATGTAGCCGATCGTCGCGGCTGCGCTCACTCGCGCGGCCGCCTTGGCGGGGTCGTCTGCGGCGGCGGACATACCGAGCGGGAAGCCGAGAGAAGCGCCGACGCCCCACAGCGCTGCGCCCACGAAGACGAGAGGAAGGCTGGGGGCGAGGATGAAGAGCAGGATGCCGGATGCGGCGGCAACCGCGAGGATGCGCAGCACGGCGACGCGGCCGAACCTGTCGACCAGTGGGCCTCCGAAGACGCGGATGACGGTCATCGCGACCGAGAACGTCGCGAGCGCGGCGGCGCCCAGTGCGGTGCCGCCTCCGTGGTCTTCGGCGACGCCGAGGGCGAGCCAGTCGTTGGCACCGCCCTCTGCGAACGACATGCCGAGCATGACGACGCCGATCGCGTAGGTGCGCGGCTCGCGCCAGGCGGACATCGCGACGTGCATCCGCTCTCGCCAGCGCGGCTTCTCTGCGTCGTTGGCCGCGGGGTCGAGTGCCTCTTCGCGTCGCGGCACGTTCGCGATGCTGGCCAGGCCGATGGCGGCGATTGCGACGGCGATCACGAGCGTATGGGTGAAGACGTCGATGTGCAGCTGTGCGGCAAGCGCCCCGAGCCCGGCGCCGATCACGGTGCCGAAGCTGAAGAAGGCGTGGAAGAGGGGCAGGATCGTCTTGCCCGAGTGCTGCTCGATCGCGGTGGCCTCGACGTTCATCATGACGTCGACGCAGCCGTTGCCGAGTCCGAACAGCACGAGACCGATCAGCACCACGGAGTACGAGCCGAGGACGTTGGCGCCGATGCCGATGAGGGCCACACCCGAGGCGAAGGTGAAGATCGACACCATCATGCCGAGGCGCGCGCCGGTGCGTGCCATGATCGCGGGGCTGGTCGAGATGCCGATGATCGAGGCGATGCCCGCGCCGAGCAGCAGCATGCCCACCTGAGCCTTGTCGACCTCGAGGGCGAGCTTGATGTCGGGGACACGGGACGCCCAGGTCGCGATCGAGAGACCGCTGGCGAGGAAGATCGCGAAGATCGCGGTGCGCCAGCGCACGTACTGCGATCGGGAGAGAGCGGTGTCCATGCGGATCAGCATATCGAATCGATTCGATGATCGGGAAGCCGGGGAGCTATCCTCGGAGTATGACGAGCCACGACAGCCCGCGCCGAGCGACGATCGCCGATGTCGCACGCGAGGCGGGAGTTGCCACGTCGACGGCATCCGTCGTCTTCAGCGGCAAGGCCAACGTCGCGCCGGCCACGCGCGAGCGGGTGCTCGCCGCAGCGGCGGCCCTCGGGTATGCCGGTCCCGACCCGCGCGCCGCATCGCTGCGTCGAGGACGCAGCGGCATCGTCGCGGTCGTGCTCGAGGGGCACCTGCGTGCGGCGTTCCTCGACCCGGTGACCACCGCCATGATGGACGGCCTGACCGATGGGATGGCCGAGCTCAGTGCCGGCATACTGCTGATGCGCGACGAGCCGGGCGACGACGAGTCGTCGCTCTCGAACGCACCCGTCGATGCGGTCGTGCTGATCGGGTGCTCGGGGCGCGCCAAGGCGTCGCTCGACATCGTGCGCAGCCGAGGCCTGCCGGTCGTCGTGATCGAGGGTGACGCGGGGGAGGGCATCCCGAAGATCCTGCTCGACAACTCTGCGGCGGCCGCGGACGTCGCACGTCACCTGCGCGACCTCGGACACCGCGACGTCGCACTCGTCACGCTGCCGCTCGACACCCGTCGCGAGCGGGGACCGGTCACTCAGGAGCGAATCGACGCGGCGACGGTGGATGTGACCATCGATCGCCTCACCGGCATGCGCGAGATCTTTCCCGACGCGCCCGCGATCTCGGCCGGAGGCAGCTTCATCGACGAGGGGCTCCTCGCCGGACGGCATCTGCTGGCGGATGCCGAGACGCGGCCCACGGCGATCCTCGCTCAGAGCGATCTGATCGCCGTCGGAATCATTCGAGCCGCGGAGGAGCTGGGACTGCGCGTGCCCGAAGACCTGTCGGTCGCGGGTTTCGACGGGATCGCCGCCGATGGGCTCGGCGACCTCGTGCTCACGACCAGCGTGCAGCCGGCGGTCGAGAAGGGGCGCGCCGCCGGAGAGCAGGTCGCGCGGATGCTCCGAGGAGAACCCGGCCAGACCCTGCACCTCACGTGCCGGTTCCGCGAGGGAACGACCACCGCGGCACCAACCCGCTGACCGGGTCGCTGCGGTCTCGCTCAGCTGCGCTGCGGCCCCAGGGGCAGGGTCTGACTGCCGAAGTCCAGGATCGAGTACCGGCCGCACTCGACCACACGCTCAGGCTGCACCGCCTGCGGAAGATCCCACGGCACGGTCTGCGAATCCTCGACGAGGAACGACACCTCGCCGACTGCGAAGTCCGTGCGGTTGACCAGCCACGCGTAGCCGTTGAGCTGATGATCGACCTGGACGAGGCGCGAGGGGTCTGCGACATGCAGTGCGGGCAGACGAACGGTCCAGAACTGTCCGGCGCCCGTGCGACCGGAGGCGTCGACCCAGTCCGTCACGCACGCGAGATCGGGGTCCGGCCGGGCGCCCGCGTCCGCCAGGCGCGGGATGCTGAGGCCGCCGACGACGAGAAGCACCACGCCGACGATGGCAGCTGTCGAACGACGCAGGCGGGCGGGGAGGCGAATCGCGCGAGGTGACGCGACGAGCACGAGCACCGGAGCGAAGACGAGAGGCTGCAGGTAGCGCGCGGCATGCGTGCCCAGCGCGATCGCCCCGACGACGACGACGATCGGTGCCGCCCAGGCCATCGCGGCGACGAGACGGGTTCCCGGGTCGCCCTGTTGCGCCGTTCTCACGACGGCGAAGACGATGAGGGCGACGGTGACCAGCAGCCCGATCAGCCCGGGGAGGCTCTGACCGCGTTCGGCGATGAGCCGTGCGTAATAGCCGACCGACTCGTGCCAGTGGTCGGGCTGCGCGTAGCCGACGCCGGTGTTCGCGATCCATGCCGCGAACGGAATACGAGCCAGGAAGCCCGCGGTGGTGCCGGCGAGCAGCACCGCGATGAGGGCGAGGATCTGCGCACGCCGCGACGGCGACACGGCGGCGATGCCCAGGATGATCGCGAGGGGGAGGGTCGCCCACACCGCGTACAGCGGGTTCGAGAGAGCCGATAAGAGCGCGACGGCGCCGAGAGCGATCGACGGCGAGGCTCTGAGGCGACCGTCGTCGATCACGCGCCGAACGATGCCGACCGTGATGACGACGCCGATCACGGTCGCCGAGTAGTAGGTGGTCGTCAGCTGCAGGGATGCGAGGTCGAGCGCCTCTCGCGACGCCGAGACATCGGTCATCGCGAGCATGCCGAACACCCCGAGCGCGACGACGGACCAGGTGACGGGCGCAGAGCCCGCGCGGCCGCGGCCGGCGACGAGCCGGATGGCTCCATAGAGGGCGAGGAGATTGACGACCGCGCTGATCGCGAAGAGGCCGTCCACCGTCGCAGGCACGGCGGCGTCGATCGCGGTGAACGCCGCGGTCTCGGGCAGGAACAGCACGCTCGACATCGCCCAGTCGAGCGATTCACCCGACAGCAGCGACCGCGCGAGCATCGCGACGACCAGCGAATCGCCGTCTCGGAAGAGCAGGTCGGACCGGGCTGACGACGCGACCACGGATGCGGTGACGATCGACACGCCGGCAGCGCACATCCAGCCGGCCAGCTCGCGCACCCACGTCCGAGTCACGGGGCTACTCTGCCACGAGCCCGCGGCAGACCCGGGCAGCGGGGCGGTCAGGAGACCTGCGACCTCAGATCCCAGACCTGCTCCAGGGGAGCGGTGCCCTCGGCGCCGTCTTCGTCGCGGAAGAGCTCGACGAAGCGGCCGATGTCGGCCTGCCAGGCGTGGTCGGCCGGATCGTCCTCGAGCGCGGCGACCGCGGCATCCCAGTCATCGCACTCGACCAGGTGGAACAGGCGCCGGCCCGACCTCCAGATCGTCCAGTCGTGGATGCCGATGCGCGCGAAGGTCTCGGCGAGAGCATCCGGGATGCGGGCGTGGTTCGTGCGGTAGTCGTCGACCGCGCCGTCGCGGATCTCGGAGTGCAGAGCGATGCGCATGAGAGGGTCCTTCCGTCAGTCCCTGGGCTGGAACGAGATCGCGACCGGGGTCGTCGCGTCCGCCACCTCGACCAGGATGGCACCATCGACGCGTTCCGCGATCACCGGATGCTCTCCGATCCGTGCGCTGCTCTCGTCGAGCAGGCCGTGCGGATCGGGGAGCTCGACGTGTCCGTTCCGGTCGACGACCGCGTGCACCGCATCATCCGTGCGTGTCCAGCGCAGCCAGGGGTCGTCGGACGACGGCATCCGCTCTTCCGGTCGCGCACCGAACACGGCGTGCCCGTACTGCCTGTTCCAGTGGCCGATGCCCTCGAGGGTCTCTCGTTGCAGATCGGGGATGCGGCCGGACGCCTCGAGGCCGATGTTGAGCAGCAGGTTGCCGCCGCGTGAGACCACGTCGACGAGCAGAAGCACGGCCTCGTGCGCCGACAGCAGGTGCTCGCTCGTCTCCCTGCGGTTGTGGCCGAACGAGAGTCCGATCCCCCGGGTGTTCTCCCACGCCTCGCCGACCTCGACTGCGGTGCCGTGCACGTACTCGCTGGTGCGGAAGTCCCAGTGGGACTCGCCCCAGCGATCGTTGACGACGCCCTCGGGAACCTGTGCGTAGAACGTCTGGAAGGCGTGGGCGATGCTCTTCGGCCCCGGCTCGATTCCCGCAGCCGGCCACCGGATGTCGCCCCAGAGGATGTCGGGACGATAGCGGTCGATCAGGTCGATGACGTGGTCGTGCGCATATTCCGCGTAGGCGAGGTCATCGGGGGCGGGGGCGCCGTCATGGTCGATGGGCGGCAGGTCGGAGAAGTGCCAGTCGAGACCGCCCGAGTAATACACGCCGAAGCGGAGGCCGGCCGCGCGCGTCGCGTCGGCGAAGGCTCCGATGAGGTCCTGACCAGGGCCACGGGCGACGGTGTTGCGCCCATCCGTTCCCGGTGCGTCCCAGAGTGTGACGCCGTCGTGGTGCTTGGTCGTGGGGATGAAGTACCGCGCGCCCGTCGCCGCGACCACGGCGAGCACCTCGTCGGCGTCGAACTCCTCGGCCTTCCAGGCATCGAGGAAGTCGTCATAAGGAGCCCCGCCGTAGACCACCTCGTGATGCCGGTGGGTCGGCGAGCCCTCGATGCGCATGGTGTTGGCGTACCACTCGGCATAGGGATTGTGGGCGTACCACTCGTCCCGTGGCACGGCGCCGAGCTCACCGGTGGGCTCTGCCCAGGCGGGAACCGAGTACGGCCCCCAGTGCACGAAGATGCCCAGTGCGGCGCCGCGGAACCACTCGGGAAGCGGTCGCTCGAACTCGCGGTAGGCCTCGGGACGAACAGGATCGGTCTCGAACATCGCCATCGGTAGGCACCTTTCATCACACCCTTGTGAACGGTTTCGTCTATCACGTATCCTATAGGAAATCTTGGACTCAAAGGAGAGGTTCGATGACAGACGCACGCTTCCGACGCCCCACAGAGCGCATCCCCGGCGGGGAGTGGTTCAGCGGCGCAGGCTTCGGCCTTTTCGTGCACTGGGACCAGGCATCGCAGCAGGGCATCGAGATCTCCTGGCCCCTCGTCGGACGATCGATCATCCCGGGTGAGGATGCCGTGGAAGACGCCGTGACCGTGGCCGAGTACCAGGCGACGGCTCCGACGTTCGACCCCGTGAACTGGGATGCCGCAGATCTCGCGCGTCGTGCCCGCGAAGCGGGAGCCACCTACCTCGTCTTCACGGCACGTCACCATGCCGGATACAACATGTTCTTCACCGAGGAGTCCGACTTCGGCGTGCAGCACGGCCCCTTCGGTCGCGACATCACCCGTGAGTTCGTCGACGCCGTGCGCGCCGAAGGCCTGAAGGTCGGCATCTACTACAGCCTCCCCGACTGGAACCACCCCGACTATCCGGCATTCCGCGATGAGGACCGGCCGTACAAGCTCGAGCACTGGCCCGCCGCGGGCCTCGCCGAGTTCGCCGACACCCCCGACGCGACCGATCGCCACCGGCGGTCGAGTCCGGAGGAGTGGTCGCGCTACCTCGACTACGTGCGGGCGCAGCTGACCGAGCTCCTCACGAACTACGGGCAGATCGATCTGCTCTGGTTCGACGGCGACTGGGAGCGCTCCGCCGTCGAGTGGACGGCTCCGGCACTGCGCCGCCTGATCAAGGAGCTGCAGCCCGATGTCGTCATCAACGACCGCCTGCCCGGCCAGGGCGACTACCGCACCCCCGAGCAGGGCTTCCCGCTCACCCCGCCGACCGGTCCGTGGGAGCTGTGCCTCACGATCGGCGATCACTGGGCATGGCGCACGGGGCCGGACAACGAGAAGTCCGCGCGGTCGCTGCTCGTCACCCTCATCGACGTCGTCGCCCGCGGCGGCAATCTGCTGCTCAACGTGGGGCCCGGTCCCGACGGTGCGCTGCCGGCGGTCGAACAGGAGCGGCTGGGCGAGTTCGCGGAATGGATGCACGCGCACGCCGAGTCCGTGATCGGTGTCGAGCCCACCGTCGGCATCGACTTCCACGGGCCGACGACCGCGCGCGCCGGACGCCTCTACCTGCATCTGACCGCGGTGCCGGTGGACGAGATCATCGTGCGGGGCCTGCCCGTGCGTCGCATCACCCGGGTGCACCGCCTGGCCGACGATCTCGAGCTGCAGCATGACGCGAGCTTCGAGGTGCACGAGGCCTCGATCGCCGGCGACGACCTGGGCGAGCTGCGCATCGTCGCCCCCGCACCGAGCGGCGCCCTGATCGACGTCGTCGCCATCGACTTCTCCGAGTGATCCGAGCACGACCCGAACCCCCGAGCAGCACCCCCTCACCCATCGCATCGAATCAGCATCCAATGAAGGAGGCAGACAGAATGAATGCACTCTCATCCCGACGCGCGAAGCGTCTCATCCTGACAGGCGTCGCGGGCCTCACCGCTCTCACCCTCGCCGGCTGTGCCAGCGGCTCGGGAGGAGGAGGCGGCGACGCCGGCGGCCCTCTCGTTCTCTACACGTGGGCCGCCAGCGAGGGCGATCAGGCGCAGTGGGCTGACTTCATCGACGGCGCCCAGGCCGAGGATCCCGACCTCGACATCACCGTCGAGGGGCCCAGCTTCTCGGACTACTGGACCAAGGTGAAGACCCGCCTCAGCGGCTCGAACCCGCCCTGCCTGCTGACCACGCAGGCGGCCCGCGCGCAGGAGCTCGGCGACCTGCTGATGCCGCTCGACGACCTGATCGAGAAGTCCGACTTCGACATCGAGAACATCGACGCATCCATGCTCAGCGGCATGACGGTCGACGGCACGATCAGGGCGATCCCCTACGACGCCGAGCCGATCGTGCTGTTCTACAACGTCGAGGCGTTCGAGGCCGCGGGTCTCGAACTGCCCGGCACCGAGTACACGCGCGATCAGTTCATCGCGGATGCGAAGGCGCTGACCGACGGCGACAAGAAGGGCCTCGCGCTCGCACCCGGCATCTTCATCCCGAACGCCTGGTCGCTCGCCGACGGCGTTCCGGCCGTGACCGAGGACGGCGAGCTCGACCTCACGAACCCCGACTTCGTCGACCAGATCCAGAGCTTCTTCGACCTGGTGTCGGTCGAGCAGGTCGCCAAGGCCCCCGAGGCGGCGGACGGCTCGGAGGTCTCGCAGCAGGCCTTCACCTCGGGCGAGGTGCCGATGCTGATCGAAGGTCCGTGGATGTACGGCAGCTTCGCCGACGCCGCCGACTTCACGCTCGGCGTCACGATCGTCCCGTCGACCAGCGGCGAGGCCGCCGCGATGACCGCGGGTTCGGGCTTCGGCATCGCGGCCAACTGCGACCGCCCGGACGAGGCGTTCGCGGCGATCGAGGCACTGACCTCGGTGTCGGTGCAGGAGAAGCAGGCCGAGGCGCGCGGCATCGTTCCGGCGCGCATCGAGGCGCTCCCGGCCTGGGCTGAGGGCAAGACCGAGGGTGCGGCCGAGGTCGTCGAGGCTCTGCTGGCCGATGCGACCCCGCAGCGCACCACCCCGACCTGGAACCAGGTCGAGACCCTGATGACCCAGTACGGAGTGCAGGGCTACCGGGGTGAGCTGACGGCGGAGGAGATCATGGAGACCATCCAGAACTCGGTCGCGGGCTGAGCGGATGGCGATCATGAGCGAGCGGAGAGAGGCCACGGCCTCCTCTCCCGTGCCCGGCGCGGCGGGAGTGCCCTTCGGCGCTCCCGCCCCGCGGGTTCCCCGCCCCCCGCGACGGCGCGGCCAAGCCTGGGTGGCGGTGGCCTTCCTCGCACCCGGGATGATCGGGTTCGTCCTCTTCATCCTCACTCCGCTGTTCGGGTCGGCCTTCATCAGCCTGTTCGACTGGAAGCTGTTCGGCAGCCCTGACTTCATCGGCTTCGAGAACTACGTCAAGCTGTTCCGCGACCCGACGTTCTACACGGTGCTCGGCAACACCCTGATCTTCGCGATCGTGTACACGGCGCTGAATCTGGTCGTCGCCCTCACCATCTCGCTGTGGCTCAGCACGCGCATGAAGGCGGCCGGGGCGTGGCGGGTCATCTTCTTCCTCCCCGTGATCACGCCCATGGTGGCCAACGCGCTGGTGTGGCGACTCCTGCTCTCGCAGGACGGTCTCGTCAACTCGATGCTCGCGACCGTCGGCGTCGACGGACCGAACTGGCTGTCGGACTCGGCGTGGGCGCTGCCCTCGGTCATCGCGATGTCGGTATGGCAGTCGTTCGGCTACAACGTGATCGTCCTGTCGGCCGGACTCAGCGCCATCCCGAAGGAACTGCTCGAGGCCTCTCGCATCGACGGCACCTCGGCGTGGCAGCGACTGCGCTTCATCATCCTCCCGCTGCTCTCGCCGTCGCTGTTCTTCTGCTCCACGATGACGATGATCGGCGCGTTCCAGGTGTTCGTGCAGCCGCTCTTCCTCACGCAGGGAGGGCCGGGAGAGAGCACCAACACCTTCGTGCTGTACCTGTACCGCAACGGATTCGTCTTCGATCGGCTCGGCTATGCATCCGCTCTCGCGTGGATCCTCTTCCTCGTCGTGATGCTCATCACGGCCCTGCAGTTCGTCGGCCAGCGCAGGTGGGTGAACTATGAGTGACGTCGTGAGCCTGCCCCGTCGTGCGCGTCAGCGCCGTGAGTCGCTCAAGGAGTGGCTCAACACCGCGGCCATCGCCGTGGTCGCGCTGATCTTCGCGTTCCCCTTCCTCTGGATGTTCCTCACGGCGCTCAAGCCCGAGAACGAGGTCTTCACCGCCACCCCGCAGATCTTCGGATCGGAGATCCGCTGGGCGAACTTCGTCGAGGCGTGGACCGTCGTGCCGTTCGGACGCTTCATCCTCAACGGCCTGTTCGTCGCGATCCTCGGCGCCGCCCTCTCGGTGGTCGTCGCCGTGCTCTCGGCATACGCCTTCTCTCGACTGCGGTTCAAGTACCGCGACAAGCTCTTCCTGCTGTTCGTGCTCACTCTCGTGCTGCCCCAGGAGGTGCTCGTCGTCCCGCTCTTCATCATGATCAACAGCTGGGGATGGAACGACAGCTACGCGGCCCTCATCATCCCGTTCGCCTTCACCGCGTTCGGCACGTTCCTGATGCGGCAGTTCTTCCTCACCATCCCCATGGAGTACGAGGAGGCGGCACTGATCGACGGCGCCTCGCGACTGCGCACCCTGTGGTCGGTGCTGCTGCCGCAGCTGGTCGCCCCGCTCAGCGTGCTCGCGGTGTTCTCGTTCATCGGCTATTGGAACTCGTACCTGTGGCCGCTGATCA
This sequence comes from Microbacterium sp. LMC-P-041, assembly GCF_030209555.1. NCBI lineage: Bacteria > Bacillati > Actinomycetota > Actinomycetes > Micrococcales > Microbacteriaceae > Microbacterium > Microbacterium sp. LMC-P-041. Next base: position 314,550 of record NZ_JARVRV010000004.1, read on the forward strand.
TCATCAACACGCAGGACATGGCCACCGTGCCCCTCGGGCTCGGCATGTTCACCGGTCAGTTCGGCACGCAGTGGTCGCTGCTCATGGCCGCATCGACACTGGCCGTCATCCCCTCGTTGATCCTCGTGCTGCTGCTGCAACGGCAGCTCATCAAGGGGGTCACCCTGGGCGGACTCGGAGGACGCTGATGACCACGACACACCACACCACGAAGCCCGTGCGGGAGGCCGTCGCGGACGCGACGGCCGGCAGCCGCATCGTGCACGCGGAGGCGCAGCTGTGCGACCTGCCCGTGGAGACCGAGCGCACGGATGCCCTGCAGACGTTCGTCAAGCAGGAGACCATCTTCGTGCGGCTGCGCACCGCCGACGGCACCGAGGGCATCGGCTACAGCTACACGATCGGCACCGGCGGCGGGGCGGTGCTCAGCATGCTGCGCGAGACGCTGCTGCCCGCTCTGATCGGGCTCGAGGCCGAGCGTCCCGAAGCGCTGTGGCTCGCACTCTTCGGCATCACTCGCGCCACCACGGTCGGGCCGATCACGGCGCTCGCGCTCGCCGCGGTCGACACCGCGGTCTGGGATGCGAAGACCCGTCGCGCCGGACTCCCGCTCTGGGTCGCCGCCGGAGGCGCGTCGCCCTCCGTGCCCGTGTACGACACGGAGGGCGGATGGCTGCACTTCCGCACCGACGAACTCGTCGCCCATGCGGTCGCCGCCAAAGAGCGCGGCATGGGCGGCGTGAAGATCAAGGTCGGCATGCCGCGAGGGCACCAGGACCTCGAGCGACTGCGTGCCGTGCGCGACGCGGTCGGACCCGGCATGGACATCATGGTCGACGCGAACCAGTCGTTCACGGTCGCCGAAGCCGTGCGTCGAGCCCGGCTGTTCGAGCAGGTCGACGTCTTCTGGTTCGAAGAGCCCCTGCCTGCGGAGGACGTCGAGGGGCATCGTCTTCTGGCGCGCTCGACGTCGGTGCCGATCGCGGTCGGCGAGAGCATGTACTCGCTCGGTCACTTCCGCGAGCACCTGCAGCGTGGCGGCGCGTCGATCGTGCAGGCCGACGTCGCCCGGGTCGGCGGGATCACTCCGTGGCTCAAGATCGCGCATCTGGCCGAGTCCTTCAACGCCCCCGTCGCGCCGCACTTCCTCATGGAGCTCCACGTCTCCCTCGTCTGCGCGATCCCCAACGCGCTGTACCTCGAGCACATCCCGCAGCTGCGAGCGGTCACGACGGGCGAGATCCGCATCGAGAACGGTCGCGGGTGGGCGCCGACCCAGGCGGGCCTCGGCATCCCCTGGAACGATGACGCCCTGGGCCGGCTGATCGTGTCATGAGTGCGCCTGTCTCCACCGCAGCGAAGCCCGTCGCGATCGGACGCGGAGGGCTTCTTGCCCCGCCCGTCGCCTATGGGGCTGCCGCGCTCGGCAATCTGTACCGGGCGCTGGACGACCGGGAGTGGCCGCGGATCGTGCCGGCCGCGCGGGAGGGCGGCGTGCGGTACTTCGATGTCGCGCCGCACTACGGTCTCGGCCTCGCCGAGCGACGCCTCGGCGAGAGCCTGCGCGAGCTCCCGCGTGAGGAGTACATCGTCTCGACCAAGGTCGGACGCCTGCTGGTTCCGCAGGATGCCGCGGGCCGCTCGGACCTCGACAACCTGTTCGACGTGCCGGCGGATCATCGGCGCGTGCGCGACTACTCCCGCGACGGCGTGCTGCGCTCGGTCGAGCAGTCGCTCGAGCGCCTCGGACTCGACCGCATCGACATCGCTCTGGTGCACGATCCCGATGAGCACGAGCGCGAGGCGCTCGAGGGTGCCTTCCCCGCCCTGAGCGAGCTGCGGGACCAGGGCGTCATCCGCTCGTTCGGTGCCGGCATGAATCAGAGCGGCATGCTCACGCGGTTCGTGCAGGAGACGGATGCCGACGTCATGATGGTCGCCGGGCGCTGGACGCTGCTCGACCAGTCGGCCGCCGATGACCTGCTCCCGATCGCCCGGGAGCGTGCGGTGACGGTGCTGGCCGCCGCCGTCTTCAACTCGGGAATCCTCGCGACGGATGCTCCCGCTCGCGATGCCACGTTCGACTACGGCCCCGCGGACCGCTCGGTGCTCGCCCGGGCTCAGGCGATCGCCCGGGTCGCCCGGCATCATGGCACCACACTCCCCGAGCTGGCCGCACAGTATCCGCTGACGCATCCCGCCGTGGGCGCGGTGGTGATGGGCGGTGCCAGCGCGGAGCAGGTCGCGCGCAACAGCCGTCTCGTCGCACGCCCGGTCGCCGAGGCGGTCTGGGACGATCTGCGTGATCGCGGTCTGATCGCCGACGAAGGGCACCCCCTACGATGAGACTCATGTTCGGCGACGAAGAGGCACGCGGACCGAGGCCGCTTCCGGCGCGGCGCGCGCTCGTCGACGACGTGTACGACGCGGTGCTCGGCCTGCTCATGGACCAGGTCATCGAACCGGGAGCCAAGGTCAACATCGACGCGGTCGCCCGCGACCTCGACGTGTCTCCGACGCCCGTGCGCGAGGCGCTGACGCGGCTCGAGTCCGAAGGGCTCGTCGCGAAGCGGGCGCTGAAGGGCTATGTCGCAGCTCCTCTGCTCGACGCGGCGGGCCTGCGCGATCTGTACGACATGCGCGAGCTGCTGGAGCCGGAGGCGGCGCGGCGTGCATCGGCGCATCTCGACCACGAGACCGAGACCGAGCTGGCGGAGTCCGTGGTGACTATGCGTACAGCGTCGGCACCCGATGAGGACGAGCGCTTCCGCAACTACCGGCGGTTCATCGACGAGGATCTGCACTTCCATCACCTGATCGCGGAGAGTGCGCAGAGTCCGCTGCTGTCGGAGGCCATCGTGCGGCTGCGTGCGCACATGCACCTCTACCGGCTGAACTTCCGCCACGACTTCGAAGACGACACCGTGAGCGAGCACGAGAGCATCCTCGACGCGCTGCGCCGACGCGACCCCGAAGCCGCCGCCGCGGCGATGAGGATGCACATCGCGAACTCGTACGACCGTCTCGGTCCGGCGCTCGCTCGGCAGGCTGAGAACGCATCCGAATGATCTGATTTTGCGTGCGAGATCGCGCAAAGTGCCCGAAAATCCGGGGGAAACCGACCATTTGCATGGTCGGGCGCCGAAATGATCGACCCTGAAGCGCGGAATATCAAGGTAAACTCGATATCGACACCCGCCCGCCCGCCTGCGCCGCCCCCGGCCGACGAGCTTTGAGGAGCCGCGTATATGCTGACGCTCCTCGCCGTGTTCCTCCTCGGGTCGATCCTGATGCCCGTTCTGGTGCGCTGGCTGGGATCCCAGGCATTCGCCATCGCGGCTCTCATTCCCGCCGCGGCATTCATCCACGCCCTCGTCCTCACCCCTCAGGTGCTCGACGGACCGACGCCCTTCGTCTCGGTCGCGTGGATCCCGCAGCTCGGACTGAATCTGTCCATGAACATGGACGTGCTCGGCTGGGTGCTGACGCTCATCGTCACCGGCGTCGGTGCTCTCGTGCTGCTGTACTGCCGTTGGTACTTCCATGACGACTCCGCCGGCATCGGCCAGTTCGCGGGCGTGCTGCTCGGGTTCGCGGGTGCGATGTACGGCCTCGTCCTGACCGACGACCTCGTCATGCTCGTGATGTTCTGGGAGGTGACGAGCATCCTCTCGTACCTCCTCATCGGGCACTACCGACGCCGCGCCGCCAGCCGACGAGCAGCACTGCAGGCGCTTCTGGTCACCACTCTCGGCGGGCTCGTGATGTTCGTCGGAGTCGTGCTGCTCGTGGTCGACGCGGGCACCTCGAGCATCCGCGAGATCCTCGAGATCGCACCCACAGGCGCCATCGTCGACGCCGCCGTCGTCATGCTCCTCGTCGGCGCGATCAGCAAGTCCGCGATCTTCCCCTTCCACTTCTGGCTGCCCGGTGCGATGGCGGCGCCCACTCCCGTGAGCGCCTACCTGCACGCCGCGGCGATGGTCAAGGCGGGTATCTACCTGATCGCGCGCTTCGCCCCGATCTTCGCGTTCACCGGCCCGTGGCGGCCGATCATCATCTCGCTGGGCATCCTGACGATGCTGATCGGCGGCATCCAGGCGCTGCGCGAGACCGACCTCAAGCGCATCCTCGCGTTCGGCACCGTCAGCCAGCTGGGCTTCTTCTCGGTCGTGATCGGCTACGGCACCCAGGCGAGCGCGCTGGCCGGTCTCGCACTCGTGATCGCGCACGCGCTGTTCAAGTCGGCGCTGTTCCTGATCGTCGGAGTGATCGACCGTCAGCTGTCGACGCGAGACATCACCGAGCTGAGTGGCGTCGGGCGTCAGGCTCCCGTCATGGCGACAGCGGCATTCATCTCCATCGCATCAATGGCCGGCATCGCACCGACCCTCGGATTCGTGGCGAAGGAGTCGACCCTCACGGCGCTCCTGGACGACGCACTGCACGGCTCGCCCTGGGGCCTCGTCGCGATCATCGGCGTCAGCCTGGGATCCATGCTCACGGCGGCATATGGCATCCGCTTCCTCTGGGGTGCCTTCTGGACCAAGCGCGATGCGGCGGGCGATCGCCTCCCCGACACCGCCTGGCCCGACCCGCCCGTCGGATTCCTCTCGGCGCCGATCATCCTCGCCGGGCTCACGCTCGCCGCCGGGATCGGAGCACCGGCTCTCGACGTCGCGCTCCAGGGATACGCGCTCACAGCCACCCCGGGCCTCGATGCGGAGGGGGTCGCCGCGGAAGGACCCGGGCACCTCGCGCTCTGGCACGGTCTCGAGCCGGCGCTCGGCATCTCGATCCTGTCGATCCTGCTCGGCGCCGCGGTCTTCCTCCTCACGCTGCGCACCGGATGGGACCGCAAGGCGCGACTGATCCGCTTCACTGCCGCAGACGTCTACTACCTGGTCATGCGCGGTATCGACCGACTCTCGGTGCTGAGCACGACGCTCACCCAGCGCGGCTCTCTGCCGGTCTACGTCGGCACCATCTTCGTGGTGTTCGTCGCCGCCGAGATCACGGCGCTCGTCGCCAGTGACATCGATCGCTTCCAGCTCTCGGCCTGGCACACGCCCACGCAGCTCGTGGTCGCGCCGATGATGGCCGCCGCGGGCGTCATGGCCGTGCGCGCGCAGAAGAGATACACGGGCGTCGTGCTCGTGTCGATCACCGGCCTCGGGATGGTCGTGCTGTTCGCGACCAGCGGCGCCCCCGACCTCGCGCTCACGCAGATCCTCGTCGAGACCGTGACGATGGTCACCTTCGCACTGGTGCTGCGTCGCCTGCCCGCGCGGATGGGCGAGCACAACGCCTCTGTCGGGCGCATTCCCCGCGCGCTGCTGGGTGTCGGGGTCGGGCTCACGATGGCGCTGGTCGCGATCGTGGCGACCCAGTCCCGCGTCGCGGATCCGATCTCCGCCGCGTTCCCGAAGCTCGCGTACGAGATCGGTCACGGCAAGAACGTCGTGAACGTCGCCCTGGTCGACCTGCGCGGCTGGGACACGATGGGCGAGCTGTCGGTGCTCGTGCTCGCCGCCACGGGTGTCGCGTCTCTCGTGTTCGTCACGCACCGCGCCGACATGCTCTCCGCGACGAAGACGCTGCCCAAGGCGCGCCGCCGTCGCACGCTCAGCCGCCCGCTCGTCGAGACGACCGAGGGCGTGCGCTTCCAGACCGACGAGAACGAGAGCAGCCCCCGCGCCTGGCTCGTCGGCGGCCCGAAGATGAAGCCCGAGAACAGGTCGATCCTGCTCGAGGTCATCGTCCGCATCCTCTTCCACACGATCATCGTCGTGTCGATCTTCCTGCTCTTCTCCGGCCATAACCTCCCAGGCGGAGGCTTCGCCGGAGGCCTCGTCGCGGGCATGGCCCTCGTCATGCGCTACGTCGCCGGCGGACGCTGGGAGCTGGGCGCTGCCGCACCCACGGATGCCGGGCGACTGCTCGGCGCCGGTCTGATCCTCGCCGTCGGCACGGCGGTCGTGCCGCTGTTCTTCGGCTTGGCGCCGCTCACCAGCAACTTCTGGGAGTGGGAGCTCCCCGGCATCGGCCACATGGAGTTCGTCACCTCGACCATCTTCGATGTCGGTGTGTACCTGGTCGTGATCGGCCTCGTGCTCGACGTGCTGCGCAGCCTCGGTGCCGAGGTCGACCGTCAGGCGCAGGAGTTCCGCGAGCGAGGGGTGACCCTCTGATGGATGTCTCCCTCACCCTGATCGTGATCATGGCCGTGCTCTTCGCCTGCGGCGTCTACGCGATGCTCGAGCGCAGTCTCACCCGCGTGCTGATCGGCTTCCTGCTGCTCGGCAACGCGACGAACCTGCTGCTCCTCATCGTCATGGGAGTGCCCGGCAACGCGCCCTTCTTCGGAACCGAGGGCGAGCTCAGCGACCCGCTGCCCCAGGCGCTCACCCTGACCGCCATCGTCATCACCTTCGCCGTCTCGGCGTTCCTCCTCGCCCTCATCTACCGCTCGTGGCAGCTGGGTCAGGCCGACACCGTAGAGGACGACGAGGCCGACATCGCTCTCCGTGAGCGCACCGATGCCGACGAAGACCTCATGGACGACGAGGCCGACGCGGCGGACGACGAGGCGACCACGGACTTCGTCGGCGTGCAGACGTCGCCGATCACCGTGCTGCACATGCGCGACCACGCCGCTATCAACGACGACGCTCCGACCGACCGGCCCACCCCGCCTCGAGCCGTGTCCGCGGCGTCCGACCAGGATCCCGAGGTGGATGCCGGTCCAGGCGCGGCCGTCCTCGACGGGGAGTCGGCACCGCCCGACGATGACGCCGAAGACTCGACGCACTCGTCGGCTTTCCGGACGGATGCCGACACGCACGCGTCGGACGCCCACGAGACCGATGCGGCGGACGCCGCTCGAGATACGGCGGCTGACACGGCATCCGATGACAGCGCACCCGAGCACACCGACGATGGGGAGGACCGCCGATGAGCGCCCTCGTCCCCCTGCTCGTCGCCCTGCCGCTGCTCGGCGCCGCCGTGACCCTGATCTTCGGCCGCAATCCGCGCCTCCAGGCCTTCGTCACGGTGGCCACGCTCGCGATCGTCTCGGTCATCGCGGCCGTGCTGCTGGTCGTCGTCGATGCGGGTGAGCCGCTCGCGGTCTCGGTCGGCGGGTGGCCGGTGCCGTTCGGCATCGTGCTCTACGTCGACAGGCTCGCGGCGCTCCTCGTGCTCATCTCGAGCATCGTGCTGCTCGCGGTCCTGCTCTTCTCGATCGGTCAGGGTGCCGCGGACGGCACCGACGAGACCCCGATCTCGATCTTCAACCCGTCGTACCTGATCCTCGCGGCCGGCATCTTCAACGCCTTCATCGCGGGCGACCTCTTCAACCTGTACGTCGGATTCGAGATCCTGCTCGTGGCGTCGTACGTGCTGATAACGCTCGGGAGCACCGAGTCCCGCATCCGCACGGGTGCCGTCTACATCGTCGTCTCGTTGGTCTCGTCGATCCTGTTCCTCGCTTCGATCGCGATGATCTACGGTGCCCTCGGCACCGTGAACATGGCCCAGATCGCCGAGCGCATGACCGAGCTCCCGCAGGAGACGCAGCTCGTGCTGCACCTCATGCTGGTGATCGCCTTCGGCATCAAGGCCGCGATCTTCCCGGTGTCGTTCTGGCTGCCCGACTCGTACCCGACGGCACCGGCGCCCGTCACAGCGGTGTTCGCGGGATTGCTGACCAAGGTCGGCGTCTACGCGCTGATCCGCACCGAGACGCAGCTGTTCGCCGAGAACAGCATCGACACGGTGCTGCTGATCATCGCGTTGGCGACCATGATCGTGGGCGTGCTCGGCGCTGTCGCACAGGCCGAGCTCAAACGAATCCTGTCGTTCACGCTGGTGAGCCACGTCGGCTACATGATCTTCGGCCTCGCGATAGCGACCCCCGCGGCGATCGGCGCGACGGTCTACTACATCGTCCACCACATCATCGTGCAGACGACGCTGTTCCTCGCGGTCGGTCTCATCGAGCGCAGGGCGGGGAGCACGTCCATCCTGCGCGTGAAGGGACTGCTCAAGGTCGCGCCCGTGATCGCGGTGCTCTACTTCATCCCCGCGATCAACCTCGGCGGACTGCCGCCGTTCTCCGGCTTCATCGGCAAGTTCGCGCTGTTCGAAGCGGCAGCATCCGTGGGAACGCCGCTGATGCTCGTGCTGATCTTCGGCGGCATCGTCACCTCGCTGCTCACGCTCTACGCGCTGATGCGAGCATGGAACCTCGCGTTCTGGCGCGAGGAGGACGACTCGACCGAGACCGAGGGGCGCATCTCGTACCTCGGCAACGCCCCGGCCGCGGATGAGCAGCAGGAGCGTCGCCGCATCCCCCGGATCATGACCATCGCGACCGCCGGGATGGTCGGGGTCACGATCGCGCTCACCGTGTTCGCGGGCCCGCTGTATGCCCTGTGCGACCGCATCGGTGCGGCGCTGCTCGACCCCGTCACCCTCGTGCAGCTGGAAGACGAGGTGGAAGGATGAGCCCCACCGAGACCGGCCGCCACTTCTGGCGGGACATCCGCGTGCAGCTGCCGTTCCTGGCATGGCTCGTCGTGCTCTGGATGCTGCTGTGGGGGCAGTTCACGGTGCTGGCGTTCGTCTCGGGCCTGGTCATCGCGGTGTTCGTCACCCGTGTCTTCCGGCTGCCCACCGTCGAGCTCTCCGGACGCATCAACATCTGGTTCGCCGCGTTGCTCATCGTGCAGTTCCTCTTCGCCGTGCTCCGCGGCGCTGTCGCGGTCACTCTGCAGGTGTTCGACTTCCGGCATCAGCCCGGCGCCGCGATCATCGCCGTTCCTCTGCGCTACGCCGACGACCTGATGATGACGCACGTGTCCGTGGTGTCGTCGCTGGTTCCCGGGTCGCTCGTCGTCGAGGCCGATCGCGACCGGCAGGTGCTGTATCTGCACGTGATCGGGGTGCGCAGCATGGCCGATGTCGAGAAGCAGCGCGAAGGCGTGCTGCGCTGGGAGCGACGGGTCGTGCGTGCGCTCGGAGCCCCGGCGCAGTACCGTGCCCTCAAGGCCGACGAACGTGCGGCGCGCGCCGGCGGAGGTGCCCGATGAATGTGCTGATGCTCGCGATCATGGTCGTCTTCGGCGTCGCCGCCATCCTGACGATCATCCGCATCGTGCGGGGGCCCTCGATCCTCGACCGGGCGGTGGCCTCCGACGTGCTGCTCACCGAGGTCATGTGCGTGCTCGGCGCCGAGATGGCCATCAACGGCCACACCCGCAACATCCCGGTGATGCTGATCATCGCCGCGGTCGGCGTCTTCGGCTCGATCTCGGTCGCCCGGTTCGTGGCCAGAAGGGACAACACGACACCATGAACGTGTTCGGTCTCGCCATTCCCGACGTGGTCATCGAGGTCGCGGTGCTCGTGCTGATCCTGCTCGGCGCGATCCTCTGCCTGTCGGCGGCGGTCGGGCTGCTGCGATTCCGCGACGTGCCGTCGCGGCTGCACGCCGCGACCAAACCGCAGGTGCTCGGCCTCATCGTCATCTGCCTCGCGATCGCACTGTCTCAGCGCACGGTCGGCGGAATCCTCTTCGGGCTCGCGCTCGTGGCCCCGGTCGTGCTCATGCAGTTCGCCACCGCGCCGCTGTCTGCGCACATCGTCGGGCGGCAGGCGTATCGCAACGGCACCACCGACGAGCGCAGCCTGGTCGTCGACGAGCTCGCCGAGTCGAAGCAGACCCCGCCGGCCGCCGGCTGATCGCACGCCCGCAGCTGCGCTGAGACGGACGCCACGCACGTCTTACGCCGGTGCGGGGCCTCTTGCGGTTCACAATTCAGCATGAGCCTGTGCCGGTGGGGCCGAAGGGGCTTCAGGGCTGCTCGATACGAGATCCATGCTGAGTAGTGAACGACACCGGTCATTGCTTCTTCTCCTACACGGAACCCTGTTCCGTGCAAGTCATCCACTGTTGCTTGGACGACGCACATCGACACCGTCCCTTGTCTGCACACTTCTGCGATGGGGAATAAGCAGAAGACGGTCGTCCAGCGCGCGAAAGACACCTATTCGCGCACGGTCTTCAGTCGATCGGATCTGGTGCACCGAGGGCTCACGGGGCGTCTCATCGCCGAGTCAGTGGCCCGAGGAGAACTCCAGCACGTGCGCCGCGATCGATATGCGCTGCCGTCGACGCACCGGGACATCGTCGAGGCTGTCCGCATCGGCGGGCGGGTCTCATGCTTGTCTCTCCTCGCCCTTCTCGGTGTCTTCGTGTTCCGTTGCCGAGAGCTCCATGTGCTCGTGACTCCCGGTTCGTCTCGTCTACGTGTGGCGAGGGACGGAAAGGTCGTGCTCCATTGGAAGGCGCTGACCAGCGTTCGCGAGAGCCTTCATGCGGCTCCGTTGATCGATGCCGTCGCGCACTCCGTGCTCTGCCAGGCTCCGCGCGAGGCGCTTGCCACCTTGGACAGTGTGCTTCATCACGGACTCCTGACGCGCGAAGATCTGGTCACGATGTTCCCTGCTCTACCCGCCCGATTCCGCCCGCTGCTCGCACTGGTCGACCCGTCGGCGGGCTCGGGCTCAGAGACATTCATGCGGTTGCTGCTCCGGACGATGGGCGTCGCCTATGAGACCCAGGTGTACCTCGAAGGGGTCGGGTACGTCGACTTCGTGGTGGACGGCTGGTTGATCATCGAGTGCGACAGCAAGGAGTTCCACGAGGGGTGGGAGAAGCAGATGCAGGATCGCGAGCGCGATATCGCCGCGGCCCGACTCGGCTTCGTGACCGTCCGGCCCCTTGCGAAAGACATTTTCGGTGACCAGGCGTCTGTGAGGCAGGCTCTCGAGCAGGTCATCGCTGCACTCGGACCGAGGTTCGTAGACGCACGTCGTTCACAATTCAGCAGGAATCGCCGCGGAGCGGCGGTCGAGTAGCGGAATCACCGGGCTCACATGCGTTCATGCTGAGTTGTGAACGGAAAAGTGCGGAGCACGGGTCAGAGGCCGTCGGCGAAGCTCTGGATCAGGCGCGCGGCCGGCTCGGAGTCGCTGATCAACGTGCCGTGGCCGTGATCCGGGATGACCTGCAGATCGGCACCCGGGATCTCGTCGATGATTTCCTGGCACCAGGTCATCGGAGCGAGCGGGTCGTCTTCCCCGCGCAGCACCAGCACAGGCTGATCGATGCGCGCGAACGCCTTCTCCGGCTCGTGCACGATGGTCGCCCGGATCTTGCGGATGAGGTGGGGGCCGCCGCGCAGATATTCGCGGGCACCTCGCCAGATCACGAGCGGGCGCTCGCCGACCAGGTCCGTGAGGAGATAGCTCGCCTGCGCTGCGACGTTCCGTGCGGCCTTGTTGACGGTCGGACCGGCGAGCACGACGCCCTCGACGAGTGAGGGATGCCGGGCGGCGAGCTCCGCGGCGATCTGACTGCCCATCGAGTGCCCGATGACGACGACGGGGCCCTCGTCGGCATGACGGAGGTACGCGGCGACGAGGTCGGCGTGACGCTCCATGGTGAAGGTGCGAGCGGGCTCGGGTGCTTCGCCGAAACCGGGCAGGTCGACTGCGATCACCCGGCCCTTCAGCCGCTGCACGACGTCGAGGTAGACGCTGCGTCCCATGCCGATGCCGTGCAGCAGGAGGAAGGTGTGCGGTCCTTCGCCGAAGGTCTCCGCGATCAGCGTCGCGCCCGCGTGCTCGAACTCGAGCAGCGTGACGGGGGTGCCCTTCGGGGCGAGATAGCTGGAGACCACACCTCAACGCTAACCGAGTGGGACCCCTGCGACGAACCGGGATCCACGCATGCCGTATGCCGGTGTGCGACGAGGGGCGAGCCTGCGTCGTGCGAGGATGAAGGGTGTCTTCGCCGAACCCCGATCCCGATCAGATCGAGTCGGAGGGCGAGACATCAGGCTCGCCCAAGGGTGTCATCGCGCGCATCGCCGACGGGCTGAGCGATCCGGTGCTGCGCGCGCTCGTCGCCGCGACGGCCGTCTCACGCATCGGCCGCGGCGTCTTCCTCGCGGTCACCGTGCTGTTCTTCACGCAGATCATCGGCCTCTCGCCCGCGCACGCCGCGGTGGTGCTCGCCGTGTCGAGCGGATGCGGGGTGGTCGGGTCGCTCCTCGGCGGCTGGCTCGCCGATCGGTGGAGCGCCCGACGCCTCGCCTTCGGCTTCGAGATGGCAGGTGGCGTACTGCTCGCCGCATACGCGTTCGTCGGAGACTTCGTGTCGGCGATCGTCCTCGCCAGCCTCTCGGGCTTCTTCGACTCGCTGGGGTATTCCGCTCGTTCCGCGATCATCGCCCGGGGCTTCGCGCCGGACCGGCGGGTGCACGCGCGTGCGGTGCTGCGCACGGTCACGAACCTCGCGATCGCGGCAGGCTCCGCATTCGGCGCGATCGCTCTGGCTCTCGGCACACCCGAGGCCTACCGCGTCGTCATCGCCTGCGCGGGTGCCGTCTGCGCGCTCGGCTCGCTCTCCCTCCTGCGGCTGACATCGGCCGTCGACGCGCCGCCGCGCAACCGAGCCGCGGCTCAGCTGACGGAAACGGGATCCATCGACACGCACGCCACGGCCGCGGCATCCGCCGAGCGCAGGGACTGGAACCGCCGCTCACCGTGGCGGGACCCGAGGTACCTGCTGCTGAGCGCGCTCTCGGCGATCTTCGGCATGCAGTTCGGAGTCGCGGAACTCGGGGTGCCGCTGTGGATCAGCGAGTACACGAATGCCCCGGATGCCACGTTCGCAGTGCTCCTGATCGTCAACACCGCGCTGGTCGTGCTGTTCCAGGTGCGTGCCTCCCGTGGCACGCACAACCTGCGGATCGCCGGCAGGGTGACGATGATCGCCGGCTGGCTGATGGTCTCCGCCTGCCTGATCTACGCGCTCGCCGCGGGGCTTCCGGCATGGGCGGCGATCGTCATCCTCATCGTCGGCATGATCGCGCACACGTTCGCCGAGATCCTGTCGCAGGCCGGAGCCTGGGGTCTCAGCTTCGAGCTCGCCGACCCTGTGCGAGCCGGCGCCTATCAGGGCGTGTTCGGCATGGGCTTCTCGCTCGGAGCCCTGGCGTCGCCGATCGTCGTGAACGCCACCGCGATCACCTTCGGCTTCGTGGGCTGGGTGATCCTCGCCGCGATCTTCCTCGCCGCCGCGATCGGCATCTGGCTCATCGCACGCCGCGCCGCAGCATCCGCCACGCCTGCTCCCGCCTGAGCCCGCAGAGCCGCCCCGGGCTAACCGGCCGGCGCCAGCACCAGAGTGTGACGCGTCGCCGCATCGACCGCCCCGTCGGTGAATGCCCACGGCCGCTGAATCCCCGCCGCCCAGTCGGACGTCTGATCGACGTAGTGCTCGTCGAACGCGTGTCCGGAAGCGCCGGTGAGGTGGATCCAGGTCGAGGCGTCGAGATCGGAGAGGTCGACGACCATGCGCATCGACGGCACGGTGGTCGTGGCGTACGACGTGCCGAGCTCCCAGCCGGTGGCGTTGACCACGGACGCGCCGCCGCTGACGGCGTAGGGGCCGCGGTTGAAGAGGGCTTCGATCGGGGCGATGCCGGAGGACCCGAGGGTGTCGCTCGTGAGGGTGATCGCGTGCAGGTCGCCCCACCTCCATGCGGTGACGACGTCGCCCTGAACCGCGGAGAGCTCGCCGTACGCTTCCTCCGCCGACAGGGCGAGCATCTCGTCCATGCCCGCGACATCGATGCTCGGGTTGGTCCAGAGCGGGTCGGATGGGTCGTCGAGAAGATCCGCGACGACGGTGAAGAGTCGACCCTGGCCGTCGATCGGCAGGGGCTGGTCGCGTTCGGCGAACAGGTTCTGCACGAGGTTCGACCAGAGGACGTTCGCGTAGGCGGCCGCGGCCGACCCTGCGTCGTTCTGTGCGTCCCACGAGCGCAGCAGCGCCACGGCATCTGCAGTCCCCGCACCCGTCACCTCCACATCCTCCATCTCCGTTGCGAGTCGCTTGCCGATCCACATCTCGCTGTCCATCTGGATCTCCCGCATGTCCTGGGCGGCGAGCGGTGCGGCGGCGGCGCGTCGCTCGATCAGGTGCGCGATGCGATCGGCCCTGTAGCCGTAGTCCCAGTCCCGTGAGAGGAAGTAGGGGTAGTCGTCGGTGACGATCGCGTTGTTCGCGGTCACGATGTACCCGGATGCCGGGTTGTATGACACCGGCAGTTCGTCGAACGGGATGAATCCGGTCCAGTCGTAGCTGCTGTCCCAGCCGGGCTGCGGCATCCATCCGTCGCCGGCCCCGCGCACGGGGAGGCGTCCGGGGGTCTGATAGCCGATGTTGCCTTCGACGTCCGCATAGATGAGGTTCTGTGCCGGCACATCGAACAGCGCGGCCGCCGCGCGGAACTCCTCGAAGTCCTGGGCGGTCGACAGAGCGAAGATCGCGGTCGCGGCCGTGCCGGGGTCGAGCGCCGTCCAGCGCAGGCTGACCGCGTACTCGGCTCCCTCCGGCGCGGTGCCGGTGGGCGCCGGACCTGCGGCGCCGCCGGCGGCGAGGCCCGGCTCAGGGTCGTCGGCGATCGCGGTGAAGTCGTCGGTGAGACCCGAGATGATCGGTCCGTGCACGGTCGACCGGATCGTGAGATCGATGTCGTCGCCCCCGGCCACGGCGATCGTCTCGGTGGTCTCGTCGATCGGCACCAGCGCGCCGTCGCGCCAGTACTGGTCGCCCTCGATCCGCTCGACGTAGAGGTCGGTGACGTCGGTGGTCAGGTTGGTGAAGCCCCAGGCGACCTGCTGGTTGTGGCCGATCACGATGCCGGGGAGACCCGAGAACGAGAAACCGCCCATGTCGAACGGGCAGTCGTCGGTGACCTCGCTGCACCGGAGCTGCACCTGATACCAGACCGAGGGGAGTGATGCGCCCAGGTGCGGGTCGTTGGCGAGCAGCGGCATGCCCGTGTCGGTGAGGTCCCCGGACACGACCCACGAGTTCGATCCGATGCCCTCGCCGACATCGCCGACGAGCAGGCTCGCCGCCTCGATCACGTCCGATGCCTCCTGCCACTCGATCGTCGTCGCCGCCTGCTGCATCTCGCCGTCGTTCCCATCGGTCGTGAACGCGGCGGGCTCGGCACCGGCCTCGGTGATCGGGGCGGTCGAGATCTCGGGGACGATGACGGGGTGATCCTCGAACGGATACGGCGGGTACAGCTCGTCGAGCGTCGCGGTGATCCCGGCGGCGTCGGAGGTTTCCGCCAGCTGTGCGGCCAGGAGCGAGCGCTCGACCTCGTCTTCGACATTGCCGCGGAGATCCCAGGCCATCGCCTTGAGCCACGCCACCGAATCGGCCGCTTCCCAGGGCTCCGGCGCGTACTCCGGGTTCTGTATTCCGAGAACGGCATATTCGAGCGACAGCTCGGCGCCCGAGCGGGAGGAGAGGTAGGCGTTGACGCCGTCGGCGTAGGCCTCGTAGTAGCCGCGGGTGACGTCGTCCATCGCCTCGACCTCGGCCTCGGCGACCTTGCGCCAGCCGAGCGTGCGGAGGAAGGCATCGGTCCCGGCCTGCGATTCGCCGAACATCTCGGCCACGCGTCCCGCCGTGACGTGCCGGCGGAAGTCCATCTCGAAGAATCGGTCCTGCGCGTGCACGAAGCCCTGGGCGTAGAAGAGATCGTGCGATGAGTCGGCGGTGATGGTCGGGATGCCGCTGGCGTCGCGCTGCACCGTGACCTCGGCCTGCAGCCCGTCGAGCGACAGGGTGCCGTCGGTCTGCGGGAACGAGCGCTGGATGGTCCAGGTCACGAAGAAGGCACCGGCGACGGCGACCACCACGATCGCAGCGACGACGAGGAACACGATGCGGCCGATGCGAGCACCCAGGGAAGGGCGCGACGGGTCGACGATCTCGGTCGAATGGGTTGTCATCTTCGAGAACTCTTTCGGGTGGCATGGCGGAACTCAGTCCCAGAGAGTCCCAGAGCGCGTCTCAACAGACGCTTCCGGAATACTACCCATAAAGCATTCGCGGGCGGGGGTGTTCTCGCCCCCGCCCGCGGCGTCAGCCGATCAGGCTCGGCTGCAGGTCGCGCAGCGTGCGCCGGTGCGTCATGCGCGTCACTCCGATGGCGGCGAGCAGCAACGCGCCGACCAGCCAGATGCCCAGCACCACCAGATCCCAGCCCGCCCGGCCGAGGTTGCCGCCGTACATCAGTTGCCGCATGGCATCGACGACGTAGCCGAGCGGCAGCACGTGGTGGAGCGCGGCCAGCGGGGCGGGGAGGGTCTGCCAGGGGAACGTGCCGCCCGCGGTGACGAGCTGCAGAACCATGAGCACGAGTCCCAGGAACTGCCCCACGGAACCGAGCCAGACGTTGAGGGCGAGGATGATCGCCGCGAAGGTCGCCGACGCGAAGATCATCACTCCCAAGGTGCCGACGGGGTTGTTGAACGTGAAGCCCAGGGTGATCGCCAGGATGCCCATGAGCCCCAGCATCTGCACCGCGCCGAGCATCGCCGGGGTGAGCCACCCGGCGAGCGTCACTCGGATCGGAGAGTGCAGCGCCGTGACCGCGCGGCGGGAGATCGGCTTCACGATGAGGAACAGGGCGTAGATGCCGATCCAGGCCGACAGTGCGGCGAAGAACGGTGCGAGACCGGCGCCGTAGTCCTCGGCGGAGGCGACCTTGTCGCTCGAGACCTTGACCGGGTCGGCGATCGTGTCGGCCTGCAGCGTGCGGAGCTCCGGCGTCGAGACGGGGATCTGCTGGACACCGTCCGAGAGCCCGTCGCGCAACTCGGCCGTGCCTGACGCGAGGGTGCCGAGCCCATCGCGCAGTTGGGCCGCGCCGTCGTTCGCCGCCGCGGCGCCGGTGGCGACGGTCTGCGCGCCGCTGGCCAGGGTCTGCGCGCCGCCGGCGAGCTGCGAGGCGCCGGATGCCACCGAGTCCGCTCCTGCGGCGAGCTGGTCGACCTTGTCGACCGCGTTCTGCACGGTCGAGTTGCCCTCCTGGAGTCGTGTCGCGAGGGGATCGAGGGTCGTGAGCACCCGATCGATCTGCTCCGGCGTCAGACCCTGATCCGTGAGCACGGTGGCGATGTCCTCGCGCGCCTGGGGCAGAGCATCCGTCGCCTGCTGCACAGCCGATCCGGCCCGGTCCGCGACGTCGGCCAGCTGCCGGTTGCCGTCACTGACCTGCTGAGCCCCCGATGCCAGCGTCGCCGCACCACCGGCGAGCTCGGACGCGCCGCCCGCGAGCTGCGAGGTGCCCGCAGCGAGCTGAGAGGTTCCGTCTGCGAGCGTCGCACTGCCGGTGGCGGCGGTGTCGGCGCCGTCGGCGAGCTGGGTCGCTCCGTCGACCGCGGTCACGAGGTTGTCGCGCACCTCGCTGAGGCCGGTGAGCAGGCGCTCTGCGGCCTCGCTGCCCACCATCTCAGCGACCGAGCTGCGGATCTTCTCCACCGCCTGCGTGCCCATCGACGACGCGAGGTAGTTGTTCGCGTCGTTGGTCTCGAGCTCGATGCGCGCCTGGTGGGGGTCGTCGCCCGCGGCCGAGGTCAAGGCCGACGAGAAGTCGGCGGGGATCGTGACGGTGAAGTCGACCGTTCCCTCCCGCAATGCGTCGGCGGCCTCGTCGGCCGACATCCGCTGCCAGTCGAAGGCGTTGCCGTCGATGAGGTTGTCGGCGACGTCCTCGCCGTAGTTCACGGTCTCGCCGGTGGCGGCATCCGTTCCCGTGGTGGGCTCGGGGGCTCCGCTGTCATCGACGACCAGCGCGACGGGGACCTCCGGGAACTTCGCGTACGGGTCCTGGTTGGCCCAGAGGTATAGGCCGCCGTAGAGGATGGGCACGCAGACCAGTGCGATCAGGGCGATCACGCCCATCCTGCTCGCGGTGAGGCGCCGCAGCTCGGCGGCGATCATGGCGGGAACCTTCATCGCTCGCCTCCGTTCCCTGTCGTGTTCGGCTCGGGTTCTGCGGGTGGGTCTTCGTCGTCGGCCGGGGGAGAGCCGAGAGCATCCGCGTGCTCGGCGTCGGCATGCGGTGTCGCGGGGCGCTCGTCCGGGTCTTCCGCCTCGGGCTCTGGCTCAGGATCCCGTTCGGGCGCCGGCTCGGGCTCAGGGTCGGGCTCGGGATCCGGTTGGGGCACCGGCTCGGGCTCGGCCTCGGAGTCTGGCTCGGGCTCGGGATCAGAGCCGCCGGGCAGGTCGAGGACGAGCGGCTCGACCGGTCCGGACGCGTTGATCGCCTCGAGCTCGTGCATGCGCTCGAGGGCGACCGCAGCGGATCCGCCGATGACGACGAGCATCGCGTACCCGCGGTCGGCGAACTCCGACGCGATCCGCCACCAGCCGTCCGGGCTGCCGCCGTGACGGTCGGGCGAGACGAGCACGATTCCTTCGGTGCCCGTGCGGAGGATCGCGAGTTCGCAGAGGATGCGCACCCGTGCGGCGGGATCGACGTTGCCGATCGCCACGCCGGCGAGCTCGCCGAAGCCGAGTTGATTCAGCCAGCGCCGTGCGTGCAGAGGGGTGGCGCCGACGCCGGCGAACATGAGCTCTTCGCCGACGACGCCCGCGAGGGTGATGTCGGCGTGGGGATCGCTCACGTCGGGGGCGTCGACGAGCGCGATCGTGCGGCGCAGCGCGCGGTTGTCCGCGTCGCCGTCGATCGTCACGCGCCCGGTGTCCGGCCGCATCCGACCGCTGGCGATGAGGCCCAGCACCGTCGGGCGCTGCTCGGTCTCGGCGAGGGCGAAGCGCACGGCTCCGCTGTGGAACTCGAGGCTCGTCGTCGGCAGCGCCTGGCCACCGCGCCCCTTGCTCACGTCGTGCAGGGTGACCCTCATGCGCTGACCTCCTGTGATTCGACGATGTCCGGGTGCGCGCTCAACAGCTCGTCGGCCTCGCGCCACGAGAGTCCGGCGATGCTGAGCAGAGTGCGAACAGCGAGATCGGCTGCCCCGGTGCTCGATGCGTCCGTGCGCGAGACGACCGTGCGGGCGACCTCTTCGATGAGGCGGGCGAGGGTCGGGGCAGAGAGGTCTGTGCGGAAGCTGCCGTCTTCCTGCCCGCGCCGCGCGAGGGCGGCGACGGTGCGGCGCAGCGGGGCCAGGGCGTCTGCGGTGTGCTGCACGTGGGCTTCGTCGAGGGCGAGCGCGGCTGCGACCTGAACGTGCGCGGCCTCCTGCCAGAGTCGTGCGGCGAGGCGGGCCAGCGCGATGCGTGAGTCGGCGTCGGTGACGGATTCGGCGATCGCGTTGAAGCGCTGCGCTCCGACCGAGATCAGCTCGCGGATCAGAGCCTCTCGGTCGTCGAAGTGGCCGTAGAGGGTGCGGCGCGACAGGCCGGCGCTGCGGGCGATGACGTCGATGGACGCCCGCGGGTCGGTGGCGAGGGTCGCGCGGGCCGCATCGAGGATTCCGGCGCGGTTCTCGACGGAGTCGCGGCGGGGAGCACGGGTTGTCATGCCCCTATTCTACGTATTGTGCACAGCCGTGTGCAAGATAACTCGGGGGACTCACAGGGTCTGAACGGTGGGCCGTTCACAACTCAGCACGGATGGGCGCTTAAAGCCGCAATCAGCACCATGCGGACCCGAATCCCGGCGCTCATGCTGAATCGTGAACGGCGAGCGGCGGGCACAGACAGAAAAGGGGGCGGATGCCGCAGCATCCGCCCCCCAGAAGAGTCGCGCGTCAGTCGGTGCCGGAGTCGAACGCAGCACCCTCGGACGCGGTGTCGACCGCGTCGGCGAAGTTCTCGTCGACCTCTTCGACGGAACCCGTGATCTCGCCGGACTCGCCGGCGGTGACGCGACCGACGAGCTCGCCCGTCGCGCCGCCCACGAGGCCGAGGCCTGCGTACTGCTCGAGGCGTGCGCGCGAGTCGGCGATGTCGAGGTTGCGCATCGTGAGCTGGCCGATGCGGTCGACCGGGCCGAAGGCGGCGTCGCCGACGCGCTCCATCGAGAGCTTCTCGGGGCCGTACGACAGGTTCGGCGAGGTGGTGTCGAGGATCGTCCAGTCGTCACCGCGGCGCAGGCGGATCGTCACGGTGCCCGAGATCGTGAGGCCGACCCAGCGCTGGATGGACTCGCGCAGCATGAGCGACTGCGGCTCGAGCCAGCGGCCCTCGTACATCAGCCGACCGAGGCGGCGACCCTGCTCGTGGTAGGTCGCGAGGGTGTCCTCGTTCAGGATGCCGTTGACGAGGCGCTCGTAGGCGATGAAGAGCAGCGCCATGGCCGGGGCCTCGTAGATGCCGCGCGACTTCGCCTCGATGATGCGGTTCTCGATCTGGTCGCTCATGCCGAGGCCGTGGCGTCCGCCGATCGTGTTGGCCTCCTGCACCAGGGCCACCGGGTCGGTGTACTCGACGCCGTTGAGTGCGACGGGGCGGCCGGCCTCGAACGTGACGGAGACGTCCTCGGTCTCGATCGCGACCGAGGGGTCCCAGAACTTCACGCCCATGATGGGGTCGACGGTCTCGAGCGAGACGTCGAGGTGCTCGAGCGTCTTCGCCTCATGCGTGGCGCCCCAGATGTTGGCGTCGGTCGAGTACGCCTTCTCGACCGAGTCGCGGTAGGGGAAGTCGTGGGCGACGAGCCACTCGCTCATCTCCTTGCGGCCGCCGAGCTCGGTGACGAAGTCGGCATCCAGCCACGGCTTGTACACGCGCAGACGCGGGTTGGCGAGCAGGCCGTAGCGGTAGAACCGCTCGATGTCGTTGCCCTTGTAGGTCGAGCCGTCGCCCCAGATGTCGACGCCGTCCTCCTTCATGGCGCGCACCAGCAGCGTGCCGGTGACGGCGCGGCCGAGGGGAGTGGTGTTGAAGTAGGTGCGGCCGCCGGAGCGGATGTGGAAGGCGCCGCAGGCGAGCGCCACCAGGCCCTCTTCGACCAGCGCGGTCTTGCAGTCGACCAGGCGCGAGGCCTCGGCGCCGTACTCGAGGGCACGGCCGGGGATCGACTCGATGTCGTCTTCGTCGTACTGACCGAGATCACCGGTGTACGTGTAAGGGACGGCGCCCTTGTCGCGCATCCACGCGACGGCGACGGAGGTGTCGAGTCCTCCGGAGAAGGCGATGCCGACGCGCTCGCCGACGGGAAGTGACTGGAGGACCTTGGACATGCTTCCCAGTCTATCGGCGGCGTGTCGGCTGTTTCGGACGGCGTCGGCCGTCAGCGGGCCACGACGGCGTCGAGTGCCTCGGGCTCGGAGTCGAGCCGCGCCAACTCGCGTCGCTGATGCGCGGCGTAGCCGGCACCCCAGCTCGTGAGCGCCTCGACGAGCGGCATCGATCCGCGCCCGAGGTCGCTCAGCCGGTATTCGACTTTGGGAGGGACCTGCCGGTAGACCGTGCGGAGGATCAGGCCGTCGTCCTCCAGCTCGCGCAGCTGACGGGTGAGCACGCGGGCTGTGGGCTCGTCGAGAAGCCGGCTGAGCTCGCCGAACCGCAGCACCTCATGCTCACCGAGGAGGCTGAGGATGCTGGGCTTCCAGGCCCCGCCGAGGACGGCGATCGAGATCTCCGCGTCGCACGCGTCGCCCCACTCCCGGACGATCCGCTCGGTCTTCTCCCTCATCGGCTCCGCCTCCTGGTCGTCATGGTATCCATTCGGTCACTATCTACCCCGAATGACAGTACTTGCCTGAAGTGTACTCAGACCGTGAGACTGATGCGGTGACCTTCCCGATTCCCACGGCATCCGCTCGACCGCGCACGACCCTGCATCCGTGGCTCGCCATGATCCCGCTGCTTCTCGGCATCCTGATCGGGGCTCTCGCGATCAGCAGCATGTCGACCGCGCTGCCCGCGATCCGCGGCGATCTCGTCCTGTCCGACAGTGGAGCGCTGTGGCTCGTCGACGTGTACGCGCTGTCGCTGGCGGCGACCCTGATCATCGCCGCCAGGATCGGAGACGCGTTCGGTCGCAAGCGGATCGTGCTCGCCGGTCTCGCCGGCTTCGCGGTGCTCAACCTCGTCGGCGGATTCGCTCAGGACGGGATGCTGCTCATCGTCGTCCGGGCGCTCCTCGGCGTCGCCGAGGCGTTCGTCGTGGCGGGCGTCGTCGCGACGATCGGGGCGCACTATCACGCACGGCAGCGGGTGCTCGCCTACGGGCTGTGGACCGCGACGTTCGGTGCCGGCAGCGCGCTCGGACCCGTGCTCGGCGGGCTGGTGACCGAGGGGCCGGGGTGGCGCTGGCTGCTGCTCGGAAGCGTGCCGCTCGCCGTCGTCGCCGGGGTGCTCGCGATCTGGCTCGTGCCGGATTCGCGCAGCTCCCGTCGCCCGTCGTGGGACATCCTCAGCATCGTGTCGTCGATCGTCGCGCTCGGGTCTCTCGTCTTCGCCCTGCACGAGGTGCTCGCCGCTCCCCTCGCCGCCGGCATCGCGGGTGTCGTCGCCGTCGTGACGCTCGTCTTCTTCATCCGCCGCCAGCGTGCCCTCGCCGAGCCTCTCATCGACATGCGGCTGTTCGGCGTGCCCGGCTTCAGCCCTGCGATCGTGCGCATCCTGGCGAGCAGCGGGGTGTCGACGGCATCCGTGCTCCTGGTGAGCCTCCACCTGCAGGATGCGCGGGGATTCAGCGCGGCCGAAGCCGGTATCGCGATCCTCCCGCAGGCGGTGGCGATCGCCCTCGGCGGGGTGCTCGCACCCCTGTTCCTGCGGTGGTTGACCTCGCCGACGCTCACCGTGCTCGCCCTGGTGGTGCAGGGGGCGGGACTCGCGTGGCTGTCGACGGGCGTCGAGCTGGTCGTGATCCCTCTGGTGCTCGTCGGCGCGGGGTTCGGAGTCGCGGCGACGCTCGCCGCCACCACGCTCTTCGACGTCACGACGGAGGACGACGCCGGTCAGGTGGGGGCGATCCAGGAGGTCGGGTTCGCCCTCGGCGGCGGTCTCGGCATCGCGGTGCTCGGCACGATCGCGTCGATCGTCGGCTCTCGCGGCTTCCTCGTCGCCCTGCTGGTCGCGACCGTCGCGGTCGTCGCCGCCGCGCTCCTGCCGCTGTGGAGACGCTCGCCGGTGAGCACTGCCGAGAACCGGGCCATCGATGCCCGCTGAAGGAAGGACACCCGTGTCAGCATCGCGCCCGACCGTCCACTGGATCTATGCCCACCCCCGATCGAGCTCGTTCAACGCGCGACTGTTCCGAGATGGGGTCGACGCCCTCGCGCGCGACCACGATGTCGAGATCACCGACCTGTACTCTCAGGGCTTCGATCCGGTTCTCGCAGCGCCGGATCTGGGCGAGCCCCGGGGGCGTGAGGGCAGCGTCGTCGACCTGATGGGCGAGGCGTACGCCGCGGGCCAGCTGCCGCCGGACGTCGCCGAGGAGCAGCGCAAGCTCGCGGCCGCCGACCTCGTCGTGCTCCAGTTCCCGCTGTGGTGGTACGGACCGCCGGCGATCCTCAAAGGCTGGCTCGATCGGGTGCTCACCAACGGCTTCGCCTACGGCCCCGCGGATGCCGAGACCGGTCTGCCGCTGCGATACGGAGAGGGCCCGCTCGCCGGGCGCCGAGCCCTCGTGATCGTGACGGCAGGGGAGGACGAGCGCTCGATCGGAGAACGGGGCATCAGCGGGGATCTGGACTCGCTGCTGTTCCCGCTGACCCACGGCACCCTCTGGTACACGGGCATCGAGCCGCTCGACCTGCACGTCGTCCACGACGCTGACGGGTTGGACGCGGAGCGCGTCGATCGCGAGAGCGCACGGCTGATCGAGAGGCTCTCCGGAGTGGCGTTCGAATCTCCGAGCCGCCCGTACCGTCGGCTGCGCGATGGCGACTACCACGGCACCCGGGCGCTGCGATCGGACCTGCTTCCCGGGCGCACCGACCTCGGCATCCATCGCGTCGCGGTCGACTGAGGCGACGCGGCCCGACGCGCGCGGGCGTAGCTCTCCGCTTCTGCACGATCGGCCCCGACGGTGGCAGAGTGTCCGTGAAGGAGGACGGCATGGGTGGAGCGATCCTGTGGGGCGTCGTCGCGGCGTCGCCCCTCATCATCGGCGCTGTTCTCGCTCTGCTGCGCACCTGGCCGCCGCGCTGGCTGGGCATCGTGCTCGGCTTCGGAGCCGGTGCCCTGATGGCCTCCATCGCCTTCGAGCTGTGGGAGGAGGGGCTGGACCTCGCAGGCCCCATCCCTCTCATCGTCGGCGTGGTCGCTGGCGCGCTCGCGTACTTCATCGCCGACCGGATCCTCGATGCGCGAGCCGCGAAGTCCCAGGAACGGGGAGCGGGCGTCCCGCTCGCGCTCGGAGCACTGCTCGACGGCATCCCCGAGCAGCTCGTGCTGGGAATCGGACTGGCCTCCGGAGAACCGGTGAGCATCGCGCTCGTCGTGGCGATCGTGGTCTCGAACCTGCCCGAGTCGATCGGCTCGGCCGCCGACCTGCTGAAGGGCGGCATGGCGAAGTCGCGCGTGCTGCTGCTGTGGGCCGGCATCTCGGTCATCTGCGCGCTGGCGACCGTCGCCGGATTCGCGGTGGCGAGCAGCACCGGCGACGACTTCCGGGCCGGCGCGAGCGGCTTCGCGGCAGGCGCGCTGCTCGTGATGCTCGTCGACTCGATGGTGCCCGACGCGCAGCAGAAGGCCAAGCAGGTGACCGGGCTCGCGACCGTGCTGGGCTTCGCGCTCGCCGCGGGGCTCTCGCTCGCGAGCTGATCCGGGCGTCGCGAGATAAGACGAGCGCGACCGCGGTCAGCGGGGTGGTACAGCCGCCAGGGCTCAGAACCCGGGGTATTCCTGCAGCTTCTGCTCGAACTCGGCTCGGTCCGCATCGCTGAGCACGGCGCTCGCGATGACCACCATCTGCAGCCCCTCGAGGGGCTCGCCGGTGCGGGCGTTCTGCGCCTCGCGCGTCGTCAGGAAGTCGCCCGACGGGTCGTTCGAGAGGTCGAAGATGTTCGCGTAGAACCTCATCGGATCGGGGTAGTTCTCGGTGTAGTACTCCCACGTGTGCTGCTCGCGCGGGTCTTCGCTGCCGTAGAGCTTCGCGATCATCGACGGGTCGATCCCCGAGTACTCCCCGTTGAACGAGTACAGCGTGGGCAGACCGTGCTCGGCGACGACCGAGTCGATCGTCGACATGACCTCGAGCTTGAGGCTGTAGTCCTGGATCGGCTCGGTGGTGGCCCAGCCGGCGGAGGTGTACTCGATGAGCATCGATTCGCCGCCGTAGCCGTTGCGCTCCGGACGCAGATCCTCGTCGCCGACCTGCACCCAGTCGTATCCGTACTCGGCGGTGATGCGCTCGCGGATGTCGGCGAACAGGCTGTCCGCCTCGGTCTTCACCTCTTCGAGCGACTGCTGGGTGAGAGCGTCCTGCGGATCGGTGCCCTTGATGCCCGGGTAGGCCTCTTCGTGCTTCTGCTCGTCGGTCTTCATGCCGTCGTAGCTGCCCGAGGCCGACGTCTGCAGTGCACCGATGCCGCCCACGGTGGCGACGTTGAAGATCAGCGTGACAGCGAGGGCTACGGCGGCCAGCGTGCGTCCTCGGGCGGTGAACAGCGCGCCGATCACGACGGCGACGACGACGAGCTGCAGCGTCAGCATCGTCACGCCGTAGACCGCGTCGGTCGCTCCGATCGCGAGCATGATGAGGAGGATCAGGGCGAACAGGATGCCGGCGATGAGTGCGATCCAGCCGAGTGCGTTCGCCGGCTTCTTCTCCGCGGAGGCGACGTCGGCTGCGGTCGCCGTGCCCGACATCGCCGGAGCGCCGGGATGCTGCACGACCGGCCCGGCCTGGCGGCGGGCGTTGCGATAGCCACCGGGCGGCGGCACGGGCGGCGCACCCTCCGTGCCGGCGACGTAGCGGGCCCGCTGCTTCTCGTGATCCATCACCATGGCTTGTCCGTTCCCGAGCCTCCGCCATCGTCGCCCTGCTGCTGATCGCGCTCCTGCGTGCCCTGCTCGAGCTTGTCCTCGAGCTCTTCGAGCTTCTCGTCGGAGGGCTGCGGCTCCTGCTCCTGCTCCTCCTCCGGCGGCGGCTGCTCGTTCTGCTGCTTCTGCTTGAGGCGGTCCTCGAGGTCTTCCCTGCTCTGCTGCATGTCGCGGTCGGGGTCGGACGACTGCTCCTGCGCCTCGTCGCTGTTGCACTCCTCGGGCATCTCGGTCGTGATGGTGAGCGCGTCGCCGTAGAACTCCGCGGCCCCCGCGCCGTCGCCCTCGGCGCGGGCGGCGTCGCCCATGCGCTCGAGGACGAGAGCGAGGTTGATGCGCACCGTGCACACCTCGAGGCCGGTCGCGAGGTCGAGTGATTCCTCGAGCTTCGCCCGAGCATCCGGCAGCTTCTCGGCGCCCGCCAGCGCGGTGCCGACGTTGAACGGCGCCTTGAAGGGCTCGAACCAGTTGAGGAACTCCTGCCCGCGGGCCGACGCCTCTGATCCGGCATAGTCATCGGCCACGTACGCGGTGATCGACTGGTGCGCGAATGCGTACATGCTGAGGATCTTGCCGACGAACAGCAGTGCGGCCAGTGTCAGCGGAAGCGTGCCGATCGCGATCCACCGTCGGATGCGGCGACGGCGACGATTCGAGGCCAGCAGCGCGGCGGCGGCCGACGCCCTCAGGTCCTCCGGGCTGTCGGACGGCGTCCCGCCGGCGCGTGCAGACAGATCTGTCATGCGGCACCTCCGTCGGTCGTCCGGCGTCGCGGCGATGTCGACGGCGCTCGCAGCAGACGCAGTCGGGCTACGAGCATGCTCGCCCTCGTGAGCTCCACGCCGAGCAGCGCCACGATCACGAGGGCGGCGACCCAGTAGAGCTCGGTCACGTTGCCCACGGTGCCGGACTCCGCGTAGGTGGTGGTGGTCGAGGGCGCCTCGGGGAGGGTGAGTGCGGCATCCGCGGTGCGGTGCTGGTACTCGACTCCGAGATCCGAGGCGATCGCCTCGAGGTTCCCCTCGTCGATCAGCGACAGCGCGTTCGCACCCTCGTACTCGATGTATTCGCTCGACGAACCGTCCACGCCGCCCGTGGTGAGCTTCATCGGTCCGCCCTCCGCGGTGCCGTACCCGAGCACGGCGCCGGCGTCGGTGAGCTCGGCGCTCCCGTCGAACGGCTCGGGGGCCGACGAGACCGTCTGCTCGCCGTCTCCGAAGTAGAACACCATGCGCGAGCGATCGGGCGACGACTCGGCCGCGTTCGACAGGGTGTCCGAGAGCAGCTGGTTCGCGATGCCGATGGAGCTGCCGCGCGACTGGCTCGTCACCTCGGGGCGCAGCACCTCGAGCGACGAGACGAGCGCGGTGGTGTCGGTGGTGAGCGGCATGCGGAGATCGGCCGTGGCGTCGAACGTGATCAGCGCGAACCGCGCACCGGGGTACTCGTCGACGATCGCCTGCACGTCGGCGTGGACGCCGTCGAGGCGAGGCCTGTCGCCGTCCCAGTCCTCGGCGACGATGCTCGCGGTGGTGTCGACGACGAGCACGATGTCGGTGTCGGTCGCGAGGGTCTCGGTGGCACCGCCGGGGATCCCCGGGCGCAGGAGCATGACGAAGCAGGCGAGCAGCATGACGAGCCGCATGGCCCAGAGCGCCCGTCCGCGGCCGGTCGCCCTGACCAGCGCCATCACGGCGAGGGCGGCCACCGGCGCGCAGAGCAGAGCGAGGAGGAAGACGTTCAGCACGGGCTGGAAGATCACAGTCTCACCCTCCACAGCACGACGATGAACGAGAGCATCGAGATCATCAGCACGACGATCCAGAGGTTCGGCGCGTCTGTCCAGACGACCTGCGCCTGACCCTTCAGCGCGGACG
This sequence comes from Microbacterium sp. LMC-P-041, assembly GCF_030209555.1. Classification (NCBI taxonomy): domain Bacteria; kingdom Bacillati; phylum Actinomycetota; class Actinomycetes; order Micrococcales; family Microbacteriaceae; genus Microbacterium; species Microbacterium sp. LMC-P-041. Next base: position 342,279 of record NZ_JARVRV010000004.1, read on the forward strand.
CCTCCTGCTCCTGCACCTGCGTGACGATGTCGCTCACGGTGGTGGTGTCCCGCAGGCCGTACGCCTGTCCGCCCGTGGCCTCGGCGGCCTTCGTGAGCTCGGCGCTGACGTCGGCGTCCTTGCCCTGCACCGGGTTGAGTGCGAAGACGCGCACGCCGTTCGATGCGGCATACGCGGCGGCCTCGTCGAGCGTCACGATCGAGGCGCCGTTGACCTCGTTGTCGGTCGCGAAGATGATCGAGCGCGACCGCTCGTCGTCGGGGTGGTCGAACGCCATCGCGCATGCCGCGAGGCCGTCGCCGATCAGCGAGGCACCGTTGCCGTTGAGCGTGCCCACCCAGTGCTCGGGGACCGATTCGGTGAACTCGAAGCTCTCGCGGATGCTCTGCAGGTGGCTGCGGATGAACTCGTAGTCATCGGTCAGGGGGAAGATCTGCACGGGAGAGCTGTTGAAGATCGTGAGGCCGATGCGTTCACCCTCGAAGTCCTCGAGCAGTTCCTCGAAGACCGTGAGCACCTCGACGTCGACCTCGCTCATCGACCCCGAGACGTCGAGGCAGAGCATGATGTCGCGGCTCGTGTTGACGGGCTGGATGGTCTGCGACGCCATCGGCCGGGCGGAGACGACCCCGGCCGCGAGGGTCGCGATCACGCCGATGAGCAGGATGCTCGACAGTGCGAGCACGCGGCGGTTCAACGCCCGGCGGAAAGTCGGCAGCGCGCGCAGGCGCTCGGCTCGGGCGACGCGGGCGCGCTCGTGGGCCTCGGTCTTCGCACCGCTGCGCAGCCCGATGACGATTCCGAGCGCTATGACGATGACGACGACGGCCACGGCAACGAGGATGAGCCACCCGTTCGCTAGTGCCATGTGCGCACCACCGTTCGGGCCGCCTCGGCGCCGGCGATCGGGTCGATCGCGGGACCGGGCCGGAAGATGCTGGGGTAGTAGTGGCGACCCATGGCGTCGACGAGCGCGGGATGGACCCCTCGAGAGACGAGGTCGTCGAGCGCGAGCACCGGTGCCTCGAGTCCGCTGTACTCGTTCACGAAGGTGCGCACGACGCGGCTGAGCTCGAGGTTCGCGTTGCGGGCGGACAGGGTGCGGGCGCGGTAGTCGTCTTCGATGCGCTGGATCCGGTCGAAGTACTCGACCCGCAGCTGCGACAGCACGTCGGTGGTGAGCAGGGTCGGTCCCTGGGCGTCGCGCGACAGCGTGAGGTCACGTCGCGGCCTGGTGAGCGCCACGACCACCCATGCTGCCGCGATCAGCAGCAGGAGGATGCCGAATGCGACCAGGATCCAGCCCCAGCCGTATTGGAAAGGCGGGTACAGCTCATCAGAGTCGGGCATTCGACCTCCGATTCAGCAGCTGGAGCAGCTGCGAGACGGCAGCGTCCTGACCCGCCAGCACGCTGTGGCTGATCTCCATGCGCTTGAGCAGCTCAGCAAGACGCGCCGCGTCGGCCTCGGTCTGCGCGGCGAGCTCGCGGATGATGTCGGGATCGCCCTGCACGAAGTCCGGCACCTCCCACATGCTGTCGACATCGCTGCGGATGGTGGCCGTCGCGTGGTCGAGCACCGGATCGGCGTCGCTCACGGTCAGCCACAGGACGTCGTGCTGCACGCGCAGTCGGCGCAGCATCCGTTCGGTCTCCGTCGTGACCGGAGCCTCGTCGGTGATGACGACGACGATCATGCGGCGAGAGATCGTGCGCGTGACGTACGACAGCAGCGCGTCGCGGTCGCTGGCTGCCCTGCTCGTGTCGATCGACCGGTCGATCGTGCGCAGCGCGTGTTCCAGTGCGCCCTCGCTGCGGCCCGGCGCGCGGCGGCGGATGCGGTCGGAGTCGCCGTAGACCAGTGAGAAGTCGTCGCCGTGCCGCAGCGCCAGCACGCCGAGCACGCCGGTGGCGAGGATCGCGAGGTCCTTCTTCGACTTCTCGTCGTGCGCGAGCGCGCCCATCGAGCGGCCGGTGTCGACCACGAAGAGGACCGTGTGCATCCGCATCGCACGGTGCCGCTTGACCAGAGGAGTGCCCAGTCGAGCCGTCGCGCGCCAGTCGATGTCGCGCACCTGATCGCCGTACTCGTACTTGCGCAGATCCTCGAAGTCGAGGCTGCGGCCGTGCAGCAGCGACGCGTAGGCGCCGTCGAGCGCGTGCAGCGACTTGCGCGACGAGTGGATGAAGAGCTTGCTCTTCACCTGGGCGATCAGGCTGGCCATGGCGGGTCAGGGCGTGGGAACGGACGCGAAGATCTGGTCGATGATCTCCTCGCTGCGGATGCCCTCGGCGTCGGCCTCGAACGTCAGCAGCACGCGGTGACGCAGCACGAGGTGGCGCAGCGAGCGGATGTCCTCGGGGATCACGTGGCCGCGGCCGTTGAGCAGCGCCAGCGCCCGCGACGCCTGGAGGAACGCGATGCTCGCACGCGGGCTCGCGCCGTACTTGATGAAGCGCGCGCGCTCCTCGCCGATGTACGGCGCGGGGTTGCGCGTGACGTAGGCGATCGAGACGATGTAGTTGCGGATCGCGGGGTCGACGTAGATGCGGCTCGCGACGTCCTGCAGCATGTGCACGTCGTCGAGGCTGATGGCGCTCGAGACGTGACGGTCGGGATCGAGCACTCCCGAGTCGATGCGGCCGAGGATCTCGAACTCCTCGGCGGGACTCGGGTACTCGACGATCTCCTTGAGCAGGAAGCGGTCCATCTGCGCCTCGGGCAGCTCGTAGGTGCCCTCCTGCTCGATCGGGTTCTGCGTCGCGATCACCAGGAACGGCTTGGGCAGGTGGTGGACCTCGCCGCCGATCGTGGTCTGGTGCTCCTGCATGGCCTCGAGCATGGCGCTCTGGGTCTTGGCGCTCGAGCGGTTGATCTCGTCGAGCAGCACGAAGTTCGCGTGCACCGGTCCGAGCACGGTGCGGAACGACCCGGTCGCCGCGTCGTAGATCTGGTTGCCCGTGATGTCGCTGGGCAGCAGGTCGGGGGTGCACTGGATGCGCTTGAACTGCGCCCTCACGGTGTCCGCGAGCGTGCTGGCCGCGGTGGTCTTCGCCAGACCCGGAACGCTCTCGAGCAGGATGTGCCCGCCCGCGATCAGCGAGATCAGCAGGCTCATGCGCAGACGCTCCTGGCCGACCATCTTGGCCGAGTATGCGTCGGACACGGTCTTCAGCACGGCGCTCGCGCGCTGGAGCTCGGCGTCCGTCGGCGCTTCGGACTTCCTGCTCGCCGACGGGGAGGCCGCGGGGGCCGCGGGGGCCGACGATTCGGCGCGGGTCGCGGGAGCGGGAGGAGCCGGCGCGGCGGCCTGGGCGGAGGGCGCAGGCGGAGGCGGCGGCGTCGAACCTGCGGAGGGGCCGGGCGCGTAGGGCTCGTTCATCGGTGTGTCTCCTCGTTCCCACGGGGGACGCGTCGACGACCCCCCGTCGACCAGCGTAACCGCATCGGCCGGCGCGGCTCCGGCCCCGGCGCGGATGGCGCGGCTCCGGCCCCGGCGCGGATGCGCGGCGGCGGGGCACGCAGGGGGGACGGCATCCGTGACTCGACATCATGGGATCTGATCCGGCCCGACGCGTATATCGGCGGAGCGACGGACGCGTGCTTAGCTGAGAACTCGATCTTCGGATGATGCGGGAACGATGAAGCAGCCCAGAACGATGCCGCGCAGTGCGCTCGAGTACTCGATCGGACGACCGTTGTGGGTGGCCGTGGTCGTGCTGAACGTGATCCTCGCGGCCGTCGCCACCTCTGCTTGCGCCTGGGCGTACCTGCACGACACCGGGTCCATGCGATCCATGATCGGCGTGCTCATCGCTGTCCCTTCGCTGTGGTGGGTGATCGCGGTGACACTCTGGCTCACCACGCTTCCTCGCCGGCGCGTCAGCGCGGAGGACATCAGTCGGGCGAGTGCGAGCGTCCCCGGGGGCATCCTCCTCCCCGGATCGAAGCTCGTGCCCGCGATGACGCTGGTCGCGGCGCTCGCCGCCGCGTCGACCTTCACGGTCGTGGCGGCGACCGTCAGCGGTGTGTGGCGCATCGTCTGGGCACTGGTCGCCGTGCTGCTGCTGGGTCCTGTCGTCAGTCACCTGATCTCACTGCGGCAGCCTCGGCGACTGTTCTACGTACTCGAACCATCGACGCGGGAGGAGCTTCGCGGTGACCGTGTTCCGACTCGCCTCCTCGATCCGCGTGAGGCCCTGGCCACGACTCCTCAGCACGTGAGCGATGCGGTGCTCGCGACGTTCAGGCCCGAGGGCGGAACCCGATAGCCGCAGCGTGAGCCGCTCGTCCTCGGGGCAGGCTTCTCGCCGCATCATCCTCGGGCGCGCGGGGACTCCTCGACGTGCGTCGTGTCGGCGACGTCCTGAGGGGCGCCGCGCTTGCGGCCCACCCAGATGACCACGCAGGCCACGCCGATGATGGCGATGGCGATGCCGACGATGTAGCCGGCGACCCCGAGATAGCCGCCCGGCACGATGTGGGGGTTGAGGAACGGGTACGGATACCACCAGGCCTCGCCGGTGGCGGGGGCGACGATGAGATTCGCCCGGATCATCGTGTAGACGACCCACACGATGGGGAAGATCGTCGCTAGCGCCACGGCACGCCAGCGCAGCGCGCGCCGCCGCGGAGCGAACAGCAGGTCGACCAGCAGGAACAGCGGGAAGACGACGTGCAGCACCTCGTTCGACCAGGGGACCGTGACGCCCTGGGGCAGCTCGATGCCGCGGAGCAGGGTGTTGTAGACGATGCCCGTGACGATCATGTACGTGCTGACGCAGACGAGGAGGACAGCGAGCCAGCCGGGCTCCCGCTCGTCATCGTGACGGTGGCGCAGCGCCCAGACCGCGGCGACGATCAGCACGATGGCCGCGAGCAGGTTCGACAGGATCGTGAAGAAGCTGAGGAAGTTCGCCGCGACCGTCGGCAGGTGCTGGCCCCACTCGGTGGTGGCCGCGAGAGCGTTCTCGACGCTGCGTGCGAGCTGGGCGATGATCGCCGCGAGTCCGAGCGCTGCTGCTGCCAGTCGGGCGTAGGGCCACCAGGTCGTCATTTCGCCTCCGCGCACACTTTATCGGTCAGTATGCCGGTTGACGCTAGACCTCGATGCCGTCACGTCACTCGGCGCGGCGTCCCCACTTCATCCGTGTCACGAGCACCCCGAGCAGGCACAGTGCACCGCCGACGAACATGAGCGGGGTCGGCACCTCACCGAGGATCGCCCACGACATGAGGATCGCGATCGCGGGCACGACATAGGTCGTCGCCGACGTCTGGCCGGCCGTGCTGCGCTGCAGGACGTACGCCCAGGTGGTGAACGCGATCGCCGTCGGGAAGATGCCGAGATACACCACCCACAGCGTCGAGCCGAGCGGGGCCGTCTGCAGTGCTCCGACCAGGCTGCCTGCCCATGGGAGCAGCGCGACCGTGCCGGCCACCGCGCCGAGGAACGTCAGCGTGGTCGCGTCGGACCCCGCGCTGAGCAGATGCTTCTGCAGCAGGGTGCATCCGGCGTACATCACGGCCGCGAGCAGCGCGAGCAGCAGCCCGGTGATGTCGGGACCCTCACTCGTCGACGAGTTCATGCCGATCAGGACGACACCGAGGAAGGCGATCGGCGCCCCGATGATCAGCGGCTTCGGAAAGCCCTCACGCAGGAAGAGCCCGCTGAAGACCACCACCATGAGCGGCGCGAGGTTGACCACCATCGCGGCCGTGCCGGCATCGAGCGTGCGCTCGGCGGCGTTGAGGGCCAGGTTGTAGACGCAGAACCACCCGACGCCCCAGACCGCGACGAGCCACCAGTTCCTCCGGTCGGGAAGACGGATGCCGTGGCGCACCGCGATGATCGCCAGCACGGCGCTTCCTACAGCCATGCGCAGCAGCGCCAGCGCGCCCGGGTCGAAGTGCGGACCGGCGCCGCGGATGCCGATGAACGCCGAGGCCCACAGCACCACCGTCACCAGTGCGGCGACAAGCACGAGCGGACCCTGTGGGCGGGGCTTCGCGGGGTTCGGGCTGTCGTCGCGACGCACGCGACCGGTCTTCGGCATCCTTCGATCCTGGCACCGGCCACGGACATCGGCGATGCGCCCGAGCGACAGCATCCGCTCGTTTTCCGCCACGGGTTGCTGCAGTCCGTTCGAGAGCGTCCGCCGCCCACAGCCCGGAGGGTCGGCGAACGACCTTCGATAGGATGGAGCCGCCCGAAGAGGGCCAGCTCATCAGCCGGTGCAAACCCGGCGAAAGCAAGGGGGATACCCATGCCAGGAATCGTTATCGTCGGCGTCCAGTGGGGCGATGAGGGCAAGGGCAAGGCCACCGACCTGCTCGGCGAGCGCACCGACTGGGTCGTCAAGTTCAACGGCGGCAACAACGCGGGCCACACCGTCGTGGTCGGCAATGAGAAGTACGCACTGCACCTGCTGCCGTCCGGCATCCTGTCGCCGGGCGTCACGCCGGTGATCGGCAACGGCGTCGTGATCGACCTCGAGGTGCTCTTCAGCGAGCTCGAGGCGCTCGGCGGCCGCGGCATCGACGTCTCCCGTCTGAAGGTGAGCGCCAACGCGCACATCATCACCCAGTACCACCGCACTCTCGACAAGGTCACCGAGCGCTTCCTCGGCAAGCGCATGATCGGCACGACCGGCCGTGGCATCGGCCCCGCCTACGCCGACAAGATCAACCGCGTCGGCATCCGCGTGCAGGACCTCTTCGACGAGAACATCCTGCGCCAGAAGGTCGAAGGCGCCCTCGACCAGAAGAACCACCTGCTGGTGAAGATCTTCAACCGTCGCGCGATCACCGCCGACGAGGTCGTCGAAGACCTGCTCTCGTACGCCGAGCGCCTGCGGCCGATGGTCGCCGACACGGGATACCTGCTCGACGAGGCCCTGCGCCGCGACGAGGTGGTCGTGTTCGAGGGCGGTCAGGCCACCATGCTCGACGTCGACCACGGCACCTACCCGTTCGTCACGTCGTCGTCGGCCACGGCGGGCGGCGCGTCCACCGGATCGGGCGTCGGCCCCGGAGCGCTCGACCGCATCGTCGGCATCGTGAAGGCCTACACGACCCGTGTCGGCTCCGGTCCGTTCCCCACCGAGCTGTTCGACGAGCAGGGCGAGTGGCTGCGGTCGCGCGGCTTCGAGTTCGGCACCACCACGGGCCGTCCGCGCCGGGTCGGCTGGTACGACGCCCCGATCACCCGCTACGCGACGCGTGTGAACGGCATCACCGATCTCGTCCTCACCAAGCTCGACATCCTCACCGGACTAGAGCAGATCCCCGTCTGCGTCGCATACGACGTCGACGGTCGGCGCTTCGACGAGGTGCCGGTCAACCAGACCGACTTCCACCACGCGACGCCGATCCTCGAGTACTTCCCGGGGTGGAGCGAGGACATCTCGACCGCACGCACGTTCGACGACCTGCCGAAGAACGCGCAGGACTACGTCATCGCGCTCGAGGGCATGAGCAACACGCGCATCTCCGTCATCGGCGTCGGCCCCGAGCGCGACCAGGTCATCGTGCGTCACGACCTGCTCGACTGAGGCTGACATGACCCGGTTCTGGCTCGGCGGGTACGGACCCGCGATGGGCGGCTCGGCCGACGGCATCGGCCTGCTCGCGGGCGACGAGAGCGCGCCCACCGCACTCGAGTATCGGGGAGCGGTCACGCAGACCCCCTCCCCGTCGTGGTTGGCGCAGCATCCGTCGCTCGACGTCGTCTACGCGGCGCTCGAAGGGGATGCCGGAGTGCAGGCGTTCGCGCGCAGCGGCGACTCGACGCTGAAGCCGCTCGGTGAGCCGGTCGCCGCGGGCGACGGCGTCTGCCACGTGGCGGTCTCGTCGAGCGGATCGTTCCTCGTCGCGAGCTGCTACGGCGACGGCCGGGTCGTCCGCATCGGCATCGACGCGCAGGGCCGCCTGGTGCCGGATGCCGTGAACAAGGCAGCCGAACTGCGTGCCGCTCTCCTCGGCGAGCCGCTCGAGGCGGCGCCTCCGGCGGGCGTCGCGGTCGCGGCATCCGATCCGTACCCCGGCGAGCTCACCGCGACGGGTGAGGAGCGCGCATCGCACGCGCACTCGGCAGCCTTCCTCGCCGACGGGCGCATCGCGACCACCGATCTCGGCTTCGACCTGGTGCGGATCTGGCGACCCACCGGGGGTGGCCTGGTGCTCGATCACGAGGTCGTGCTGCCCGTCGGCACCGGCCCCCGGCATATGGTCGTGCACCCCAGCGGCCACCTGCACGTGGTGACCGAGTACTCGTGCGAGGTGTTCACTCTCGGCGCCGGGCGCGACGGCACGTGGGCTGTCGTGTCGTCGGTGCTCGCGAGCCCGATCGCCGAGATCGGCGTGGACTTCCCCGCCGAACTCGCCCGCAGCCGTGACGCGCAGTTCCTCTACACGGCCCTGCGCGGCAGCAACACGATCGCCGCGCTCCGCGTGCGCGGGGGAGGCGAGGCTCTCGAGTCGATCGCCCTCGCCGACTCGGGCGTGGACTGGCCCCGTCATCACGTCGTGCACGAGGGCAAGCTGCTGGTCGCGGGGCAGCGCTCCGACACCGTCGCGCTGGTCGACCTCGACGAGCGCACGGGCGCGCCGCTCGGCATCCGCCACCTCGCGCAGGCCCCGGCGCCGACGCACATTCTGCCGGTTCGCTGACGCGCGGGTCGCGCCTCGGGGAGCTTGACCTGGCGTTCGCACTCAGGCTGTGAACCGGGGCGGCGCCATAACTCCGGACGAACGGCCCGATGCGGGGCTGCACGGCCGGTGCGCGTCGCTGTTCGCCGGCCTTCCGGAGTTGTGGAGCAGGCCGGCAACGCGCCCGACGGCGCGTCGCGGAACAACCACCCCGTGACTCGACGTTGGACTTGAGCAAGACTGGGCGACGGAGAGGTGCACCCCATGACTGCTGAGAAGACCGACGACTACGACCTGATCGTGCTGGGCGGCGGGCCGGTGGGCGAGAACGTCGCCGACCGCGCCGTGCAGAACGGACTGACCGCGATCATCGTCGAGAGCGAGCTGGTCGGCGGTGAGTGCTCGTACTGGGCATGCATGCCGTCGAAGGCGCTGCTGCGTCCGGCCCAGGCGCTGCGAGCCGCGCAGAAGGTCAAGGGCTCGGCCGAGGCGGTGACGGGGTCGCTCGACGTGCGCGCGGTGTTCGACCGTCGAGACTCGTTCACGAGCAACTGGTCGGATGACGGGCAGGTGAGGTGGCTCGACTCCGCCGGCATCGACCTCGCCCGCGGGCACGGCCGTCTGACGGGTGAGCGCGAGGTGACGGTGACGGATGCCGACGGCGGCACCCGCGTGCTCCGCGCCCGCCACGCCGTCGCGATCAGCACCGGATCGGATGCCGTGATCCCGCCCATCGAGGGCCTGCGCGACTCGTCCCCCTGGACCAGCCGCGAGGCGACCAGCGCAGAGGAGCTGCCCGAGTCGCTGGCCGTGATCGGCGGCGGGGTCGTGGCGGTCGAGATGGCCACGGCTTATGCGGCCCTCGGTTCGACGGTGACGATCATCGCCCGCAGCGGTCTGCTGGGTTCGATGGAGCCGTTCGCCGGGGAGCGCGTCGCGGCCGGGCTGAAGGAGCTCGGTGTCGACGTCCGCACCGACACCGGCACGACCAGCGTGACGCGAGGCGACGAGGGAGTCGAGATCGTGCTCGACGACGGGTCGACGGTCACCGCTGCCGAGGTCCTCGTGGCGACCGGGCGGTCTCCTCGCAGCGGCGACATCGGCCTCGACGTCGCGGGTCTCGAGCCCGGTCGCTGGATCACGGTCGACGACACGCTGCGTGTTCCCGGATCCGACTGGCTCTATGCGGTCGGCGATGTGAACGGTCGTGTGCTGCTCACGCACCAGGGCAAGTATCAGGCGCGAGCAGCGGGCGACGTGATCGCGGCGCGCGCCAAGGGCGAGGACGTCGACGATGCGGCCTGGGGTCGTCACGTCGCCACCGCGGACAGCGCCGGCGCCCCTCAGGTGACCTTCTCGTTCCCCGAGGTCGCCTCGGTCGGGCATACCGAGGCAGAGGCCCGCAAGGCCGGAACCGACGTCGCCGTCGTCGATTACGACCTGGGTTCTGTCGCCGGCGCGAGCCTCTACGAGGACGGCTTCGAGGGGCAGGCCCGCCTCGTGATCGACAAGGAGCGCGACGTGATCATCGGAGCGACCTTCGTCGGCCCCGAGGTCGCCGAGCTCGTGCAGACAGCCACGGTCGCGATCGTCGGCGAGGTGCCGATCGCCCGCCTGTGGCACGCCGTTCCGGCGTACCCGACGATCAGCGAGATCTGGCTGCGGCTGCTCGAGTCCTACGGGAGGGACTCGGCCTGAGCCCATCGGACGGATGCCGACGACGGACGCCGCGCGGCCCATCCGTTTCGGCATCCGCTCCGAACAACCGACGAGAGACTGGCGCGATCGGCGCGCCCGGAGCAGGATTGTTTCCCACATTGACGACCTCCGGCACAACCCCCGGCCGAATGTCGCACACCTCTTATACGCTCGAACACACATCCGAGGAGGCAGGACCATGAAGGCTGTACTCGCAGGAACCGTCATCGCCGAAGCCGACGAGAGCGATCTCGCGCGCATCGAGGGAAACTGGTATTTCCCGCCGGCATCCATCACGGAGGGCGTGCTCGTCGAGAGCCCCACTCCGTACACATGCCCGTGGAAGGGCGCCGCCCAGTACTTCTCCGTCCAGGCCGGTGGCGAGCTGCACACCGACTACGCCTGGTCGTATCCGACGCCGTATCCGAGCGCCTTCGACCGGGTGGGCAAGGACTTCTCGGGCTTCGTCGCCTTCGACCCGCGGGTCGAGGTCTCTGCATGACCTCTGTATGCCGCAGTCGAGGCGCTGATGCGCGCCTCGTCGATCGATCGACCGGAGAGTAGTAAATCGTGATCGAGTTCCGCAACGTCACCAAGCAGTTCCCCGATGGCACGACCGCCGTGAAGGACTTCAGCCTGGTGCTGCCGTCCCGCAAGACGACGGTGTTCGTCGGATCCTCGGGATGCGGCAAGACCACTCTGCTGCGCATGATCAACCGCATGGTCGAGCCGACCTCGGGCGAGGTCGAGATCGACGGCGAGAGCGTGCTCGGCGGCGACCCCGTCGCCCTGCGCCGCCGCATCGGCTACGTCATGCAGAACTCCGGCCTGATGCCGCACTTCACGGTGATCGACAACGTCGCCACCGTGCTGCGTCTGACCGGCGTGAAGAAGGGGCCGGCGCACGAGCGCGCGCGTGAGCTGCTCAAGACGGTGGGACTCGACCAGTCACTCGCCGACCGGTATCCCAGTCAGCTCTCGGGCGGTCAGCAGCAGCGCGTGGGCGTGGCCCGTGGTCTTGCGGCGGATCCGAACATCCTGCTGATGGACGAGCCCTTCGGTGCCGTCGACCCGATCGTGCGCGCCGACCTGCAGCAGGAGACGCTGCGGTTGCAGCACGAACTCGACAAGACCGTCGTGTTCGTCACCCACGACATCGACGAAGCCTTCCTGCTCGGCGATCAGGTCGTGATCCTCGACAAGGGCGCGCGCATCGTGCAGGTGGGCAGCCCGAGCGAGATCATCGAGAACCCGGCAGACGACTTCGTCGCCTCGTTCATCGGAGCCGACCGTGGGCGTCGGGCCCTGCACCTCAAAGAGACCCCGCACGGCACCGTCGTGGTCGACTCCGAGGGGCGCACGCAGGGCGCGATCGTCGCGGCGGCCGAGACGTCCGACGGTCCCCTGGCGGGGCCGGATGCCGCCGCTCTCGGCGCTGTGCAGGGCGAGGGCGCGTGAACTGGGTCACCGACAACCTCGGGTTGATCCTCGATCTGACTCTGGTGCATCTGCGTCAGAGCATCATCCCGATCGTGCTCGGTTTCGTGCTGTCGCTCCCGCTCGGCTGGGTCGCGTGGCGTTTCCGCCTGGTGCGCGGCCCGATCATCGTGCTCACCGGTCTGCTCTACACGATCCCGTCGCTCGCGCTGCTCATCCTGCTGCCCTCGGTCGCCGGGTATTCGGCCCGGAGCGAGTCGAATCTCGTCATCGCGCTCACGATCTATGCGATCGCGATCCTGGTGCGCGCGGTCTCCGACGGTCTCGATTCGGTCGATGACGATGTGCGCCAGGCGGCGACGGCGACGGGCTTCGCCGCCTTCCGCAGATTCTGGGCGGTGGAGTTCCCGCTCGCCGGTCCGGTGATCCTCGCCGGACTCCGCGTGACGGCCGTCAGCACCATCTCGCTCGCCACGGTCGGCATCCTGATCGGCGTGACCAACCTCGGCTACCTGTTCACGAACGGCCTCGACCGGCGCATCATCGCCGAGGTGTTCGCGGGCGTCGTCGCCGTGGTCATCATCGCCCTCGTGATCGATCTGATCCTGCTGCTGATCGGTCGCGCGCTGATGCCGTGGACGCGCGCCGCCTCGAAGAAGGTCGCGCCTCGGCCGATCGCGCTGGGAGCCCCGGCATGAATCTCTTCGCCGAGGCCTTCGCCTGGATGCTCGCTCCCGAGCAGTGGACGGGAAACTACGCGCTGCCCAAGCTGCTGGCCGAGCATCTCGCCCTGACGGTGATCTCGGTGCTGATCGCCGCGGTGATCGCGGTGCCGATCGGCTGGCTGATCGGCCACACGGGCAAGGGGCGCGAGGTCGCGGTCGCGATCTCCGGCGCGGCGCGAGCGATTCCCGCGTTCGGCCTGATGATCCTGCTCGTCCTCCTGCTCGGCGTGCTGCGTGTGCCGCAGGCGGCCATCATCACCTTCGTTCTGCTCGCGATCCCCTCGCTGCTCGCCGGCGCGTATACGGGGCTCGAGGCGATCGATCGCCGCGTGATCGATTCGGCCAAGGCGATGGGCATGACCGGCTGGCAGATCTTCTGGAAGGTCGAGGTGCCGCTCGGACTGCCTCTGCTCGTCGGCGGCCTCCGCTCAGCCCTCCTTCAGGTCATCGCGACCGTCACGATCGCCGCCTACGTGAATCTCGGCGGCCTCGGCTGGCCGATCATCCAGGGCATTCCCCTGCAGAAGTTCGATCAGGTCCTGGCCGGGGCGATCCTCGTGGCCACGCTGGCGCTGCTCGTCGACCTGATCCTCGCCGCAGCCCAGCACGCCGCGGTGCCGGCGGGGCTCCGTGCCGGCCGTCCCACCCGTCGCCGGTCGCGCGACCTCGCTCCCGCCGCGGCTCCGGCCACGGCCTGATCGCGCACCGGCTCCTCCGTCCCTACCGCGCAGTTCCACACAGCAGCAGTCCCCCACAGCAGTTCCAGAAAAGAGGAAGTCCATGTTCACAGCACGAGGCAAGCGCTCTGTCTTCGCCGTCGGTCTTGTCGCCGCGGCTGCACTCGCCCTGTCCGCCTGCTCGTCGAGCAACCCGCTCGACGAGCCGTCCGACTCCGGTGAGAGCTCGGGCAGCGGCGACACGATCGTCGTCGGCTCGCAGGCGTACTACTCCAACGAGATCATCGCCGAGATCTACGCCCAGGCGCTCGAGGCCGCCGGCTTCGACGTCGAGAAGCAGCTCAGCATCGGCCAGCGTGACGCGTACATGCCGGATGTCGAGTCGGGTGACATTGACGTCTTCCCCGAGTACACGGGCAGCCTGCTCGAGTACATCTCGGATGACGAGGTCGACGTCACGAGCCCTGACGACGTCTACGCGGCGCTGCAGGAGGCCCTTCCCGAGAGCCTGACCGCTCTCGACTTCGCCGAGGCGACCGATCAGGACTCCTACACGGTGCTGAAGAGCTTCGCCGAGGAGAACGACCTGAAGACGATCGGCGACCTCTCGAAGGTGACCTCCGAGGTCACGATCGGTGCGGCTCCGGAGTTCGAGCAGCGTCCGTACAGCCCGGCCAAGGCCAAAGAGGTCTACGGCGTCGACCTGACGTTCTCGGCCACCGGCCCGACCACGCTCGAGTCGCTGCTCGCCGGGCAGATCCAGGTCGCCGACATCTACACCGCCGATCCGGCTTTCGAGACCGAGGAGATCGTCGCTCTCGAAGACCCCGAGAACCTGATCATCTCGTCGAACGTCGTGCCGATCGTCTCGAGCGACATCGCCGACGACGTCTCCGATGTCCTCAACGCCATCAGCGCCAAGCTGACCGGCGAGGAGCTCGTCGCCCTCAACGTGCTCAGCACGGTCGAGGAGCAGTCCTCCGCGGACATCGCGAAGAAGTGGCTCGCTGACAACGACCTCGTCTGACCCGAGTCGTCCTCACAGAAGTGCCCGGCCCTTCAGGGGGCCGGGCACTTCTGCGTCCAGGGACTGCCTAGACCCTGGCGTCCTGCCGGGGTATCAGCACCTGTTTGATCACGATGAGGATGGATGCCGCGACCGGCACCGCCACGAGAGCGCCGAGCAGGCCGAGCAGCGTGCCGCCGGCGAGGGCGCCGATCACGACGAGGGCACCCGGAACGGCGACGGCCTTGTTCATGACGCGAGGGGTGATGACGTAGGCCTCGATCTGCATGTACACGACGTAGATGAGAGCGAAGACGAGTGCCGCGATCGGGTCGCTGAACAGCGCGATGCCGGTGCCGATGATCCAGAAGATCACAGAGCCCACGAGCGGGATCAGGGTGATGCAGAAGGCGACCGTCGCCATCAGCGGTGGGAACGGCAGCCCGAGGAACACGTACAGCAGGAACGTGAGCACGGCGTTGCAGAACGCGAGCACGACCATTCCCATCACGTAGGCGCCCACGGAATCGGTGATCTGCTCGGTGATGTCGCTTGCGCGCGCGCGGTCACGTGCGGGAGCGAGGCGGAGCATCCCCGACTTGATCGACGGCAGCGTCGCGACGAAGTAGAGCGTGAGCACGAGCACCACGATGATGCCCGAGATGGCGTTGGCGATCGAGGCGCCGACCTGCAGCGCTCCTCCGCCGACCGCGGCGATGTTTCCCGGGTCGGTGAGGAACGTCTGCACATCCGCGACGAGGTCCTGGAACTGGTCGCCGAACTGGGCGTCGAGCGTCGCGTAGATGTCGCTGCGGGTGAACTCCTGGATCATCCCCGGCACCGACCTCACGAAGCTCGCGACCTGGTCGATCACGACCGGCAGCACCATCCACACGACGAGACCCGCCACGACCACGAGCCCGAGGATCGCGACGACCACCGAGATGGCGCGAGACAGCCCGCGCCGCTCGAGGAAGCGCACGGTGGGGTCGAGGCCCAGGGCGGCGAACAGTGCCAGGGCGATGTAGATGAGCACGGTCGACAGGTTCGCGACGGCCAGACCGAGCACGATGGCGGCGAGGCCGCCGATCGTCACCAGGAATCCGAACACGAAAGGCCGGTCGATGCGCGTCCAGAACGAGCGGCTCGGAGTCATCGGCTCGACGACCCCGTGACGAACTGCCGGCGACGTCTTCGGCGTGGGCGGGGAGATCGCCGGAACGGTGGTGTCTTCTGCGGGGGAGCTCGCGGACCCCGGAGTGTCGGCGGATGCTTCGGTGATCGACGCTGCGACGTCGGGTGCCGAGGAGGGTTCGGATGCGGCAGCAGACGCGCTCTTCGACGGGTCCTGCTCTTCTCGGCTCATGTGCTCACGATAGCGGCCGAGCGCGGGTCCATCCGGGAGGCATCCCCCCTTCAGGGTGGGGTCGTTCTGACGCGTGTTTCCGTAGAGTAGGGGGCATGACCGCCGCCGAAGACCCCCGAGCTGAACTCCTCCGACTGCGTTCGAGCATCGACAACATCGACGCCGCACTCATCTTCATGCTCGCCGAGCGCTTCCGCGCCACGCAGCAGGTCGGTCAGCTCAAAGCCGAGCACGAGATGCCGGCATCCGATCCCGGTCGCGAGGAGCAGCAGGTCGCGCGGCTCAAGGCACTCGCCGAGCAGGCGCATCTCGATCCGGAGTTCGCCGAGAAGTGGTTCAACTTCGTCGTGGCCGAAGTGATCCGCCATCACACCGAAGCCGCCGAAGGACGATGATCCGGCCTTCCGAGCGAGTGACAGTGTGTGCAGCACTCACTCGCCCGGGGACCGAACTAAGTTTATTGAATAAACTATGACCGAGGGTACGCAGAACCACCAGGTCTGTCAACTGATTCCTGCACCGGGACCGGCACCATGCTGAACGGCGATGACGCACTCGACACCCAGGCCTCGGTCCGCCGCGCGAACCTGCGCCGGGCGCTGCAGCTGGTCTTCCGCAACCCGGGCTCCGAGACCCGGGCGGGGATCGCCCGAGCCACCGGCCTGACTGCGGCGACGGCCTCGTCGCTGGTCGCCGAGCTCATCGAGCTGCAGCTGGTCGTCGACGGCGAGCAGGCCGCCAGCACGGGCGGCAAACGCGCGACCACGCTGAGCATCGAGGCCGAGCATCACGTCATCCTGGTGCTCGTGATCCGACCGACCGATGCGCGCATCGCTCTGGTCGCGCTCGACGGCACCGAGGTCGAGACGCGGCGAGTCGCGTTCTCCGATGAATCACGGGTGCGAATGCTCGACGCTGCGCTGACGGAGATCGCCGCCGAATACGCCGGACGGCTGCTCGTCGCGGGCGTGCAGCTTCCCGGAACGACAGACGGCCGCCGCGTGTTCGAGAGCGTGCAGCTCGGATGGACCGACGTGCCCCTCGCCGAGCGTTTCGAGCGCCTGCTCTCGGTTCCCGTCCTTCTCGTGAACGACGTCGATGCCGAGGCGATCGCCGAAGCGGCCCGAGAGGATGAGTCGTCCGGATACCGGCTGTTCATCCACATCGGCACCGGGATCGGTGCGGCGGTGACTCTCGACGGCGAACTCGCACCGGGCCCACGAGACCGCGCGGGCGAGATCGGTCACGTCCAGGTGCAGTTCGGCGAGGATGCGCGCGCGTGTCGCTGCGGACGCCAGGGATGCCTGGAATCGGCGTCGTCGATGACGGCGATGCTGGGCGATGACTTCGATGACGCCATGGATGACGAGGCGATCACCGCGCTGGCCGCGTCTGCCGATGAAGAGAAGCTGGCTGAGGGCGCACGCGCACTCGCGCGCACCATCAAGCTCATCGCCGCAGTGCTCGACGCGGCCGAGGTCGTGATCGGGGGGCCGGCGCGCGCGCTCGGAGACCCGTTCCTCGGCCTCGTGCAGGCGGAGATCGACTACACGGCGACGGGCACCGCGAACGTTCCGGTGCGTTTCGCGGATGCCGACGCGTCGATCTCGACGGGGGTCGCACAGGTGGCGCTGTCGAGCGCGCTCGGGGTCCGCTGGAGTCCCGCGCAGCTGCGCGCGGCATCCGTTCCGGCATCCTGATTCGCGGATCGGCAACGACGCATCGGAGGGTGCGGGATCCCGCTCAGCGCGAGGCGATCCCGACGAGAGCGGCGACGAGCCCGGCGATCACCAGGACGACGATCGCGAGGATGTGCACCACCTTGCCCACGACGAGCATCGGCAGGTCGGGTCCGTCGTACGACGCGGGATTGAAGAGCGTGCCGCGTGCGCGGAAGCTCCAGCGCATGCCGAACCCGATGCGCCGCAGCGCGTGCGACGGTGCGGCGAACGTCTGCCCGCGCTCTTCGCGTGATGCCTTCCACGCAGCCTGCACGGCATACCAGGCGATGACGAAGAACGGCATCGCGAGAGACACGGCCCAGGCGATGAGCGCGACGCCGATCACGGTGCCCATCCCGGGGTCGAGCTCACGGATGAAGAACAGCCCGAGAGCCGCGAGTCCGACGGCCACGGGCACCAGCACCACGCCCCACCCCCACCCGGGGTGAGCGTCTTCCGTCGGCCGCCTCTCGACGCGCCCCGCATCCTGCCAGGTCATGTGATCCCCCCCGTCTCACCGCGCCGGATGGCGGAGTCGACCGTGCCAGAGTACCGGGAGCGGTCGGTTCCTGTCGGTGGAGAGGACGCTGAGCATCGCGAGAGGATGGGGTCATGACACGCATCCTCGTCACGGGCTCCACGGACGGTCTCGGCCGCGCGACGGCCGCCGCACTTCTCGACCAGGGCCATCGGGTGATCGTCCATGCGCGCAGCGCGGATCGAGCAGCCGCCGTCTCATCGCTGACGGATCGCGGTGCCGATCTCGTCATCGCCGACCTCACGGATCGCCGCGCCGTCAGGGATGTCGCCGACGAGCTGAACGGGGGAGCGGAGGTCGACGCGGTCATCCACAACGCCGGTGTCATCTCGGGGTCCGGCATCCTGCCCGTCAACGTGGTCAGTCCCTACCTGCTCACCGCGCTGCTGCGCACGCCCACACGTCACGTCTACCTCAGCAGCGGGATGCATCGCGGCGGCTCGACCGATCTCACGGAGCTCGACTGGGACGGCTCGCGGACGACGGCCAGCTACTCCGACAGCAAGCTGTTCGTCACGGCTCTGTCGGCGGCGGTCGCCCGACGGTGGGCGCCTCGCGTCGCGGCTGACTCGGTCGATCCTGGATGGGTGCCGACGAAGATGGGCGGTGCTGGCGCCCCCGACGACTTCGATCTCGGGCATGAGACGCAGGAGCGCCTCGCGACCGAGCCGCGTCTCGACGTCACCGGCGGATACTGGCACCACGGCGAGCGGCGCACACCCCACCCGGCCGTCGACGACACATCCTTCCAGGAGCGGCTCCTCGCGGCCCTCGCTGACGCGACCGGGGTCGAGCTGCCTGCGCGGTAGGCGTCAGAGTCGAGGTTCCCGTCGCAGTTCGTGCCGCTCGCGGGTGCGCCCGGCGGCACGAACTGCGAACCGGACGCCCCGCGACGGGCCCGAGGTCTACTTGACGCTGCCGGCGGTCAGGCCGCCGACGAGGCGCTTCTCGATGAGCATGAACAGGATGACGACGGGCAGGATCGCGACGATCGAGACGCCGAACACGTACTGCCAGCTCGTCTCGTACTGACCGACGAACTTGGTCAATGCGACCGAGAGCGGCTGGTTCTTGTCGGTCGAGAGGATGACGAGCGATGCGGCGAACTCGTTCCAGCAGGCGACGAACGTGAAGACGATGGCCGTCACGATGCCCGGCCAGACGAGCGGCAGGTTGATCTTGAACAGCACGGTGAAGCGCCCCGCGCCGTCGATCTGGGCGGCCTCGTCGATCTCCTTCGGGATGCCCGCGAAGAACGAGTGCATGATCCACACCGCGAACGACAGGTTGAACGCGGCGTTGATGAAGATCATCGCCGCCCACGTGTCGCTGAGTCCGAGCACCGTGAACTGGCGGAACAGGCCAGAGGTGAGCACGGCCGGCTGCAGCATCTGCGTCACGATCACCAGGAACAGGAAGACCATGCGCCCGGGGAACTTGAAGCGGGCGGTGTAGTAGGCCGCGGGCAGCGAGACCAGCAGCACGAGCAGCGTCGCGAACACGGCGATGATGATCGTCGAGATGAGGTTGTAGGGCAGCGGCGTCTCGGGGGTCGACCACATCGAGATGTAGTTCTCCCAGTGCCACTCGATCGGCAGGTACGTCGGGTCGACCGAGCGGATCTGCGACTTCGTCTTCACGGAGCCGAAGAACATGATCAGGTACGGCAGCACGAAGATCGCGAGCACCAGGATGCCGGCGGCCATGCGCAGGATGACGCGGGGCAGCGTGACCTGGTCCTCGGTGTAGCGGCGCTTGCGTCCGGGGATGCGAGGGGCGGCGTCATCGCCCGCGGTGGTGACGAGGGCGGTCTCGGTCAGGGTCATGATCAGACCTCCTTCATGGGCTTGACGGCCTTGACGTAGATCGCGACGATCACGATCACGATGAGGAAGGCGACGACCGACAGTGCGCTCGCGACGTCGACCTTCTTCTGCAGCTCGATGTACTTGAAGATCATCGTCATGATCGTGTCGGCGCCGTATCCGGGGATCGACCCGGTCATCACCTTGAGGATCGGCAGCGAGTTGAAGACGTTGATGATGTTGATGAGGATCGCGACGGCCAGGGCGCTGCGCAGCTGGGGAACGACGACCGTCCAGTAGGTGCGGGTCGCGCCGGCGCCGTCCATCTTCGCGGCTTCGAGGGTGTCGGCCGGAACCGTCTGGAGGCCCGCGAGGATCGTGTAGGTCGTGAACGGCAGCGAGACGAAGATCGCGATCACGATCGACCAGGCGAAGGCGGTGGCCGGGTTCTTGGTCCAGCCGTAGCCGACCGCGTCGTCTGCGAGCCCGATGTCGTAGAGGAACTTGTTGAAGACGCCGAAGTACGGCTCGAGGCTGTAGTAGAAGACCATCGTCGTCATCACGACGGATGCCGCCCACGGCACGATCACGGCCATGCGGACGATCTGGCGACCGGGGAAGGCCTTGTTGAGGATCTGCGCGAGCCCGAGCGAGATCATCACGGTGAAGGTCACCACCGCGACGACCCAGATGATCGTGCGGAACATGATCGGCCAGAACTCGGCGAACGTGAACACGGTCACGAAGTTGTCGAAGCCGACCGAGCCCTTGTCGAGGCCCGAGAGCGAGATGTCACGGGTGGAGTTGAAGAACATCACCCCGGCGGGGAACAGGACCACGCCGATGATGAGGAGCAGGGCGGGCGCGATCCAGGGCAGCGCCTGGAGCAGGTCCTTCCCTCCCGGCTTGCCGCGGGCGGCGCCCGATCGGCGGCCCGGGGTGCGGGGGCGGCCGGTGGCCGCCCCCGCGAGGTTCGAGGATTCTTTCGTCTGGCTCATGAGATACCCGAACCTCTCCGTCTGCGGGGCTCAGCCCGCGTCGACCTGTGCCTGGATCTCGGCCAGGACGTCCTGGGCCGGCTTCGACTGCAGCTGGCCGAACAGCGACTTGAAGGCGCCGTCGGTGGCCGACCACTTCTCGTTCGTCGACGGGTAGAACTGCGCGTCGGGCAGGACCTCGAGGAACGGCGCGAGCGCCTCCTCACCGGCGAGCTGCTCGGCACCGGACTTGGTGACGGGCAGGAAGCCCTCTGCCTGCACCCACGGCACGTACACGTCTGCCGAGTAGTAGTAGTCGAAGAAGGCGGTGATCGCCTCCTGCTTGTCGCCGTCGTTCTGGAAGGCCATCAGCTGGTCCATGACGCCGAGGGTGAAGGGCGAACCGTCCTTCGTCGGGATCGGGACGATCGAGTAGTCGAGCTCGGGGTTGCCCTCTTCGATCTGGCCGACCGTCGGCGGCAGGCCGACCTGCATGCCGATCTTGCCCTGGATGAAGATGTCCATCAGGGGCGAGCGCTGCGTCGAGCCGGGGTCGGCCTGCGTCGCACCGGCGTCGATCATCTTCTTGATCTGCTCGGCACCTTCGAGGTTCTCGGGGGTGTCGATCGTGATCTCGGACGCGTCGCCGAACGATCCGCCGCCGCCCCACAGCCACACGGCCGCTTCGGCCTGAGCCTCTTCGGAGCCGAGGGGCATGCCGTAGCCGGCCACGCCGCCACCGAGTGCCGACACCTTGGTCGCAGCGTCGAGCAGCTCGTCCCAGGTCGTCGGAGCCTCGACGCCGGCCTGCTCGAGCAGCGCGTTGTTGACGAACAGCGCACGGGCCGATGCGATCAGCGGCAGGGCGTAGGCCGTGCCGTCGACCTCGGCGTTCGCGAGGAACGCGTCCTGGAAGTCGGAGTAGGTCTCCTCCGAGACGACGTCTTCGACCGGGTAGAGCAGTTCGTCGCCGACGAATCCGGCGAACGGACCGCCGTTGTAGATGTCGGGAGCCTCGCCGGCCTGGATCTTGGTGGAGACGACCTTCTCGAGGTTGTCCCATGACTGCACCTCGAGGTCGACCGTGATGTCAGGGTTCTCCTTCTCGAAACCCTCGATCACGTCTTCCCACAGGCCCTTGGTGGCGTCGGAGTAGCTGGGGACCAGAAGGTTGAGCGTCGTCTCGCCCTCGGCGTCTCCGCCGCCTCCTGTCGAGCCGCCGAACCCGCACGAAGCGAGCGTGAGCGTGGCGGTGGCCGCAAGAGCGACAGCACCGAATCGCAGTGACTTCTTCATGTGTATTGCATTCCTCACTGTGTAGGTGGTGCACAGTCGCAAGCACAGCACGCGACGATGCGTGTGATCGCCTCCCCCGGTGGCGGGACGATCGGTTCAAGCCGGGTCGGCTCGAGGAACCCTCCATGGACCGGATCTCCGGAGGGGCGGTGGAACTTGTTCGATTATTTGTCAGGAGAATAAACAAATCAAGAGGAACCTTGCAACGATTCCTAATGTCGACATACTATGATCGAATAAGCCGCTAAACAATCACAAACTTGCAACATCTGGTCCGGAGGGCCCGACATGACCGAACTTCTGCCCGGCGCACACATGCGCGAAGAACTGAATTCGCAGCCTGAGACCTGGGCCCGCGCGGCGGATCTCCGCGACGCGCAGGCGCTGCTCCCGGCATCCGGAGCCCGCATCGCCGTCGTCGGCTGCGGAACCTCGTGGTTCATGGCGCAGTCCTACGCGTTCCTCCGCGAGACCGCGGGCCAGGGCGAGACCGATGCGTTCGCCGCATCCGAGTCGTTCGTCGACCGCGGCTACGACGCGGTCGTCGCACTGACGCGTTCGGGCACGACGACCGAGGTGCTCGAGCTGGTCGAGCGCATCAAGGGCCGCGTTCCCACGATCGGCGTGATCGGCGACGAGACATCGCCGCTCGTCTCGCTCGTCGACGACGCCGTGCTGCTGCCCTTCGCCGATGAGAAGTCGGTGGTGCAGACCCGCTTCGCGACCACGGCCCTGGCACTCTTCCGTGCCTCGCTGGGTGAGGACCTCACCGCGGCGATCGCGGATGCGGCCGCCGTGCTCACGGCGGACTACGACGACGAGCTCCGCGACGCCGAGCAGTACTCGTTCCTCGGCCGTGGGTGGACGGTCGGCCTCGCGCACGAGGCCGCGCTGAAGATGCGCGAGTCGTCGCAGTCGTGGACCGAGTCGTACCCGTCGATGGAGTACCGCCACGGTCCGATCGCGATCGCCGCCCCCGGCCGCGTCACCTGGCAGTTCGGCGAGGCGCCCGAAGGCCTGGCCGCGCAGGTCGAGGCCACCGGAGCCCGCTTCGTGCAGCATCCGGTCGACCCGCTCGCCGACCTCGTGCGCCTGCACCGCGTCGCCCTCGACAGGGCCGTCACCCGCGGGCTCGACCCTGACCAGCCGCGCAACCTCACGCGATCCGTCATCCTGGATGCATGACCCGACCCATCAGCGGAGCGATCGATGACCAGCACTGAGGATGCCGCGAGCATCGCCGACGTCGTGAGCGACGCGTCGGGCGAGCGGCTCGCCGCCGCGCGCCCGCTCGGTCACGGCGCGCCGGTGCTGGCGTTCGACGTGGGCGGCACCGACATCAAGTCGGCGCTGTTCGATGCCGACGGCACGGCTCTCGGCCTCCGCCGCACGCCGACCCCCGTCGCCGAGGGGGACCGCACGGAGGTGCTGATCGAGCGCCTGGGCGTGCTCGCCGCCGAACTTCGGGCCGACCACCCCGATGTCGTGCCGCTGGCGGCAGGACTCGTGGTGCCGGGGATCGTCGACGCGGAGGCCGGCCTCGGCGTCTTCGCGAGCAATCTCGGCTGGCGGAACTCGCCGCTGCGCGACCTCGCGTCGGAGAAGCTCGGTCTGCCCGTCGCGTTCGATCACGACGTGCGGGCGGCGAGCTGGGCCGAGCACCGCCTCGGCGGCGCCCGCGCCTACTCGAACTCCGTCGTGCTGGTCATCGGCACGGGCATCGCGGGTGCCCTGTTGGTGGGCGGCGAGCCGTACACCGCCGGCGGCTACGCGGGCGAGATCGGCCACTCGCCGATCGCCGACGGACCGGTGTGCGCGTGCGGTGCGCGCGGGTGCCTCGAGGTCGTCGCGTCTGCCGGCGCCATCGCTCGCCGCTATCGCGAGGCGACCGGAATCAGCCCCGACGGCGCGAAGGACGTGATCGCCCGCGCGGCGGCCGGCGACCGCGTCGCCTCCGAGATCTGGAACTCGGCGCTCGACGCCCTCGCCCTGTCCCTCGCGCAGCTCACCGCCGTCATCGCCCCCGAGGCGATCGTGATCGGTGGTGGACTCTCCCGCGCCGGGGGAGCGCTCTTCGACGAGCTGCGGGCACGACTGGCGGAGCGTCTGAGCTTCCATCGCCTTCCTGAGCTCGTGCCGGCGGAGCTGTCGGGCAATGCCGGCATCCTGGGCGCGGCGCTGCGCGCAAGGGAGCTGGCATGATCCTCACCGTCACCCCGAACCCCGCGCTCGACCTCACCTGGCACGTCGAGCGACTGACCCTCGGCGAGACCCACCGAGCGGATGCCGGTGCGGTGCGCGCCGGCGGCAAAGGCCTGAACGTCGCCCGGGTCGCCCACGCGCAGGGCGCCTCGGTGCTCGCCGTGTCGACGGCAGGCGGTCGCAGCGGTGTCGAGCTCGCCGCAGAGCTCGGGGCCAGCGGCGTGCCCCATCGCCTGGTCCCCGTGGTCGGAGCGACACGGCAGAGCATCGCGCTGGTCGACGAGACCCTCGGCGACACGACGATCGTGAACGAGCGGGGCGTGAACCCCTCCGACCCCGAGTGGGCTGCGATGCTGGGCGAGGTCGTCGATGCGCTTCCCGGCGCGCGCGTGCTCGTGATCTCGGGCAGCCTGCCGCCCGGTGCTCCTGAGACGCTGCTTCCGCTGCTGATCGGCACGGCGCGGGACGCCGGTGTGCCCGTGATCGTCGACACCTCGGGTGCGGCTCTCCTGCACGCGGCGGATGCCGGAGCATCCGTCCTCAAGCCCAACGCGGCCGAGCTCGTCGAGGCTACCGGCATCACCGACCCGGTCGACGGCGCGCGTTCGCTGATCGAGCGCGGCGTCGACCTCGTGCTGCTGTCGCTCGGCGCCGAGGGCATGCTCGCCGTCACGGCCTCCGACGTGCTGCATGCGCGCCTCGATGCCCCGCTGGCCGGCAACCCGACCGGTGCGGGCGACGCGGGAGTGGCCGCGTGCGCGGTGCTCTATGCCGACGGCGTCCGTGATCCCGAGACCGTTCTGCGACGCGCCACCGCGTGGTCGGCCGCCGCTGTGCTCATGCCGCTCGCCGGCGAGATCTCCGACGACTGGGCGGCGCTCGAGGAGCGCCTCGTCGTCACCCCCTACGATTCCCCCGTTCGAGAGGACCCTCTGTGACCCTGGTCTCCGCCCGAGAGCTCGTGACGGATGCCGCAGCCCGCGGCACCGGCATCGGCGCCTTCAACGTGATCCACCTCGAGACCGCCGAGGGGCTCGTGCGCGCCTCTGCCGACGCCGGACTGCCGGTGATCCTGCAGATCTCGCAGAACTGCGCCGACTACCACGGCGGCCTCGAGCCGATCGCTCTGGCGACGCTCGCCGTCGCGCGGCGCGCGCAGACGCCGGTCGCGGTGCACCTCGATCACGCCGAGCGCCCTGAGCTCGTCGATGAGGCGATCGCCCTCGGCTTCGGCTCGGTCATGTTCGACGGCGGTGCGCTGCCGTACGACGAGAACGTGGCGCTGACCGCTGCCGTCGCCGAGCGGGCGCACGCGGCAGGCGTCTACGTCGAGGGCGAGCTGGGCGAGGTCGGCGGCAAGGACGGCGCCCACGCACCGGGCGTGCGCACCGACCCCGACGAGGCGCGGGCGTTCGTGACCGCGACCGGCGTCGATGCACTCGCCGTCGCGGTGGGCTCGTCGCACGCCATGACGGACCGCACGGCATCCCTCGACCTCGCTCTCATCGCACGCCTGCGCGCCGCCCTCCCCGTTCCCCTGGTGCTGCACGGATCATCGGGAGTCTCGGACGCCGTGATCGCCGACGCCGTGCGCGCGGGCATGACGAAGATCAACGTCTCGACGCACCTGAACGGGTTCTTCACCCGCGCGATCCGCGCGACCCTCGACACCGATGAGAGGCTCGTCGACTCGCGCAAGTACCTCACCCCTGCGCGCGATGCGCTCGCCGGGGAGGCGGCGCGGATGCTGCGCCTGTTCGCCCTCGAGTCCACCGAGGTGGCGGGGTGAGTCACGCGATGCCGGGCAGGATGGTGACATGAAGCGCGCCGCCCGACTGAACGCGATCCTCGACCTGCTGGCCGCGGACGGCGAGGTGAACGTCGACGAGCTCGTCGAGCGCTTCGGAGCCTCGGCCGCCACGACGCGCCGTGATCTCGACTCGCTCGCCGAGCAGCGTCTGCTCACGCGCACCCACGGCGGGGCGGTCGCCCACTCGGTCGCCTACGAGCTGCCGATCCGCTACAAGAGCCACCAGCGCTCGCAGCAGAAGGAGAGCATCGCCCAGGCCGCCGCCGCCCTCGTGGCGCCGGGCATGGTCGTCGGGCTCTCGGGCGGAACCACGACCACCGCCATCGCCGCAGCGCTCGCCGCTCGGGACGATCTCGCCGCAGGCCCGGGCATCACGGTCGTCACCAACGCCGTGAACATCGCCGCCCAGCTCGCCACCAGACCCGACATCAAGGTCGTCGTGACCGGCGGGGTGATCCACTCGCGCAGCTACGAGCTGGTGGGTCCGTTCGTCGAGCAGCTGCTGCGCGGAGTGCGACTCGACATCGCCTTCATCGGGGTCAACGGGATGGATGCCGCGGCCGGCGCCACCACGCAGGACGAACGCGAAGCCGCGGTGAACCGCATGATGGCCGAGCGCGCCCGCCGAGCCGTGGTCGTCACCGACAGCAGCAAGATCGGCACCGTGGCGTTCGCGGCCGTCGGCGGCCCGGAGCTGTTCCCCGTTCTCCTGACCGACGACGGTTCCGACGACGCCTCGCTCGCCGCGTTCCGCGACGCGGGGTACGAGGTCATGACGGCCTGATCTGCCGATCAGTCCTCGGACCTCACAAGCAACACGGTGCCGGACTCCTGGTGGGGATGCCGCGACCCCTCTCGCGACATCCCCGGAGTAGATGGTGTCCTGTCGTCCCCTCACACTCCCCAGTGCACGAGGGTTTCCCCAGTTCGACTGCGCCTCCCTCGCGCTTCGTTTCCGAAGCCCTTCGCTGGCACCTTCTGGAGATAAGGAGCGGGTCACCGATGTTCTGATACATCGACTGGAGAAAAGTTTCAGAGTCCGCTTCCGTGGCACTGGAAAGGCGCGCTGAGGCCTGTGGATTCGGATGCCGCGGCCAGCGCGTCCGCGGGTCTGGCACCGGTGGCCAGCTCGGAGTGCACGGCCCCGAGCAGCTCGCAGGCGACGTCGTCGGCGACCACGACAGGGGCGGCGATGACGCAGCCGGTGCCGGCGTGCAGCCAGACGCGCGTCATGCCCAGCGCCTCCTCACCCCAGCGCACCGACGAGCGGCCGAGTTCGCACGCCGAGAGCACCACGGTCTCGGGCGGGCGCGAGATCAGGTCGACGTCGTACCCGAACAGGGTGCCGTCGACGAGTTCGAACCCTGAGAACAGCGGGCTGTCGACCGCATGACGACCGTGGGCGGCGATGTGCAGCACGTCGACCTGCTCGGCGAGCTCGGTGACGGCACTGACCCGCGCGCTGTCGCCGGTCAGCATCCTGGCGCCTGCCCACGCTGCGGCGGCCCGGCGCACCTCCTCTTCGGCGCGCGCGACGCGGGGGCCGGTCGCGAAACCCGCCCGGGAGGCCTGCGGCGGGCGGCGATCGGAGCCGCCGAGCAGGCGAGACACCGACGTCGCGATGGTGAACGGAGTTCCGCGCATTCCCGGGAGCATCGCCCACGGGATGCCGCCCAGGATGCCGGGCACCGTCAGGGCCAGACGTGCCGCTCCTCCCGACGCCGCGCGCGCCGGTGCCAGGAGGGCCTGGTCGAGTCGTCGCAGTCTGTCGTCGAGCGAACGCGCCACGACGTGCGCCATCGGCCCGCCGTGGGTCAGAGCCGCCACGTCGAGGTCGGCGCGGAGTCCGTCGAGCGCGGCCTCGATGCGCGGCAGCGCCAGCTCGACGATCGACGAGCCGGATGTCGTCACGACGACGCACAGCAGCTCCTCGCGCGTGAAGACGTAGGCGAGGATCGCTGTGTCCTCGTCGAGTCGCGCTCGGGTCTCGGAGAGACCCAGGCGTTCGTGGCTCTCGCCGACGCCGGTCGACGACCACTGGCGGTCACGTACTCGATCCCGCAGCTCGCGCACCCGGGCATCCGTCGTCCAGTCCGACCCCGCGAGGTCGGCGCGCAGCATCCGCAGCTCGGCGAGGTCGGCCGACAATTCGGCATCGTGCGGCGGGCGCACCGGTGCGACCTGCTGGCTGAGATGCCTGGCACGCTCGGACCACTCGAACAGCACCTCGGGATCGCGCGATCGCGCGGCCGCGGCGAGACCGGCGAACATCAGCTCGGTGCCGTGCATGGCCACCGACGCCTGCAGGTCGAGCGCTCCGAACGACTGCTGCCACGTGGTGAGCAGGTCGAGCCCCTCGGCGGCGGCCCGGCGAGCATCGGCATCCCTGCCCCGTGCGGCGGCACGCACCGCACGCACCTCGTGCGCGCGCAGACGCAGCGGCGTCGGGGCGTCAGGGGTGAGTCGGGGCAGGCGACCTCCGTCGGCCAGCCGAGCGGTAAGTGACACCGCAGCCGCTTCGGTGCGGAATCCTCCCCGGGTGAGCGCGTCCACCGTGCGAGAGAAGTCCTCTGCGGCCGGCGGCTTCTGAGGTCGGGTTCGCAGCTGCGCCTCCAGCCGCACCGCGTCGGCGCGGGCGGCCCAGCTCGCGCTTCCCAGGGTGGCGAAGCGACGGGATGCGGTCGCCGCGGCACGCTCGGCCGACGAGGCGTCGTGCCGCAGCAGCGATCGGGCGAGATGGAACTCGGCCTCACCTCGCGCCTGCCGCATCCGCTGTGCGCCGAATCGCACCGCGACCGTGCCGAGCAGTTCTTCGGCCTCGGTCGTGAGGCCGGCATCGCGCAGCACCTCGGCCCGATCGAGGTCGCTGATCGCGGCGGCGAGGTCGCTGGTCGCGGCGAGGATCGGACGCGATCGGGTCATCAGCCCGAGTGCGGTGACGAGGTCGCCGCCGAGCAGCGCGGCGTAGCCGAGATTGTGGCGCGCTTCGGCCAGCGGCTCCTCGGCTCCGTGGGCCTCATAGGCCGCGATGGCCCGCTGTAGATCGGCCGTGCAGGCGTCGAGCCGGTGCCTCTGCATACTGACGATCGACCGGCTCATCAGGCAGTTGGCGCTCTCGATCGAGCCCTCGTCGAGGCCGTCTATCGCCCTGGTGAGAAACAGGTCGGCGTCGTCGAGCCGTCCGCCGTGCATGAGCAACGTGCCGAGTTGGCCGTTCGCGAGGGCGACTGTCTCGTCGCTGAGGCCCGGCCGTGACAGCGCTTCGCGCGACAGTCGCTCGGCTTCCACCGGCTGGCCCGTCTGGGCGAGCACGTAGGCCATGGTCCCGTCGATGCGGGCACGCAGATCGGCGTCGTCCGTGCGCGCCGATGCGGCGGTCAGGGCACGCCGCGCCTGGGCGAACCGTCGGGAGTTGGCTGCGTCGACGCCGCGCTGATG
Organism: Microbacterium sp. LMC-P-041; assembly: GCF_030209555.1. Taxonomy (NCBI): domain Bacteria; kingdom Bacillati; phylum Actinomycetota; class Actinomycetes; order Micrococcales; family Microbacteriaceae; genus Microbacterium; species Microbacterium sp. LMC-P-041. The sequence goes on from NZ_JARVRV010000004.1 coordinate 371,624, forward strand.
CAGCTCGAGAGCAGACAGGGGCATTGCACCAGAATGCCGGTATGTCTGGCCTCAGGGAAGGTGTGCTGTGATCCGACGCGCGCGGCTACCCTCCCGTCACGGGTGAAGGCAGGGTTTTGAGCACGGCGGAGACGGCCTTGGCCGCAGCATCCGCCGTGACGCCCTGTGCCGGCACGGAACCCCACTGTGCCGCGATGCGCCCCGCGACATACGGAGCCGCGAACGACGTGCCGCTCCAGATCGAGAAGCCTCCGCGGTAGTCGTCCGGGTCGATCGTCTCGCGCCGCAGTCCGTCGACGTCCGCTCTGGTCGTCGCCTGCTCGCCTCCGACGAAGGCCGGTGACGTGCTCACGACGGCGGCGCCGGGGGCGTAGACCTGCACCCAGGGGCCGACGTTCGAGAACAGCGCGACCGAGCGGCCCGACGGATTGAGAGCCCCGACCGACACATGCGGCGCAGCGTGATCACGGGGGATGCCGTTGTCGGCACCGGGCCACGGCCACAGCGATGCCGGGAACGACGGCCGGTCGATCGCGTCGTTGCCCGCCGAGCACACCACCACGCACCCCAGCTCTCGCGCCGCGGTGAGCAGCGCGTCGAGGGTCCGGCTGAACTGACCGTCGACCGGGGTCTCGTGGTAGTACCCGAGCGACAGGTTGAGCACGTCGATCGGATGCCCGGTCGACGGGTCCTCGCGGTGTCGCCGCAGCAGCTCGACGACCTGCGCGACGGTCGTCAGGAAGGTGCTCTCGTCGATCACGCCCAGTGCGCCGGCCATGCGGATCGACAGGATGTCGGCATCCGGCGCCGTCTGACGGATGATGCCCGCGATGAACGTGCCGTGCCCGGCGACGGCGTCGATCTCGCCGTCGAGCTGCCCGTAGAGATCCGGATAGACCTCGGGGTCTGCGTCGTCGGTGAGTCCGATCGGCACGCCGTCGATCTCGATGTGGCGGGTGACGATGTCGTCCGGCAGCCAGTCGTGCACACCGCATCCCGTGTCGAGCACCGCCACCACCGGACGTCGGCCGCGCTTCGGGGCCGCCGTGCGCCGGGGAGCCGGTCCGAGCCAGGTCACCGGCTGGCGCGCGCCGCGCCCCGGCTCGAGGTAGTCGTCGCTGCCTCCGGCCCCTCCGCCCGCGCCGCGCACCGGGTTGGTGCGGCTGAACGGGTTGGTGCGGCTGAAGGGATTCGTTCGGCTGAACGGGTTGAGTCCGACGGGGTCGATCGACAGCACATGCTCGAGGCTGGTTCGCGGCATCGACGTGCCGGAGCTGCGCCGCGCGCGCTGCAGCACGCGCCAGGCGTCCGGCGGCACCGGCGACTCGCCGCGGGTCGGCTCGTCGGGAGTGGTCAGGCGAGCGCGCAGGAACCCCGGCACGCCGGGGACCAGCGGATCAGCCGCGCGCAGAGCATCCGGCGAATCGATCTCGAGCATCCAGCCGAACGAGCCGGCAGCATCGCGCAGCTCGCGGATCTCCTCGTCGTACTCCTCCTGATCGTTGTCCTGATCCTGTGTGATCAGCAGCCGCTCCTGCAGATACGCGGTGGGGAACGCCCTGACGCCCTCGACGGGTTCGACCGACGGGTCCAGCGCCGTCCCCCGTCTGATCGATCCCTCGGCCCGGTCCTGCCAGCTCCACCCCTTGGGCTGCTCCATCGTCGATCCTCTCCTCGCGGGCGGACCCGCGTCCTCTGCGGGATGAGCCCGCGTCCTGTGCGGGGGACCCCGCGGTGTGTGCGGGTCGGCCCGCTTCCGGTGAGTGAGGTCCTGCGTGGTGCGGGAGTCGCCCAGCGGTGGTGTGCACGGGTCGCCCCGTCATGCGCGGGTCGCCCCGCGGTGGATCACAACTCGAACTGCGGGGTCGACAGGGTGCGCTCCTGGTCGCCGACCGTGGTGCTCAGGCGCACGCGGGTCAACCCGTCGGGCACGTCGTCGAACAGGAAGCGGCCGGTGTCGTTCGCGGTCGTCGTGCGGATGCTCTCGCCCTGAGCCAGTTCGATCGCACCCGAGATCGAGTCGACCCAGCCGTCGACCCGGTGCGCACCGCTCGCCGTGCGCGTGACGTGCAGCAGGATGCTGGTCGTGCCGTCGCTGAACTGCAGGGTGAGCGCGTCGGCGTCGCCGCGAACGGCTCCGAGCGGTTCCTCGATGAGGGTGAGCAGCGCGTACTCCTCCGACAGCCCCTCGGCTGCCACGGCCGCGATCATGCGGTCGATGAGGGCGGCCGGCATCGGGTCGACGTCACGCCAGAGCGAACGCAGCTGCGCGAACAGCTCGGCATCCTCATGGTTGTCGCCGCCGTTGGCGCGATCGTTCTCGCTCATGAGCTGCCCTCCGTTCGTGGTGTCGGTGCGTCGAGCAGCTCGCGCAGCTTCGCGAGGCAGCGCTGGCGGGTGGGGCCGATGCTGCCGACCGGCATCGCGAGATCGGCGGCGAGGCGGGCGTAGTCCGGTCGCTCCTCGAAGGCGATCACTCGCAGCAGTCGCTGGCATCGGTCGGCGAGGAGGCGAACCGCTGCCCACAGCCGTCGCTTCTCGTCGCCGACGGTGGCGTGGTGCTCGGCCGACTGCTGCGTGGGAAGCAGTGCGTCGAGAGCATCCGACTCGGTCGTGTCGACCCTGTTCTGGGCCTTCCCGGCCCGCCAGGCCTCGCGGCGAGCGGTGGTCGTCAGCCAGGCCGACACCGCTTTCGGATCACTGATCGAGCGGTGCCCGCGAACCAGCTGCAGCCACGTCGTCTGGACGACGTCTTCGGCCAGTGTGCGGTCGAGTCCGTAGGCGCGCACGACATGCCAGAGCACAGGCGTCATCAGCCGCACGAGGTCGTCCATCGCGCGGCTCTCGCCGTCCCGCCATGCGTCGAAGAACTCGGCGGCACGCCTCCAGCGTGCTGCTCCGTCGTCCGGTGCAGGATCGAGGGCGGCGCCGTCGGGTGCGCCGTCGATCATGAGTCCCATTGTGATCACACCGTCAAGGAGCACGGCAAGAGGCTCCTGATACATGGACTCGGTATGTTTTTTCGGGGTTCTGGCGGGATTCCGTCCCGGGGAGACGGATGCCGGGTGTCCGGCGACTCGTGCCGCGGGCGTTAGCGTGGAGTGGTGATCGCTCTCGCCGTCGTGCTCTTCCTCAACGCCGCCTTCAACGTGCTGGTGTGGCCCCGTTTCTACAAGCGCGTCGCGACCGACCCGCGGGCACGGGATGCCGACGGCAAGGCGACGGCGTTCCTCAAGGTGCACGCCGTGCTGATCGCGATCGCCCTGGTGCTCGCGCTCGTCTCGGTGATCGTCGGCATCGCGGCGCTCGCCGGAGCGCTCTGACGATCAGCTGCGGGTGACCGGCTGCTGGAGCTCGGTGATCCAGTCGGCCTGATCTTCGGACTCCGACTGCAGATACACCTCACGGCAGGCGCCCTGCGCCGTCGCCCCGTGCGCGGCGATCGCCTGATTCAGCGCATGCCAGCTGTCATCGATCGTCGCCATGGTGCCGAGGTGTGTGGCGGTGAACGCATCGTCGACGGCGGGAAGCTCGACGATGACGAGCCCGTCGATCGCCGGCCCGTCATAGGTGAAGCCGACCGTGATGCGCACGCCGTGCTTGTTCATGTCGTACTCCGCGATCGGGAGCCCCGGCTCTCCGCCCGACGCGACGATCGCATCGGCCACCTGATCGAACAGCGGACCCACCACCCCCGCGACCTCGGGCTGTGAGGCGACGCTCTGGGTCAGCGCCGCGAGGCGGACGTAGGGAAGGGGCTTCTCGGTGATCTGCTCGGCGGACATCGTCGTCTCCTCAGGTCGTGGGTGCGTGCCGCCGATCCTACGCAGGGGCACGGACATCGGCTACCGTCGTCGATCCTGGTCGCTCGTCGGATCCGACTATCCCGCCCCGTCGTCCGACTCGTCCTCGTCCTCGTCCTCGTCCTCGTCGCGGTGGCCGCTGAGGATCAGGATGCGCCGCAGGTGCATGGCCGCGAGCACTCCCGGCCCCATCGAGCGGCGGGCGTCGATGGTCCGGTCGTCGACGGTCTCGAGCAGCAGCCTCACGGCGCGCGCGGCCTCACCCCTGACCCGGTGATCCTCGGGCGACAGGGGATCCTCTTGGGCGATCACCTCGGCGACGGCATGGCACGCGTTCGACAGCGGTTCGGGCAGCGCCGCGTCGAGCACCAGAGCCCCTGGGCGATCCCAGATGGTGTCGGCGATCTCGTCCGAGATGTCGCGGATCAGATGCGCGATCCTGTCGAGCCGGGCGAGCTCGGCGTGGATGTGTCGCGTCTCCCCCCGTCGTCCCAGCGCCCGTGGGTTGCCTCGCCGGCTGTCGTCGGCCTCCGACAGGGCCGTGCGCAGCTCCGCCGTCGTGTCGGCGAGTGAGGCCGCATCATCGGCCCACTGCTGGTGCTCGGGCGGCCATGACTCCGAGACCGCCGACCCGATGTCGTGCAGGTGCTCGCTCAGCTGCGTGCGGAACGCGTCGACCTTGGCCGCGGCGGCGAGGGTCAGCGGCGCCGGCGCGATCACCAGGTTGACGAGGAGTCCGACGACGACGCCGACCGCCGTCTGCACCAGGTACCCGATCGAGTAGTCGTCAGCATTCTGGCCGCCGATGATCAGCACGAAGAGCGCGGCCATGGGCACGTACTCGCGGCCGACGCCGAACCACCCCGTTCCCGAGACCAGCACGCCGATGCCGACCACGGCCGGGATGGTCCACCACGTCGGGCCGACGGTGAGCACGACGATCGCTGCCAGCCCGATGCCGGTGGCGAGTCCGAGCAGGGTCTGCAGCCCCGACCGCACCGACCCCATCAGCGTGGGATACATGCTCACGAGGGCGCCGAGCGGCGCGTAGTACGGGTACTCGTCGGTGACGCCGGGCATGTGCGGGGCGATCAGCCACGCGAGTCCGACAGCCAGAGCGGTCTTGGCCACGAGCAGCAGCCGGGCCGGGTCGACCGCCTCGCGCAGTGAGCGCACGATGCCGGGACGGCGCGCGCGCATTCGTGTCCTGATGTTCGTCACGGCATCCTCTCGTCATCCTCCCCGAAGGGTGACGCTAGCCGCTCGGCATCCGTTCACGCATGTGCTTGCGTCCGGCGGCGAGGGCGAGTAGCGGTCGCGACGCGTCGACGCCGGCCGCCCCTCTTCGGAGCGACCGGCGTCGAGTGATCAGCGCGCGATCAGGGGATGGCCCGGCGGAACGCGAGGAACGAGATGCCCGCCAGCACCGCGGTCACGACGAGACCCCACAGTGCGAGACCGAGAGCTCCGGCGTCGAGGATGCCCCGCCACACCTCGTCCCACAGCTCGAGCCTCGTCGCGAGGAACGCGAGACCCACGAGCACGAGACCGAGCCCGACGCCCGCGATCGTGAGCACGGTGGGTCCCCAGCTCTTGTAGATCGTCGCACCGGTGAAGCCGACCACGAACAGGAACAGGGCGAGCGTGAAGTAGACGGTGAACGCTCCGAGCGGACCCGCCTCCCACAGCCACGGCAGGTAGAACACGTAGCCGTTCACGCCGTAGCCGTTCGTCAGCGTCTCGATTCCGCCGCCGATCAGGAAGACGACGCCCATGAGCGCACTGCCGAGGATCGCGGTGAGCAGCGTGCCGAAGAAGAAATCGCGCCGCGTGATGCTCATCGCCTGCGAGAACGGGAAGGTGAGTGTCATGGCCGAGAGGCCGATCGCGAAGAAGTACCAGAGCGGAGCCTGGCCGCCACCGCCGTACTTGGGGGTGTCGACGGGGATCATCGCGTAGATCAGCACCGAGATCACGACCGCGGAGCCGAGGATGATCAGCGGCACCCAGATGAACGTCTGACGGTTGATGAGCTGCAGACGGATGACGTTGAGTGTGCGTCGCATCAGCGCACCTCCTCTTTCGCGACGGAGGCTCTGGTGGCTGCGCCCGCCTCGGCCTTCTGGGTCAGACGGACGATCAGCTGCTGCAGCGACACCGGAGCCAGATCGAGACCGGATGCCGTGAGCTCGGCGCGCTCGGCGGCCGACAGCGCCCCGAGCACGGTGACGGATGCCACTCGGCCGAGCGCCTCGCGGTGCAGGACCTCACGGTCTGCCGCCCACGCGTCGACCTTGACCGCATCGCCGACCACGGTGACGGCGCGGTCGCGCACGGCATCCGTGTCTTCGTTGAGGAGGATCTTGCCGTTGTCGATCACGATGACCTTCTCGATGAGGTTCGAGACCTCGTCGATCAGGTGCGACGAGAGGACGATCGTGCGCGGATGCTCGGCGTAGTCCTCGAGCAGGCGGTCGTAGAAGATCTGCCTGGCGACCGCGTCGAGCCCCAGGTACGGCTCGTCGAAGAAGGTGAGCTCGGCGCGCGACGCCAGGCCGATGATGACCCCGACGGCCGAGAGCTGTCCGCGGGAGAGCTTCTTGATGGTCTGCTTCATCGGCAGCTGGAACTGCTCGATGAGCTCGTCGGCCAGCTCCTGGTTCCAGTTGCGGAAGAACAGGCTCGCCGCCTTGAACGCGTGACGCGGGTAGGCGTCATCCGGATACTTCTGGCTCTCGCGCACGAAGCAGATCCGGTTGAGGACGTGCGTGTTCTCGTAGGGGTGCTCGCCGAAGACGCGCACGGTGCCGGACGACTCGAAGTTCTGCGCGGTCAGGATCGACATGAGCGTGGTCTTGCCCGCGCCGTTGCGGCCGAGCAGTCCGTAGATCGCGCCGCCCTCGAGGCTGAGCGACACGTCGTCGAGCGCGTTCTTCTCCTTGTAGTGCTTGGTGAGGTTCTGGACCTCGATGACGGCGGTCATGCGGTGGTCTTCCCTTCTGTCTGGTCGTTCTGCTGTGTCTGGGTCGCGCGCTCGTGCAGCAGCGCGACGAGGTCGTCGGAGCCGAGGCCCAGTGTGCGGGCCTCCGCGATGAGCGGTTCGATGTAGCGGTCGGCGAATGCGGCACGGCGCTCGCCGAGCAGCAGATCCTTCGCCCCGGCGGCGACGAACATGCCGATGCCGCGGCGCTTGTAGAGCACTCCCTTGTCGGTGAGCATGGCGACTCCCTTCGCTGCCGTCGCGGGGTTGATCCGGTAGAAGCCGGCGAGCTCGTTCGTCGAGGGCGCCTGCGATTCCTCCTCGAGAGAGCCGTCGAGGATCGAGTCCTCGATCTGCTCGGCGATCTGGAGGAAGAGCGGCTTGCCTTCTTCGATCACGAGTCCTCCGCTGGTTGGTGGGTTAGTTACTAGAGTAGGTAACCACTGAACCGCGGGTGTGTCAACAGTTGTTTCGGGCAGGCAGGCAGGTGCGGTGGGGAGCGCTCAGCCGCGCAGGTCCCGGGCGCGCAGCGCGACGGCCGAAGCTGCGGCGAGGACCACGGCCAGGCCCCAGGTGAGCGCGAGTCCACCGGCATCCACGCCCTCGGCGAGGGGCGGCTGACGGTACACCCAGGCGTAGGGCGAGAGCGCGTTCAGCCACTCGAGGTCATCGGACTGCTTCGCCAACGCCTGCAGGATGTATCCGAGCACGGCGATCCCTGCGCCGGCGCCGGTCGCCCAGATGCGGCGACCCGTCGCTGCTCCTACGAGCAGAGCGGCGGATGCCGTGAGGAACGAGAGTCCGGTGAGCGCGGCGCTCGCTCCGACGATGCGCCAGCCGTCGAGGCCGAGTTCGGCCGAGTCGTTCAACGCCCAGACGACGAGCCCCGAGAAGACGCCGAGCCACAGCAGTCGCACGAGCACGGCGAAGGCCGACTCCAGCGCATACCGGCCGCGGCCGATGCCGTGCGCGAGGTCGAGTTCGGCCCGTCCGCTCTCCTCCGCGCCGGCGATGGCCGCCGACCCCCACGTCACTGCCGCGATCGTCAGCAGAAGGAAGCCGATCAGGCCGAAGAACGTGCTCTGCGCGTATCCCGCGCCGGTCGCGATCTGGTCGTACCCGAGGGTGCCGACGAGTTCCTTCGGCAGCGACGAGATCATGGCCTCGAGCTGGCCGTCTCCGGCGAGGCTCGGGTACAGCGGCAGATAGAGGAACAGCACCGCGGCGAGGCCGGCGGTCCATCCGAGCAGGCTTCGCCAGGACTCGCGCAGGCTGCGTCGGAACACGGGCAGGATGCCGTTCATCGCTGCTCCCCCCTGTCGCGCCGCGATCGTCGGGTCGCGGGTCGGGCCGACGCCGGAGTGACAGAGGATCCGTAGAGCCGCAGCACGGACTCCTCGAGGTCCGGTTCCTCGACGGTGAGGTCGCGCACCTCGAACGGCGCGAGCGCCTTGATGAACGGGTCGATCGCGCCGTCGACCGTGCCGGACAGCTGCAGGATCCCGTCGGCATCGTGCGCGTCGATGCCGGTGAGCCCCGGCACCCGGTCGAAGCCGGCGCGCGCTGCCGCGGCATCCGTCGTCGCGAGCTCGACGCGCACCCGGCGGATCGAGCCCAGTCGCAGCGAGGCGACGTCGCCGTCGGCGACGACCCGTCCGTTCGCGAGGACGGCGACTTCGTCGGCGGTCTGCTGGATCTCGCTGAGCACATGCGAGCTCAGCAGCACGGTCTGCCCGGCATCCTTCGCCTCGCGGACCATCTGCAGGAACTCGCGCTGCACGAGGGGATCGAGGCCGCTGGTGGGCTCATCGAGGATCAGCAGCTCCGGACGATGCATGAACGCCTGGATCAGCCCCACCTTCTGCTTGTTGCCCTTCGACAGGGTGCGCACCGGACGTGACAGATCGACGCCGAGACGGTCGCCGAGGTCGCGTGCCGTGCGCAGGGTCGCGGCGGAGTCCCGTGAACCCGAGACCTGGGCATAGAACGCCAGCATCCGATGTCCGCTCGTGCGCCCCTCGAGGTGCAGCTCGCCCGGCACGTAGCCGATGCGCCGCCGCAGAGCGGCACCGCCGTGACGCGGGTCCTCGCCGAGGATGCGCACTGTGCCGGAGGACGGACGGATGATGTCGACCAGTGTGCGGAGCGTGGTGGTCTTGCCCGCGCCGTTCGGTCCGATGAGCCCGAACACGGTTCCCGGACGTACTCGGAGGTCGAGCCCGTGCAGCGCGACGCGGCTGCCGTAGCGCTTGTGCAGACGTTCGATCTCGATGGTGTCGGTCATGATGCGTCTCCTTCCGGGGTGGGACCCTCTGCTCCGAGGGCTTCGCGCGCGCCGTCGAGCAGCGCGGTCGTCGAATAGATGCCGTGGGTGAGCAGCTCGAGTGTGGGCAGCGTCGTGCGTCGCAGCCCGGCCGGGCTCAGTTGATCGGTGCCCAGGGCGCGGGCGATCTGAGCGCGCATCACGACCGGCGCCAGGCCGATCAGGGTGAGGGTCAGCGTCGTCATCTCGGGGTCGCTCATCGGCTCGAGCATCCCCGCCTCGCGCTGCTCGGCGAGCACGTCGCGCGTCCTCGCGAGGAAATTGTCGAACAGCCGATCCGCTGCCGGAGAGCCGTCGATCAGCATCCGGGCGAGGTAGTCGATATAGGGCCCGTATCGGCCGAGGTCGTTCAGCGCGGTGCGGATGCGGTCGCCGGTCGGGGCCGTGATGAGGTCGTGCTCCTCATCGGTGAAGACGCCGACGACATAGTCGTCGCACTCCGTGCGCAGGGCGTTCTTGTCGCCGAAGTGATGCACGATCAGCGCGGCGCTGACTCCGGCCTCCGTGGCGATCGCGCGAAGGCTGGTGGCATCGAAGCCGCTGCGCGCGAAGGCGGCGATGGCAGTGTCGCGGATGCGGGCACGAGCGGTGAGATCGTCGGAAGCTGAACGCATGTACAGCACACTAAACAGATGTTCAGCCGCGGTCAAGAGGGGTCGCTCGTACTCTGGAGGAGTGGACTTCCCCTACAGCCGCCTGCGCCGCTGGCCCGACGTCGAGGCCGACAATCTGCAGGCGCACGACGCGACCGACCTGCTGCTCGTCGAGCGCGCGCTGGCGCCGGACTTCTCCGGTTTCTCGGGGCGCGAGATCGCGGTGATCGGCGACGAATACGGGGCGATCACGCTCGCGCTGACGGACGGCGGACTCGACGGCATCCGCGTGCATCAGGACCTCGCGACCGGGCGACGCGCGCTCGCCCGCAACGCCGAGGAGCTCGGGCTGACGGGATTCTCCACTCACGAGCTCGACGCCGCTCTGCTCGACGGCGCGCGGCTCGTGCTGCTGCAGCTGCCCAAGGCGCTCGCCGAGCTCGAGGAGATCGCCGATGCCGTAGCGCGTCGGGCCGCCCCGGATGTGGTGCTCGTCGCCGGCGGGCGCGTGAAGCACATGACCATCACGCAGAACCAGGTGCTCGCGCGGAGCTTCGAGACGGTGCAGGCGCAGCGCGCCGAGCGGAAGTCGCGGCTGGTGGTCGCGTCCGAGCCGCGGCCGGCCCCCGCTGAGCCGCCGTTCCCGGTCGCGGAGCGGCATGACGGGCTCGTGCTCGTCGCGCACGGCGGCGCGTTCGCGGGGGCGAAACTCGACATCGGCACGCGGGTTCTGCTCGAGGTGCTCGGTCTCGATGAACAGCCGAGCCCGGCTCCGATCGTCGTCGACCTGGGCTGCGGGACCGGCGTGCTCGCCGCCTCCTACGCCCTCGCGCACCCGGAATCCCGCGTGATCGCCACCGACCGATCTGCGGCGGCCGTCGCCTCGGCCCGCGCCACGATGGTCGCGAACGGCGTCGACGATCGAGTCACCGTCATGCACGACGACGCCGGCTCGGAGATCGCCGACGCGACCGCCGACGTCGTGCTGCTCAATCCGCCCTTCCACCTCGGCAGCAGCGTGCACACCGGGGCAGCGACCCGACTGTTCGAGGCCGCCGCCCGCATCCTCCGCCCCGGCGGAGAGCTCTTCACGGTCTTCAACTCGTCGCTCGGGTACCGCGCCGAACTGACCCGGCTCGTCGGGGCGACCGAGCAGCTCGCGCGCACCCCGAAGTTCACGGTCACGCGCAGCATCCGGCGCTGATCCGGCGCTGATCCGTCGCCGACTGGGCGTCGTTCGGTCACACGCACTTCCCGCGGCCGAATGCTCGGGATCGGGCCGACGCAGGCGCGAACGGCCGAACGAAATCGCCGACCAGAACCGCGCCGCGACCGCGTCCGAAACCCGCGCAATCCCCCGGTCAGCCGACGAAACTGAACGGCACTAGGGATCGTGGATTTGCCCCTGACCGGCCATTTCGTTACGTTGGTTGGTGGGCCTGACGGCCCGAAGACCAGTCCGCGACCACGTCCTTCTTTCGAATGTGCTGTGCTGCGAAGAGGCGTGGACGTACGGTCGATGCTCTATCGCGGTGGATCCGAAATCCGCCGTCCGCGCCGCCACAGCTCCAACTCGAAACGGCCGGGAGGATCACCCGGGCGTAACCGAAGCAGGCTCAGCCACCCGAAGGCGAGCCGCAGGGGAAACGTGTCCGAAATCGCTCTTGAAGCGCGCAATCTGTACAAGGTGTTCGGGAAGAATCCGAGCAGTGCCGTCCGTCGACTCAAGGCCGGTGAGAGCAGATCCGCCGTCGGCGACGCAGGAACCGCCGCCGTCATCGACGCCAGTTTCACCGTGAACCGCGGCGAGATCTTCGTGATCATGGGGCTCTCCGGTTCCGGCAAGTCCACCATCATCCGCATGCTCAACGGCCTGCACGATGTGACCGACGGATCCGTCATCGTGAACGGCGACCCGATCACGGGCATCCCGTCGTCACGACTCCGCGAGATCCGCCGCGACCGCGTCTCGATGGTGTTCCAGCACTTCGCCCTGCTGCCGCACCGCACGGTCGCCGCGAACGTCGCCTATCCGCTCGAGCTCAAGGGCGTCGGCAAGGACGAGCGACTGAAGAAGGCCGAGGAGATCCTCACCCTGGTGGGTCTCGAAGGCCAGGCCGACAAGTTCCCGTCCGAGCTCTCGGGCGGCATGCAGCAGCGCGTCGGCATCGCCCGTGCGCTCGCCGCCGACTCCGACATCCTGCTCATGGACGAGGCGTTCAGCGCCCTCGACCCGCTGATCCGTCGCGAGATGCAGGAGCAGCTCCTCGAACTGCAGGAGAAGCTGCAGAAGACGATCGTCTTCATCACCCACGACCTCAACGAGGCCATGTTCCTCGGCGACCGCATCGCTGTCATGCGCGACGGTCGCATCGTGCAGATCGGCACGCCCGAGGACATCCTCACGGACCCCGCCAACGACTACGTCGAGCAGTTCGTGCAGGACGTCGACCGCGCTCGCGTGCTCACCGCCGCGAACGTCATGGAGCGCCCGCGCCCGGTCGTCGCCGAGACCGCCGGCCCCCGGACGGCGCTTCGCCAGATGCGCGACGCGTTCATGTCGGCCACCTACGTGACCGGTCGCGACCGCAAGCTGCTGGGAATCGTCACCGACCGCGATGCCGTCAAGCTCGTGCGCCAGGGGGTGTCGACCCTCGACTCGATCATCAAGCCGGCGCCGCAGAGCGTCAGCAAGGACGAGGTGCTGATGAACCTGTTCATCCCCTCCGTCGAATCGCCGCTGCCTCTGGCCGTGGTGGATGCCGAGGGGCGCCTCGTCGGCGTGATCCCACGCATCACCCTGCTCGCAGCCCTGGGCCCCGGCCCCGGTGCCACGGGCGAGCTCACCCTGCCGCTTCTTCCGATGCCGCAGGCCGAGATCGATGCCGTGCTCGATGACGGATGGACGGCCGAGCCGCTGCCGGTCGCGACGACGACGGAGGAGGTGCGCTGATGGATGGTTTTCGCATTCCTCTCGGCAGCTGGGTCGCAACGGGAGTCGACTGGATCAAGACGAACCTCGACGGTCTGCTCGACGTCATCTCGTTCGTGGTCAGCTTCCTGGTCGACGGCCTCACCCGCGCCCTGCTGAGCCCGCATTTCGTGGTCATCATCCTGATCGCGGCGTTCATCGCGTGGCTCGTGCGCTCGTGGCAGCTCGCGATCGGGACGATCGTCTCGTTCGGTCTGATCGTGGCCATGGGCCTCTGGGTCCCCGCGATGCAGACCCTCGCCCTCGTGCTCGTCGCCGCGGTGATCGCCGTGCTGATCGCGGTGCCGCTGGGCATCTGGTCGGCCCGCAACGCCACCGTGCGCGCGGTGCTCAAGCCCGTGCTCGACTTCATGCAGACGATGCCGGCGTTCGTCTACCTGATCCCGGCGATCGTGTTCTTCAGCATCGGCGTCGTGCCCGGTCTCGTCGCCACCGTCATCTTCGCGCTGCCTCCGGGTGTGCGACTGACCGAGCTCGGCATCCGCGGAGTCGACTCCGAGACCGTCGAGGCCGGTCAGGCATTCGGCGCCAAGCCGGGTCAGATCCTGCGCGGCATCCAGCTCCCGCTCGCGATGCCGACGATCCTCGCCGGCGTCAACCAGGTCATCATGCTCGCGCTGTCGATGGCGGTCATCGCCGGTATGGCGGGCGCCGACGGCCTCGGGAAGATCGTCGTCGAGGCGATCTCGACCATCAACATCGCCAAGGGCGTCGAGGCCGGTCTGGGCGTCGTGCTCATCGCCGTCTTCCTCGACCGCGTCACCGCGGCCCTCGGCGACCTGGGCAGCAACCGCTCGTCGCTGCTCGGGATGCTGGCGCGTCGCCGCACGCAGAAGCGTCTCGATGCCGCCTCCGCCGAGGCGGACACGACGGCGACGGCATCCGCTCCCGCATCGGCCGACGCGGCCGACGCGCTGGATGCCGACGCCGAGGCCGAGCGACTGAAGGCCTCCCCGCGCCGCGCCCCTGTCGGCGGCGGCGTGCACTGACTCATCCCTTCCGCACAAGAGAACACGCAGTACACAGCAACACAGCACCTATATATACGGAACGAGAGACATACACATGAAGAAGAAGATCCTGACCATCGCGGCGATCGGCGCCGCAGCGACACTGACCCTCGCCGGCTGCAGCGGTGACGGCATGGGCGGAACCGGCGGAGACACCGGCGGCAGCGAGTCCGGTTCGGGCGACAAGGGCACGATCACCCTCGGGTTCCTGCCCTCGTGGACCGACGGACTTAGCACCGCATACCTGCTGCAGGACCAGCTCGAGAAGATCGGCTACACGGTCGAGATGAAGACGCTGACCGAGGCGGGTCCGCTGTACACCGGTCTGGCGCAGGGCGATGTCGACATGTACCCGTCGGCCTGGCCCGAGCTGACGCACGCCGAGTACATGGAGACGTACGGCGACGACATCGAGGACCTCGGCGCGTACTACGACAACGCGAAGCTGACCCTCGCGGTTCCGGAGTACTCCGACCTGAACTCGATCGAGGACCTCGCGGGCAAGGGCGCAGAGCTCGACGGCAAGATCTACGGCATCGAGCCGGGTGCCGGCCTCACCGCGCAGACCCAGAAGATGATGCCGGAGTACGGTCTCGACGGCGAGTACGAGCTCGTCACCTCGTCGACCGCGGCGATGCTCACCGAGCTGAAGTCGGCGACCGACAAGCAGGAGGACATCGTCGTGACGCTGTGGCGTCCGTTCTGGGCCAACGACGCCTTCCCCGTGAAGGACCTCGAAGACCCCAAGGGTGCGATGGGCGAGTCCGAGGCCCTGCACTTCCTCGGCACGAAGGGCTTCGCGGAGGAGTTCCCCGAGGCCGCCGAGCTGATCGAGCAGATCAAGCTCGACGACGAGCAGTACGGTTCGCTCGAGGACATGGTCGTGAACGAGTACGGCGAGGGCAAGGAAGCGGATGCCATCGACGCGTGGCTCGAGGAGAACGGCGACCAGTTCGACTGGGTCGTCAGCTGACCTGACTCACGGGAACGAGTCCGTCCTCACGCGGGTGGACTCCCCTCCGATGGGCGGAGGATCTGTCACGGATCCTCCGCCCATCGCTGTGTCTGGGCGGGTGTATTGATGTACCGAAACAGCGGCCATGCACCCCCGTCGCGATGTCGCGAGCCCCACGTCTTGTGAGTGCCGTCGAAAGATCGACGACACCCCAGACATGCTTCGCCGGGGCTGATTGCCATGCGCATCGGTCCGTTGCTCGGATCCCGGAACTCCTGCGAGATGTCCCTGTGATTCGAGGACCTCATGACAGCACCCGCACCGGCATCCGCACGCGTACCCCGAGGGCGCCGTCGCCTCCGAACGGTCCTCGGAGTCGCGTTGATGGGCGCGATCCTGCTCGCCGGCGGGCTGCCGATGACGCAGCAGCCGGCAGAGGCCATCGAGGAAGCGCTGAGCACGACGCGCACCGCGACGAGCGCGACCATGAACTACCGCGGCGGAGTCACGGCCACACTGACGGTGAACCCGGCGACCACGAAGTCGGGCTCGGCCGGCGTGCAGTTCCTGGCGACCACGCCGCACAACGGATACGGCGCGACCAACGCGATGTTCGCGCCCGGCCTGGACGTCGCGACCACGCCGACGGTAGGACTCGAGGCCGGCGCCGGCATGTGCGACGGCCTGGACTTCTCAGGCTACTGCGCGAACAAGAACGGCACCCTCACCGTGGCATTCAGCCGCGCGGTCACGGATCCGATCATCGACATCTCCGGTCTCGGCGGCTACGCCCAGTGCGTCGAGGAGCGCAATACAGCCGACACGTTCTGCGAGATCATCACCGGCAACGGATTCACGATGAAGACGGATGCCGATGGTGACCGCACAGCCGCGGGCTGGATCGCCATGCAGATGGACATCGTGACACCCGGAGTGACCTTCGCTCCGATTGCCGGCGCGCAGAACCTCAGCGTCACCCCCACCACGCTCACCGCTGCGACGAAGACGAGCAGCTCGCGGTGCAACACCATGCTCCCCACTGCGGCCGAGCTGGCTGGGCGGACGATGACCAGCACGGCGCTCGCCGGCTGCGGCTCCGTCGTGCTGAAGGGCACCTTCCAGACGGTCACCATGAATCTCGGCACGCACATCCAGCGGGCGCCGGCGGCGGGTGGCTGGGCGAACGGGTACAACACCTACGACCCGGGCAAGAGCCTCGGCGACCTGATCCGACTCTCGATCCGGCTGCACGAGGACATGGGCGACGCGCCGAGCAGCTACGACGCCGCTCAGGCCGCGGTGCACGTCCAGGGTCCGCTGCGCCTCGGTGCGGGCATCACGTCGGATGCCGACGCGACGGCCAAGCCGACGCTCTCGCCGAACGCCGGTGCAGGAGCCTCGCTCGACACGGATGACGCGATCGCCGACGGCATCCGGGCTCCGCGCGCGATCCGCGGCACCGCGTACTCGCTGCCGATCCCGCTGTCGGGCACCACGTCGCCCGGCACGGTCGCCGGATGGATCGACTTCAACAAGAACGGCACGTTCGATGCGACCGAGCGGGTGCAGGCCGCCTTCCTCGCCGGTGCGACCTCGGTGAACCTCTCGTGGACGGTGCCGGGCACGGCCGTCGTGGGTGACACGTATCTGCGTCTGCGCACGTCGTTCACCGCTGCGGAAGTGGCTGACCCGCGAGGCATCTCGCAGTCCGGTGAGGTCGAGGACTACATCCTCACCCTCGCCGCGGCGGCACCCGCGATCGAGGTCGTCAAGCTCGTGAACGGCGACGACGCGAACACCGCGCCGGGAGTCGCCGTCGACGCCGGATCGGCGATGACGTTCGAGTTCCGGGTCACGAACACGGGCAATGTCGTGCTGACCGCCGTGCAGCTCGCGGATGACGTCATCGCGGCCGCCTCGATCCTTCCCGTCGGCGCGTGGGACGGCACGCTCGATCCGGGGGAGTCGGTCGTGTTCACCGCGACCTACCCCGCCCCGACCACGGGCGGCGTGCTGCACAAGAACACGGCGACCGCCTCAGGGCAGCCGGCGTCGGGCGGGGCTCGGGTCACGGACACCGATCCGGCCCACGCGACCACGCGTGAGGTGCTGGCCTCGCTCATCGTCGAGAAGCTCGGCGAAGACGTCAACGGCGACTGGGTGCGGATGGACGGGTCGGGCTTCCGGCTGCTCGCCGACGCCGCGGGGGTTCCCGGTGCGCCGGTGACTCCCGGGCTGATCGCCGGGGCCGAGGTCGGGCTGTTCACCGCCGCGGGCCTGCGCCCTGGCACGTACTGGCTCGAAGAGACGACGGCTCCGGAAGGGTTCTCACTCCTCGCCGAGCCGGTGAAGATCATCGTGTCAGCGGCCGGTGTGCTGTCGATCGCCGACGGGCAGTCGAGTCCGCAGGTCACCCTCGCCGGCAGCACGGTGTCGGTGCGGGACGTGCCTGTGTTCGAGCTGCCGGCCGCGGGCGGAACGGGGACGCACGGCTTCACGCTCACCGGAGGTCTGCTGATCGCGCTCGCGATCGCGGGCGTGGTCGCGCTGGAGATCCGTCGCGCACGGCGTGGGCGTCGCGAGGAAGTGCTCGACGCCGTCAGCTGACCCGGGTCGAGTCGTCGGCGATCGGGAGGAGATCTGCGGTCGGGAGGGGGGTCCCCGGTGGATCCTCCTCCCGATCGCCGTTCTCCTCCCGATCGCTGGTCGTCTCCTGACACGGCGACTCCCGACACGGCGCCACCCGGCACGCGCAACCCCCTCTTAGACCTGTCGCACCCGGGGTTAGCCTGTGGCCGTGGACGGGTTCGCGGCGGTCGACTTCGGGTTCGCCCGCGAGGTCCTGCAACGGGGCGTCGCGGCGCTCTATCTCGTCGCGTTCATCTCGACTCTGAACCAGTTCCGACCGCTGCTCGGCGAGCACGGGCTGCTGCCGGCACCGGCGCTGCTCGACTGGATCGGGCAGAAGGAGTCACGACGGCGGATGCTGCATCCGACCCTCTTCCTCCGCGTCCGGTACTCCGACCGCAGGCTCGGACTGCTGTGCGGGGCAGGGATCGTCGTGTCCGCGGCGCTGGTCGTCGGCATCCCGCAGTGGGGTCCGCCGTGGGTGCCGATGCTGTGCTTCCTCGCGCTGTGGCTCGGATACATGTCGGTGGTCAGCATCGGTCAGACCTTCTACTCGTTCGGCTGGGAGATGCTGCTGCTCGAGGCGGGGTTCCTGGCAGCCTTCCTCGGTTCGAACGATCAGCCTCCGCCGACCGTCGTGATCGTGCTGTTCTGGTGGCTGCTGTTCCGTGTCGAGTTCGGTGCCGGCATGATCAAGATCCGCGGCGGGCGGGAGTGGCGTGACCTCACGGCGCTGATGTACCACCACGAGACGCAGCCCATGCCGGGGCCGCTCAGCAGGCAGGCCCATCTGCTGCCACGGTGGTTCCATCGCGCCGAGGTCGTCGGCAACCACGTCGCGCAGCTCGTCGTGCCCTTCTTCGTGTTCGCTCCGCTGCTGTCGGTCTGGATTCCCGGTCCCGTGCCCCAGATCGTCGGGGCGGTGGCCGCGACGATCATGATCGCGACCCAGGTGTGGCTCGTCGCGACAGGCAACTTCGCCTGGCTGAACTGGGTGACGATCGTGATCGCCTTCTCGGCGATCGGACTGCCGGGGGTGGGCGCGGCACCGCGCGACGATGCGATGGACGACACGCTGTGGCCCGGCATCCCGCTGTACTGGTTCGTGCTCACGGCGGCCGTGGGCGTGCTCGTCGTGGCGCTGAGTGGGCCCGCCCTGCGCAACCTGTTCGCGCGGCGGCAGCTGATGAACGCGAGCTTCAACCGGTGGCAGATCGGCAACGCCTACGGAGCGTTCGGCACGGTCACGAAGCAGCGGGTCGAGATCGTCGTCGAGGGATCGGTCGACGACGACGGTCTGCTGTGGCGCGAGTACGAGTTCAAGGGAAAGCCGGGCGACGTGCGACGCATCCCGGGGCAGTTCGCGCCGTACCATCTGCGCCTCGACTGGCTGATGTGGTTCCTGCCGCTCGGCCGTTCGCTCGACGACTGGTTCACGGTCTTCCTGCTGCGACTGCTCGAGGCCGATGCTCCGACGCTCGCTCTGCTGCGGTCCGACCCGTTCGACGGTGAGCCGCCGCGGTGGGTGCGCGCCGTGTCATACCGCTACCGCTTCGCGACGCGGGCCGAACGGCGCGGCGGCGCCGGGGTGTGGGTGCGCACGCGCCAGTCTGTCGTGCTCGGCCCCCTCGGGCTGCGGTAGGCCGCGGCGCACAGCATCCGGCATCCGCATCCGGCATCCGGCATCCCCCACCATCGTTCCGGAGGAGATCTGCGATCGGGAGGGCACATTGCCGAGATTCATCCTCCGAATCGCAGATCTCCTCCGGCATGAAGGCACGAGGGTGCGGGAGTGAGTGCACGAGGGGCGCGGGAGTGCGCAGAAGAAGCCGACGCCGAGCGCGGCGAAACGCCCCGGCCGGGCGCGGGGCCCGGACGGAGCGTTCCGTCTCACTGCAGACGTTCAACTGACCTTCTTGCGGTACGAGATGATCGCGAACACGTAGGCGACGACCAGGATGCCGACGCACCAGGCGAGAGCGACCCAGATGTCGGTGCCGACCGGCTGCTCGGCGAACAGCGCCTGGATGGTGTCGACGATCGAGGTGACCGGCTGGTTCTCGGCGAACCACTGCACCGGACCCGGCATCGTGTCGGTCGGCACGAAGGCCGAGCTGATGAACGGCAGGAAGATCAGCGGATACGAGAACGCGCTCGCCCCGTCGACCGTCTTGGCGTTGAGCCCCGCGATGATCGCGAGCCACGTGAGCGCCAGGGTGAACAGCATCAGGATGCCGATGACGGCGAGCCAGGCCCAGACGCTCGCCCCGGTGCGGAATCCCGTCACGAACCCGACCGCGAAGATGATCGCGAGGGTGATGGCGTTCGCGGTGAGTGATGTGAGCACGTGCGCCCACAGCACGCTCGATCGGGCGATCGGCATGGAGTGGAAGCGCTCGAAGATGCCGCTCTGCATGTCGGTGAAGAGCCGGAACGCCGTGTAGGCGATGCCGGACGCGATCGCGATCAGCAGGATGCCCGGAAGCAGATAGTTCACGTAATTGTCGACCCCGGTGCTCGTCTGCAGAGCCCCGCCGAAGACGTAGACGAACAGCAGCATCAGGGCGATCGGGGTGACCGCCGTCGTGATGATCGTATCGGGGCTGCGGAAGATGTGCCGCATCGAGCGGCCGGTGAGTGTCGCCGTATCGGCGGCGAAGTGCGTGCTCATGCTGCGTTCTCCTTTCCGGTGGTCGAACCCGACTTCGGTCCGATGAGAGTGAGGAAGATCTCCTCGAGGGTGGGCTGCTTCTCGACGTACTCGACCTTCGCCGCGGGCAGCAGCCGCTTGAGGTCGGCGAGGGTGCCGTTGGCGATGATCCGACCCTCGTGCAGGATCGCGATGCGGTCGGCCAGCTGCTCGGCTTCATCGAGGTACTGCGTGGTGAGCAGCACGGTGGTGCCGGTGTTCGCGAGCTTCTTCACCACGTCCCACACCTCGATGCGGGCCTCGGGGTCGAGACCGGTGGTCGGCTCGTCGAGGTAGATCACCTCGGGATTCCCGACGAGGCTCATCGCGATGTCGAGTCGGCGGCGCATACCGCCGGAGTAGGTGCCGACCTTGCGGCCCCCGGCATCCGTCAGCCGGAACGTCGCGAGCAGTTCGTCGGCCACCGTTCCGGGGTCGTGCAGGTGGCGCAGCTGGGCGACGAGCACGAGGTTCTCGCGTCCGGTGAGGATCTCGTCCACTGCGGCGAACTGACCGGTGAGACTGATGCGCTGACGGACGCCGAGGGGGTCGGCGGCCACGTCGATCCCCTGCACGGTGGCTGCGCCGGCATCCGACTTCAGCAGCGTCGAGAGGATGCGGACCATCGTCGTCTTGCCGGCGCCGTTCGAGCCGAGGAGGGCGAAGATCGTCCCTTTCTCGACCTCGAAGTCGACGCCTCGCAGCACGTGGAGGTCCTTGTAGGACTTCTCGATGCCGCGAACGGCGATCGCTGGTGCGTTCATGATCGTGACTCCTTCTTCTTCGCGTCGTCGACCGCCGTGACGAGGCGGGCGCGCTCCTTGTCGATCCAGTGGGTTCCGCCGTACGCCTCGGCGTAGGTCTCGGCGAACGAGACGGGGTCGTCGCCGACGATGTCGTCGATCGGGGTGCCGTCTATGGCGGCGCGCTCCCACAGATCGGCGAGGTCGAGGAAGATCTGCACGAGGATGTCGCCGTCGGTGATGCCCCCGTAGTACATCGTGTAGCGGTGCTGGGCGTTGGCGACCGTGCGATACGGCTCGGGGAGGGCGTCGATGCGCTTCTTCGCATCGCGGTACTGCTTCTTCTGCTCGAGCGATCCGGTGAGCGCTTCGATCCACTTGGCGGCCATGTCAGTTCTCCTTGTTGTTCGTGTTCGTGCTGTTCGTGTTCAGCTGTTCGATGTGCTCGGAGAGGAAGCTCCACGTCTTCCAGAACTCCTCGAGCTCCTGCGTGCCTGCGGCGTTCAGGGAGTACACCTTGCGGGGCGGTCCCTTCTCGCTCGGCACCTTCTCGACGTCGACGAGCTTCTTCTGCTCGACGCGCACCAGCAGTGCGTAGATCGTGCCCTCGGCGATGTCGGTGAATCCGTGGTCGCGCACGCGGCTGGTGATCTCGTAGCCGTAAGCCGGCTGCTCGGCGAGGAGTGCCAGGACGATGCCTTCGAGTGTGCCCTTGAGCATCTCGGTCATCTGCTTGCCCATGAGAGCCTCCTTTCGTTGGTTCGGTACTCAGTGTTGCTGGGTACCGGTACAAAGTAACACTGAGTACCGGTACTTAGCAACACCGAATACTGAACTTTCTCGGAAGCCGCCCGGTGGCCGCGTTGACGGTCGCGCTTCGTGCTGCGCGGGCTGCTGCCGCCCGGGTGGCTGAGCGATCCGCGGCCGGGCTGAGCGCGAGCGCGGCTCAGTCGTGAGCGCGCCGCCAGGGCAGCAGCCGGTCGAGCTTGAGCAGCCCGATGCCCGCACCCAGCACGAAGGCGACGATCGCGCCCTGCCAGGTGGGGGCGAGCAGCAGCGCCAAGCCGGTCGTCAGCACGGCATGCCCGAACGTGCGGGTGACCCAGCCCAGCCGTGGACGCATCGCCCCGATCTCGTTCAGGCGACGGATGCCGTCGAGCGGCGACACCGAGGCGGTGCGCGCCTGCGCGATCAACTCGTACAGGGCCGCGATCTGGTCGAAGCGGAACGAGGCGTTGGTCGCCGACCGGATCGCGACTCGCGATTCCTCGTCGTCGCCGTCGTCGATCGATCGGTGGAAGAGGGGCAGATGATGCGGTGCGCAGCGGTCGGAGTCGTACGTCGCGTAGAAGCTCACGATGTATGCCGCGTCATCGCCCGTCGCCGTGCCGACGAACAGCACTCGAGGTCTCTCCTTGCGGGTGAGCCTGAGGATGTAGTCGTGCGTCGGATCGTTCCGACGCTCCATCATGGCCTTGCCTGCGCCCGTCGCCACCACATGAGACACGTCGCCACCCCCGCTGTCGTCTGCGAATGCGCTCAGCGTATTGGGGTTCGGGGCGCCGCGGGGGGTGATCTCACCCGGGCGGGGCGACCGCCGCGATCAGCCGTTCAGGCGCGCCATCGCGACCTGCGCCTCGAGCAGCGGCAGGGTGCGATCGGCCTCGGGCTGCGGGCAGATGTCGAGGGCGTTCGCGAGTTCGAGAGCCAGCGCGGCGTGACCGGCGGCGTTCGGATGGAACGGGTCGCCCATCAGCCCCCACGGAACACCGCCGTTGCCCAGCTCGATGAAGCGCGCGTGCTGGTCGACGAGGATCACGTCCTCGGATGCCGCGACGGTGCGCACGGCATCCGCGAACTCGGCGACCCTCTCGCGACCGGGGGCGTTCACGATGTCGATCGCGGGTGGGGTCTGCAGCACGACGACGGCGCCGGTGGCACGGACGCGCGACACGAACTCGCGCAGTGACGCGGCGAAGTCGCCGGGTTCGACGGCGACCTGGCCGGGGCCGGTCGCCAGGTCGTTCGTGCCGATCATCAGCGTCACGACGTCGGGGTGCCACGATGCGACACGACGGTCCCAGTCGTTCAGGATGTCGGTGATGCGGTGCCCGCTGATGGCGCTGTTGATGACGACATCACGGGTGCGCCCGAGCTCGCCGCGGATCAGCTCGTGCAGATGTTCGGAGTAGCTGCGCCCGCCCTGCGTGTGCAGCAGCCCGTGCGTGATCGAGTCTCCGGTGATGACCCAGTTCAGCGGCTCGGCTCCGGCGAGGGAGGCCGCGATGCGGCGGAGGTCGGATGCGGCGGAGGCGGGGGAGTCAGCATTCGGCACGCCCTAGAGCCTAGCGGCGGCGAGAGTGGAAGACTGGTGCCATGTCCTCCCCACTGCTCGACACTCTCCTCGCCCGCATCGTCGACAGCGGACTGCTCGATGATCCGGTCGCCGAGAACGGTCTCGTCTACGGACGGGCCACCATCGATGCCGCCGGCGCGGTCGTCACCGTCAACGTCGACCCCGAGCTGGAGGACGACGAGGAGACCCTCGACGACGACGCGCTGATCGCGGCGATCACCCGCATCCTGTCGGTGTCCGAGACCCGGTGGCGGGCGGTGATCGACGAGGTCGCCGACGACATCGACGAGGCCGTCGACGACGAGCCGGTGATCGAGCAGGTCGACCTGCGCGACGACCTCGAAGCCACCTCGGTGGTGGTGTTCGCCGATGCCGTGCTGATCGCCTTCGATGCGCCCAAGCAGTTCCCGGACTCACGGATCCTGGTGCAGCTCGACGACGACCTCGAAGTCGCGAACATCGAGGTGCGCGACCGGGATGCCGCTGACGTCGAGGTCCTGGAGTTCGACGATCTCGACGAGCTGCTCGACAGGCTCAGCGGCGACGACCGCTGAGCCCGCCGCGGGTCACAGCCACTTCTTGTACTTGAACACCCCGTAGAGGGCGACCGCGAAGGCGGCCATCGCGCCGATCGCCATCGGATAGCCGTGCGCCCAGTGCAGCTCGGGCATGACGTCGAAGTTCATGCCGTAGACCGTGCCGACGAGGGTGGGCGCGAAGATGATCGCCGCCCACGACGAGATCTTCTTGATCTCGTCGTTCTGGGCGAGGCTCGCATCCGACTGCCGGCGTGCGACGAGAGCCGACTGCACCGTGAGGGCGTTCTCGAGGATCGCGCGGAACGAGTCGACCCGCTCGTTCACGCGGATGACGTGGTCGAGCACGTCGCGGAGTGAGCGCTGCAGCTCTTCGTCGATGCGGTACTTCTCGGATCCGCGGCGCAGCCATTCCAGCATCCCGGCGAGGGGGTGCACCGCGCGCTGGAAGTTGATGACCTCGCGCGAGAGCTCGTAGATGCGCCGCGAGAGGGCGTCGTCGTCGCTGTCGCCGAAGAGCTGGTCCTCGATCTCGTCGATGTCGTTCAGCAGCCCCGTGACGATGGGCTCATAGCCGTCGACGACCTCGTCGAGGATCGCGTAGAACACGGCCTCGGGGCCCATCGCGAGCAGGTCGGGGTGCGCCTCCATGCGACGACGCACGCCCACGAGGTCGGGCGACTCGGCGTGCCGGATGGTCACCACGAAGTCGGGGCCGACGAACAGGTGCAGCTCGCCGAACTCGATCGACTCCTGCTCGTCGCGATAACGGGCGGGGCGCAGCACGGCGAAGAGCGTGTCACCGTAGCGCTCGACCTTCGACCGCTGGTGACCCGAGAGGGCATCCTCGACGGCGAGCGGATGCAGGTCGAACTCGCGCGCGACCGAGGCGACCTCCTGAGGGCTCGGTCGGTAGAGGCCGATCCAGGCGATGCCGCCGTGGGCATCGAGCGACCGGTAGGTCTCGTCGAGGTTCTTCGGGGTCTCCACGCGACGTCCGTGGACGTACACGCCGTTGTCGATGAGGGCCATGGCTGGCTCCGTTCTCGCAGGCGCACGCCGGGTCAGAGGGGGCGTGCGCAGTATTCGTCAGGGGGCGGAAGACGCCGCCGACGGCTGCGGAGCAGGACGTGCAGGTGCGGAGCCGGAGCTCAACGCACGGATGCCGTCAGACGCGACGCAACGAAGGCGGCGTCGCAACTATCACCGGACATCGCCATCACCGCCTCTCGCGCTCTGAAGGGGTCATGTGACCCGGTGTGCCAGCATACTCCTGCCTGCTGGGGGTCGATCCACCGGTCCGGCTGCGTCCGCTCGTGGTTCCGGTCGCAACACAGCGGGGCGAACGGCCGGCGATCAGGATGCGGTCAGGCGGCGTCGATCCCGACGAGTTCGGCGCTCTTCTGCCACAGGGCCTCGGCCAGTGCGGCATCCTCGATCATCGGGTTCACCCGCCGGGTCAGAACGCGCTCGTCGTAATACTCGCCCGAGATCCAGGTGTCATCCGGGGTGCCTTCGACGAACCAGCTGAGCGTGCTGCCGCCCTTCTCGCTGCTGATGAGCAGCAGTCGCTTGAGCGGGGTGCGGTAGACGAACCGCATGAGCGTGTTCGAGTCCGAGGCGAAGTTGGTCTGCACGGTGCCGGGGTGGAAGGCGACCGAGCTGAGTCCCTCGCCGTGGAACTTCGTGTGCAGGCTCCTCGTGAACAGCACGTTCGCGAGCTTCGCATCGCCGTAGGCGCGGTTCGCGCTGAAGTCCTTGCGGTTGTCGAGGTCGTCGATGTCGAGCTTGGCGAACAGCCGGTGCGCGACGCTCGAGGTGTTGATGATCGCCGCGCGACCGGTGCGCAGCTGCGGCAGCAGCAGGTTCGTCAGCAGGAACGGCGCCAGGTGATTGACCTGCAGCGTCTTCTCGAAGCCGTCGACCGTCGGGGTCTGATCGCCGAAGATGCCGCCGGCGTTGTTCGCGAGCACGTCGATGCCGCCGTCGCCCACGGCATCCGCGATCTTCGTCGCCAGTTCGCGCACGTCGTCGAGTCGCGCGAAGTCGGCGGTGAACCACTCGGCCCCGGTGTCCGCGGCGACAGCGCGTGTCTTCTCGATAGATCGTCCGACGAGGATGAGTCGGTGGCCGGATGCCGCGAGCTGGCGTGCCGATGCCGCACCGATCCCGTCGGATGCGCCGGTGAGGACCACCGTCTTCGGGGTCACGACGTCGGCTCCGCTGCGCCGCGGCTGCGCCCGACGTACACGGTGTTGGACGACGTCCCCCCGGTGACCGCGTTCGCGAAGTCGACCACGTGGGCGACGGCGTCGTCGAACACGGCACGCATCTCGTCCATGAAGGCATCGTCGGGCGGATCATCCGACCACAGTGCGAAGACGCCACCGGAGGCGAGGTGCCGGTCGAGGGCGCGCAGGCCGGCCGCGGTATAGAGGTCGGCGTGCGTGGGGTCGAGCTGATGGCGCGGCGAGTGGTCGACATCGAGCAGGATCGCAGAGTAGCCGCGGTGACCCTCCGGGGGCGCTGCGCGGACCACGGCGAAGAAGTCGTCCTCGACCAGGCTCGTGCGCGGGTCGTCGACGAGTTCCGCCGACACGGGCAGCAGCTTCCGTCGGTGCCATCCGATCACGGCGCCGAGCCGGTCGACCACGGTGAGCGACGCCACGCGGTCGTCACGCAGCGCCGCGACCGCCGTGTATCCGAGCCCCAGGCCGCCGACCAGCACAGAGAGGTCATCGCCGGCGACAGCGGCCAGGCCGAGATTCGAGAGCTCCTCCTCCGCCACCGTGAACAGGCTCGACATCAGGTATTCGTCACCGAGCTTGACCTCGTAGATCTCCTGGCCGACAGCGGGTTCGGTGCGGCGACGCAGCGTCAGCTCGCCGATCGGGGTCTCCTGCCAGTCGAGCTCTTCGAATCTCGTGATCATCGGGGATTCTCGCTGTCGTCGTTCGTGTTCGCGCGCAGGGGTGCAGACGCGTCAGTCCGGGCCGGGGAGTCGGGAGCTGTCGTCGGTGACGGCAGCCGGATCTTCTCGGGCTCCGGATCGGAGGCGGCCGCAGCGCGGGCGGGCGTCGTCGATGCGGCATCCGTGACGGTGCCCGCTGATGGATGTGCGGGGAGCTCGCGCGCGACCTGCTTCTCGAGCACCTGCACGGCCTCGTCGCTCAGCAGGATCAGGCCCTCGAGCTCGTCGCGCACGCGTCGGTAGGCGACGTTGCGCTCGGCCTGGGTGGCCGACTCGTCGACGGCGACCTTGAGCAGTTGCTGCGCGCGGTCGAGGCGCTTGCGCTCAGGTTCGGTGAAGGTCGAGTCGCGCAGCCGCCGGGCATCCTTCTCGGCGATCTCGAATGCGACGGCGTACGCGCCGACGGCGTCGAGGTACTCCGACACCTGCTGCTCTGTCACGGCTGCGTCAGCGGAGAGCGGGCGCAGCGCATCCGCCGTCCTCTTGGCCCGAAGGAACGCCGCGACCAGAGGCTGGCGTCCGTCGCTCATGGCGGGGAAGGCGATGAGCTTCGCGACGTCGAGCTCGTAGTCGAGCCACCGCGCGGTGATCTCGTCGTGCTCGGAGAAGAGCCGCTCGAGCAGGGTGTTCGGTGCGACGGAAGCACGAGTGTCGACGAACGCCGGTCCCGCCTGCCTCGCCCTTCCGGTGCGGGCTTCGAGCTGAGCCGTCTTGATCTCGGCCTTCAGTCGCAGGGTCTCGATGCGACGTTCGTGGCGACGCTTCGAGTTGCGCTCCCACGCCTTCGCGGCGCCGCCGGCCATGCCCATGATGGGGAAGACGAGCCACCAGTAGTGCCCCGCGAAGTTCCAGAAGCCCTGGATGAACTCGTCCATGATGCCCTCAGCCTACTTCTCGGGCTGTGTGGCGTGGGCGGCCGGGGTTGCGTGCGCGTGTGCTCCACAACTCCGGAGATCCGGACTGGCAGGCGACCACGTTCGTTCGCAAGCGCCGAGAAGACGGGCGGCCCTCGCGGGGGTGCACAGGATCTCCGGAGTTATGGAGCCCCCGGGGCGCCGATCAGAGGCCGAGCTTCTCCGCGCAGGCGACGCAGTGCGTGGCGAACGGGCGCACCTCGAGTCGCGCCTCGGGAATCGGCCTGCCGCAGTGCGCGCAGACGCCGTAGGTGCCGGCATCCAGTCGTGCGATCGCGTCGTCGACCTGCTGGAGTTCGGATGCCGCCGCGTCGGCGAGCCCGGTCAGCCGTGACCACTCGGACGAGAGTGTGACGCCCTCGGGGTCGTGCTCGTCGTCGTCGTTCGAGCCTTCGCGATCGTGCATCAGCTCGGCGAGGGTCGCCGCCGTCGATGCGACCCGCGCCGTCGCCTCGGCGCGCAGCATCTCGAGGCGTGAGCGGGCATCCGACGTCATCCGCACACTCTAGGCGGCACCTCCGACACCAGCCGTTCACTCAGCGTTCCGTTTCGAGTACGGCGGTCTCGTAATTGCCTGTCACCTTCGCGAGTTGGAATACCCATGTTCTCGGAATTCGGGAACGCCTCCTCCCGAAAGGTCATCATGCGCCGCCTCACCCTGCCCGCCGTCGGCCTCCTCGGCGTCGCCGCCCTCGCCCTGACCGGCTGCCAGAGCCCGTCCGCCGAAGCGGCCCCCGCCGACCCGAACGCTCCTCTCACGATCGCGACGATCCCGGTCGGTGACGACCCCACAGCCGAGAACCCCGTCGAGGTCTTCGCCGAGCTGCTCGAAGACGCCACCGGCCGCGACGTTGAGATCACCGATGTTCCCGACTACCTCAGCGTCGTCGAGGCGATCCGCGCCGACCACGTCGACATCGGCATCATGAGCGGCTTCCCCTCGGCGCTCGCCGTGAAC
Source organism: Microbacterium sp. LMC-P-041 (assembly GCF_030209555.1). Classification (NCBI taxonomy): domain Bacteria; kingdom Bacillati; phylum Actinomycetota; class Actinomycetes; order Micrococcales; family Microbacteriaceae; genus Microbacterium; species Microbacterium sp. LMC-P-041. The sequence continues at coordinate 400,075 of NZ_JARVRV010000004.1, forward strand.
ACGGGCGAGGTCGACGCGCTCGTCGCCTTCCAGGGCGACGGCAAGCCCGTCTCGACCTGTGTGGTGCTGAACGACTCGCCGATCCAGACCGTCGAGGACCTCGAGGGCAACACCGTCGCCTTCGCCGACCAGGCGTCGAGCTCGGGCTACTTCATGCCGGTGTACATGCTGCATGAGGCGGGCCTCGAGCAGGGCACCGACTACGAGGCGATCTTCGCCGGCGGACACGAAGGCAGCTTCGCCGCGCTCGAGCAGGGACAGGTGGATGCCGCCTGCACCGCCGTCATGCTGACCGAGCTCGGCGCGCCGATGTTCCCGTTCGCCGACGGGGAGTGGCGTGCGGTGGGTGAGAGCCCGGCGATGGACATCCAGGGTGCTGTGCTCGGACGTCAGTCGCTCGACGCCGAGACCCGCAAGGTCATCCAGGAGGGCATCGCCGAAGTCTTCTCGCCCGAGAACGCCGAGCGCCTCGGAGCGTACGGCGCCTTCGCCGCCGCCGAGCAGACCGTCGACCCCGACGGCTCGTCGTTCGCCTCGTTCGCCGAGATCGCCGCGGTCGCCGGTGTCGAGCTCAAGGACCTCAAGTGACGAGTCCCGCACCCGTCGTCGCTTCGCTGGAGAACGCGCGCGGTGCGTCCGCCGATCGGCACGTCGCCTCCCGACGCGCCGAGACGGCATCCGATGGTCTGGGATCGCCGACGGCGGAAGAGCTCCGCACCCCGACCGCCGAGCTGCGCCAGGCCCTGCCGCTCGTCACGGTGCGCGACCTCAGCGTCGCGTATGACACCACCACCGTGCTCGACGGCGTCGATCTCGACCTGTTCCCGGGCGAGATGGTCGCGCTGCTGGGCGCCTCGGGGTCGGGCAAGTCCACCCTGATGCGCAGTCTCACGGGCTTCGCGCCGATCTCGGCAGGGTCGGCGCGGGTCGCCGGCCACGACGTCACCAATCTCGCGCGCGGCGAGCTGCGCACCCTGCGGTCGGATGTCGGACAGGTGTTCCAGCAGTTCAACCTCATCCCGCGCCTGAGCGTCATGACGAACGTGCTGGCCGGAGCCCTGCACGGCGCGGGCTCCATCAATCTGGTCGGCGGCTTCTCGAGCGCGCACCGTCGCCGCGCACTCGAGCTGCTCGATCGCGTCGGCATCGCGCACAAGGCCAACGAGCCTGCTCGCTCGCTGTCGGGCGGACAGCAGCAGCGCGTCGCGATCGCCCGCGCTCTCATGCAGCAGCCGAAGGTGATCCTCGCCGACGAACCGGTCGCGTCGCTCGACCCGAAGCTCGCCGACTCCGTGCTCGGTCTGCTGCGCGAGATCGCCACCGAAGACGGCATCCCCGTGCTCGTCAGCCTGCACGTGCTGCCGCTGGCCCTCGCGCACAGCGACCGCATCATCGGCCTGCGGCACGGACGGATGCTGGTCGCCGGCGCCACTTCGCAGCTGGATGCCGCGGCCCTTGCGCCGCTCTACGACGACGAGGAGCACGACGATGACGCTCACCACTGACTCCCGCTCCACGGCAGGGTCAGCAGGCTCAGCCGCCCCTTCGGGCCCCTCCGCCGGCGCGACCGACCGCTCGACCTCGAGGCCGACCCTCGACCCTGCCGAGCGCTCGCGGCTCGAGCGGGCGTTCCGGGTGCCGCGCGCGAGGTTCCTGCTCGGGCTGCCGATCGCCGCCCTGCTGCTGATCTGGTCGTTCAACGGCGCCGAGTTCAACTTCATCAAGCTGGGCGACGGCGCGGTCAACATGGGCGAGTTCCTGTCGCGCCTGCTCCCGCCGGACTTCTCGAAGATCGGCACGATCCTCGCGCTGCTGCTCGAGACCTTCCAGATGGCGGTGGTCGGCACCGTGCTCGGAGCCGTGCTGTCGCTGCTCGTCGCCTTCGGGGCGTCGTCGAACATCGCGCCGAAGTGGGTCTACTACCCGACGCGCTGGGTCATGAACATCATCCGCTCGGTGCCCGACCTGGTGTTCGCGCTCATGTTCGTCTCGGCCGTCGGACTCGGTCCGTTCGCCGGCATCCTGGCCATGACCCTCGGCTCGATCGGGTCGATCGGCAAGATCTTCGCCGAGGCCATGGAGCAGGTCGACCGCGGACCCGTCGTCGCCATGGAGGCGGTCGGTGCCTCGAAGCGTCAGGTCATCCAGTACGGCATCCTGCCGCAGAGCGCACCGCTGCTCACGTCCTACACGCTGCTGCTGTTCGAGGGCAACGTGCGCGGCGCGACCATCCTCGGCCTCGTCGGCGCCGGTGGCATCGGCCTCGAGCTGACCACCGCCATGCGCATGTACGACTACGGCCACCTCAGCGCCATCATCATCTGCATCATCGTGCTCGTCACGGCGATCGACCAGGGCAGCGCCCTCATCCGAAGGAGAATCACATGACCATCGCCGACATCGACCTGGTGCTCAGCGCCCCCGTGAACCTGCGCGACCTCGGCGGCATCCCGATCGAGGGGGGAGTACTGCGGGAGGGTCTCGCGATCCGCACGGATGACCTCGCCTACGTCACGACCGAGATCGCGTCGCAGCTCGTAGCCGCAGGGCTCACCGCGATCATCGACCTGCGCTCGCCGCTCGAGGTCTCGGTCACGGGGCGGGGTCCGCTCGCCGACTACCCGGTCGCGTACCACCACCTGCCGCTGATCGCGGATGTCGGGGAGTCGATGAACCGCGACGCTCCCGAGCTCAGCCACGACGCCATGGGCCGGATGTACCTGCGCATGGTCGAGGTCGCCGCACCCCAGCTCGTCACCGCGCTGAACGTGATCGCCTACACGCCGGGAACCGCGGCGTTCCACTGCGCGGCCGGGCGCGACCGCACCGGAGTCGTGGCGGCGATGCTGCTGCTCGCCCTCGGCGCGGCTGATGATGACATCGTCGCCGACTACGCCCTCACCGGCGGCAACATGGTCGCGATCATGCAGCGCACCGCACCCGTGATGGGCGCGATGTGGAAGGCGCTCGGCTTCGACGCAGATGCCGCCGGTGCGACGTCGTCGCTGTTGGAGGGTTCGATGGAGGTGTCGATGCGCACCCTGCTCGACACCCTCCGCGCGCAGCACGGCGATGCACTCGCTCCGCTGCGAGCGGCGGGACTGTCGGATGCGACTGTCGCGCGGCTCCGTGAGCGGGCGCTCGCCGCGTGACGACCGTGGAGCTGGAGGCTCGCGTCGCGAGCGCGGGTGACGCTGTCGGTGCCGTTCCGGTCGCCGTCGGAACTGCGGGCTCGACGTCTGCGGGCGCGAAGTCTGTGGGCTCGAAGTCTGCGGGCGCGTCGGATGCCGGGGCTGCGGTCCGCCGCCGCCCCGGCCGTCCGCGCGATGAGGACATGGACGGGCAGATCGTCGCCGCGACGCTCGAGATCATCGATGCGGGCGAGGACGTCACGGTCAGTCGCGTCGTCGCGCGGAGCGGAGTCAGTCGCGCTGCCCTGTATCGGCGGTGGCCGTCGCTCACGACGCTGATCGCGGCGGCGCTCGACGTCGGACGCACCATTCCGCCCGAATACCCGGACCGAGTCGACCTGCGCGAGGCGCTGTTCGACGGGTTCGGTCTCGGTGACACCGGTGTGGCGCTGTCTGTCGCGGCATCCGGCTATGCGGAGGAACGATTCCGGCAGCGCATCCGACTCGTCATGTCGGATCGCGCACTGCAGAAGGCGTACTGGCAGTCGCACGTGTCGCGGCGACGAGTGCCGCTCCTGAACGCGTTGCGCGCGGGAATCTCCCGTGGCGAGCTGCGGGCCGACCTCGACGTCGAGGCGTGCTTCGATGCGATAGCCGGCACCGCGTACTACCAGATCGTCGTGCGCGGCGACCGGATGGACGACCCTGCGGTGGCCGCTCGCCTGCGGGCTGCGGTCGAGACGATCTGGCGCGGGATGGTCGCCTGACCCACGCGTCCCGGCACCCCGGCCATCCGGGTGAGGTGATGCAGACGGCGTGCTGGGTCACGAATGGCGGGAGCATCGCCCTCAGGGGATCTCACATACCGAAGGAGATCTCACGCACAGAAGGAGCATTCCTCGGATGGGCTCCTTCGTTGTGCGAGATCTCCTTCGCAGGGACGCCGAGCGGCAATCCGAGCGACAGCCACTGCCGCGACGTCAGCGCGCCTCAGGCGTCTCCGAGCTCGCCACGACCTGCACCGTGTCGGTCCTGACTCCCGGGTGCTCGCGCTCGAGCGCTGCACCCTCCATGTCGACGTTCGGAAGGATGCGGTCGAGCCACCGCGGCAGCCACCAGGCCGACCGGCCGAGCAGGTGCATGAGCGCCGGCATGAGCAGCATCCGGACGACGAAGGCGTCGAGCAGCACACCGAACGCCAGGCCGAAGCCGATCGAGCGGATGATGGTCGACTCCGAGAAGATGAATCCGCCGAAGACTGACACCATGATGAGCGCCGCGGCGACGACGACCGAACGTCCGGCCCGGAAGCCCTGCGCGACGGCATCCCGTGCCGAGGCTCCGTGCACGTACGCCTCGCGCATCCCCGAGGCGAGGAAGAGCTGGTAGTCCATCGCCAACCCGAACAGGATGCCGACGAGGATCACGGGCAGGAAGCTGAGGATGGGCCCCGGGCTGTCCAGGCCGATGAGGTCGGCGCCCCAGCCCCACTGGAACACGGCGACGATCAGGCCGTAGGTCGCGAACAGCGAGAGCACGAAGCCACCGGTGGCGATGATCGGCACGAGCAGCGAGCGGAACACGACGATCATGATGAGCAGCGAGAGCCCGACCACGACCACGAGGTACAGCGGCAGGACGGCGGCCAGTGCCTCGGAGATGTCGATGTTGGTCGCGGCCTGCCCGGCGACGCCGAGGGTGATGCCGCCGTCGAGCTGCGGCAGGGCGCGGATGTCCTGCACGAGCTTCTCGGTCGATGCGCTGTTCGGGCCTTCGGCGGGGAGCACCTGGAACGCGAGCAGGGTGTTGTCGTCGGAGTTCGCGATCGGGGCGACACCCACGACGTCGTCCTGGTCGGCGATCTTCTGGGCGATCTCGACCTGCGTGGCGAGCAGGTCGTCGTCGCTCACCGCGTCGTCGAGGGTGGCTGTGACGAGCAGCGGACCGTTCGCCCCTTCGCCGAACTGCTCGTCGACGATGTGGAAGGCGCGGTAGCTGGTCGAATCCGACGGTTCGCTCGCGCCGTCGGGCAGTCCGAGGCGCATCGACATCGACGGGATCGCGACGATCAGCAGTGCGATCACGCTGACGAGCACGGTGACGATCGCGCGGAGCGTGGACATCCGCTTCACGGGCTTGCCCGCGGCGTGCGGCTGGCCGATCGTGGAGCGAGCCTTGCCGCTGAGCAGTCGTGTTCCGACGAGACCGAGGATCGCGGGGGCGAGGGTGATGGCGACGAGCACGGCGACGCCGACGCAGACCGCGCCGACCGTGCCCATGAGTCCGAGGAACGGAACGCCGGTGACGTTGAGGGCCAGCAGCGCGACGATCACCGTGGTGCCGGCGAACACCACGGCCGTTCCCGAGGTGCCGGTGGCGAGGCCGATGGATTCGCGAACCGGAACACCGTTGAGCAGCTGCTTGCGGTGCCGGTTCACGATGAAGAGCGAGTAGTCGATGCCGACGGCGAGACCGAGCATGACGCCGAGCACGGGGGTGACGGATGCCATGTCGACGACGCCCGAGAAGGCGAGAGATGCGGTCACGCCGACGCCCACGCCGACGACGGCCGTCACGATCGGCAGTGCTGCACCGATGAGTGTGCCGAGCATGACGATCAGCACGACTGCGGCGAATGCGAGTCCGATCGCTTCGCCGACGCCGAAGATCTCGGGCACGCCCTGCGCGATGTCGGTGCCGAAGTCGACCTCGACGCCCTCGATCGGCGAGGACTCGAAGTGCTCGATCGTGCCCTGCTTGACCTCTTCGGAGAGTTCGAGACGGGGGTCTTCGAACGAGACGTTGACGATGGCCGTCGAGCCATCCTCCGAGACGACGCCGATGCCGTTCGTGAGGTCGAGGAGCGTGGAACCGAGGTCGACCTTCTCGGCGTTCGCATCGAGTTCGGCGCGCGAGTCGTCGATGGTCTTCTGCTGCGCATCGAGCTGGGCTGCCTGCGCGTTCAGAGTCTCGATCTGCGCATCCAGTGCTGCGAGCTGCTGGGCCGGAGCGCCGCCCGCTTCTGCCTGCGACCGAGCCGTGGTCAGCTGGTCGAGACCGGCCTCGAGCTGCGTGCGACCCTCGTCGAGCTGCGTCTGACCGGCGTCGAGCTGCGCCCGGCCACCCTCGATCTGGTCCTTGCCGTCGGCGAGATCCTGCGCCTGCACGGCCTGCTGCTGCTGTGCGTCGAACGGGTCGATCACGGATGCCACGCCGTCGAGGTCTTCGGCGCTCTTCGCGAGCGCGGAGATCTCCTGCTTCTGCTGCTCCGTGAAAGCCGAGCCGTCGGTCGTCTGATAGACCACCGTGCCCGTGCCGCCGGCGGTGTCGGGCAGCTTCTCGGCGAGCTGGTCGGTCACAGCGCCCGAGGCGGTGCCGGGGATGTCGAAGCTGTTGCTCAGCGTGCCGCCGAGCGTGAGGAACGCGCCGACACCCAGGCCGAGGATGACGACCCACGAGACGATCACCGTCCACGCCTTGCGTGCAGCGAACGAACCCAGGCGGAACAGCAGTGAAGCCACAACGATCTCCTTCAGACGAATAGATCATACGGGGCGTCTCGTCTAGTGTTCTGTGGTTATCCTGAACGTGTGGTGAACGAGCATCGGAGCGGACCCGTGCGCAGCACGGCTGCCCGTGAAGCGATCCTCGACGCCACCGCTCGCCTCTTCCATAACCAGGGGTACGACCGTCTCACGATCGAGGGAATCGCGAAAGAGGCCGGCGTCGGCAAGCAGACCATCTATCGGTGGTGGCCGTCGCGCGGAGCCCTCATCGGCGAATGCCTCGCCGAGGGCCGCCTGATCCCCGTCGACTTCGTGGTTCCCGACACGGGAGACCTCGCCGACGATGTCGAGACCTGGCTGCGCAGCGTGCTGTCCATCCTCGAAGCGCCGGAGGGAGGGGCACTTCTCCGCTCGCTCGTGGCGGCCGCCACCGAGGACGCCGGAGTCGGCGCGCACCTCGGTGAGAGCCTCGGCGTCGAGAAGTACCTGGCCGAGCGCATCCGCGGCGGCATCCGCGACGGGCAGCTCGCCCCGGACGCACCGGTCGAGCAGCTGGGACGGGCGATCCTCGGGGCGATCATCGTCGAGTCCCTCGTTCGAGACGAGCACGACACCGACGCGATCGTTCGGCTGACGCGCTTCCTCTTCTCGCGATAGCGGCAGCGGGCGCGTGCGTGGTCATCGCGCCGAGACCGCTCTGCCGCCGCCGGTCTGAGCCTCCAGGCCCGAACGGTGGCCGTGCGCGAAGGAGCCGGGATCCGCGCCGCGGCGTCGCCGGGCGTGTGTCGTCGCCATCTCGTCGACCGCGTCGTCCACTCGGCTCCGGCGCGAGGTGAGAACGAGCTCGGTCCCCGAGCCGCTCTCTTCGACCGCAGCGCGGCGACTCTCCTCGATCCGGTTCATGGCACCCGCGGCGAACCCCCGGAGGAAGCCGCTGCGCGCTCGACGTCTCACCCCTTCGCGATGGCCGGCATACAGATCGCGATGCGCGATCCACCACGCACGCATCGCGACCGTGGCCTGCACCTGCAGACTGGCGGTCAGCGTCTGCACCTGCGTCACATCCGACGAGTGCCCGACCAGCAGCAGGCCGGCGATCGGCGGGTACTCCGCCAGGATCGGGCGCACCGCACCCAGCCCGTAGGCCACGCCGATGCCGATCTCACGAAGGTCCTTCGCGTAGACGCCGCGGAACAGCATCCTCTCGGTGACGATCTGCTCGCGCGTCTGCCCCAGGAGTCCCCGTCTTTCGTCGATCTGCGCCTGCTCGATCCCGTACTTCACGATCAGGCGCTCGGCGTGCTCGGTCAGAGCCTCGGCCTCTTCGGGCGTCGTGCTCTCGGCCTTGGCGAGCAGTTTGGCGATCAGGTCGAGCTTGGCTTCGGTCATGGCATCCCCCAATGGATCTGTGATGCCTCGGATCCTTCGCGGGGGTACCTACACTGCGAGGCCGAGCTCCGGGGAGTGTGAAGAAACCCGGATGACGGATGCCGGTGCAGAAGTGGATGCCGCGAGGCCGGCCGGGCGCAGGTTCGGACCCGGTCGCCGACACGCCGCGATAGGGCCGGGGTCGCCGGAGTGCCGCCGGGCACCCCGAACCAGCGTCGGAAAGAGACCCGAGAAGAACTCGATTCAGCCCAGGATCAGCGTGATGACTGTCGCGCCGCCGCCACCCAGGATGAGGGCGATGATGACGGTCCAGGCGACGATGCGCATGCGGCGATTGCGCTTCTCGCCGAGATCGCCGTAGTCCTCGCTCAGACCGTCGCCGCTCATGCGCTGACCGGCTCGGTGACCGTGGGGCCGAAGGCGGCGGGCAGGGTGGCCTGCGAACGCTCGCGGATCTCGGCGATCGGCACGGTGAAGACGTCCTGCACCTCGAGCTTGTCGCCCTCGGAGTCGGTCACGCCGATGCGCATCACCGGGTAGTCGCGGCCTTCGCAGAGTCCGCGGAACTTGACGTCGTCTTCACGCGGAACGGTGACGATGACGCGGCCCGTCGACTCCGAGAAGAGGGCGGATGCCGCATCCACACCGTCGCGCTCGATGATCTCGTTCAGCCAGACGCGTGCGCCGACCCCGAAGCGCGAGACGCCCTCGGCGAGGGCCTGCGCGAGGCCACCCTCCGACACGTCGTGCGCCGACGAGATCAGCCACTCGTCACGGGCGGCTCCGAGCAGACCCGCGAGGCGCTTCTCGCCCGCGAGGTCGACCTTCGGGGGCAGTCCGCCGAGGTGCTGGTGCACGGTCTCGGCCCACGCCGAACCCGAGAGCTCGGTCGAGGTCGTGCCGAGCAGGTAGATGTTCTGACCCTCGTCCTGCCATCCCGAGGGGATGCGGCGCGAGACGTCGTCGATGATGCCGAGCACGCCGACGAGCGGGGTCGGGTGGATCGGCACGTCGCCGGTCTGGTTGTAGAACGAGACGTTGCCGCCGGTGACCGGGGTGCCGAGTTCGTAGCATCCGTCGGCGAGACCGTCGACGGTCTGCCCGAACTGCCACATGACCTCGGGGTTCTCGGGAGAACCGAAGTTCAGGCAGTCGGTGATCGCGGTTGGAACGGCACCCGTGACGGCGACGTTGCGGTACGCCTCGGCGAGTGCGAGCTGCGCACCGGCGTAAGGGTCGAGCTGGCAGTAGCGTCCGTTGGCGTCGGTCGAGATCGCGAAGCCGAGTCCCGACTCCTCGTCGACGCGGATCATGCCGGCGTCATCGGGGAACGACAGGGCCGTGTTGCCGAGCACGTAGTAGTCGTACTGGTTGGTGATCCAGCGGGTGTCGGCGAGGTTCGGCGACGCGACCAGGTCGAGGAACTGCTCGCGGAGCACCTCGGGGTCGTTCGACCGCGGAAGGTTCTCGGCGGCATCCGCCTGCAGTGCGTCGATCCACGTCGGGTACGCGACCGGGCGGTCGTAGACCGGGCCGTCGACCGCGACGGTCGAGGGGTCGACGTCGACGATGCGCTCGCCCTGCCAGTCGATGATGAGGCGGCCGTCGCCGGTGACCTCACCGAGGACCGACGTCTCGACGTCCCACTTCTCAACGACGGCGAGGAACGCGTCGAGCTTCTCGGGAGCGACGATCGCCATCATGCGCTCCTGCGACTCCGACATGAGGATCTCCTCGGCCGTGAGCGACGGGTCGCGCAGCAGCACGTTGTCGAGCGAGACCTTCATGCCGCTGTTGCCGTTGGCCGCGAGCTCGCTGGTCGCGCACGAGATGCCGGCTGCGCCGAGGTCCTGGATGGCCTCGACCAGCTCGTCACGGTAGAGCTCGAGGCAGCACTCGATGAGCACCTTCTCGGCGAACGGGTCGCCCACCTGCACCGCGGGGCGCTTGGTGGGTCCGGTGCTGTCGAACGAGTCGGATGCCAGGATGCTGGCACCGCCGATGCCGTCGCCACCCGTGCGGGCGCCGAACAGCACGACCTTGTTGCCGACGCCGGTCGCGTTGGCGAGCTTGAGGTCCTCGTGGCGGAGCACGCCGACCGCGAGCGCGTTGACGAGCGGGTTGGCCTGGTAGACGGAGTCGAAGACCGTCTCGCCCCCGATGTTCGGCAGACCCAGGCAGTTGCCGTAGAAGCTGATGCCGCTGGTCACGCCGTGCACGACGCGAGCGGTGTCGGGGTGGTCGATCGCGCCGAAGCGGAGGGCGTCCATGACCGCGACCGGACGTGCACCCATCGAGATGATGTCGCGGACGATGCCGCCGACGCCGGTCGCGGCGCCCTGGAACGGCTCGATGAAGCTGGGGTGGTTGTGGCTCTCGGCCTTGAAGGTGACGGCCCAGCCCTCGCCGACGTCGATGACGCCCGCGTTCTGGCCCATGCCCACCATGAGGCGTTCCTTCATCTCGTCGGAGACCTTCTGACCGAAGCGGCGCAGGTAGTTCTTCGACGACTTGTACGAGCAGTGCTCCGACCACATGACCGAGTACATCGCCAGCTCGCCGGAGGTCGGGCGGCGGCCCAGGATCTCCTTGATGCGGGCGTACTCGTCGTCCTTGAGGCCCAGCGCTGCGTACGGCTGCTCCTTCTCCGGAGTCGCGGTGGCGTTCTCGACGGAGTCGGGGACGTGCTTGTGGGCAGGTGCAGGGGCGGTGGTCACGCGCACTCCTAGATGAGGGGCCGGCGGGGCATGGCCAGTCTACCGGGGGATGCCGTGGCCATCGGCCCGGGCGGACAGCGGGGTCTACGTCAGGAGCGGCCCGAGCTCCCGTGCGGCCGCGATGAGGGAGAGCGCGATCGAGTCGGAGCTGTCGATCTGCCGGCGCGGGCCCGAGTAGGAGAGTGCTCCGGCGAGCGTGCCGGAGGCATCGGTGATCGGCGCGACGAGGCAGCCACGCTGACCGTCGCGGGCGCGGATCACCCCCTGCGAGCGGAGTTCGGAGACCAGGTCACCGGCGGCGGTCTCCCCGCGCACGACCAGGGGCAGCAGGCCGAGGGCGTAGCGGGTGGGCTCCTGCTGCAGGCCCTGCCGATTCGAGAGGGGGAAGTCGGGGTCCTCATCGGCGACGACGACCCGGTCGTCACGATAGAGCACGAGGTGGATGCCGCCCCTCGCGCTCGCCCTGGTGCGCTCGAGCACGTCCCGTGCGGCGCGCGGGATGCGTTCGACGCCGATGCTGCCGGCCAGCAGCGCCACCTTCGTGCCCAGGGCGAATCCGGTGAGATCCGGCGTCCGGACGAGGTACTCGTCCTGCACCAGCAGGTTGAGCAGGCGATAGGTGGTCGCACGCGGCATCCCGAGCCGGTCGGCCAGCTGCCGCGCTGTGACGCCGGCACCCATCGCAGCGACGGCCTCCAGCATCGACAGCGCGCTGTGGATGGCGGCGGGCTGTCGGGCCGTGATCGATACCGCGTCGCCAGCCGTCATCCGTCGGCGTCCCCCGGTTCGCCCCCGTGTGCGCTGCCGCCGCCGGTGCGGGCCACGCCGCCGAGAACGTGGGCGGCGACCGGCTCGTCGTAGCGCCCGACCTCGCCGAGAGGCGAGCGCCGTCGCCACCGGATCAGTACCGCGGCGATCAGGGCGAAGCCGAGGGCGAACCAGACCCCGGGGTTTCCCGCGGCCGCCTCCGCGACGAGATAGACCGTCAGGCATGCCGCAAGCGCCGCCGCCGCGCTGACGGCGGCGATGATGGAACCGACGGTGACCTCCCCGATACGGCGCAGGAACAGGGGAGCGGAGATGCAGACCAGCACGTAGGCGACGATGTAGCCCGCTGCCGAGATCAGCAGGACGGCCTTCATCGCGTCCCACGGTGACACGCCGGCCGCGACGATCACGAGCGGTGCGAGGACGATCGGCGGGACCGCGACGACGACCGCGCCGATCGGGGTGCGGTGGCGCCCGTGCGTGCGGCCGAGTCGGGCGGGGAGGACGCCGTCGCGGGCGAGCGCGAACACGATACGGGTGAGGGCGGTCGTCGAGGCGATCGCGCAGGCCAGACCCGAGGTGGCGATGCCGACGTCCGCCACGGCGGCCCATGCGGAGAGGCCGAAACGCGACGCGAGATCGTCGAGGAGCGCGACCGATGCCGTCCCCCCGATCGCGGCGGCTCCTGCGATCTGCGTGTAGGCGGCGATGAGGTAGAACACTCCGGCGACGCCGACGCTCCACACGATGGCGCGAGGGATGTTCTTCAGCGGCGAGCGGGCCTCGACGCCGAGCGTCGCGGAGCTCTCGAACCCCACGAACGCGGTGATCGCGAGAACGGCACCGCCGGCGACGCCGGCCACGGAGATGCCGTCGGCCGAGAAGATCGCCGCCGGTTGGAGCGGCCCGATGTGCTCGAGGAGCACGATCATCAGCGACAGGATCAGCGCGACGGAGATGAGTTCGACGACGAGCGCGACCCGGGATGAGAGGCGGATGCCGCGCACGAGGACGATCGTGAGCACCGCTGCTTCGACGACGAGAGCGCCCAGGGCGATCGGCGTCGCGGCGAGCTGAGGCCACAGTCGGGTCACGAGCATGGTCGCATAATGGGCGCCGCCCAGAAGAGCGAAGATCGAGATGAAGGCATACCCGACGAGGATCGCTGCACCGGTCGCGAGTCCGCCCGCCGCGCCGAGTCCGCGCGCCGCGTAGGTGTACAGGGAGCCGCTGGCGGCGAACCGACGAGTGAACTGGTTGATCGTCCGAGCGACCAGGAACGTGATGATCATGGCGAGGGCCATCACGAGCACGGTGGCGCCGCCCGCCAGGTCCGCCACCAGCAGCACCGCCATCGCCGAGGCGGCGGCTGGGGCGACGGCCGCGACCGATTGCGCGAGGATGTCGGCGAAACCCACGGTGTGTCTGTCCAGTCCGTGCAACGGCGAGCGGGCGGCGAACGAGCGCACGGTCTGCGGGCGCTCGATCGCCTCTTCCAGTGCAGACATGGGGCCTCCGCCTGTCTCGTGATGGGAGGAGGCTACGAGCGGCCTGTTGCCGGAGCGCGTCTGCGATGTTTCACGCAGATGTCACCCGAATGAGACGGCCGGAGTTCCGGCGTCCCGTTCGCGGCGAACGCAGACGTCACTCCGGCGAGACGGGTGGGAAATCCCGCCGCGGCAGGGTGGGGGAACCGCTCCACTCCGCTTCTCTCCGAAGGGTTTGCACATGGTCCAGATTCAACCCAGCGCCACCGAGACCTCCCCGAAGAAGGTCCTGTCGGGATCGCTCGGTGCTACCGCGATCGTCTTCATGGTGGTCGCCGCCGCCTCGCCCCTGACTGTCATCGGCGGGTCCGCCCCACTCGGCATCCTGCTCGGCAACGGGTCGGGCTTCCCGGCGCTGTATGCGATCAGCGCCGTCGTTCTCGTGCTCTTCGCCGTCGGCGTCTCCGCGATGGCCAAGCACGTCCCCAACCCCGGGGCGTTCTTCACCTACGTCGGATACGGCCTCGGACGCTCGACCGGTCTCGCGTCCGCCTGGATCGCGATGCTCACGTACACGACGATCCAGGTGTCCGTGTACGGGTACATGGGCTACGTGCTGAGCTTCACTTTCGAGGGGTTCGGCATCACGCTCCCATGGTGGCTGTACTCGATCGCCGTCGTCGCGCTCGTCGGGTTCCTCGGCTATCGCCACATCGATCTGTCCAGCAAAGTGCTCGGCGTCCTGCTCTGCGCCGAGGTCGGAATCGTCCTCCTTCTCGTAGCGGCGGTCGTGATCTCCGGCGGCCCCGAAGGTCTGAGCCTGGCACCGTTCGAGCCGAAGAACGTCGCGAGCGGTTCCCCCGGCGTCGGCCTCATGATGGCGATCGCCGCCTTCATCGGGTTCGAGGCGACCGCCGTCTTCCGCAGCGAGGCGCGCGATCCCGACCGCACGATCCCCCGCGCCACCTATATGGCCGTGATCGGCGTCGGCGTGTTCTACACCCTCGCCTCATGGGGCCTCGTCATGGCGTGGGGTCCCTCGAACATCCTGGAGGAGGCCGCGGCCGACCCGGGAACGCTCATCCTCCGCACGATGTCGGCGTACCTCGGCGCCACCGGCGAGATCATCACGAACATCCTCCTCATCACCGCGATGTTCGCCTGCGTGCTGTCGTTCCACAACGTCGTCGCCCGTTACCAGTACTCCATGTCAGGCGCCGGCGTGCTGCCCGACCGGGTGGGCGCCGTGCACCCCCGGCACATGTCTCCGCACGTGTCCTCGCTCGTGCAGAGCATCACCGCGATCGTCCTCGTCGCGCTGTTCGCCGTTCTGCAGCTCGACCCGGTGCTGCAGGTGTTCACCTGGTTCGCCGGGGTCGCGACCGTGGCGATCGCCCTCCTGATGGCGGTCACCTCGATCGCGGTCATCGTCTACTTCGCGAGGACACGCAAGGACCGGAGGATCTGGAACACCGTGATCGCCCCCGTGCTCGGTTTCATCGGTCTGGTGCTCTCCGTGGTCATGATCGTCGTCTACTTCCCGATCATGGTCGGCGATGCGGATGCCACAGGCGCCCCGGTGTTCGGCGCGGTCAGCTGGAGTCTGCTCGGGCTGGTGATCGTCTTCCCCCTCATCGGGTACGCCCAGGCCGCGTGGATCAGAGCCCGCAGGCCCGCGGCATACGTCAAGCTCACCGACGCCATCGCCGGCTGAGGCGCATCATGAGCGCGACCGACACACTCTCCCCCACCCCCTCGACGAGAAGGACCGTCATGCCCCTGCCCCACGTGGATTTCCTCTACCTCTCCGAAGCCGACATGATCGCGGCCGGAGTGACTGATATGCACCAGTGCGTCGACACCATGGAGGAGATGTTCGCACTGTTCGCCGCCGGCGACTACCGCATGACCGGTGAGAGCAACGACTCGCACGGCGCGATGATGACGTTCCCTGAGGCGTCGCCGTTCCCGAACATGCCGGTGCCCACTGAGGATCGACGGTTCATGGCGATGCCGGCGTACCTCGGCGGAGACTTCCAGACGACTGGCGTCAAGTGGTACGGATCCAACATCGCCAACCGCGAGAAGGGTCTGCCACGGTCGATCCTCATGTTCACGCTCAACGACACCGACACCGGGGCGCCACTCGCGTTCATGTCGGCGAACCTGCTGTCGGCATACCGGACCGGCGCCGTGCCGGGGGTCGGTGCGCGGCACTTCGCCCGCAAGGACTCGCGTGTCGCGGGGATCGCCGGGCCCGGCGTCATGGCACGTACGGTGCTCCTGGCCTTCATGGATGCGTGCCCGCTGATCGACACGCTGAAGATCAAGGGGCGAGGGGCGGAGAGCCTCGCGCGCTTCCAGGAGTGGGTGCGCGAGGAGTTCCCGACGATCACCACGATCGAAGTCGTCGACTCGATCGAAGACGTCGTCCGGGGCAGCGACCTGGTGAGCTTCTGCACCACGGGCACCGGTGCCGGCGGCTCGGAGAGCTACCCCACGATCCAGCGGGAGTGGATCACGCCGGGGGCGTTCTTCGCGATGCCGTCCCTGTGCAACACCGACGACTCGCTGCTGGACAGCGACATCACGAAGGTCGTCGATGCGTACGGGTTGTACGAGACCTGGTACGAGGAGTTCCCGAAGCCGTCGTTCGAGTACATTCCGATGGTCGGGCAGAAGTGGATGGATCTCGTGAAGGCCGGGGAGCTCTCACGTGACGAGCTCGTCGACATCGGCGATGTCGTCTCCGGAAAGCGGCCCGGTCGGCAGAGCGACGACGAGATCGTCATCATGTCGGTCGGCGGGATGCCGGTGGAGGACGTCGCGTGGGGGACGAAGGTGTATCGCAACGCCCTTGAGCGCGGCATCGGCCAGAAGCTGAACCTGTGGACCGAGCCGGCTCTCGCATGAGTGCGGCAGAGGTGATCCGGACCGTCGACGTCGCGGTGGTGGGTGCAGGCTCCATGGGATCGATGGCGCTGTGGCACCTCGCGAGATCGACGGGGATGTCCGTGCTGGGCATCGAGCAGTACGGACCGGCGCACGGCCACGCGGCCTTCGCCGGCGAGTCGCGTCTGTTCCGTGCGGCGAACAAGGAGGGCGCGCTCTACACGGCCGCTGCTCTCGAGGCCAGGGCGCTGTGGACCGAGCTGGAGCGTGAGACCGGCCGCCAGCTGCTGCTGAAGACCGGCGTCCTCGCGATCGCGCCGGAGGGTCATCCATTCCTCGAGTCCACGCAGCGGTCGATCGTGGAGGGCGATCTGCCGCACCGGTTCCTCGATGCCGCAGAGCTCCGCCGGGAGTATCCGCAGTTCACCGTCGAGGACGGCGACATCGGGATCATGGACCTGCTGGGCGGCGGCTTGCGCTCGGAGCTGGCGGTGGCGACCGCGCAGCGGGCCGCGATCAGGCGCGGGGCGGAGATCCTGTACAACACTCCGGTGCTCGGCATCGATGAGCACGAGAGCGGTGTCGTGATCTCGACATCCGAGGGGATCGTCCACGCGCAGAAGGTGATCGTGACGACCGGTGCGTGGACGACGAGGATCGTGCCGGAGGTGCGCGATCTGGTGAGCGCCATCGCCATACCGCTCACGTGGTTCATGCCGGAGGACATCAGCCAGTTCACCCCGGATCGCTTCCCATGCTGGATGCGGGACCTGGACGGCGACCATGCCTTCGGGGTCCCCACACTCGACGGCTACTCGGTCAAGATCGCCCCCACGACCCGCATCGACACGATCGAGGACCCCGACACAGATCCCCGCGATCTGTCGCGTGAGCAACTGCGGAGATGCACGGCGATCGCCACCCGGATGTTCCCCGGCATCCTGCCCGAGGTGGTCCGGTCGTCCATCCACCCGGAGTCGGCGACGGCCGATCATGTCCCGATCCTCGACGTCTCCGAGTCGGGCCGGACCATCATCGGAGCCGGATTCTCCGGCAACGGCTTCAAGTTCTCGCCCGCCTACGGGCGAGTGTTGGCGCAACTCGCCGAGAGCGGGTCGAGCGCGCTGCAGCACCCCCTGTTCACGCTCGGTCACCACCGGCGCCGTGCTCAGGCGCGGGCCGACGATCTTGTCCTCGCAGACGACTATCCGGTCCTCCAGGGCCACTGACACGAAAGACGGAACCGTTGATAATCACCAGCGTGAAGAGCGGCAGCAAGTTCGAGACCCTCGCAAGCTATTCGCGGGCCGTCGCGATCGGCGACTGGATCTTCGTCTCGAACACCGCCGGCATCGATTACGAGACGAGGACCCTGCCGGACACGGCGGCAGAGCAGCTGCGTCTCGCGATCGCCACCGTCGCGCGGGCGCTCGCCGCCGTGGATTCGTCGCTCTCCGATGTCGTCCGGATCCAGGTCTTCGTTCCGGATGCGTCCGATCAGGACGAGACGATCGAAGTGCTCGGCGAGGAGTTCCGCGGCATCGACCCGGCGCTCACCATGACGCGCAGCCCGCTCGCGGGCGAGTACAAGGCCGAGATCGAGGTGACCGCGCACCGCGGGGCGGGGGCGGCGCGGCGCACGCAGATCGATCTGTGAGCACTCGGCGACTCGGGGTGCGGGGTCTCGGATACGGTCAGGCCTGACCGGGTCAGCGGGCCTCGCCCGCGCCGGACAGGCGTCGCGAGAGGGCGGTCGCGGCGTCCGCCAGCGCGGGCGGTGCGACGACTCGGAACGGCGCGTCGAAGCGGGCGATCGACGCGAGGATGCCGACCCACGACCACGATCCGACGGTCACGCGGCACGAGCTGTCGTCGATCGGCTCGACGGTGCCGTCGCGGCCGATCCAGTGCGCGACCTCTCGGGCGGGCAGATCGAGCACGAGCTCTCCGATGCACGGCCAGCGGTCTGCGGCATCCGATCCCTTCGCCCGAGCTGCGAGGTAGCTCTGGGCGTCGGCGGCGGGCAGCTCGCGTGGCGTGAAAGCGGGGCCGGTCGGGATGCGCGGTGTCATCCGGTCGAGTCGGAAGGTGCGCCAGTCATCGGCCTCGAGGTCCCACGCGAGCAGGTACCAGCGGCCCTCCCGGGCGATAACTGCGTGTGGCTCGGTGCGCCGCGCCGGGCGGTCATGGTTCTCTCCGTAATCGAAGCGCAGCACGTGGTGGTCTCGCACCGCACCGCTGACGGCTTCGAGCACCGCCGGATCCACGCGCGTCTCGTTCTCGACCCCGGCGAAGCGGATGCCGTCGACCCGGTGCCGTAGGCGCGACGGCATCACCTGGCGCACGGTGGCCAGCGCACGAGCCGCGCCCTCGTCGATGTCGATCCCGGTGGCCGGCACGCTCTGCAGCGCGACGGCGATCGCGACGGCCTGCTCGTCGTCGAAGAGCAGCGGCGGCAGCTCGGAACCGGCGGCGAGGCGGTATCCGCCATCCGGTCCTTTGATCGCGCTGATGCGGTAGCCGAGCTCGCGCAGTCGGTCGACGTCTCGTCGCACCGTGCGGGGTGTGACGTCGAGGCGGTCGGCGAGCACCTGCCCCGGCCAATCGCGAGCCGTCTGCAGCAGGGACAGCAGGGCGAGCATGCGAGAGGAGCTGCCGGTCATGAATCCATTGTGCTCTGAGTAGAGGACCGAAACTGACCTCTTCTGCTGTGAGTGTTGGTCACACCGGCATCCGCCGCCCACACAGATCCGAGGAGATCCCATGTCCATCGCGACCACCACCCACCTGAACTTCCGCGGCACCGCGCGCCAGGCGCTCGACTTCTACCAGTCCGTCTTCGGCGGCGAGGTCACGCGGGCGACCTACGCGGATTTCGGCATGCCGGCGGGAGTTCCCGGCGCCGACAAGATCGTGTTCGGCCAGGTCGAGAACGCCGACGGCTTCCGGCTGATGGCATACGACATCCCCGGCGCCGACGACGCTGACGCCACCGCGGGAACCACCTCGAGGGAGAACGGGACGACCGTCACCGACCGCACGTTCTTCCAGTCGCTGCGCGCCGATTCGCTCGACGAGCTCACCGGGTACTGGGACGCCCTCGCGGACGGCGCCTCGATCGTCGAGCCGTTGGCCGCATCGGCGTGGTCACCCGGATTCGGCATGCTGACCGACCGATTCGGCGTCACCTGGGTGCTCGACGTGCGCGCCGCCTACGCGGGCTGAGGCGGGCGCCGTTCAGGACTCAGGAAGATGTGCGCTCGATCGGGCCGAGACCGGGGGTCTCGGCGCGATCGGCCACGTTCTTCCGGAGTTACGGACGGGACGGTCCTAGCCCTTGTCCGGCTTGCCCTTGTCGCCCTTGCCGGAGTTCCCGTTGTTCCCGGAGTTCCCGGAGTTCCCGGAGTTGCCGGAGCTGCCGGAGCTGCCGGAGCTCCCGGAGTTCCCGTTGTTGCTCGGGTCCACGGGCTCTGTGACCACCTCGACGGGCGCTGCGGGGGTGTCGATGGGGGAGGTCTCCGCCGGGGTCGACGCCGTGCGGGCGACGACGCCTGAGGCGGTGCGTCCCAGCTCGGATGCCGGTGGCGCGCTGAACGCCGCGATGCCGGTGACGATCGCACCGGCGGCGAGAAGCCCCGCGGCGCCGGTGATCACGCGGGTGCGGGTGCGTGTGCCGGGGCGGGTGCGGTCGCGGGTCCGCAAGCGGGGTGCGGGATCCGTGACCTCGGTCGCAGGGATCACAGCGGTCGCTCCGGTCGGCGCGGAACCAGCGTCGAGGGCCGACGACTCCGCGTCGACGCTCGCGGATGAGGCGGCGGATGCGGGACGCGGCTGCTGGATTCCGGCGCCCGCGTCTGGCGCGGCGGCGACGGCATCCGATTCCGCGCCCGCCGCCCCCGGTGTCGCGTCGACCGCCGGCTCAGTGCCGGCCGATGCGACGATGGCCGCAGCCGCCGCGGCGACGGCGGTGCCGTTGCTGTTCGCGGCGTAGTCGCGCAGCAGAGCCCGGGCGGCGCGCGCCACCTCGACGGCGGTCGGGCGTTCCTCCGGCTCGAGGCGTGTCATGCGGGTGAGGAGGTCGCGCCACTCGTCGGGAACCGTGTCGGAGATGGTCGGCGGGTCGAGCAGGCGAGCGACCGCCGCCGCGCGTCCGGAAGCGAGGGAGGGGTAGCCGGGGTATCCGCTGAGTGCCTCGAGAGCGACGAGTCCGAGCGAGAAGATGTCGACCGGGGTTCCGGGGTCGGCGTCGCGCAGCTGCTCCGGCGCCATATACGTGAGTGTGCCGAGCACGATCCCCGGCGTCGTGAGGCGGGTGTCCTCGATGGAGCAGGCGATGCCGAAGTCCGCGAGTTTCGCCGCGACCGGACGGCCGGACCGGGCGTGCGCGAGCAGCACGTTCGACGGCTTGATGTCGCGATGCACGATCCCGGCCGCGTGCACGGCGGTGAGTCCCTCGGCGAGATCGCGGACGATGCGGGCCACGTCGCGCGGCGTCATCGGACTTTCGGCCATGCGCGCGGCGAGGGTGGGCCCGTCGACGAACTCCATCACCAGGTACTGCGGTCGACCGGGCACGAGCTGCGCGTCGTACAGCGTCACGAGCGACGGGTGGCTCAGCGAGGCGAGCAGCGCCTTCTCGGTATGCGCGCGCTCGATCGAGGCGACCGGACCGTCGCTCTCGTGGATCATCTTGATCGCGACGATGCGTCCGAGGTGGGTGTCCTCGGCGCGGTACACGGTCGCCATGCCGCCTCGTCCGACGCGGTCGTGCAGTACGTACCGTCCGTCGAGCAGTGCCGCCGTCGGCGACATCACTTCCAGCGTCATCACTTGCTCCTTGCAGATGCACCCGGGTCATGCATCGTTCGACATAACCACGGCTGACGGGAGTGTGTCATCGGGGTTGACGTATGGACGAAGAAGTGGATGCGGTCGATGATTCGCGTGCTCTCGCGCCGGGCGAGCGCGTGCGCGGAGGCTGTCAAGGCCCTCCTCGAGCGTCGGCGGCCTCGGGTAGAAAAGAGTCAGATCGAAAGGATGTGGCATGGCCGCAGGTGACATCGAGACGTTCCAGCGAGACGGGATCTGGTTCAACCGCATCGAGGGCGAATCCCGCACTCTGGGGTCCAGCTTCGAGACCGAGGCCGAGGCGGTTCGAGTCGGTCGGGGTGCCGCGACGGCACGTCAGGTCAAGCACACCGTGCGTGTCGAAGAGGGGCCTTCGGGCACGGGCAACCTCTACGACTGGCACCCGCGCGATCTCATGAACTGAGGGCCGGTGACCGGCAACGACAGACGCGGGCGGATGCTGTTGCAGGCGTGCCTCAACGGTGCGCGACCCGCAGCGCAGCATCCTGCCCTCACCGCCGACACGACCCTCGCCGGCGCCGACGCCGCGCGTGCCGTCGCGGCGGGTGCCCGCGAGATCCACGTGCACCCTAAGGATGCCGCGGGCGACGACAGCCTGCGTGCCGCCGATGTCGACCGGTGGGTGAGAGCACTGCGCTCGGCGTGCCCTGGTGTGCAGATCGGGGTGACGACCGGTGCATGGATCGAGCCCGATGTCGGGGAGCGCATCGCGGAGATCCGCGAATGGAGCGTCCTTCCCGACTTCGCGTCGGTGAACTGGCACGAAGCCGGTGCTGACGAGGTCGCGGCGCTGCTCGTGAGCCGCGGTATCCGCGTGGAGGCGGGCATCTGGGATGCCACCGGACTCGACGCCTGGCAGCGCTCGCCCGTTCACGACGACACGCTGCGGGTGCTGGTCGAGCTGCCTGACGAGGCGGCGGATGTCGTGCGGCGGCACGCCGAGGGGCTCATCGTGCACGTGCGCCTCGACGACCCGGACATTCCGATCCTGCTGCACGGCGAGCAGCGGTCCGCCTGGCCGGCCTTCACCCTGGCGGTCGAGCTGGGCCTCGATTCGCGCATCGGCCTCGAAGACACCCTGCAGCTGCCCGATGGACGGACGGCACCCGACAACGCGGCCCTGGTGCGAGCGGCTGTGGCTTTCATCAACGCCTGAGTCGGGGTCCGGGGTCGGCTCGCCCTGCAGCCTCATCGTCACCCGCCGTCATGCGACTCGCGACCGATCCGTCGCTTCCTTAGGGTGGAAGCTCCCGCTGAGAAGGAGTACGCGTGTCCGAGATCCAGACCCGCCGCGCCGGTGCCGTTCGATGTCGGCTCGCGGGCTGAGGAACGCCTGCCATGACCGACCACCGCGCGCCCACTGACCCGCATCCGTTCGATTCCCGTACGAGGTTCGACCTCGACCGGCCCGAAAGCCGCAAGTGGAGCCTGCACCCCGGCCACATCGGCGCATGGGTGGCGGAGATGGACTTCGGCGTCGCGCCGGTGATCGCCGACGCCATGCACCGCGCGATCGACGAGGAGAACCTCGGATACCTGTCGCCGCCGCTCGCCGCCCGACTCGGCGACGCGACGTCCGAGTGGATGCGCAGCGAATACGGCTGGGCCGTCGATCCGGAACGCGTGCATCCGGTCTCCGACGTGATGGCGGCACTGAGGGTTGCGGTCGAGGAGTATGCCCCCGCCGGATCGCCCGTTATCGTGCCGACTCCCGCATATATGCCGTTCCTGACATATCTGCCGACCGTCGGGCATCCGGTGATCGAGATCCCCGGCGTCGACATCGACGGGCGCTGGCACCACGACCTGCAGCGCATCGACGAGGCATTCGCCGCCGGCGCCCGCACACTCGTGCTGTGCAACCCGCACAACCCGACCGGCACGGTCGTGGACCGCCCCGAGCTCGAGGCGCTCGCGGAGATCGTCGAACGCCACAGCGGACGGGTGTTCGCGGACGAGATCCACGCGCCGCTGCGCTTCGACGGGAGACCGTTCATCCCCTATGCGTCGGTGTCCGAGGCGACCGCCGCCCACACCGTCACCGGCACCAGCGCGTCGAAGGCGTGGAACATCCCCGGCCTCAAGACCGCGCAACTGATCACCTCGAACGACGCCGACCAGCAGCTGTACCGCCGCTTCGGGTTCTCGGTGCAGCACGGTGCAGCGACGCTCGGTGTCGTGGCGTCGACGGCGGCATATCGGGAGGGCAAGCCGTGGCTCGACGGCGTGCTCGGGTATCTCTCGGAGTCGCGCCGCCTTGTCGGCGACCTCATCACGGAGCACCTGCCCGGCGCCGTGTATCGCGAGCCCGAGGCGACCTACATCGGATGGATCGACACGACGGCGCTCGAGATCCCCGGCCCGCCGGCCGCGTACTTCCGCGAAGAGGCCGGCGTCGTGCTGACCGAGGGCGCGCTGCTCGGGCGGGGGTACGAGAACTTCGTGCGGATCGTGTTCGCGACACCTCGACCGGTCCTGCGCGAGGCCTTCGCGGCGATGGGGGATGCCGTTCTCACTCGGTGATGCGTCGTTCGTCGCCTCGTGACGGCGGGTGCGTGATCGGTTCCGCACCTCTCGTCGGATGCGTGGTCAAAAACGCACCGGAAACGCTGAGTTCCGATGCGTTATTGACCCCGCACGCGCCGGGGGCCAGCGGGCCGAAGGCGGCTCAGCCTCGGTCGCGCAGCGCCGAGGCGATCCGTTCGACCGCCTCGACCAGCACCGGACGGGGCATCGCGAAGACGAAGCGCGTGTACCCGATCGCGGCCACACCGCATGCGGCGCCATCCGTCATCGCGACTCCGGCGTGCTCGCGGAACCACTCGCCGAGATCGCCCGTCAGCCCGGTCTCGCGGAAGTCGAGCAGGGCGATGTAGCTGCCCTCCGGCACGACCATCCGCACGCCGGGGAGCTTCTCGTCGACGAGCTGCGCCAGCGTCCGGCGGTTGCGGTCGAGGTAGTCGACCACGTCGTCGAGCCATTCGTGCCCGCCGGTGTAGGCCGCGATGTTCGCGATGACGCCGAGCGTCGATGTGCCGTGTCCGGCCCAGAATCCCAGGCTCTCCCAGAGCTCGGCGTCGGCGTCGTTCGAGAGGATGATCTGCGCGCACTTGAGGCCCGCGAGGTTCCACGCCTTCGAGGCGGAGGTGGCGGTGAGGGTGTGGGCTGCGGCGGCATCCGACACCGAGGCGTAGGGGATGTGCCGGGCCGGAGAGTAAACGACGGGCGCGTGGATCTCGTCGGCGAACACGCGTCCGCCGGCATCCGTCACGACCGACGCGATGGCGAGCAGCTCGTCGCGGGTCGCGACGGTGCCGAGCGGATTGTGCGGGTTGCAGAGCACCAGCATCTCGCCGCCGTCGCGGAAGGCCTGGGCGACGGCATCCAGGTCCATGACCCAGCGTCCGTCGACCTCGATGCTCGGCACCTCGATGACCCGACGGTCGTGCATCGGCGGCACCAGCAGGAACGGCATGTATGCAGGAGTCGGCACGATCACGGCCGAACCCGGACTGGTGAAGTGCTCAATCGCCAGCTCGAACGCGGCGATCACATCGGGCACGTGGTGCACGCGCTCGGCGGGGATCTCCCACCCGTACGAGTCGGAGTACCAGCGCGCCGTGGCCGCCGAGAGGTCCTTCGCGAGCTTCTCGGGCAGGTACCCGGTCACGCCGAGGTCGAGGGCATCCTTCACCGCGCCGGTGATCGCGGGGGCGAGGCCGAAGTCCATCTCGGCGACGAACGCGCCGATCGTGTCGGGGAAGGCCGTCCATTTGACGCTGCCCGCAGCGCGCAGGTCGTCTTGCGTGATCTGGTCGAACGCGGGGGAAGCCATGTCTCAATCCTTCCACCCGTCGGCGACACCGGGCTCGCGCGCGGCTCCGGATGCCGGGAGCGGGCACCGTTCCGGGTGCACAACTGACCCCGCATGGAGTCGAGCCACGTGCGGGGTCACTTCGGCATCCGAAATCGCCGTTTCGGGTGCACAACTGGCCCCGCACGACCGCCCGCACGACCCCGCGCACGACCCCGCACCGCGAGCGGGGTCGCTTCGGCATCCGAAACCGCCGTTCCGGGTGCACAACTGACCCCGCACGACCCCGCGCACGACCCCACGCCACCCCGCAACACCATTGAGCGACCCACGCACCCGTGCCAGGATTGCCCCGACTCGGCCCACCGGGGCTGAGACGAAGGGATTCTCATGCAGCTGGCGATGATCGGACTCGGCCGGATGGGCGCCAACATCGTGCGCCGCCTCATGCGGGCGGGGCACGAATGCGTGGTCTATGACGTCAACACGGATGCCGTGCAGGCACTGGTCGCCGAGGGAGCCACCGGCGCCGACAGCATGGCCGACCTGGCGTCGAAGCTCGAGGCGCCGCGGGCCGTGTGGATGATGGTGCCCGCCTCTCTCACGGGCATGGTGGCCGATCAGGCGGCGGAGGTGCTCGACGAGGGCGACATCCTGATCGACGGCGGCAACTCGAACTACCGCGACGACGTCCGCCGGGCGAAGGCGTTCCGGGAGCGCGGCATCCACTATGTCGATGTCGGCACGAGCGGTGGGGTGTTCGGACTCGACCGCGGATACTGCCTGATGGTCGGCGGGCCGGATGAAGCCGTGCAGCGCATCGAGCCGGTGCTGCGCACGATCGCTCCGGGTGTCGGCGAGATCGAGCGCACGCCCGGCCGCACCGGAGACCTCACCCCCGAGGAGCAGGGGTATCTGCACTGCGGCCCGTCGGGTGCCGGGCACTTCGTGAAGATGGTGCACAACGGCATCGAGTACGGCATCATGGCGTCGATCGCCGAGGGCCTCAATCTGCTGCACAACGCGGATGCCGGGGTGCGCGAGGCCGAGCACTCGGCCGAGATCGCTCCGCTGGAAGAGCCGGAGTTCTACCAGTTCCCCATCGACACCTCGAAGGTCGCCGAGCTGTGGCGCCGGGGGTCGGTGATCTCGTCGTGGCTGCTCGACCTGACCGCTGCCGCGCTCGCCGAGAATCCGCACCTCGACGGTCTGGCCGGCCGGGTCTCCGATTCGGGCGAGGGTCGCTGGACGGTCAAGGCCGCCGTCGATGTCGGCGTGCCCGTGCCGGTGCTCGCGGCGTCGCTGTTCGAGCGCTTCGCCTCACGCGATGAAGACAAGTTCGCCAACCAGGTGCTGTCGGCGATGCGTCTGCAGTTCGGCGGGCACCAGGAACTGCCGGCCGGAGACGTGCTCGAAGCCGGCTCGCGCAAGGCGGATTCCGACAGCGCCTGATCGCGTTCTCGCGGATCGTCGAGCGGGGCCCACGGAGGTTCAGGTCCACAACTCCGGAAGAAGCGGGTGCGCCCGGCGGCTCGGCCCCGGAATCCCGGGGAACCGATGCGTCGGCCCGCTCGTTCTTCCGGAGTTGTGAACAGGCAGAACTGCCGCCGTCCGCCCGAGCCGAAGCCCTCGACCCCAGAAAGGCATCCGATGACCGCCGCCACACGTCGAGCCACCCCGCACGACGCCGCCCGTCTCGCCGAACTCCTGCACGCCTTCAACACGGAGTTCGACACCGAGACTCCGGGGGTCGAGGTGCTCGCCGAGCGGTTGCGCACGCTGCTGGGCGGAACCTCCACTTTCGCGGTGCTCGGCGGTGATCCTGCGGTCGGTCTCGCGCTCGTGACTCTGCGTCCGAACGTGTGGTCGGACGGGCCGGTCGCGCTGCTCGACGAGATGTACGTCGAGCCCGCGCACCGCGGTGGTGGTGTCGGCGGCGCGGTCCTCCGGCACATGGTCGAGATCTGCCGGGAACTCGGCGTCGCGGCGATCGAGATCAACGTCGATGAATCGGATGCCGCGGCGATGCGCTTCTACGAACGACACGGGTTCAGTGGCGTCGACCCCGATTCCGGCGAGCGGGCGTTCTACTTCTATCGGTCGCTGGAAGTCGGGGCCTAGCTGTCGGGGCTAGAGGCGCCGCGCACCCCGGTGGCTATCCTGACGCCATGGATCCTTTCCTCACCATCGTCCTCTTCTACGTCGCCGGGTTCCTGATCGGCATCCTGATCCTGTGGCTCGTGATCTACACGGCCGTGCGGTTGGCCTTGACGTCGCATCGTCAGGCGCTGGCGGAAGAGGGACGACCGGCGCAGCGCTACTCCGGGCGCTGACGAATGGTCTCTGTCACGACCCTCTCGGGGTCGGACGCGGCAGGGCTCGACGGCGAGATCCTCGAGGCCTGGGCTGAGGTCTTCGGCCCGGTGGAGGATGCCGATGACTGGCGAGTGTCCGTCTGGGATCGGCATCGGTCTCGCCCTGGCTTCCGTCTGGTCGTCGCCCGAGAGGACGACAGGTTGCAGGGATTCGCGTGGGGATACACCGGCGAGCGCGGACAGTATTGGACTGACTTCATCGCACGCGAGATCGGCCCGGGCATCGACGAATGGATCGGTGGTCACTTCGAGTTCGTCGAGCTCGCGGTGATGCCCCATGCACGCCGCCGCGGAATCGGGCGACGATTGCACGATGCGCTTCTGGCCGATCTGCCGCACGAGCGGGCGCTGCTCTCGACGTCGGCTCACACGGAGGATCCGGGGGCGCGGCTCTACTCGTCACGAGGCTGGGTCACCCTCGCGACTTATGGGGCGAACCGGCAAGTCATGGGACGTATGTCGGGTGGCGTCGAAGGAGTGGCTACGGGCTGACTTCAGGCGTTCCGTCACGCCGTCGGGCGCTCCCAGCCCACCCAGCCCACCCAGTCCGGCCGGTCCACGATGCAGAACCGGTTGCCCTCGGGGTCCTCCATGATCACGTAGTCGGCATCGTCCGGCAGGTTGTCCCAGTGCACCTCGCGAGCGCCGAGTTCGGTGAGGCGTCGCACCTCGGCATCCTGATCCTGGGCATAGATGTCGAGGTGGATGCGCGGCGGCAGCACCCGCTCGGAGTGGTGAGCGTCGAGGGCGATGCAGGGCGCGTCGGCATCGCGCGGCTTGAGCACGACCCAGTCATCGGATGCCGGGTCTCGCTCGACATACTCGAGGGCCGCCTGCCAGAAGCGGGACTGCGCCGGGAGGTCGTTCACGCGGATCACGATCGACACGATCTTCAACATGCCGGTCAGGTTAGGGCGACTGACACGTGCTGAACAGGGGGTTGAAGTGGATCACTGACGCAGTGGAGCTCGCGGCGACGAGCAATCAGCCGTCCGTGCTCCCTGGCAAGCTGTCCACATACTTCTCCACCTCTTGAGCAATCGAATCGATGAGTTCGCTCATCTCGCTCGACGGCTGCTCTCGGTGTTCGACTTCGTTGAAGGAGTCCAGGAGGCGGAGGGTGAGGGCTTCCTTCGCACGTGGCCGGTCGATTCGTTCACTCAGCTCGAAGGCGAGGACGTCGAAGTCGCGCTCGCTGGATCGAGGCACAGTGGCACGCACTCGTCCTAACTGCGGGTCGTCGCCCGTCAGATGCAGATGCGCCCGCAATTCCGGATCGAACCCCGTGCCACCCACGTGAACGATCTCTCCCGTGGCGGAGTCGAGCCAGACGTACAGCCACGACCCACTGGGGCGTACGCGACCGCCCCGAACGGAGATGACGCGAGGCTGGCTGGAGGGCATGCATTCACCATATTCGCTGTGGCCGCCTCAGCCGCGGCGAGGTGTCGCCCGACTGCGGCCCGACAGTACTCTAAGTCCCACCCCGCACCACGCACCGCCCGCATCGAAGGAGATCGGCGAGATGAGACCATTGCGCTACTCGATCAACGTCACGCTCGACGGGTGCGTGCATCATGAGGCGGGCGTCGCTCCCGACGAGGAGCTGATGCGCTTCTGGACCGCCGAGATGGAACGAGCGGATGCCGTCATCTACGGCCGAACAACCTACGAGATGATGGAGGGCGCGTGGCGTCGCCCCGCATCCGGAGTCTGGCCCGACTGGATGAGCGAGTGGGAGGTCCCGTTCGCCGAGGCCATCGACCGCGTGCCGAAGTACGTCGTGTCGCGCACGCTGGATGCCGTCGACTGGAACGCCGAGCTCATCCGGGGCGACCTGTCCGAGACGGTCCGCCAGCTGAAGCAGCAGCCGGGCGAGGGGCTGTCGGTCGGCGGCGTCACTCTTCCTCTCGCGCTCGCCGAGCTTGGACTGATCGACGAGTACACGTTCGTCGTGCATCCACTCGTTGCCGGGCACGGGCCGCGGTTGCTCGACGGGCTGAACGGACCGCTCGAGCTCGTCGTCGTGGATCGTCGAGAGTTCGCCTCTGGAGCCGTGGCCGTCACATACCGTCCGCGGAGGTGACCGGAGCTGCGGGCGCCTGAGGGCTCCCCGATCTGCGGCCCATCCACAGTGCGGTGAAGCCCGCGTAGGCGCCGAATACCGCCGTGGACCCGAGCACCAGGATCCACGGGCCCAGCCCGTTCTGGTAAAGCCAGCTCATGGAGATCAGGAACAAGGCGCTGCCCAAGGCGCCACCGAGCCCGGCGCCGACGCTGACCTTCATGCGATCCGCTGGCGCGCCGTCGGTGGTCGCCGAGATGCGCTTGCCGATGTACGCGCCGAAGGCTGAGGTCAGTCCGGATGCGGCGCCGGTGATGACAGTCGGCACCACGATGAGCATGGCCAGCCAGTACCAATTGATCCAGTGTTGGTTGTTCGCGGGGCCGAGCGAGTCGGTGACGTAGGGCGCGCCGTGGATGATCAGCATCGTCACGACGAAGAACACGAGTCCGAACACCGTGAGCGCGAGAGTCAACAGGCCCATTCTCAACGGCCCTCGTGTCTCCCTCATCCCGCGACTCTATCCAAGCTGCGCAGCCACACGCGTCGTCGCGCGGAGCCCGCGGTTGCCCCCTCAGCCATTGAGCGGGGCCCGCGAAGCGGCCCGAGACGAAACGCGCCACCCACAGCCTCGGTAGCCTGTCCTAGTGCCCCGTCCCCGAAGTGAAGCCGCGCGCCAGTCCGTGCTCGAGGCGATGCGCGCTGCCGTCATTGCCGGCACCTACGAAGCGGTGACCATCGAGGGACTCGCCGAGACCGCAGCAGTCTCCAAGCAGACGATCTACCGGTGGTGGCCGTCGAAGGCCGCGATCCTCGGCGAGGCACTGCTCGAAGGAGACCTGCCCGGAGCCGACCCCGCCGTCGCGATGACCGACGACATCCGCGCCGACTTGCACGCCTGGTTCTCCGCGATGTCCGCCGGACTCGCACGGCCCGAGGGTGTCGCACTCGCCCGGGCGCTGATCGCGGTGACGGCGACCGACCACGAACTCGGCCTGGCGCTCAACGAGCGTCTCGCGGCGCCGATCCGCTCGTGGGTCGCCGAACGGATCGCGCGCGGACAGTCGGCCGGCGAGGTCCGGGCCGACGTGGATGCTGATGCCATCGCCGACCAGCTCATCGCCATGGCGTCATACGCGGCGCTCATCGGACAGCCGCTGAGTGCGGAGCGCGTCGAGGAGACGGTGACGCGGCTGCTGCGAGGCATCGCGCAGTAGGTCCCTCGGGTTGGCTGAGGCCGGCGCTGGGTACCCTGGCGACGGACACTCACCGCCGAGGACTGGAGCAGAGCATGGCCATCGCTGACATCACCGTCGTTCCGGTGCCGACGGAACGCAAGGCCGCATATCTGGACTTCTCGAAGCGGATGGCGGAGGTCTACCGCGATCACGGTGCGATCAGCGTCGTCGACTACTGGCAGTCGAACGAGTCAGCCGATCCGGCTGACTTCCACGCAGACGGGGCGTCGTATGAGCCGGGTGAGCTGAAGAGCATCGCCGATCTCGCGGGCGCGATCGCCGGGGAGTCCGTCGTGGTGACGGTGATGACCTGGCCGTCGCGCGAGGTTCGAGACCGCGGAACCGCTGCCGTCACGAGCGATCCCCGCGTTATCGAGACGCTCGATGAAGATCCCGTGTTCGACGGAGGTCGCGTGATCGGTGACAGCTTCGAGATTGCGATGACTGTTCAGCAGGAAGAGTGACGGGCTCCCGTTACGGAGTGCAGTAGGCGAGCATCGCGTCGGTCGCTGTGCGCATCTCCGTCGTCGCCGCATCCAGGCCCGTCATGTCACCCGCGATGGCCTTCTCGCCCTCGGCGGCGAATGCGTCGATGCTCGTCGTCCACGAGTCGCGGAGGGTGACGAACTCCTCGGGTCCATCGACACCGCGGATGTTCTCGGCGACGCTTTTAACCTCATCGAGTGCAGCCTGCGCGGCCTCGGGAGTCGGCGAGCTCACGCTTCCGATCACACCGGTCACCTGCGCGGCCTGAGCTGCGACCTGGCCACACGCGGCGATGGTCGACGCCTGCGAGCATCCGGACAGCAGAAGGATGCCGACGGCGAGCGTCGCGAGCGCGGGGAGCTTCTTCATAGAGCCAGGGTAGGCGGGGGAGATGTGAGATCTACGCCGAGCCCCAGGCGGGGCCGGCGAAGGTCACAGGCTTGCCCGCGGCTTCTGCATAGGCGATCTCCCGGAGCGTCGATTCGCCGAAGTGCTCGCCGCGGTTCACGACTTCGACGCGATCGGCCAGGTCGATCTTGCGCAGGTGCAGCTCGCCGAGCGCGGCCTTCTGCTCGGTGGTGATCGGGGTGTCGATATCGGCAGGCATGAGGACAATGAAGCCAGCGAGCGTCAAGGATCGACTCACGGCTCGCATGTCTTCGATGAACCGCATGGAGCCGCAGATGCAGACAATCTCGGGACGCTCGGGCACGGTGTCAGTATTTCATCTGCTCTGGAGCCGGCGGTCTGAGCCCTCGACAGGTGCTGCAGTCTAGGCTCGGCTCATGAGCGAGCCCAGCGCCGAGACCTCCCTAATTCAGCAGCGCATGGCATTGCGGCGCCGCAAGAACTTCGCGCTCTACACACTCGTATTCTCCGCGATCCTCCTCGCAGGATGGGCCGTAGCGATTGCTCTCGATCCGAGCGCG
This sequence comes from Microbacterium sp. LMC-P-041, assembly GCF_030209555.1. NCBI lineage: Bacteria > Bacillati > Actinomycetota > Actinomycetes > Micrococcales > Microbacteriaceae > Microbacterium > Microbacterium sp. LMC-P-041. The sequence continues at coordinate 431,741 of NZ_JARVRV010000004.1, forward strand.
CTATATCGGTGGATCAGCCTTGTCGTCTTCGGCGCCGGAGTGGGCGTCGGTATCTTCGAGCTGCGCAAGGCGCGTCGAGCGATCGGCGAGTTCGAGGGCCGGCACGGCAGCCGTGCCGGCCTCCAAGACTGAGGCGCTTACTGCACCGACCATCCGCCATCGGATGCCAGGATCGCGCCGTTGATGTTCACGGCGTCGTCCGACAGCAGGAACGTGATCGACGCGGCGAGGTGCTCGGCGGTCGCGACCGTCGGGATCGCCTGCTGGAACGGAGCCAGGCGGCTGGAGCCGTACTCCGACATGTTCGGGGGCATCGGGATGCCGGTGGCAACGCCACCCGGAGCGACGGAGTTCACACGGATGCCCTTCGGCCCGTACATGAACGCCGCCGACTTCGTGACGCCGATGATGCCGTGCTTGCTGGCCGTGTAGGCGTTGCCCGACGAGTTGCCGCGCAGGCCCGCTTCGCTCGAGACGTTGAGGATCGAGCCGCGGCCGGCTTTCTCCATGATCGGCAGCACCGCGCGCATGAGCTTGAACGGGGCGGTGAGGTTGATGGCGATGACGCGGTCCCAGACGGCATCCGTCGTCTCGCCCGCAGGGGAGAAGTCGTCGTTGATGCCGGCGACGTTCGCGAGGGCGTCGATGCGGTCACCTGCGGCAGCGATGACGGCGTCGATCGCGTCCTGCTTGGTGAGGTCGCCGGCGACGGTGGTGATGTCGGCATCCGGCAGCTCGGCCTTCAGGGCGTCGAGCTTCTCGGCGGCGATGTCGGAGGCGATGACGCGTCCGCCTTCGCGAGCGATGCGGGATGCCGTGGCCTTGCCGATTCCGGATGCTGCGCCCGTGACGATCACGGTCTTGCCTGCGAAACGTCCGGCGGTGGGCTTCTCGGTCCAGCCCTCGGACTCATCGGCCTCGGGGATCTCGCCGCCGTTGGCTGCGCGCACGAGGTCGTCGACGACCGACTGGGGCAGTGCGCCCTGGCTCATCGCGACGAGCTGCTGCAGCGGGAGTCCGAGGACGGGGGTGAGAAGCTCGGGGTCGGCGCCCGTCTGCTCGAAGAGTGCGCGGACGAGTGGCCCGCCGGTTGGGTCGTTCATCCAGTCGCCGATGGTGGAGTGTGCGGTGAGGGCCATGGTTGAGCTCCTTAAGGCTGGGGTTTCGCAACGGTGCGTCTACTTATGGAGAGTGTACGCCCAATGGGCCCAGATGACGCCTCGTCTCGCGGTACTGAGCTCCGTCAACGAACTATGCAACTCAGCAACGACCGCTTCTGCCTCAGTATGTGCGGCGCCTACGATCGACGGCTCGCTCGGAAAGCATGCGATTTCGAAGCACGCCACGTTCAGAAGGCTAGGGTCGGTGTTGGTGGGGTCGCTGTTGTCGGCGTTGCGGCGAATGGCGCGGCACGGGGCTCTTTGAAGCGAATCAGCAAGGAGCGATCGTGAAGTGGACCTCAGCGGAACAGTTGGACATACGGCGAGACATATTTTCGTGGCTCGAGGATCAAGAGGTCACCCTCGGGGGGTACGAGTTTCGTCGTGGTTTCCTCAACTCCGCATACAAATTCCGTGATCAAGCGATCTCATTGATGGATCGGCAAAACGGTATCTGGAATCCAAAGGGCTTCGATTCAACACTGTCTATTACGAAAACTTTGGATGGTCCCTACGCGGACCAACTTGGCGGCGCCGTGCAGAAGTACTCTTACGAGCGCCTACCAAATCGGCCACTCGTCGGAGGGCGGAATATCAAGTTGCGAACAGCCGCGGCAAGCGGGGTTCCGCTCGTACTTTTTGAAGAAGTCCGAACTTCGCTGTACATCCCTCACTATCCTGTATATATCGCCCGGGACGATCCCAAGCGAGGGTACGTCGAAATAGTGCTGGATGAGTCGCTCAGACTCCTAGGGGATCCCCTTCAGTTTGCTGAACGTCAGCGACGATACGCCGAGCGGGTAGTGCAGGTTCGGCTCCATCAGAAGAGCTTCCGTAGTCGAGTGTTACGTGCCTATAAGGCTCGTTGCGCGGTCTGTGGGCTCGCACACGCAGAACTGCTGGATGCGGCGCACATCACCCCCGACGGTTGGGAGGACAGCACAACCGACGTCGCCAATGGACTCGCACTTTGCAAACTCCACCATGCTGCGTACGACTGTGGTCTGATCGGGATAGACCCTGGCTACCGCGTACACGTCCGCCAAGACGTCCGCAACGAAGAGGGCGGCCTAATGTTGAGGTTCGGTCTGCAAGAGATAGCGGGCTGTATATTGGAGGTGCCTCGTAGAATCGTTGATCGTCCTGATCCGAACCGCCTACAGATCCGCTTTGACTACTTTAGTGCCTCACGTGAGTAACGACAGATAAACCCTATGTTGCATGTTGCCGTCCGTTTATGACGAGGTACGGGGCGGCACTCCGCAGGCACTAGGGATGGATTTAGGCGATCGGTCCCGTAATCAGCCTCTATCCGAAGATAGCGTCGGCAACCTGATTAGCGCCGGCAACAGGATTTCCCGCGCCTAGGGTCACTGGAAGATCGACGCGATATCTCACAGAACTCACGTCAACGTGAGCATGTTCGGCGACATCGTGCCTTCGAAGCACCTGGATGGCGGTATCTGTCATGTCGTAGCTCCGGACGAAGGAGGTGAGGAAGGGAGTCGTGTAGGTCGGATCCGAGGCCTGAGTGACATGGTCGTACCCGTGCGGACCGCCGCCATATTCCGAGAGGCGAAAAAGGAAACTTTGAATTTCGCTATCTGGTACACCAGCGACCTCCATGCGACCAATAACCCGGTCCACCAGTTGCGGGATCGTGAACGTATTGCCGCCTTCAGAGCTGGGGTGCAGGCCGATACTGACCAGGAGAAGACGCTCCTCCGTTCCGGGACCCACCCCGGCTACGTCTATCTCGACCTGATGGACACCTTCGATGAAGTGCGAGGACCCGGGTCCAGTCGTGGTTTTTACCTCGATGCCCGTGGCGCCGATCGCTAGGTCGCGAGACGACCTTCTCCAACCGTCCCACCCAGCGATGACGTCAGCGACTTGAGAAATATGGGCGCGACGGCATAGGGCATCGATAAGCAGGAGTTCCCCTGCTAAGCCAACGATCGCCTGCTCAGATAGTCGGAGCCGTTCGATCGCGAGTTCGATGATGGGCTCAGCATCTTTGAACGCAGGAGCGAGTGCCGTATCGGCGTCGTTGCGAAGAAGTTCGGTACACACGAACGCTGCTACCTGGTCGAAGTGCCCGAGTGCCGGCATAAGCAGGCGGTTGGCTTGAAATGATGAATGGCTGTCGCGGTGTACGACTCGAAACTCTATCGCGTCTCGGACCACGCTGGATGACGGCTCTAACTCAGGGCCTCTGAGAAACACTTCCACACGCCCTTCAGAGTCTCGCGCTACTCCGACAACGTTCGCCGCTGTCACCCATCGCACATCTCGTATTCCCGGGTCTGCAGCGCGGGGAGCGCCCGCAATCAACTGCAGCGTATCTTCGTAACTTGCCATCGGGGAAACTCCTATTCAGACCGCGATGAGAGAGGAGGCGCGCGTGGCGGCGAACTGCTCGGGGCCACCAGCGGGTATGCACACTCCGACGGCAACGACAGGGTGGGGTTGGTCCGGGAACTGGTTGATATAAAAAAGGACTTGTCCGAGATTGCCTTCCGGGCGCCAGGGGCTCCCGCTGGTCAACAGCGGAACTCTCTCCCCGCGGTGGTAAAAGTCGAAAAACTCGTCTCCCCTGTACCCGAGGGGGCCCGCAGTCGGATCGTTAGATCCCCACTCCGTCCCGAGTTCGCCGTGCGCTCCAACCCGCTTACTTGTCGCGGAGATATCGAAGTCGAGTTTACTCAGAGGTCCGGACGTTACAGGAACTCCGCCGCCGAAGCGGATTCCCACCGAGAACCTGGGCTGATGCGCCTGCTTTTGGCCGAGGTCTGACATTGACCAGAGGTCCGACGGGGACCCCGTTACGAAAAGACCTCGAACATGCCTAGTGAGGCAGGCGTCCCAAAGGCGGAAATAGGCCGCGATCGCATACGGGCACTCAGTCTTCGCGGCAGACGGGTCTCCTCCCGGTAGCGGGCCCGGCGCGCGATACAGTGATGAATCATCTGGCAGCGGATGCACGGCTGAAACGCGCGCCTGCACCTGAGACCAGAGTTCTGCAAATCGGCTCTGGGTTCCTGGCTTGTATGAGTCGTACGTCAGTCCCTGCAGCAACTCGGCGGTTTCCGTGAGGGAAAGTGTTTTGTCGAGCGCTCGTCCGCGCTTCCGTCCTCCTGCGGTAACGTCTGCAGACACATTAGACGCAAAGAGGTCGGCGACGAGTTGAATATTGGCATCTGGTGTGTTGCCGTCGTTGATTACGGTCACAAACGGTTTCGAACTCGGACACAGAGGTGTGCGACCGAGGTTGGCGATCTTGCCAGTGGCAAGGAACTGAAGCCCATGAAGCATCACTGGAGAGGGCGCCTCGCCCTGCATCGAGTGCGAGATCGCGACTCGAATGGCTTCATCTATGTCGTGATAATTGCGAAACAGGTCAAGTTGTTGCTGATGTGCGAACAACCGACATAGTTCGATATGATTCCCGCGGTAACCAAACCACCGCTGCATCTGCATTTGCGTGTCGGCGAAGGGAAGGCTCGCGTTACGCATAAATAGCACCGTCGTCAACCCTTCCAGTGTCAGGCCACGGGCCATGACATTACCGGAAACGAAAATTGTTGACAGGTCACGCGCCGGGCGCCAATTACCTGCTTCTTCGTCGTATGACGGGAGGTACTCGGGCCGATCGTCCGCGCGCGGATCGCTGTTGACTACGGAAACCCTGGTGCCAGGGATGACCTCGGTTGTCAGTAGGTGCCTGATCCTGGCCCAGTCAGGGAGGGGCCTCGGCGCGATCACGTTGAACTCTGCGCTGAGCTCGACGGACGAGAGGCGGTAGCGTTCGACCCAGGCTTCCCAGAGTGGTTCCTCGCGTGCCATTCTTTCGAGGAGAGCGGCTGGTAGGCGTGCGTCCCCAGATTCAATTTGCTCGCGTGCGGCATCGCGGTCATGCAGACCCGCCCAGGTCAGCACATCTTCAGCACTCTTAAAGTGTTCTTCGATATCCGAGGCCGGGTGAAACAACATAGAGTGCGGGGCGGGCGAAGAAGCCTGCGCGGCCGCCGCGCTATCGAACCGCTTGTCGCTGAGGGAGAATGGCCCCGTCTTGTCACTGCTCCATGCCAGCCTGATTGCGCCCGCGACGAGGAACGATCTGATGGACTCGCCTAAATCCTGATCGGGGTCTCCGATCACGGGCACGCACAGGCCAGCTGTAGCGCCCCGATTGTAAAAGACCTCTCCGCCGGTGTAGTAGTGATCCAGGCCCGTCGGTTCCGGGTAAGTCGACGAGCGCGGCGGCTCTTTGATCTCAAGGTCGACCGGGTACCCGACATCGAGCGGTGCCCGAAGAGAGGCAACGAAGTCACGCGGCGCGAGAGGGTTATGGTCCTCCTGAAGCAGGTTGGCCTGCGGCGTTGCGGTGTAGCCGACATATGTCGTGTAGAGATTGAGGGGTGCGTCCTCCGATCGTGGTTCCCAGAGATCTGCGATAGCACGTGGGATTTGCTTGTACCCGGACCAAACTTGGTCATGCCCGGCCTCCACTGCGGCGTCGAGGATCGAGCCGTCATCCGCCTCGTCGTCAAGAACAAGCATGTGTACCGGCCGGCCCAGGTCTCGTACTATCGGGAAGACGCTGGCTCGCAGACTGTTACCAAGCGCATAAAGATGATCGGTCTGCTTCATCGCGACGATGATGAGTGGTTTGCCGCGCACGAGTTTTCTTCTGACTTGGGCAGACGGCATTCGATAGGTGTCCGCAAGCGAGTTGTGAGCGGTCGAAAGTGCTACGCCGGGCGGTGGGACGAGCAGTCGGCTGTTCGCCTTCGCAGCGACGTCGTCGCCGACGTCTAGTTGCGCGGTCAGCCGCTCGTAGGTCTGCCGCCACAAGGACAATCGTGTACCGGCAAGGACCACAACGACATCTACGCCCTGATCGAGTGCCATTGCGGTCACTCCGAACATGGACGCGGTCTTCCCGGATTGAACCGCTCCCATTACGAGACCTGTGCGTACTTGTCCGGTCCAGCCGCCTTCGTCTGGACCGCCCGCTCCCAGGATTCCTCGCTCCAGAATGTAACCACAATCCGCGCGCAATGCTGAGCGAGCAGTTTCAGTGAGCTGACCAAGTTCTGCCAAGTAGCGGTTCCACCAAGATTCATCCACCGAATGCGGCGCGTCAAGATAGATGCGCTCAAAACCCTCTGCCATCATGCTGCCGTCACTCAGTCTTTGCTTGGATTGATCCAAGCAACGATTCGACCCCGGAAGAGCCGAATCGGATCCGAATCGCGTCCGACGCCGCTGTGATATCTACATCTAGAATCTCTACAACCCCGCGGGCAATTCGGCCAATGTAGTCCCACTGGGTCCGGGTCTGCGTCTTCTTGGGGCGAAACCACTCGTGCAGAGCCGCTTCGCGAATCGTATCGGCATGAGCCTCGATGCGGTCCTCAACGTCTGTCGGCGAACCAGCCGTTGCTATGGCAATTCCAATGAAGGAGCCAACAAGTTGCAAGTCTTGCCACTTGGAAGTCCTGCCGTCACCACGGAACTTGTCCGGCCACAGTTCTTCATGCGCCGCGTGCAGGTCTCCGGCCTCAGCAACCCACTCGAACAGGTCGGCGATGCGGCTTGGCTCCCTAAGCGGGTGAGTCTCCTGCTCTTGAACCTGACTCAGTAACAGGTCTGTGTGGCGGGCCGTCGATGGCAGCAGCTTGCCGTGTGTGTCATTGAGGAGTGCCGACAAGATCCAGCCGAGCACCTTTGTGCGTCGGTAGCGTGCTTCGCCGAACCCGTATTCTGCAAGAGTCTTTCCCAGCGCGTCGACGCCCGGTACACCGACCAGAGACGGTGCAACATCGTCAACGCTGGTGCGGGAACTCGCGTCTCCAGCCGCCACAAGGATCGCTCGAGTGAGTTCGACGTCGTGGTACACGGCATTGCGGATCTCTTCAGCGTTGAGATGCATACCCTGCTTGTTGTAAAGCTTGAAGACTTCGTGGATCTGTCGCTGGGTCGCCTTGGTGTACTCCAGGACCGGCACCTTGTAGGCGACGACGGCTTCGAACAGATCCTTGATTGTCACGCTCTCATCAGCAACGTTGATGATATTTTCTCGGATTTGGGTGAAGTACTTTCCGCGTAGTGGTTCCAGGTCGGCGCCGACGAGGCCGCCCTTGGCGTCGTTGCGCAGCTTAAACGGGAAATAGAACTCATCCTCGAGCTTGGCTGTAAGTGGGTAACCCATCACGTTTCGCCAAGTCGTTCGAAAACTTGGGTAGTCCTTCGTGAAGAGTGTCTTGAGTTCGGCTTCCGGGTGCAGATCTTCCGCTTCCGCCACCTTGGCGAGTGCGACGGGGTGCTTGCCAACAAAACGAAGGATGGCAGTGAGGCGCTGTTTGCCATCGACAACTTCGTGCGGAGTAGCTGCACCGGTGCGGAGAAGGATCACCGAAGGCAGCGGTATGCCGCGGAGAATCGACTCAATCAGTGCCTGTCGATCACCGGTGCGCCAAACGTCGCCGCGCTGATAGGAAGGCACCAGGTTCAGTTTTCGTCCCGTAAGTTGCGAGATCGGCCACACGTCAGCTCGAGCCGTCACTGGTTCGGGCGTCACTGCCTCGGCGACATCCTCCTCGGTCTCCCAAGCTTCCGACCAGGTAGCGGTGGCGGATGACTGACTGCTGCCCTCGGCGTCCAGGTCCGCAAGAAAACGTTGCTGAAGCCGAGCGGCCAATTCGGCTCGCTCACTGAGTCTCTCGAGTGCGACTTCGGTGAGGCGGGCATGCTCATCGACGATCTCGATGCCCCCCGTGGCGTTCTCGAATCCGAGGGCGCTAGCCAGGCTCGCGAGGAACGAGGCTGGGTCCGTCGCCGACAACTCGTCATCAAATCGGAGCCAACCTTGAACGTCAGCAAGACGTGACATCCACGCATCAGAACTGAAACTGACCTCGCCGGCGGCGAACTGCGAGGCTGCCGAAACACCGTCGGGTAAGTCCGCTGCTTCAGAGAGTTCGGCGAGGAGTTCTGCGATTCGATCGTGCGACTGGCCACGCGGATCCTCGTTACCAGGTTCCTCCTTGATGTCGGTGGCAGCACTCGTGTCCGTTAGATCCGTCATTGCGATCCCCTCTTTCGCTTCTCGGCCCAGCGCGGGGCCAGGTTTTTGTCAGGCTATCGCCGCCTGCCCAGACGAGGTCTTCTCGACGGCCAGGTCAGCGAGCAATGTTTCCGCGATGGCGCGCACGACGCGGGCGTTCACGGCGTTGCCAAGCGCTTTATACGCCGCCAGGTCACTCGATGGAAGGTCTATGCCACCCAGGCTTTGGAGTTCCGCACATTCCCGCGGGGTCATGTATCGCCGTGCCGCGGTGCCGGAAATCTTTGCACCAAGGATCGGCACCTGTGTATGAGTCATCGCAATCAGGCTGGGTGCTGTGGTCGGGCGCTTGACGCGGATCCCCGAGGCGCGCACCTGAAGGATGTAGTCGTCGATATCGCGGTTTCCGCCTTGCGCATTCCACTCGAACTTCTGGAAACTCGAGTGGAAGTCCCATGGCTGCCACTCAATGATCCATGGCTCAATCCACGAGCGGTTCATCCGGTAGAACTCGCGATTCTGCCGGATGAATGTCTGCTTCCAGGCGGGGAACTCGAAGTCCCCATCCCTCCGTGCGTGGCTAGGGATCAGAGCGTGCTGTTGGCGGCCCGTCAACCCATCGAGTGGAAACCCAAAGGACCCGTCGTAGCTGTAAAGGTCTCGCGGACGGTTGTGTGCCCACGCCTGCGGTGGCGTCGTGTTCTCGTACGGGTAGGTTGCACGAAACTCCATAGCCCAGATAGGAAAGGAAGGTAGCTTTACCTCGTCTGGCGAGCGTCGCAAGAAGTCCTGCCACATGTCGATCGCGCGAAGCGTCTGTTCTGGGATACTGCGTCCAGTTCCGGCGTGCGGATGGAGCGCGGAGTTGATCGTCGTTGGCTCTCCGAGAGCGTGGGGCCACTCGAACCCGTCGAGGCCGTCGATCGATCCGACGAAATAAGCGCGTTCTCGCACCTGGGGGATGCCGAACTGGTGGGGCGACAGCCGGTGGACGTCGACTGAGTAGCCGAGCTCCTCAAGCTTCTCGCGGATCGTCCTCGCAGTCTTGCCGCCGTCGTGACTGAGGATATTCGGGACGTTCTCCAGGATGAACCGGCGCGGGCGCTTCATCCTGAGGATGTCGTGCACCTTGAAGAATAGTCGACCCTGCTCGGTGTGTTCGAACCCTTGCTGCTTCCCAGACTTCGAGAATGGTTGGCACGGAAACCCCGCAGTCAGTACATCGTGCTCGGGAACTCGTTCGAGGATCAACTCGTCGTCTAGTTGAGCCACGTCGAACCAGGGGGCAACGCCAAAATTGTGTTCGTACAGAGCGTTCAGACCCGGTTCCCACTCTGCCGCGAAGACGCCTTCTCCTCCCAGGTCGTCTAGTGCTACGTGGAAACCGCCGAGGCCGGCGAACAGATCGATGAAGCGAAACGTGGACCTCTGGTCTGTCATCGGTGGGTCCTTCAGCGTTCAACGGTTAGTCGGAGCACCCTGATGCCCGGCGATCAGAAGCTCGATACTGCGGTCGCCGATAGCAGGCGGTCTGCTGGCGGCTCGAGTCCAAGCTACAGCTGACGGCGGACACTCGGCCGATACTCGCGCGGCGATCGAGAAAAAAGACCCGACTGGCATCACTACGTAAGCAGTGGCTTGATGGTGTGCGAGTCGAAGGTCCGATCGCGATCGTGATGAATCGCGGCCGTGGGGGGCCACTCCGAGGAGCCCGCCGAAGAGACGACGAGCAAAAGAATAAGGTGCAGGCGGAGAAAGGCGAGATACGCGGGCGAGCGTCGGATGCTCTGAGACTGCTCATGCTCTGGTCTGCGAACGAACAGCCGACCTTCGCGCCAAGGCCACCCTGAGCACTGTTGCTGCCGTATGAGTCACGGCTCGCGGTCAGTCGGCGTTGGCTGCTCGCTTTCGCGGCGCAGCACTGCGAGGCGGCTCCGCCCGCAGGTGCCCGCTGACCTGGGTCATTACCCGCGCGAGCATCTCCACATCCTCCGCGCTGAGCGACTCGAACAGATGCATCTTCACTGCCTCGATGTGCCCCGGGAACACCTTCGCCAACACCGCCCGCCCTTCGTCAGTGATCGCGACGATCGTGCTGCGTTCATCCTCTGGTGACGGCCCGCGCGTGACGAGTCCGCGCTCCTCCAACGACTGCGCCTGATATGTCAGCCCGCTTCGGCTGTACACGACCCCATCCGCAAGATCCGTCATCCGCTGCGAACCATCCGGAGCGTCGCCGAGCCGCGCGAGCAGCTGGAACTGCACGTAGCTGAGCTTGCCGACGTAGCGCAGCTGCTTCTCGACCGCATGCCGCAGCAGACTGCTCACCTCGGTGAAGGCGAAGTAGGCCGCGAGCTCAGTCGGGGAGAGCTGTGGGGGTCGTGTGCTCATGGATCCAGTATACGTGTTGCTTCGAATTCGAAGTAGTGCTACCTTCGACCTATTGCTTCGAATTCGAAGTACTTGATGGGAGGAAAGATCATGAAGGCAGTACGGTTCCACGAAGTAGGCGGCCCCGAGGTTCTGCAGTACGAGGAGATCACCCAGCCCACCCCGGGCGCCGGCCAGGTGCGGCTGCGCGTCGCAGCATCTGCTTTCAGTGCCGCCGACAACGGCATGCGTGCCGGCTTCCTGCCGATCCCGGTGGTTCTCCCGCACATCCCCGGCTACGACGTCTCAGGAACGATCGATGACCTGGGCGACGGAGTCGACGGCTTCGCTGTGGGGGATGCGGTCATTGCCTTCCTGCCGATGGCGACCGACGGCGGAGCAGCGGAGTACGTCATCGCCCCGGCGGACGCGCTCGTCGCAGCTCCGACCAGCGTGCCGCTCGCGGATGCTGCGGGGCTCCCGTCGGTGGCGCTGACCGCTCGTCAGGCGCTCTTCGATGACGGCGGCCTTGAGGCAGGGCAGCGAGTGCTCATCGTCGGCGCCGGTGGAGTCGTCGGCAAGTACGCGATCGCCCTGGCGAAGCGCGCGGGTGCGTACGTCATCGCGACGGCCAGCCCGCGGAGCGCGGATGCCGTGCGTGCGGCGGGTGCCGACGAGATCATTGACCACACCGAGACCGACGTTCTGGATGCGGTCACCGAGCAGGTCGACCTCCTGCTCAACCTGGCTCCCATCGAGCTGGGCGAATTCACCGCCTTGGTGCGACTCGTGCGCCACGGGGGAGTCGTCGTGAGCACCACTGCTTGGATGCCGGCGCCGGATGACGCTGGCCGTGGTGTGAAGTCCGTGGTCGTGTTCGTTCGGAGTGATGCGGAGAAGCTTGCGGAGCTCGTGTCACTGGTCGACAGTGGGGAGCTGACGCTGGAGGGCACTCGCCGCATCCCGCTGACCGAGCTTCCGGCGCTGCACGCAGAGGCTGCGGAGGGGGCGATCGCGGGCAAGGTCATCGTCATCCCGTAACGATCGCACTTCGATCGCCGCATTGGCCCCGGGCGCGCAATGTTCGCGCATCTGGGGCCAAGCCGCGAACGATCGGGATGGCTGCGTCAGTCGAGGGCAGCGCGCTGCTCGGCATACGCCGCACGGACCCGCACTCGGATTTCCTGCGCTTCTTCGTCGGCGACGCGCATGAGTTCCAGCAGCTTTCTGTGGTGAGCCCAATGCTTCTCCCACAGGTCGGCGCCAGCCGCCGCTTCGAAGTCGATCTTTGTAGGAACGCCGCGGTCCTCGTATTCCTGCAGTCGCGCTATCCGCTCCTCGATGTCAGCGACGCCCCGAGCCGTAGGCGATAGCCGAGCGGTGCTGCGCATCCAGATGAGCCAATGCTTGTTGCCCTTGCTCTGGTTGCACTTCCCGCACGCGGGCACAAGATTGTGGATCTCAGAGATGTACCCCGTGGGTCGCTGGCGCTCCACGAGTGGGCGGAGGTGATCCCACTCCGTACTCGTGTCGCCGCAGTAGGAGCAGGTCACGCGTTCGAGCATCCCGAGAATCTTCAGGGCTTCCCGCACTTCGGCCTCCGTCGGAACCACGACGGGAATGACGCCGTTCACGAACGAGTTCGTGATGCTCGAACTGCGTCCGGTGATGCGCACGGGCTTCGGCATGGCGAACCGGCTGAGGTAGGGGAGGTCGGTCATGGTTCGATCTTGGCCGATTCGCTCGACAAGCCTCACCAGGACGGGAGATTCCTATCGCACGGGCCGAGCTTCCGCCGCTTGCCCTTAGGTTCAATCACGGTTCAGGGGATCGATCGATTCGCTCGTAACGAACCTGCAACGCGAGCCGAATCGTTCACAGCATTCTGCCAGGATGAGCGCATGACAACACCGACTGAAACTCCCGCCGGCTGGTACGACGATGGCTCTGGCCGTCAGCGCTGGTGGGATGGTCAGCAATGGGGGAACTTCGCCGACGAGGCCGAGACTCGGGCTCCCGTCGCGACCCTCGACCCTGCCTCCGCTGAGCCTCCGACGAAGAAGAAGCTCAACGTGCTTGCCCTGGTGTCCGCAATCGTCGCGGCCGTTGGCTTCATCTTCGCCTGCATCCCCGGCGCGCTCATCGTCGGCTGGATCCTGCTGCCGATCGCTTTCGTGCTGAGCATCGTCTCTTTGTTCCTCAAGGGGGACAAGAAGTGGCTCGGCATCGTCGGACTCATCGTTTCGATCATCGGAACTATCGTGGGTGTCGTCGTGTTCCTTGGAGTCATCGCGAACGCGGCGAATGACGCATTCGGAGGCGGCGACACCACGGTCAGCCAGCCCGAGTCGGAGCAGCCCGAGGAGGACGCAGCCGAGGAACCGGCCGAAGAGGCACCTGCGGAGGCCGCTCAGGGCTCCCGCGATAACCCGGCTCCGGTGGGGACGGAGATCAGCAACAGCGACTGGAGTGTCGTCGTCAACTCGGTGAACCCCGACGGAAACGCGGTCGTGTCCGAGGCGAACCAGTTCAACGAGCCGGCTCCGGCAGGCTCGCACTACGTGATCGTCAACTACACGGTGACGTACAAGGGTGCTGACTCTAGCTACGCGGCCGAGGTGATGCTCGACCTCGTCACTTCGACCGGGAACGTCGTCAACAGCTATGACGCTCTCGTGGTGCTTACGGACGGTATGGGCCTCGACGAGCTGTACACCGACGCTTCGGCGACCGGATCGCAGGCGTTCCTCGTGCCGGACGGGGAGACCTTCCTCGTGCGGGTGCAGCCTGGCATCCTCGCTGATGAGGCATTCATTCAGCCGTAATTCGTCTCTATGGCCAAAAGGCTCCGACCCCGCGATCAACCGGGTCGGAGCCTTTCGCTTCACTCCGAGCAGTGAGAACGAGGAAGGAACGCTATGCCCGTCGGTGAAGTCGAAGCTGCGGTATCTGCGATGGCAAGTGCTGACGGAATTGCACTCGTCCGCATGCCGCGGGTCGAATGGCTGAACACGCACGGCCACTTCGAACTCCCGCCGCAGGCTGCGGCTGTTCAGCCCGCGTTGCAGCGAGTGTTCGAAGAACTCGGGGGCGACGAGCGAGAACAACGATCAAAGCAACTTCGCACTCTTCCGAGCGACCTCTTCTATGTGGCGTCAGGAACGATGGTTGAGGTCGACGAAGTCCAGCACTTCACTTCGTTCCGAGCACTGACCATTCGGAAGGGTCTAGGCGCTGCAAGCGACATCGGGGCCGAGTACCTCGATCTCTGTCGAGAGTGGAGCTCGATGGCCGATAAGTACCGCGCTTCCAAGACGGCGAAGGGTTTCCCGGGTCCTTTCGGGCGAGCGCGCCAGCGCGCGTACAACGACCTCCTGAGGGATCTCGTGGCACCCGCAATGGGCTACGGGCTTATCCGCGTCCCCGCGCCGAACTTGTCAGGGCGGGAGGCGTATAGCCTCGCTTCGGCGAAGCTTCAGCGACTTCGGTCCATCTGAGAGTTGTCGTGAGCGGATCGGCGGACACTATGGTGATCCGATGCCTCCCATCCGAGCTGTGCTCTTCGACCTCGATGGCGTCGTCCGTCACTTCGACCCCGAGAACGTCGCGAGCATCGAGCGGGCTCACGAACTCAAACCCGGCTCCATCGAGGCCATCGCCTTCGCTCCACACCATCTCGAGCAGGTGACGACCGGCAGCATCTCTCGCCGCGAGTGGGTTGAGCGGATCGGCGTGAAGCTCGGCAACGCGGCAGCCGCAGAGGCGTGGGGCAGTCAGCCCTTCCGCGTCGACGAGGAGGTGCTCGGCCTCCTCGATGAATTGCGAGCGGGCGGCGTTCGCACCGCCATCCTGACCAACGGGACTGACACAATCCCTGCCGAGGTCGCTTCGATGAACCTGGGCCCTAAGTTCGAGGCTGTCTTCAACTCGGCAGAGATCGGTTGGACGAAGCTTGACACCCGGGCCTTCCAGCATGTCCTCGACGCGATGGAGCTCGCCCCCCATGAGGTCTTCTTCACCGACGACTCGGTCGGCAAGCTCGCCGGGGCGGAGAGTCTAGGGATGCCGACACATCACTTCACGGGAGTGGCGGGACTTCGCGACGCACTCCGCGCGGTGGGAGCACTTCACACGGCTCGAAGTGATGCGTAGGTGGTTGCCGATGTCGATCTTGGTGGAGGGTCAACGAATCGCAGCGCCGGACGGGCCGGTCCTCGGAATCTGCTCGATGAACAGCGGATTCAGGCGCGTGCCACGCACGTTGTACGGTTCTTGCGAGATCAGCCAGCCGAGAGGCGAGAGAACGTAGACGCAGGCAAGAACCACCGTGAGTACAACTCTCCCCACTGGTTCCCAGGCGCGTTTCGGCCAATCTGGTTCGGCCAAGCCGAAGCGGCGCGTCAGGAAAAGCCCGCCACCCGTGACTAGGGCCAGCGAAGCCACCGCGATCAGCGGGGCGAGGAAGATCCACCAGCCAAGCTCGACCTGAACGAGTAGTGCGCACGCCAGAAGCGATGTCGAGCCCGAGCGACTACGAGCATCATTGGCCGCGGCGAAGAGAACCGCGACGATCAGCACGAGTGTCGCGACGATTGCCATGACCTCCCGCCGCTGAGCGATCCAGTCCGCGACCGCCGTGAGCCAAGCGGTCGGTACCCCAAGCCAGTTCAATACGGACGCGAGCTGTGCCGTCGGGGAGACCTCCTGGGAAAACCCGATGCACGCCATGAGAAAAAGCAGACTGCATGTGAAGCGATAGACGTTATCCAGCGTCAGCTTGAAGAAGCGCTCTATGAAATCCAGTCCCATGTCTACCCCCCCCCGGTATAGGCCCGTCGGACACTCCTGCACATGCGGCGCGTAGGTCGTGTCGTATTGCGGGAACCGTAGCGCGAGCCCCCGACGTAGGGCGTGCGGACCACACGAACGTCGAGATCGTATGCCGGAATGCGGTGTCCGTCAGGGGGCTACACCCGCTCCCGCCAAGCAAATCCCACGTCCCGCGATCCGCTTCCCGTGCTCTTCTGCCGCCACCGGCTTACCGGCTCACCGACATCCGCCCCAACCTCGAGCAGGTGAACACTAAGCTCAGACCCTGTCATCAGTGTGGGTAGCGTCTGGCCCGCCCGCTGCGCGGCAGGGCCATTGGAGTCTCAGCGCTGTGGGGGCAGGATCAACACGGTTTCGTATGAGTGAACTTCACCGTTGACGTCTCCGACGCTCGCGATCGTGTGGGGGCTGAGGTTCAGCGTATCGCCCGCATATAGCGGTGTCAGGTACGCCTGGTTCGTCGGCTCCACCGAGTACAAGCTGCCGCGTCGAACCGCATTCAGCGCCTCGAACGAGTAGTCCCCCACGCAGAGCCGATTGCGGATTGCATCCTTCGAATCCCCCGGTGCGACCAAGTACGAAGCGAGAGTCCCATCCTCCGCGTAGCTCACTGTGCCTTCAGCTCCCGCCCGCGGGCCGAAATCAGCCATGGCCGCGTATAGGCCCACATCAAGCAGCTCATCGCTCAAGATCGTGGAATCGCCGCGGGGCAGCCGGCATTCCGGCGATCCTTCGGGCTCCGGCGTCCCACTAGGCACTGGCGCCGCGCTTGAACCATCCGCTGTCATGACCGTCGTTGGTGTTTCGACAGCTTCCGGAGCCAAGGCCGTACACCCGACAACCGCTGCAGTGCAGAAGGCAGTGACGAGGGCGACCGTGACGCCGTTTGTGCGTTTCCACATGACCGCACGCTATCCAATGCCCGCACTACGACACCAGCTACCGCACATCCTCTACCCTCATGGCGTCCTGCTGCTGCCGGCCGGACGAGTAAGTTGAAGGCATGTCGCTTCTTCGAACCGGCCGCCTCCCGCTTTATGGCGCCGCTGTCGTCGTCTTGGTGCTCGGCAGTCTGACCGGTTGCGCTTCGTCCCCGAACCTAGGGGATGAGACCTCGACTGCGCAGCCCTCGACAGCAACGCCGACACCCACACCGACGTCGACTGCCGCAGATGATGAAGCAACCTGTGCGACGCTAGGCGACGTGCGGACCATTCTTTACAATTCGCGAGCCGCGTTCGAAACGGATCGCATGAGTCAGGACGAGCTGAACCTGTGGGCGGACCTCGCCTCTCGGGTTCTCAGCAACACCCCTAGTGCCGACCACGGGTCGATAGCCGACGCGGTCGACGCCGTGAAAGAGGCGGCTCCTGATGGGCAATCGCTTCTCGGGGCCTTCGCGTTAGGAGCGCATGACCCCACCGCGGACCTCGCGGCTGCGTGCGAAGCCGCCGGCTTCGCTGTTGTCATGTCCGGGTTTGTCGGCGGCTGACGGAAGACTGACCAGGGCACGGGCCCTGCCATCAGTGTGACTATGACCCAACCGCTCTGACCGCCTCGCGTCCCGTGACACATCTGACCTGCTCAACGACCGAGGGCGCGCTCCCGCCACTCAATCCCCCGCCCAGCGATCCTTCTCCCGGCCTCGTCCGCCGCCACCGGCTCGCCGACATCCGCGCCAACCTCGAGCCCGACGACCGAGTGCACGATCGTTCCGTCATACACGTGCACGAGGTTGTACCCCTGCGCAGCATCCTGCCCCCGCGTAGCTCCAACAGGCTGAGCCAGATCCTGCCCGTACGCACTCGACGACGCGGCCGCAACGGGAATCCCCGCAAACGTCCCGAACGACGGATGGTGCACGTGACCCGAGAGGATCCCCCGCACATCTGACCCCACCAGCACCGCGGCCAGAGCCGCCTGCTCGCGCAGCTCGACCGTCACCGCAAGGTCGAGCACGGTCGGCAGCGGCGGGTGATGGATCAGCAGCAGCGACCCCTCCGGCGCAGGCGTGGCCAACTCGGCCGCAAGCCACGACAGCTGCGCCTCATCGACCCGCCCCCAGTGCTGCCCGGGAACCGTCGAATCCAGCACGATCACCCGCATCCCGCCGAACCAGCGCACCTCGACCACAGCATCCGAAGCGCCGCCGGCAAGCCCCAACTCCGCCCGCATCGCCCCGCGCTCGTCGTGGTTGCCCATGGCCCACACGACTTCACAACCCAAAGCAGAAACAGCCGGCGCCACCAACTCACGCAACCGCCGATACGCCGAAGCATCTCCGCGATCCGCGAGATCTCCCGTGAACAACAGAGCGTCAGGGCGAAGCCCCGAAGACACCAACCGCGACAGGACAGAAGCCAGGTTCGCATCGGCATCCGCCCCACTGCCATACAGCGGCGCGCGTTCACCGGGAAGGTGCGTATCGGAGATGTGCACGAAGGTGTGCGATGGGCGAGAGTGCTCGGTGAGGATCATTTCTCTTCCAGTGAGACGACGAACAAGTACAGGACAGAAGTCAGACGGGAGCGGCAGTCGACCCGGGCACGAGAGTTCCGACGAACGGCTGCCGAACGGTCTCCGAAGAATCCGAATCAGCATCAGAACTCAGCAACCGCTGCATCGTCTCGACAGCCGCGGCCGCAACGGCCTCGACCGGAATCCGCAGCGTCGTCAGCCCCAGCAGGTCGGCACCGGGAAGGATGCCGTCGCACCCCGTCACGCTCACGTCGCCGGGCACAGACAAGCCCGCGCCACGCAGAGCACGCATGACCGCCAACTGCCGATAGTCCGACGCGCACATCACAGCCGTGGCCCCATCGCGCACGGCATCCAGCGCCTCATCCACTCCATCGGTCGGCGCAGCCCCCGCAGACACCAGAGTCACCGACGCTCCGCCGGCGACCAACGTCGACTCCATCGCCGACGCCCGCAGATGCTCAGCGAACGAGACGTCCTCGGCACCCGAGAGCACCACAACCCGCCGATGCCCCAGCGACAAGACGTGCGAAGCCAGCAACTCTCCATGTGAGGGATCGTCATAGTGCGCGGTATGAATCCGCTCCGCCGTCTCAACCCGCCCCGCGCGCACGATCGGCACCTGGTCGGCGAACGGCTCGAGCTGCGCGGCCGTGATGCCGCCGGTCGCGACGATCAACCCGGCGACGCGCATCCCGAGCAGCCGGTGCAACGCATTGACCTGCTCGGCGCCCTGCACGTCGGCGCCGATCGTCACGGTCACGAGGTCGAGCCCCCGCCTGTGTGCTTCATCCTGCAGCCGCGAGAACAGCAGACCGTAGGCCGGGTTGCTCGCATCGCGCAGCATCAGTCCGACGGTTCCGGTGCGGCCGGCGGCGAGCTCGGCGGCCATCGTGTTGCGCACGTATCCGAGGCGCTCGGCCTCGGCGAGGATCCGCTCCTGGGTTTCGGGCGCGAACCGCCCCTCGCCCTTCAGCGCCCTGGTCGCGGTGGCCCGGGAGACCCCGGCGGCCGCCGCGACATCACTGACCGTGACACGCAGCCCCGGACCATCCGAAGGCGATGCACCACTCACGCGCGCGCCTTCTTGGCCTTGCGGGGCGCTCCGGCGCGCGAACCTCGTCCATACACGAGATACATGGTGACACCCATGATGATCATCAGCAGCACTGTGTAGACGAACGTGATCGGCATCGCGTCGAGATTGTTCTCGCCGCGCGTGCTCTCCTGAATCGCCACACCGAGCGGCTTGAACAGCGGGTGGTAGAGGAAGATCGCCGCGTCGTAGTCGTCGAGCAGGCTGTTGAAGTTCAGCGCCGTGATCGCCGCGGCCGTGGGCAGCACCAGCGGCACCAGCACCTTGCGGAACGTCGTCAGCGACTTCGCCCCGAGAATGCGCGAGGCGTCTTCGAGCGAATCGGGCACCGACGCGAACCCGGCCTTGAGCAGGCGCAGCGTGAACGGGATCTTCACGCAGATGTAGGCGATGAGCAGCAGGATCGGCGTGCCGGTGAGCACGAAGCCGCCCACGATCGCCCGCGGCTCGTCGAACGCGGTCACCAGGGCGAGCGCGATGAGCACGATCGGCAGGATCCACGGGATGTGCAGCACGTACTCGATCGCGGTGGTCATCAGGTTTCGGTGCTTCTGCAGCATCCGCGCTACGAACAGCAGACCGCCGACCACGACGATCGACGCCACGGCGCTGTAGACGACGCTGACGATGAACGGACGGATCGCCTCGGCGCTCGAGAACACGGTGATGTAGTTGTCGAGCGTGAAGCTGTCGAGTGTGATGGACCCGGCGAGGATGCTGCGCGCATCGACGAACGAGAAGATCACGATCAGCACGACGGGGATCAGGTAGATCACCCACAGCAGGTAGGCGATGACGTGCACGACGACGTTCGCGAACGGGGTGCGGATCTTCTGCTTCTGGATCGGAGTCGCCACCTTCGCGACCGAGAAGTACACGCCCGACTTCTCGAAGCGGTTCATGATCGCGAGCAGGATGATCGTCGCGATGCCGAGCACGATCGCCAGCAGCGCGGCGATGTCACGCGTGATGGGGCTGCGCGACAGGTCGATGATCAGCGGCGCGACCGTCTGGAAGTCGGGCCCGCCGAGCACGAGCGGAGCCGTCAGCGCCCCGAGCCCGATGAGGAAGGTCAGGACCGTGACGGCGAACAGCATCGGCTTCATCACCGGCAGCACGATGCGGCGCAGGATCGTCCAGGTGGAGGCTCCCATGAGCTTCGCCGCCTCGATCGACGCGTAGTCGACCTTGCCGAGAGAAGAGGAGAGGAACAGCATGTGGTTCGTCGTGGTCGCGAACGTCATCACGAAGACCACGGCGAAGTACCCCGAGAACCAGTCGCGGTCCATGTCGGGCCACCAGTTGACCATCATGTTCGTGAAGAACCCGAACCGGCCGTAGATGAAGTTGTAACCGGCGGCCAGCACGATGCCGCCGTAGATCAGGGTCGTGGCATAGCCGAGCCAGAGGATCTTCGCCCCGCGCACCTGGAAGTACTTCGTCACCAGCACGATGAACACACCGACCACGTTGACGGTGATCGACAGGGTGACGGCGAGCAGGAAGCTGTTGCCGAGCGTCTTCAATGCGCGCTCGCTGCCGAACAGCTTCTCGACGGCACGGATGCTGAACTGCCCGTCGGGGAAGAAGGTGACGCCGAGCAGGGCGGCGTTCGGCAGCACGAGGAACGCCGCGGCGAACCAGATCACGATGATGCCCGTGATCCAGGCGAGGGGCGAGCGCAGCATCGCCTTCACGCTGCCGGGGCGCCCTCTCTTGTTGAGCCGCGGTCCCGCCGTCTGACCCTCGACGACAGCTTCGGTCGTCAAGGAGCCGGCTTCTCCGGTCACGGCCGCTGAGGGCGGGACCGCGGGGTGTGAGGGGTTCTGGGGGTTCCGAGCGTCCGACATGTCACGCCGCCGGGTACTGCAGGATCCAGCGGGGATCCACGTCGACCCGCACTGCGTCGCCGGGGTTCCACTGGCGCGCGCTCGCCGCGGCGGGAACGCTGACGCGCAGCGCAGCATCCTCTGCCGTCACCGTGTAGACGCTGTGGCTGCCGTGGTACGTGCGGTCGACGATTGTGCCGGCGAGCGACGCGGATGCCGTCGAGCTGTCGCCCACCTCGGCGAGGTGCAGCTTCTCGGGCCGCACGTAGCTCTCGGCCGTGGCGTCGAGTCCGCCGCCGAGGCTCGTGATCTGCGCCGGGCTGAGACGGTTGTTCTCACCGATGAAGCGGCAGACGAACGGCGTCGCGCTGCGGTCGTAGATCTCCTCGGGAGTGCCGACCTGCTGCAGGGTTCCGGCGTCGAGCACGGCGATGCGGTCACTGAGCGTGAGTGCCTCTTCTTGGTCGTGCGTGACGTAGACCGTGGTCACGCCGACCTCATGCTGCAGGTCTTTCAGCTGTTCACGCAGCTGCACGCGCAGCTTCGCGTCGAGGTTCGACAGCGGCTCATCGAGCAAGAGGATGCTGGGGGTCAGCGCGAGCGCGCGGGCGATCGCCACACGCTGCTGCTGCCCGCCCGAGAGCTCCGAGACGTTCTTCTCGAGCTGCGACGGCGCGAGGCCCGTGCGGTCGGCGATCTCGTCGACGCGGCGGCGCTGCTCGGCCTTCGACGTCTTCTGGATCGACAACCCGAACGCGATGTTCTCGCGCACGTTCATGCTGGGGAACAGGGCGTAGTTCTGGAACACCATGCCCACGCCGCGCTTCTCGCTCGGCACGCGAGTGACATCACGGCCGTTGATGTGGATGCGACCGCCCGTCGGCTCGACGAACCCGGCGAGTGTGCGGAGGGCGGTGGTCTTGCCGCATCCGGACGGACCCAGGAGGGTGAAGAACTCACCCTCCTGGATCTCCAGATCGAGGTGCGAGACCGCGCGGTGATCGCCGAACGCGACCTCGACATCTTCGAAACGGATCATGGTGTCTTTCCGGCTAGTGCGAGAGGAGGGGTGGTGTCGTGCGAGATCAGCCGATGTACT
The DNA here is from genome assembly GCF_030209555.1 of Microbacterium sp. LMC-P-041. Taxonomy (NCBI): domain Bacteria; kingdom Bacillati; phylum Actinomycetota; class Actinomycetes; order Micrococcales; family Microbacteriaceae; genus Microbacterium; species Microbacterium sp. LMC-P-041. Next base: position 453,675 of record NZ_JARVRV010000004.1, read on the forward strand.
CGAGCGTGACCTTCTCGACCCAGGCACCGAGGTTCTCGCTCACGAAGCCGAAGTCGATGTCCTGACGGTCGAGGGTGCCCATGAGCTCGACGACCTCGGGGTTGGCCTGCTCGACCGCACCCTCGTTGACGGGCATCGAGTTGAACTCGGCCGCGAACTCGCCCTGCACCTCGGCGCTGCCGAACCAGTCGATGAACTCCTGGGCCTTCTCCTCGTTGCCGGTGCCGTTGATCTGCGCGATCTGCTCGGTGACATACGGCACGCCGTAGTCGGGCACGATCATGCCGGTCTTCGTGCCGTACTCCTCATCGCGCGCCGCGATGCCGCTCGAGGGCAGCACGCCGTAGTCGATCTCGCCACGCGTGATGCGGGCGTAGAGGTCGGTGCCCTCGACGGCAGGCGATCCGTTGGCGTAGTACGACTTCACCAGGTCCCAGCCCTCGTCGCTGACGCCGAGGTCGCCGTCTTCGTCGAGGTGACGCGACAGGATGCTGGCGAGCACGAGCTGCGGGGTGGCCTGGCCGAGCGCCGGGTTGACCTCGTAGCGGCCCGCGTACTCCTCGTCGGTCCAGAGGTCCTCCTCGTCGGAGGGGGCGTCGGTGATGGTGTTCTCGTCGTAGACCGTGACGATGGCCTGCTCGACGAGCGGCCAGAACGCTCCGTCAGCGGGGTCGCCGGCATCGGCCGGGACCTCGCCGCTCCACTCGGGCTCGTAGGCGGTGATCGCCTCTTCGGCCTTGAGCTGCTCGAAGAACATGTTGTTCAGACCGAACACCACGTCGCCGACGGGGTTGTTCTTCTCGGCGATGATGCGGTTGGTGAGGTCGGCGCCGCCGAGACCCACGATCTCGATGTCGATGCCGGCATCCGCGGCCTTCTCGGTGATCCACTCGCCACGGCCGTCGCTGTTCGAGTTCGTGTAGACGATGAGGGTCGCATCCGACCCGCCGTCGCTCGAACCGCCGTCGGACTCGGTGCTGCCGCCTGCGCAGCCGGTCAGGGTCACGGCCGCCACCGCAGCGATTCCCAGGAGAGACCAGCGCTTCTTTCGGATGTCGACCATGGTCGCCTTTCTCGTCATCGAGGTATGTCTGATCCGACTTTACCGCGATGTTGTGGTTTACGTACAACGATCTGTCTGATTCTTAGCCGCGTTCGCGCGACCGCACTCAAGATAGGCGTCCGAGGTGAACGCACGGGGAGTGCGAAGTGAACTGTCGACGCTGTGCCTCGCCTGACGCCTGACGCCTGAAGCGTGACGCCGGTGCCGTGGGGGGGTCAGTAATGCACCTGAAGTGGCCGTGAGGGGTGCGAAAGTGACCACTCACGGGCCGGGGGTGCGGTGGGTGGTCAATAGTGCACCTGAAGTGGCCGTGAGGGATGCGAAAGTGGCCACTCAGGCGCCGCGCGAACCGAGGGCGAGCGTCAGGCGGAGAACGCCGGAACGGCCTCGATCAGCATCCGGGTGTACTCCTCTTGCGGGCTCGTGAAGATTTGCGCGGCATCGCCGCACTCCACGAGCTTGCCGTGCTTGAGCACGGCGACGCGGTCGGCGGTCTCGGCGACGACACCGAGGTCGTGCGTGATGAAGAGGTAGCTCAGTTCGCGCTCGCGCTGCAGTTCGTCGAGCAGCGCGAGGATCTGCGCCTGCACCGACACGTCGAGCGCCGAGACGGCCTCGTCGAGCACGAGGAACTCCGGGTCGAGCGCGAGGGCACGGGCGATGGCCACGCGCTGCCGCTGGCCGCCCGACAGTTCGTCGGGGAACCGACCCAGCATCCCGTCGGGAAGAGCGACCTGCTCCGACAGCTCGACGGCGCGCTTCGACCGCGACGACCGGTCGCCCTCGCCGAACGACAGCAGCGGCTCGGTGATGAGCTGCTCGATCGTCATGCGCGGATTCAGGGAGTCGAACGGGCTCTGGTAGACCATCTGGAACCGCCGCCGCAGCTGACGCAGCTTCTCGCCCTTGAGGTGGGTGATGTCTTCGCCGGCGAACGAGATGGATCCCGAGGTCGGCTCCTCCAGCCGCAGCACGAGTCGCGCGAGCGTGCTCTTGCCCGACCCCGACTCGCCCACGACGGCGAGCGTCTCGCCGCGGCGCACCTCGAGAGAGACGGCGTCGACGGCGGTCAGCGAGCGGCGCTCGCCCTCGCCCTTGGGCAGCGGGAAGACCTTGGTGAGCTCGGAGACGCGGACGATCGGCTCGCCGCCGAACTCGATGCGGGCCTGGGTCGATGCCGTCCGCCGCTCGTGTGCGCTCAGCCGCGGTGCGGCGGCGATGAGCTTGCGGGTGTACTCGTGCGTCGGCGCGGTCATCACCTGCGCCGCCGGTCCGGAGTCCACGATCTCGCCCTGCTTCATGACGACGACCCGGTCGGCCCGCTCGGCCGCCATGCCCAGGTCGTGGGTGATGAGCAGGATCGCGGTGCCCAGCTCCTGCGTGAGGTTCGCGAGGTGGTCGAGGATCTGCTTCTGCACGGTGACGTCGAGGGCGCTCGTCGGCTCGTCGGCGATGATCAGGCTCGGCTGCGCGGCCAGCGCCCCCGCGATCAGCGCACGCTGCTTCATGCCACCCGAGAACTGGTGCGGATACTGCTTCGCCCGCTCGGCCGGATACGTCAGACCCGCCATTTCGAGCAGTTCGACGGCACGATCATGCGCGTCGTGCTTGGTCGCGAGTCCGTGCACGAGCAGCGGCTCCGCCACCTGCACGCCCACGCGTCGCACCGGGTTGAGAGAGAGTGCGGGGTCCTGGGGGACCAGTCCGATCAGACGGCCCCGGATGCTGCGCCAGCGGCGCTCGCTCAGCGGGATCAGGTCTTCGCCGTCGAACTCGATGCGCCCGCCGGTGACCTCGGCGTTCGGCGCGAGGAGGTTCATGATCGACTGCGCGACCGTGCTCTTGCCGGATCCGGATTCGCCGACGATCGCGACCACTTCTCCGCGGCCCACGCTGAGATTCACCCCGCGCACCGCATCGACCTCGCGGTCGCCGATGCGATAGGCGACGCGCAGATCCTCGACGCGCAGGATGTCGTCACGCGCGGCGGGTCGGCCGCCGGGTGTCGGGTTCACGGCCTCACCGAGTCGGGCGGACTCATCGGCGGTCGCGGCGATGTCCTTCGGCATGCGTCCTCCTCGTCGAGCACGGGTCGTGTCATCAGCACTGATCATCTTCTCGTTCACGCTAGGCGTGGGGATTCATCCCGATCAAGCACTACATCGGCATTGGGCAATGCGCCCACTGCATAGATCAGTCGTCGTGATCCACGTCGTCGATCAGATTCAGCAGACGCTCGACGAGGGGATTGTGCGACTCGGAGTTCCACGCGATGTCGAGCTCGACGCTGTTCACCCGTGACGACGGATCGGACTCGCTGATCGGCAGCAGCGTCACGGTGTCGGGAGAGATCCGCTCGGCCGACTGCGGCACGAGCGTGAACCCGATGCCGGCGCTGACCATCGCCAGCAGGGCGGGCACCTGCCCGGCATACTGCACGATGTGCGGATGTACCCCGCTCGCCACGAACATCGACAGCAGCAGGTCGTGGAAGTAGCGCGCGCCGCTCGGGGAGTACATGAGCAGCGACTCGTCCTTGAGGTCGATGAGCTTCACGGGCTCGGCGCGCTGCGCCAGTGGCGAGTCGCTGGGCAGTGCCACCGCCAGCCGCTCGCGGTACACCGCGCGGCTGCTGATCTGCGGTCGGGCGAGCAGTGGCCGCATCAGGCCGATGTCGACCGTGCCCTTCTCGAGCTCCTCCACCTGGTCGAGCGAGACGAGTTCGCGCAGCAGCAGGGTGACGCCGGGCAGCTCGGCCGACGCGCGCCGCAGCAGATCGGGCACGACGGCCTGCCCGGCCATCGCGGTGTAGGCGATCGTGACGGTTCCGGCGGCGCCCTCGCCGACCGAGCGCACGTCCGAGACCGCCTTCGCCGCGAGGTCGATCAGGCGCCGCGCGTTGGGGAGCAGCGCGCGCCCGGCCTGAGTCAGCGCGACGCGACGGCTGGTGCGATCGAACAGTCGTGTCGACAGCTCCCGCTCGAGCTGCTGGATCTGCCGACTGAGCGGCGGCTGCGTCATCTTGAGGCGGGTCGCGGCCGCACCGAAGTGCAGTTCCTCCGCGACGGCGATGAAGCATTCGAGCTGTACCAGCGAGATCATCGATCCACTCCCGACATCAATCAGTGCGAGTTTTGGTTTGTCCGCGCATCTGTCCCCACCATAGTGTCGGAGAAACTCGATGACGCGGAATCCGTCGAAGCGGAGTCCCGGAGTCTCACCAACGGAGGCGTGATGTCCGAAGAGTTCCTGCTGTCTGTCCCGGCTGCCACGCGGTTGTCCGAGAACGCGGTGCGGTCCGTCCGCATCACGCCGGTCGCATTCCACGACCCGCCTCTGCTCAACACCGTCGGCGTGCACGAGCCGCTCGCGCTGCGCGCCATCGTGCAGGTGACCACCGAATCGGGCGTCGTCGGACTCGGCGAGACCTACGGCGACAGCGCGCACCTGCAGCGATTGCGGGTCGCCGCCGACGCCGTGCTCGGCTGCGACGTGTTCGCCACGAACGACCTGCGCGCGCGGGTCGAACGCAGTGTGGCCGGCGACGGGGTGCAGGGCGGACACGGCATGTCGGGCATGGTCACCGGCACGAGCACCGGCGACCGCGTGCTCTCGCCGTTCGACGTGGCCGCCGTCGACATCCGCGGCAAGCTGCTCGACATGCCCGCCAGTGAGCTGCTCGGCGGACGGGTGCGGGACGCCGTTCCGTTCAGCGGCTACCTCTTCTACAAGTGGGCGGGGCATCCGGGCGGATCCGACGACGAATGGGGCGAGGCGCTGACGCCGGACGGCATCGTCAGACAGGCGCGTCGCATCGTCGACTCCTACGGATTCACAGCGCTCAAGCTCAAGGCCGGTGTCTTCGCGCCCGACGACGAGATCGCCGCGATCCTCGCGCTGCGCGAGGAGTTCCCCGACCACCCCCTGCGCATCGATCCGAACGGCGCCTGGACCGTCGAGACCTCGCTGCGGGTCGCCGATGCGCTGAAGGACGTGCTCGAGTACCTCGAAGACCCCACCCCGGGTCTCGAGGGCATGGCCGAGGTGCGCCGCCACACCGACCTGCCGCTCGCCACCAACATGTGCGTCGTCGCGTTCTCGCACATCGCAGATGCCGTGCGCCTCGGCGCGATCGACATCGTGCTCTCCGACCACCACTTCTGGGGAGGTCTCGAACGATCCCGGCTGCTCGCCGGCTTCGCCGAGACGCTCGGGTGGGGGCTTTCCATGCACTCGAACTCGCACCTCGGCATCAGCCTCGCCGCGATGACCCACCTCGCCGGTGCCACCCCCGGCGTCGGCTACGCGTGCGACACGCACTGGCCGTGGAAGCGCGAGGACGAAGACGTCATCGCCCCCGGCGCCCTGACCTTCAGGGACGGATCGCTGGCAGTGCCGACCGCGCCAGGACTCGGTGTCGAGCTCGACCCCGAGGCGCTCGCGCGGCTGCACAGGCAGTACCTCGACGGCGGCATCCGGGAGCGCGACGACACCGGCTACATGCAGCGCGTCGACCCCGGATACGTGCTCGAGAGCCCCCGCTGGTGAACGCGCCGCTGCGCATCGCAGTCACCGATCCGATCATGTCGGCGTTCGCCGACGATCTGCGCCGCACCGCGCGCCCTCACGAGTGGGTGTTCGCCGACCTCGACGTGCCCGGTTCGACGCGAGCGGCGATCGAGGGCGCCGACGTGGTGATCTGCTCGCGGCTCACGGTCGCCGAGATGGCCGGCGCCGATCACGTGCGACTCGTGCATGCGACGGGTGCGGGCATCGACCGGGTGGAAGCCGGTGCCGTGCCCGAAGGTGTGCCGCTGTGCAACACCGGTCACCACGGCGCCGCGATCGCCGAGCACGTGCTCATGACCGCACTCATGCTGCGCCGTCGCGCGATCGACGCCGACGCCGAGATGCGTCGAGGGGAGTGGCGCACGATCGCCACGGCAGGCGCCCCGTACCACCGCTCGCTCGCCGGCAGCACCCTCGGACTGGTCGGCTACGGCGAGATCGGCCGCTCCGTCGCCCACCTCGCGAAGGCCTTCGGCATGCGCGTGGTCGCGATGCGCCGGCATCCGGATGCGGGCGGACTCGGAACCGAGCTGCTCGATCAGGTGTACGGCGAGGATCAGCTGCATCCGCTGCTGCGGGAGAGCGATGTCGTCGTCGTCACCGCGCCCCTCACCGAGAGCACGCGAGGGATGATCGACGCCGACGCGCTCGCGCAGCTGAACGCCGACGCTCTGGTCATCAACGTCGCCCGCGGGGCGCTCATCGACGAGGACGCACTGTTCTCAGCCCTCAGCGAGGGACGCATCGGGGGCGCGGCGATCGACGTGTGGTGGGAGGCTCCGCAGGGTGCCGAGGCGCCGCCGGTCGTGCAGAGATTCGCCGCGCTCGACCGTGTCGTGCTGACCCCGCACCACTCGGGCCATGCCCGCGAGGTCTTCTCGGCTCGGGCCGCCGACATCGCCCGCAACATCGATCTGCTCGACGCGGGCATGCCACTGGAACGTCAGGTGCGCTGAGCGGTCAGGCGTCGGCGCCTCCTTCCTGCCCAACCAGAGGGGCGAGCTACGCTGTCCGCATGGTCGGTTCTGATGACGAGATCGTGCGATTGCGTCGGCGTCTCGCTGAGGTTCAGCGCCTCCACCGCGAAGCGTGGCTGAGCGGTCTGAGTATGGGTGGCGGCCTCGGCGCGCACCAACAGCAGAGTCTTCACGAGGACGAGGCGCGCGACATCCAGGCGCGCCTGACCGAACTCGGCGAAGACCCCGCCGGTTGACTGGGCAACGCCATCCCCGTTGTGCGTCGGCACCCTCTCGGTATGCTCTGCGCATGAGCGAGCCCGAGCCGTCCCTCACACAGCAGCGCCTGGCGCTGCAGCGAAAGAGAACGCTGGCGATCGCTCTTCTCGTCGTCTTTACTGTCAGCGCCGTATGGTGGCTGAGCTCCGGGTTGCTCGACGACTCTGCGGATCTCGACGTGATGCGGTTGATCGTGGGCGTTGTGAATGCTGGTTTGGCAGTTGCGCAGCTCTTCGTGCTCCGCCGAGTTCTTCGCGAGGTTCGAGCGTTCGAGGAGCGCCACGGCAAGGATGCTGGCGTACAGAAGTAGGTGATCAGTGGAGACGGCGCTCGCGCGGTTCTCTCCAGCCTTCGTGCTCCGCGTGACTCACCACATGGCTGAGCGCCTCGGCATCCGCTCAGAACATCTCGAACAGGCGGGTGACGATCAGCGTCACCGCACCGAGAGCGGATGCTCCGAGAGCGATCGCGCGCGTGCGCCGGCGGTTGAGGAACCTGTTCACGAACCGCGACAGCACCACCCCGGCCACCGCGAACGGCGCCATCCAGGCCGCCGTGGCGAGCGCGTGCGTCGGCACCGCGCCCCACAGGAACAGCGCGACGAGCGACAGCGACGAGCCGACGAGGAAGAACGCCGACATCGTGCCGCGCAGCCGCGGCCCGTCGGAGCCCTGCCAGATGATCGCCATCGGCGCTCCTCCGACCGACGTGGTCGTGCCCATGACGCCCGACAGCGCCCCGGCCACCGCCTGCGTCGTCCTCGTCACCCTCGGGCGCCAGCCCCGCAGCGAGACGACGACACCCAGCAGAACGACGACCGCGACCGCCCAGGAGAGCACGGTCGTCGACATCACGGTGACGAGACCTGCGCCGACGACGGTCCCGGGCACCCGCCCCGCCAACGCCCAGCCGGCCCCGCGCAGATCGAGCGCCGCGCGATCCATCACCGCCACGATCAGCGTCACGACCATGGCCAGCATGATCACGAGCACCGGCAGCAGCGTCGTGTCGATCAGGGCGATGAACGGTGCGGCCAGCATCCCCATTCCGAAGCCGATCGAGCCCTGCAGGCAGCCGGCGACGAGGATGACAGCCCCCAGCAGCACGAACTCGAGCGGCGTCACCGCGGACTCAGCGACGCGGGGCGATCGAGCCGATCACACGACGGCGCTTCTTGCTCTGCAGACGCCAGCGCTGGCCCGGGTCGGTCGCGAGACGCAGCCACGCGGCCAGGACGTTCGCGCACACCGTGGTGATGACGATCGCGAGACCGGGGAGCACCGACTGCCACCACGCCTCGGCGAGGTACTGGCGTCCCTGCGAGACCATGAGGCCCCAGCTGACATCGGGCGGCTGGATGCCGATGCCGAGGAAGCTCAGCGACGACTCGGCCAGCATCACGTAGCAGAACTCCAGCGTCGCCAGCGTGACCAACGTGGGCAGGACGTTCGGGACGATGTGCCGGAAGACGATGGCCTTGTTCGTGGCTCCGAAGTTCGTCGCGGCGTCGACGAACATCCTCGAGCGCAGCTCGGCGGCATCCGCTCGCGCCGTGCGCAGGTACAGAGGGATGCGGGTGATCGCGAGCACGAGCACTATGTTGGCCGCACTCGGGTTGAACACGTACAGGATCACCACGGCGAGCAGCAGCGAGGGGAAGCTCATGATGACGTCGGCGATGCGCATCGAGACCGATTCGCGCCATCCGCGATGGAATCCCGCCCACATGCCCCAGATCGAGCCGACGACCGCCGACACGACCACGGCGGCCGCCGCGACACCGAGCGTGGTTCCCGCGGCGGTGATGATGCGGGCGAGCAGGCTGCGACCCAGCGAGTCGCTGCCGAGGACGTACTCCCAGCCGAGCTGGAAGCTGAACGGCGGCATGTTGCGCGCGCCGAGGTCCTGTCGCTGGGCCATCTCGCCGAACAGCGGCGGACCGATGATCGCGGTGAGCACGATGAACGACAGCACGATGGCGGCGGCGGTGGCGACCTTGTCCTTGAGCAGCAGCTGCCAGAGGTTGGCGCGACCTGACGAGCGGGCTCCGCGCGCCTTCTGCGTGAGGACGGTGACGGTCGATGCGTTGTCAGACATTCGTCAGCACCTCTGCCTTCGTGTCGGAGAGTGCCCCGGGACCGCGGCGACGGGCCTTGGCTCCCGAGGTCGGCCGCACGCGGGGATCCAGCAGCGCGTAACCGAGGTCGATGATGATGTTGAGGGCGAAGATCGCCAGAGCGGTGATCAGCACCGCGGCCTGCAGCACCGCGAAGTCGCGCTGCAGGATCGAGTCGATCATGAGCTTGCCGATGCCCGGCCAGCCGAAGATCGACTCCACCACGACCGCGCCGTTGATGAGACCGACGGTCAGGTCGCCGGCGACGGTCAGGGCGGGCGCCGCGGCGTTGCGCAGCGCGTGCTTCGAGACGATGTGCATCTGGCCGGCGCCGCGACTGCGGGCGACCTGGATGTACGGCTGCCCGAGCACGGTCACCATCGACCCGCGGATCACCTGGGCGAGCACCCCGACCGGCCGAAGCATGAGCGTCGCGACCGGCAGGATCCAGACGAGAGCGCCGGAGGTTCCGGATGTCGGCAGCCAGCCGAGGGTGATCGCGAAGATCCAGATGCCGAGGATCGCCACCCAGAAGTCGGGCACGCTGGCCGCCGTCATCGAGAAGAAGCTCACGATGCGATCGGCGATGCCGTTCGGCTTCAGCGACGCCCAGCTGCCGAGCACGATGGCGATGACGATCGCGAGGATCATCGTCACCGCGGCGAGCTGCAGGGTGGCGGGGAAGGCGCGCAGCGCCATCTCGGCGGCAGGTTCCCCGGTGCGCAGCGACTGACCGAAGTCCAGCTGCAGGACACCGAGGAAGTAGTCGCCCATCTGCTTCCACAGCGGCTGGTCGAAGCCGTTGCGGGCGGCGAAGTCCTCGCGCATCTGGTCGGTGGCGTTCAGCGGAAGGTACAGCTGCGACGGATCGCCGGTGAGACGGGCGAGCACGAAGACACCCAGTACGACGGCGATCAGCGGCAGCGCGCTCTGCAGGATCCGTTTTCTCAGGTAGGTCCACATGGTCGCCCGCCTCTCACTCTCGCTCGCGGTCAGCCCGCGAGCGAGACCTCCTTGATGCGCAGCTCGTCGCCGGTCGACGAGTTGGGCTCGTACGTCACGCGGTCGGCGAGACCGAGCATGACCGTCTGGTGCGCGATCGGGGCGAGGGCCACGACGTTCTCGCGCTCGTAGGCGAACACGTCCTCGTAGGCCGCCTGACGCTCATCGCCGGTCAGAGTGCGTGCCGTGTTGATGAGCTCGTCCAGACCCGGGTCGCCGAACTCGGCCTGCGCACCGCCCGTGAGCATGTACTGCTCGACCGTGAACTGCGCGTCACCCGCCTGGTTGCCGTGCTGGATGAGCATCGAGATGGGGCCCTCGTTCGTGACGAACGGGCTCAGTTGGTACTGCAGGTGCTGCGTGGTGTCGACCATGCGGAGCTCGACGTTGAGGCCGGCGGCGGCGAGCTGCTCGCGCAGGACCTCGCCGAGCTCGCTGACCTTCGGGAACTGCGCGGTGCGCACCGGCATGAGGATCTTCGTGTCCGTCGGGACGCCGTCCGCCGCAGCCTCCTCGACGAGGGCCTTCGCCTTCTCGGGGTCGTACTCCCAGGGCTCGAGGTCGGAGTTGAAGCCGACGATGCCCTCGGGGATCAGCTGCGCGGCGACCACGTCGCCGTCGGGGTAGAGGGAGGAGACGATGCCCTCGCGGTCGATCGCGTAGTTGATCGCCTGGCGGATGCGGATGTCGTCGAGCGGCGCCGTCTGCCCGGAGAAGCGCAGTGCGATCGTCTCGTTGTTCGGGTAGCTCACGCCGAAGTCGCCGATGCCGTCCTCGGCGCTGAGGCCGAGGGCGATGTCTGCCTCGCCGCTGGTGATCATCGCGGCACGGACGGTGCCCTCCGACCGCCACTGGTACTCGACCTCGGCGAACTGCGGAGCGTCGCCCCAGTAGTCGTCGTTGCGGTCGAGGGTGAGCTTCGTGCCGGCCTGCCAGTCGCCGATCGCGTAGGGGCCGGTGCCGATGGGCTCGCGCACGAACTCCGTGTTCGAGGTCTCGGGGGAGACGATCTCGATGAACGAGAGCTTCAGCGGGAGGATCGGGTCGGGGCTCGGGGTGGTCACGGTGAGGGTGGTGGCATCGGTGGCGGCGACCTCGAGGTCGTCGTCACCGAAGATGTAGCCCTCGACGTTGCAGCCGAGGTCGCCGTTCACGGCGCGGTCGATCGAGTAGGCGGCCGCTTCGGCGTCGAAGGGGGTGCCGTCCTGGAACGTGACGTCGTCGCGGACGGTGAATGTCCACTCGGTGTCGCCGGTCTGCTCCCACTCGGTGGCGAGCAGCGGCTCGAGCTCTCCGGTCGACGGGTTGCGCTCGACGAGCGGCTCGGTCACCGTGCTGCGCACGACCACACCCGTCGAGGTGAGGTTCGCGTCGCATGCCTCGAGCGTGGGCGGCTCCTGCGTGAGCACGACGCGGAGGGTGTCTTCGGTGCCACCCTCGCCGCCGCCTTGCGACTCCGAGTTCGCGACCGAGCAGGATGCGAGCAGTGCGATCGACGCGATTCCAGCGGTGACGGCGGACGCGCGGGCCGCTCTGCGTCGGGGGGAAGAAAGCTTCATCGGTTCCTCCAGGTAGGGGACGGCCGAGGCCCAGAGTGGTCGTCGGCTCGTTCAGAATGTCGCAGACCGCTTCACGAGCGTCAACCGATGCGCGGCACGCATCGGCGGGCGGAACCGGGGCTCGGCGCTCGGCAGCGGTGGAGCGACATGCGGCGATCCGCGGGATTCCGCCGTTCTCGCCCGATGAATACATCGGACGCATCAATTCATGCAACTTCGCTTATGGAACTGCATCGTTGACGGGTCGTAGTCTCGCGCCATGACGAACATCATCGATGCCCCCTCGCCCGTCGCCCCCGGCTCCGTCGCCCAGGCGGGGCCACTGCTCGACTCTCTCGAGCGGACGCTTCAGGACGAGTACTCCGTGGTGCGTCTTCCCGACGACCTCACGACCCTCGATCCCGCGGATGCCGCGAAGGTGCGCGCCGTCGTCACGAGCGGTCGCAACGGTGTCCCGTCCGCTCTGATGGCTGTGCTCCCGAACCTCGAGATCGTGACCAACTTCGGGGTGGGCTACGACACGACCGATGTGGCTCAGGCGGTCGCACGCGGCATCCAGGTCACCCACACGCCCGATGTGCTCACCGACTGCGTCGCCGATACGGCCCTCGGGCTCATGCTCGACGTGTTCCGACGGTTCGGGGCATCCGAGAGGTTCCTGCGCGAGGGCCGCTGGGAGTCCGGCGGCTTCCCGCTGACGCGTCGGTTCTCGGGCAGCACGGTCGGCGTGCTCGGCCTCGGCCGCATCGGGCAGGCGATCGCCCGGCGCGCGGCGGCATTCGACGGGACGATCCTCTACACGACCCGCCGCCCGGTCGACGGAGTGCCGTGGGAGCACGTGGCATCCGCCGTCGAACTCGCACGCCGATCGGATGTGCTCGTCATCGCGGTTCCCGGAGGAGCCGCGACCGAGGGTCTGGTCGACGCCGAGGTGATCCGCGCCCTCGGACCGGACGGGTTCCTGGTGAACATCGCGCGGGGCTCGGTCGTCGACGAGGAGGCGCTGATCGCCGCTCTCGAAGCCGGTGAGATCGCGGGGGCGGGTCTCGACGTGTTCGCGCACGAGCCGCACGTGCCCGAGCGGTTGATCCGCGACGATGTCACGCTGCTGCCCCACGTCGGCAGCGGGACGCACGAGACCCGGCGCGACATGCGAGACCTCACGCTGGCGAACCTCCGGGCGTACCTCGCAGGCGAGCCGCTCCCGACGCCAGTGCCGGAGATGTCTGCGCTTTGATGCAGGCGGCGCATTGATCCATCCACCATTTGGTTTGTAGGCGCATCGTTTCCCGCATAGCGTGACGACTGTTCAGATCCGAGCCGGACACCGGCGCGACACCCCAGGAGTGCACCGTGGCACGATTCACGCCCACCGAGCTGGCCGACCACCTTCGCGAAGGTCTCCTCTCGTTCCCCGCGACGGCATTCACGCCGGAGCTCGAGTTCGACGAGAAGCGCTACCGCGAGCACGTCGAGTGGCAGGCCGGATTCGGCGTCGCCGGTCTGTTCGCCGCCGGCGGCACCGGCGAGGGCTTCAGCCTCGATGCCGCCGAGTCGGCTGCGGTCGTCCGCGCGGCCGTGCAGGCATCCCGCCCCGAGGTGCCGGTGCTCGCGTCGGCCGGAGGCTGGACCCGCAATGCGATCGCGAATGCTCGCGCCGCGGAGGAGGCCGGTGCCGAGGGCATCCTCGTGCTGCCCCCGTATCTCACCGAGTGCGACCAGCCCGGTCTCGTCGAGCACGTCTCGGCGATCGCCGCAGCGACCCGTCTCGCGATCATCGTCTACAACCGGGGCAACGCGATCTACTCGGCCGAGACGATGGCGATCCTCGCCGACCGACATGAGAACGTCATCGGCTTCAAGGATGCGACGGCCGACATCGAGCACCTCGCCTCGGTCTACGTCCGCAACGGCGAGCGGCTGTTCTACCTGGGCGGGCTGCCGACGGCGGAGACGTATGCGCTGCCGCTGCTGCAGATGGGCATGAGCACCTACTCGTCCGCGATGTTCAACTTCGTTCCCGAGTTCGCCCTCGAGTTCTACCGGGACGTGCGTGCCCAGGACCGAGTCGCGGTGACCGAGAAGCTGGGACGCTTCGTGCTCCCGTACATCGCGATCCGCGATCGGGGCCGCGGCTTCGGCGTCTCGATCGTCAAGGCTGGGCTGCGTCTCACCGGACACGGCGTCGGACCGGTCCGCCCGCCGCTGCACGACCTGTCGGAGCAGGATGACGCCGACCTCCTGCAGCTTCTCGACCGCGCCGGGCTGCTCGAGTCCGTCCCCGTCTGATCCTCACCATCCCCACCCTCGACTCAAGGAGAGTGACATGACCGTTCCCGTCCTCACCGGGCATTCCTCGATCGCCGGGCGCTCCGTCGCCGGCACCGGCTCGGCACTGCACGCCATCGCGCCCGACACCGACGAGCAGCTCGATCCGCCCTACTCGCAGATCGACGTCGACCAGCTCCGCGAGGCGACGGCGGCCGCCGCAGAGGCGTTCGTGACGTTCTCGCGCCTCGAGCCCGAGGCCCACGCAGCCTTCCTCGAGACGGTCGCGGAGGAGATCGAGGCGATCGGCGACACACTGATCGAACGGGCGATGCAGGAGACCGGGTTGCCGCAGGCGCGTCTTCTCGGCGAGCGTGCGCGCACCACCGGGCAGCTGCGGCTGTTCGCCGAGGTCGTCCGAGCCGGCGAGCACCGAGGCGTGCGCATCGATCCGGCGCAGCCCGACCGCACGCCGGTGCCCCGCGTCGACATCCGTCAGCGCAAGATCCCTCTCGGGCCGGTGGCGGTGTTCGGGGCGTCGAACTTCCCGTTCGCGTTCTCCACCGCCGGCGGAGACACCGCATCCGCCCTCGCAGCCGGCTGCCCGGTCGTGTTCAAGGCGCACAGCTCGCACCCCGGCACGAGCGAGCTCGTGGCGGCGGCGATCGCGCGTGCCATCGACGCCCATGGACTCCACCCGGGAGTGTTCTCGCACATCTTCGGCCCGGGCCGCAGCGTCGGACAGGCGCTCGTCTCCGACCCCGAGATCCAGGCCGTCGGGTTCACCGGCTCCCGCGAAGGCGGTCTCGCCCTCGTGCGCGCCTCGCAGGCGCGGCCGGTGCCGATCCCCGTCTACGCCGAGATGAGCTCGGTGAACCCCGTGTTCATCCTGCCCGGCGCTCTGCGCGGCGATGTCGGAGCGCTCGCCGCGGGGTACGTGCAGAGCGCGACCGGATCCAGCGGGCAGCTGTGCACGCAGCCCGGAATCGTCTTCGTCCCGCGGGGCGAGCAGGGCGACGCCTTCCTGCAGGCCGTATCCGAGGCGCTGCGCGCGGCCACAGGGCAGACCATGCTCTCGCCGAGCATCGCCGCCGCGTGGCGCGAGGGCGTCGAGACGAGGGACGCCAACGCCGAGATCCTCGCGAGGGGATCCGACGGACAGGGTCCGCATGCTCCCGCGCCGGTGATCCACGCCGCCGACCTCGAATCGTTCGAGGAGAACCACGTGCTGCACGAGGAGATCTTCGGTGCGGCATCGCTGGTGGTGCGGTACGGCGATGTCGCCGAGCTGGTGCAGGCGGCGTCGCGTCTGGAGGGTCAGCTGACGGCCACGCTGCAGCTCAGCGCGGACGACAATGAGCTCGCGGCGGCGCTGCTGCCGGTGCTCGAGCGCAAGGTCGGACGCATCCTCGCGAACGGCTGGCCGACCGGGGTCGAGGTCGGGCACGCCATGGTTCACGGCGGACCGTTCCCGGCGACGAGCGACTCGCGCACCACGAGCGTCGGGACTCTCGCGATCGAGCGCTTCCTGCGGCCGGTCGCGTATCAGAACATCCCCGATGAGCTGCTGCCCGAGGCGCTGCGCGACGCCAACCCGTGGCACGTCCCGCGCTTCATCGACGGGCGGCGCGAGGCGTCCGCATGAGCGCCGTTCCCACCGTCGACAGAGTCGAGGTCGTTCCGGTCGCCGGCCACGACTCGATGCTGTTGAACCTCTCGGGCGCGCACGGGCCGTTCTTCACCCGCAACATCGTCATCGTGACGGATTCGGACGGACGCGAGGGTCTCGGCGAGGTCCCCGGCGGAGAGCCGATCCGCCGCACCATCACCGAGGCCGGCGAGATGCTCTCGGGTCAGCCGGTCGGCCGATACCGTTCGCTGCTGCGGTCGATCGCTACGCGCTTCGCCGATCGCGACGCCGGTGGCCGCGGGCTGCAGACGTTCGACCTGCGCACCACCGTGCACGCCGTCACCGGCATCGAGTCGGCGCTTCTCGACCTCCATGCGCAGCACCTCGGCGTGCCGGTCGCCGAACTGCTCGGCGACGGTCAGCAGCGCGAGAGCGTGCCGATGCTGGGCTATCTGTTCTTCGTCGGCGATGCCGACAGGACCGACCTCCCCTATCTGCGCGAGAGCGGCGACAGCTGGGAGAGCGTGCGACGCGAAGAGGCGATGACGGCCGAGGGCGTCGTGCGCCTGGCCGAAGCCGCCCAGCAGCGCTACGGATTCTCGGACTTCAAGCTCAAGGGCGGCGTCCTCGACGGCGAGATCGAGGCCGACGTCGTGACCGCCCTCGCCCAGCGCTTTCCCGAGGCGCGCATCACGCTCGACCCGAACGGCGGGTGGCTGCTGGAGGATGCGGTGCGCATCGGTCGACGACTGCGCGACGTGCTCGCCTACGCCGAGGACCCCTGCGGTGCCGAGGGCCGGTTCTCGGGTCGAGAGGTGATGGCGGAGTTCCGGCGGCGCACCGGACTGCGGACCGCGACGAACATGATCGCGACCGACTGGCGCGAGATGGCGCACGCGATCCGATCGGATGCCGTCGACATCCCGCTCGCCGACCCGCACTTCTGGACGATGGCAGGGTCGGTGCGCGTCGCGCAGCTGTGCAACGACTTCGACCTCACATGGGGCTCGCACTCGAACAACCACTTCGACATCTCGCTGGCGATGTTCACGCAGGTCGGTGCCGCCGCGCCCGGCGAGATCACGGCACTCGACACGCACTGGATCTGGCAGGACGGTCAGCAGCTCACGGTCGATGCACCGCAGATCCGCGACGGCGCGGTGCGCGTGCCCGACCGGCCGGGACTCGGTGTGACGATCGACCGCGTGCGGCTCGCCGAGGCCCACGAGTTGTACGTCGAGCACGGGCTCGGCGCCCGCGACGACGCGATCGGCATGCAGTACCTCGTGCCCGACTGGCAGTTCGACAGCAAGCGGCCCGCCCTCGTGCGGTGAGGCGCGTCCGGGTGGATCGCTACTCGAACCCGCCGGTCAACCGTCCCCGCATCCGCTGACTGCTCTCGTTCATCCCGACGATCTCGACGCTCTTGCCGAGCGCTGCGTACTTCGTCTCGATCGCATCCAGAGCGGCGACGGTCGACGCATCCCAGATGTGCGATCCCGACAGGTCGATCACGACATGCTCGGGGTCGTCGGGGTACTCGAAGAGGGTGGTGAGGTCGTTGCTCGAGGCGAAGAACAGTTCGCCGTTCACGACGTAGCGCGCGACGTCGCCCGAGACCGCGCGTTCGACCGAGCGGTCGACCGACACGAAGTGCGCCACGCGGCGCACGAACAGCACGGATGCGACCAGCACCCCGCCGACGACGCCGACCGCGAGGTTGTGGGTGAGGAGCACGAGCACGACGGTCGCCACCATCACGAAGGTCTCGCTCTTCGGCATCCGCTTGAGGGTCGACGGCTTCACGCTGTGCCAGTCGAAGGCGCCGATCGCGACCATGATCATCACGGCGACGAGGGCGGCCATGGGGATCGTGCCGACGAAGTCACCGAACACGACGACCAGCAGGAACAGGAAGATGCCGGCGCAGAACGTCGAGATGCGGGTGCGCGCCCCGGATGCCTTGACGCCGATCATGGTCTGGCCGATCACCGCGCATCCGCCCATGCCTCCGAAGATTCCGGAGAGCATGTTCGCCACGCCCTGCGCCCACGACTCGCGCGTCTTGTTCGAGTGGGTGTCGGTGATCTCATCGACGAGCTTGGCGGTGAGCAGTGACTCCATGAGCCCGACCAGCGCGACCCCGAGGGCGAACGGAGCGATGATCGTGAACGTCTCCCAGGTGAGCGGCACGTTCGGGATGAACAGCTCGGGAAGGCTCTTCGGCAGCTCGCCCTGATCGCCGACCGTCGGCACGGTGATCGCGAACGCCAGCACGACACCGGTCACGATGATCACCGACACGAGTGGCGCGGGCACGACCCTGGTGATCCTCGGCATCACGATCATCACGACGATCCCCAGTGCGACCAGCGGATAGACCAGCCACGGCACGTCGATCAGCTGCGGGAACTGCGAGCTGAACACGAAGATCGCGAGCGCGTTCACGAACCCGACCATGACGCTGCGTGGGATGAATCGCATCAGCTTCGCGACGCCCAGCACCCCGAGGAGCACCTGGAAGATGCCCGCGAGGATCACGGTCGCGATGAAGTAGTCCATCCCGTAGGTCGGAGCGACCGGTGCGATCACGAGCGCGACGGCTCCGGTCGCCGCGGTCACCATCGCGGGGCGCCCGCCGAGGAACGCGATCGACACCGCCATGATGAACGACGAGAACAGCCCGACCTTCGGGTCGACGCCCGCGATCACCGAGAACGCGATCGCCTCGGGGATCAGCGCGAGACCCACGACCAGGCCCGCGAGCACCTCGCGTGTCAGCATCCGCGGACTCTTCAGCGCCTGGAGGACAGTGGGATTCGCCCGATAGCGGGCGCGATCGTCGACCGCGAGTGCAGACATGGGGATGCTCCAGAGAAGGTGCCCGGGGATGGGGCAGACGTTCCAGCGTAAGACCTCGGTCTCGATGCGGAGGATTTCTGCAGTACGGAGGGCGGATGCCGGGAATCGGCCCTCCGTATCGAGGATCCCCTCCGGATCGGTGGGGTCGCGGGAGGGTGGCGAGATCGAGAGGTCATTGCGAGCAGGTTTCTGCCTGTTCTGCGCAGCAGAGTGACAAGGGCTGGGCGCGTTCGGATTGTCACGATGCTCCGAGATTTTGCGCGTACCCGGTCTCGGGCGGATACTCATCCCATCCGTGCCGCCCTTCTCGGCCGGGGAATCGACATGCACAGCACCCCTGCTCTCGCCCCTGACACGACCATCGCCATCGTCGGCGCCGGCCGTCTCGGCGGCGTTCTCGCCCGGGCCCTGCGTGCAGGGGGCTTCGGCGTCCTCGGCCCGCTGCGTCGCGACGCCCGGATGCCGGATGCCGATATCGCGCTGCTCTGCGTTCCCGATTCGGCGATCGCGGCGGTGGCCTTCGCCGCGCGACCGCATGCTCGACTCGTCGCGCACGTCTCAGGTGCGACGTCGCTCGCCGACGTCGACTTCAGCATCCACCCGCTGCAGACCTTCACCGGCACCGAGACGCCCGAGGTCTTCCGCGGAATCGGCGTCGCGGTCGACGGCCGCACACCCGAGGCGCTCGCGGTGGCCGAGCAGCTCGCCGCAGCGCTCGGTGCGACACCCTTCCGCGTCGACGACGCCCACCGCGCGGCGTATCACGCGGCCGCATCCTTCGCCTCGAACTTCGTGCTCACGGTGCTCGACGCCGCCGAGCGCCTCGCGGCTCCCTCCGGGCTGGATCGCGCCCACCTCGCACCGCTCGTGCAGCAGACGGTCGACAACTGGGTGGCGTCCGGCGCGGCATCCGCCCTCACCGGTCCGATCGCTCGCGGCGACGAGGCGACCGTCGCGCGGCAGCGCGCAGCATCCGCCGACTTCGCCGACCTCTTCGACGCACTCGCCGCCGCCACCCGAGCGGTCGCCGACAGAAAGCCCCGGTCATGAGAATCCTCCGTACGATCGCCGAGGTGCGCACCGCGCACCGCGGTTCGAGACGCCCGCGGTGACGGCGGGACTGTCGGGCTCGTCCCGACCATGGGCGCCTTCCACGAGGGGCACCTCTCGCTCATGCGCGCGGCGAGGGCGCAGAACGACCTCGTCGTCGTCTCGCTCTTCGTCAATCCGACCCAGTTCGCCGCGAACGAAGACCTCAGCACCTACCCGCGCGACGAAGCGCGTGACGCCGCGCTCGCCGAAGCCGAGGGTGTCGACATCCTCTTCGCCCCCGAGCCGGCCGAGATCTACCCCGACGGCTTCGCCACGAACATTCACGTGGCGGGCATCACCGAGGTGCTCGACGGCGCGAGCCGCGGCCCCCACCACTTCGACGGCGTCGCGACCGTCGTCACGAAGCTGTTCGGCATCGTGCAGCCCGACGTCGCGTACTTCGGGCAGAAGGATGCGCAGCAGGTGCTCGTCGTCCGGCGGGTCGTGCGTGACCTGAACCTCGATGTGCGCATCGAGGCGTGCTCCATCGTCCGCGAACCCGACGGACTCGCCATGAGCTCGCGCAACGTGTACCTCGACGCGGATGCTCGCGCCCGGGCGACCGCGCTGAACCGTGCGCTCGACGCGGCGGATGCGGCGCACCGTTCGGGCGACGGCGACGGTATCGGCGATGGCGATGGCATCCTGTCCGCTGCCCGGGATGTTCTCGCCGAGGCGGGAATCGACGTCGAGTACCTGGAACTCCGGGATGTTGAGACGCTTCAGCCCGTCACCCGCATCGACCGCGACGCCCTGCTGCTCGTCGCCGCCCGTGTCGGCGCCGCCCGATTGATCGACAACCACCTGCTGAGAGGGTTCACGCCATGAGCGCCCACGCCGCCCCGACGAAGCGACTGACTCTGCGCGATCTCGACGCCAAGAAGCATGCCGGCGAGCCGATCGTCATGGTCACCGCGTACGACTTCCCGAGTGCGCAGATCGTCGAGGAGGCCGGCGTCGACCTGGTGCTCGTCGGCGATTCGGCCGCGATGACCGTGCTCGGCTACGACAGCACCGTGCCCGTCACGACCGACGAGATGCTGATGCTGACGAAAGCCGTGCGGCGCGGACTCACGAATCCACTGCTCGTCGGCGACCTGCCCTTCGGTTCGTACGAGGCGTCGGATGAGCTCGCCCTCGCGACCGCGCAGCGCTTCATCAAGGAGGCCGGCGTCGACCTGGTCAAGATCGAGCGCGGCGGCACCACGGTCGACCGTGCTCGAGCGCTCGTGAATGCCGGCATCCCCGTCGTCGGCCATGTCGGACTCACGCCGCAGACTGCGACCTCGCTCGGCGGATACCGCGCCCAGGGACGCACGGCCGAGGCGGCGCTTGCCGTGATCGACGACGCCCTCGCGCTGCAGGATGCCGGAGTCTCGCTGCTCGTGATCGAAGCAGTGCCGTCCGAGGTCACCGCCGCTCTCGCGCCCCTGCTGCGCATTCCGCTGATCGGCATCGGGGCCGGAGCGGATGCCGACGGCCAGGTGCTCGTCTTCCATGACCTGCTCGGCATCTACGCCGGCGGGGCCGCCAAGTTCGTCAAGCGCTACGCCGATGTGCGCGGTGTGTCCATCGCGGGGGTCGCGGCCTATGCCGACGAGGTGCGCGGCGGGCACTACCCGGCGCCCGAGCACGGCTACGGGATGCCCGAGGGCGAGGCCGCGCGACTGCGCGACCTGCTCGCGCGGCGGTAGGTATTGGCCTCCGGGGGGCTCGGCGTCCGGCATCCAGTGCTGTCCCTCTCTTGCTGACCTCGTCGATGCGGAGGAGATCTGCGATGCGGAGGGTCGTATCGACGATCCCATCCTCCGGTGCGCTGTTCTCCTCCGCACCGTAGGAGTGCGATGGCTGCCGTGTCGAGGTCTCGAAGCGCGCGCATCAGGCATTGTGAAGGAGAAATGCGCTTCCGAAGGAGAGAATCCCGGGATCAGGCCTTCCGAGGCGCAGAACTCCTCCGTTGCGTGGGTGCGTGGGTGCGTGGGTGCGCGTGTGTGTGGGTGCGTGGGTGCGTGGGTGTGTGGGTGCCGCGACGAAAGAGGTCCCCTCACGCCTCCCAGCGCAGGATGTCGCCCGGCTGGCATTCCAGCACTTCGCACAGTGCGTCGAGGGTCGAGAACCGCACGGCTTTCGCCCGCCCGTTCTTCAGCACGGCCAGGTTCGTCGGCGTGATCCCGATGCGCTCGGCCAGCTCGCCGACACCCATCTTGCGTCGCGCCATCATCACGTCGATGTCGACGACGACGGGCATCAGATGACCTCGTTGTCGAGCTCGGACCGCAGCGCCTGCGCCTCGACATCGCGGTCGATCGCCTGCCGGAGCAGCGCCTTCATCACCACGACCAGCAGGGCGACGCCGGCGAGCACCACGCCGGCTCCGCCGATGAGCGCGACGAGACCCGGAGCTGCCGAGCCCGGAGCGAGGATCGCCGCGAGGATCCACAGGAGAGCCGCGGCCACAAGGATCGCGCCGATGATCACGTCGATGTAGCGGAACGACGAGGTCGAGAAGATCGATCCGCGACGCACCTTCGTGAGCAGTAACCACACGCAGATGCCGAAGACCTGCAGAGTGCCGACTCCGAGGACGACGATCGACACGAAGGCGATCCGTCCCCACAGCTCTTCGTCGGCGAGGTCGAGCCACAGCAGCGGCACGATGAGCGCCTGCACGGCCACGGACCCGACCAGCGCCAGCGCGATCACGACCCGCAGCACGATGATCGTCGACTTCGCCATGACTCCACCTCTCATCGAACAACAATAGAAATCTATCGTTAATCGTTCGATTCGGCAAGGTGGATGTGCGGGGGCGCGTTCGATGCGGAGGAGATCTACGGAAGGGAGGATCAACTTCGCGAGTTCGTCCTCCGGTGCGCAGATCTCCTCCGGTACGCAGATCTCCTCCGGATGCGGGGGCCGGGCGCGCTCGGAAGGAGATCGCGCATACCGAAGGAGATATCGGCGACATCCCTCCTTCGAGGCGAGAGATTTCCCTCGCAGTGGGAGTGGATGCCGGAGGGCAGCGCGCGCTCGGAAGGAGATCGCGTCTACCGAAGGAGGTGTCGGCGGCATCTGTCCTTCGGGGCGAGAGATCTCCTTCGTACTGGGGGTGGATCCCGGGGCAGCGCGCGCTCGGAAGGAGATCGCGTCTACCGAAGGAGGTGTCGGCGGCATCCCTCCTTCGGGGCGAGAGATCTCCTTCGTACTGGGGGTGGATCCCGGGGCAGCGCGCGCTCGGAAGGAGATCGCGCATAACGAAGGAGGTGTCGGCGGCATCCCTCCTTCGGGGCGAGAGATCTCCTTCGTACTGGGGGTGGATCCCGGGGCAGCGCGCGGTCGGAAGGAGATCGCGCATAACGAAGGAGGTGTCGGCGGCATCTGTCCTTCGGCACGAGAGATCTCCTCCGCAGCGAGAGACCCCCTTCGGCGCGAGAGATCTCCTCCACACAGAGAGCAGCTACTCCGCCCGACGCACCCGCAGCACCAGTGCGATGAGCGCGAGCGCGATGACCGCGACGCCGTACCCGACGCACACGGCGCCGAGTCCGAAGACTCCGACCAGCATCCCTGCGATGACTGCGGGCACGCCGAAGGCGAGGTAGGCGAGCAGGTAGATCACGGCGAACGTGTCGGCGCGGTCGGTCGGGGGGATGCGGGGTGCGAGTGAGGCGACGACTCCCGAGAAGGCGGTGCCGAATCCCATGCCGGTCACGGCGGTCGCGGCGAGGTAGAACGGAAGCGACCCGGTCGCGAGCGCCCAGAGCGACAGTGCGGTGCCGACGGCGAGGGCCGCGGTGCCGAAGATCACCGAGGTGCGCGGGCGCCGGTTGCGGAAGAGGAATGCGGTGACCGCGCCGACGCCGGCCAGCATCGCGACCGCGAGTCCCTGCCAGACGTGCGCCTCACCGCCGAGCTGGGTGCGCACGATGTTCGCGCCGAGTGAGAGGAAGAGTCCACCCGTAGCCCAGCCGGCGATGATCGCGGGGGCTCCGCGCCAGAAGTCCGAGCGGATGCCGGCCGGCACCGACAGCCGGAAGCTCAGCGACGCGAGTGCACCCGGCCGCAGCGGAGCGGTCTCGGGCGCCAGGAAGAAGAGCCCCGCGAGCACGATGTACACGGCGGTCAGGGGTGCGAACACGTCGAGCAGCGGCTGTCCGGTCACGTCCAGCGCGATGCCCGAGACGAGTGCGCCGAGGGCGAGGCCGATTCCGGGGCTGAGTGCGTTCCACAGTGCGGCGACCCTCGAACGGCCACCGGGGGCGAGGTCGAGCGCAGCGGCCGAGAGGGCTGCGATGAGCACGCCACTCGCCGCCCCCTGCAGGATGCGGGCGAGCATGAGCGTGGCGACCGTATCGGCATGCCAGAACAGCACCATGCTCGCGGCGAGCACCAGGAGACCGCCGATCGCGACCGGTCGCCGCCCGACATGGTCGGAGAGCGAGCCTGCGGTGAGCAGGGCGAGCAGCAGGGCGACCGCGTAGACGGCGAAGACGGCGCTGATGACGATCGCGTCGAATCCGATCTCTGCGGCGAGCACGGGGTAGAACGGCGATGGCGCACTCGCGCCCATCATCATCGCGATCTGCGTCACGACGGCCAGCGCGAAGCCGAAGCGCGGGCGACGGATCCGAGGTGCCGTCGCGGTCGTGTCGATCGGTGACGTGGTGGTCATGAGTGCTCCCGCGGTATCGGTTCGAGATTCATCGAACTATCGGAGCGTACTCGCGATTCCGCGATTGTTCAACTATTCTCGAACCATGCCAGGCGAACTCCCGCACCCCGAGCGATCCGAGATCCAGCTCACCGATGTGCTCTTCGCCCTCAGCGACCCCGAGCGTCTGGCGATCGCGCGACAGCTCGCCGACGGCCCGCTCGACATGGCCGAATGCCACGCGACCGACCCGAACCTGCCGAAGTCCACCAAGTCGCATTTCATGAAGGTGCTGCGCGAAGCGGGCGTGATCCGCAACGAGCCCAACGGCCGGCGACGGATGCTGACGCTGCGCCGCGCAGAGCTCGACGAGCTGTTCCCCGGCCTGCTGGAGTCCGTGCTGCGTTCCTGACCCGCAACCGCCCAGGCGAGAGCCCACCGCCTCAGCGGAAGTACGACGCGCCGTTCAGGTCGAGCACCGTGCCCGATGCCCACACCGCGGTGGGCGAGGTGAGATAGGCGACGGCATCCGCCACCTCTTCGGGCGTGCCCACCCGGCCGAACGGACTCTGACCGCGGATGCTGTCGCCCTGCTCTCCTTCGAGCTTCGCCGTCTGCCGGTCTGTCGCCACCATTCCCGGAGCGACCGAGGTCACAGAGATGCCGTGGGGTGCGAGCACCAGCGCCATCGATTGCCCGAACGCGTGCAGTCCTGCCTTCGTCGCGGCGTACGCGGGGTGGTCGGCCTCTCCGCGGAACGCGCCGCGTGACCCGATGTTGACGATCGATCCGCCACTGCCCCGCTCGATCATGTGCTGAGCGACGAGCATCGTGACGTTCGAGGCGCCGAGCAGGTTCACCGAGGCCATGGCAGACCAGGCGCGCTGCCACTCGGCATACGTCGTCGAGTCGACGCGATGCTCGTTCGCCGCGCTCGGGGCCACGGCTGCATTGTTCACCAGGATGTCGAGTGAACCCAGGGCTGTGATGCCCTCCTCGACCACGCGCTGCGCCTCCGCCGGATCCCCGAGGTCGCCGCCCACGATCGCATGGTCCGAGCCTTCGAGCGAGGCGAGGGTCTCTTCCGCGGACGCGCGATCACGGCCGTAGTGCACGACGACCCGGTCGCCCCGTCGGGCGAAGGCCTGCGCCACTGCGCGGCCGATGCCGCGCGAGCTGCCCGTGATCAGCGCATGCGCCATCTCAGGACGCGACCTGCGTGCGACCGACCGCATGCACCGCCGGCTCGATCTCGGACCACACCGAGTCCAGCGAGAGGTGGAGCACGCCGGCGATCGCGGCGATGGTCGAGAAGGCGGGGGTCGCCACGCGACCCGACTCGATCTTGCGCAGGGTCTCGGGCGAGACCCCCGCCTCGAGGGCGACGCTCAGCATCGATCGCTCACCGCGCGCTCGCCGCAGCAGCGCGCCGAGGCGCTCGCCCCGCTCGACCTCGGCGGGAGTCAGGGGCATCCGAACCATCATGAGCCCATTGTAATACCGGGATAGTATTACCGGTATAGTTATTGGAATGACCGACGGCGAGCTGTGGAGAACCCCATGATCGAGATCCTGAACCGCGACGAACTGGCTCGTGCACGAGACGCGGGCGCCCTCGTCGGCGGCATCCTCCAGTCCCTCAAGGAGCGAGCCGCGGTCGGGGTGAACCTGCTCGACCTCGACCGCTGGACGAAGCAGATGATCGAGGATGCCGGTGCGCAGTCCTGCTACGTCGATTACGCCCCCTCCTTCGGCCGGGGGCCCTTCGGCCACTACGTCTGCACTGCCGTGAACGATGCGGTGCTGCACGGGATGCCGCACGACTACGCCCTCCTCGACGGCGACCTTCTCACTCTCGACCTCGCCGTCACGCTCCGGGGGATCTCAGCGGATGCCGCCATCAGCTTCGTGGTCGGCGACGGTGCCGCATCCGCCGACCTCGACATGATCGACGCGACCGAGCGTGCGCTGGCCGCCGCGATCGCCGCAGCCCGACCCGGCGCGCGCATCGGCGACCTCTCCCACGCGATCGGCACGGTGCTCGGCGACGCGGGCTACCCGATCAATCTCGAGTTCGGCGGCCACGGCATCGGTTCGACGATGCACCAGGATCCGCACGTCGCGAACGACGGACGCCCCGGCCGCGGCTACAGACTGCGCCCCGGCCTGCTGCTCGCACTGGAACCGTGGGTGATGGCCGACACCGACCGGCTGGTCATCGACGACGACGGCTGGACGCTGCGCAGTGCGACCGGATGCCGCACAGCCCACACCGAACACACCATCGCCATCACCGAGACCGGGGGCGAGGTGCTCACGCTGCCGCGCTGACCCTCGTCACTTCGTGCGCGAGCCGCTCCGCACCCGTCGCACAGCGCGGCCGGCCAGGTCCTTGAGCCGGCCGCCGGGGTACTGCCTGCGCAGCTCGACGGCGCCGCCGCGTCCCGCGACCGGCGTGCACGTGCGCCCGGCGAGCAGGGGAGAGCGTCCCGCGGCGGCGAGCGTCGCAGCATCCGCTCGGAGGGGGACGTCGAAGGTCCACCCCGCCCGTCGCACGGTCACGAAGAGCTTCGCCCCGCGCGACTCGTCGTCGGGTCGGAACACCTTCAGCGGGTCGATGGCGATGCGGAGGGAGTCGAGGCTGCGCGGGTGCAGGTTCGCCACACGACGCTCGATCGCCGCGGCCTTGTCGCGCCACACCAGCTCGACGTGATCGTTGGACATCTCCCGCTTGGCTTCGAGAAGACCGGTCGGAAGGCCGTCCATCGCGATCGGCAGTGACGTCATGACGCCCGTGCCCGGCTCGAACTCGAGTGCGTCCTGCCCGTCGCGGGTGATCGAGACATCGACGGTGAGATACAGTCCGCCGCCCCGCGACCACCGTGCCGACGTCACCACCGCCCGGCAGGTGAGCTCGGCCTCGAACCGCGCGAACGTCAGCAGGTCGGCGCGTCGATCGGCTCGCAGCAGTGCGGCCCGGATGCGGTTCGGAAAGGCCAGGCCCCCGTCGACGCCGGGTCCGAAGCGCCGTCGCGCGAGCGGGATGACGACGTCGAGCAGTCGCTGGCGATACTCCTCGGGGTACCCGGCGTACTTCTTGCCCGACACCCGCTTGAGGATCTTGCCGCGGAACCAGTGCCGCAGCAGCCGGTCGCGCAGTCGCCCCGGTTCGGTGTACCGCTCGACGAGATCGAGCACGGCCTCGAGATGCGGGAAGTACGTCTCGGGTTCGATCCGCGACGAACTGGCACTGCCCGCGTGCTTGACCCACGCGTAGCAGGGGCGGCTGGCGAGGATCGAGATCGTCGACGCCTCGAAGTACGCCCTCATCACGAACAGATGGTCTTCGAGGCGCACCTTGCCGTCGGGGAATCGGATGCGCTTCTCGCGCAGGAACGAGGTGCGGAACATCTTGT
The DNA here is from genome assembly GCF_030209555.1 of Microbacterium sp. LMC-P-041. Lineage (NCBI taxonomy): Bacteria > Bacillati > Actinomycetota > Actinomycetes > Micrococcales > Microbacteriaceae > Microbacterium > Microbacterium sp. LMC-P-041. The sequence continues at coordinate 481,138 of NZ_JARVRV010000004.1, forward strand.
GCGGCGTCAGCATCTCGAGCAGCGGATCCTCGCCGAGGCGCGCACGGGGGATGTCGCGGCGGAAAATGCGACTCGGAAGCCGCCGGCCGATGCCGACCTCCCTGCCGACCACGACATCGGATGCATGCTCGTCGGCGTAGTCGCAGAGCGCCTCGAGGGCGCCGTCGTAGAGCCAGTCGTCCTGATCGACGAACTGGATGTACGTGCCGCGCGCATCGTCGATCCCGTGGTTGCGCGGCGTTCCCGGCCACCCCGAATGCGGCAGATACGCGACGCGCACGTAGGGACGATCACGCGCGATCTCGACCAGTCGAGCCGCCGTCTCCTCACCGGAGCCGTCGTCGCAGAGCAGCACCTCGAACCGGCCGTGATCGAGCGTCTGCCGATCGAGAGACGCGATGAGCTCGTCGAATGCCGCTCCCGGACGGAACACGGGAACGACGACGCTCACTCTGATCGAAGTGGACGGTGGGGAAACGGCAGGGGAAGACGACATCGACGGCAGTCAAACATCGTCGGCTATGGAGCGCACGGGGCTTGCTTTCAGCGCCGTGTGCGTGCAGTGCGTGCGCCGTGTGCGTGCAGTGCGTGTCAGTGGGATCGTGCGTGGGCCGCCGCGCGGCCGCGGAGGAAGCCGATGACGCCGTCGTCGTCGGCGAGCGCGATCGCCCGCGCGTAGGCCTCGCCGGCATCCTGTCCGGCCTCGGCGAGCAGCCCCGCCCGAGCCGCCCAGTACGGCTGGAATCCCTCTGCATGGGCCGGAAGTGCGGCGAGGCCAGCCTCCGCTCCGTCGATGCGCGCGGTGACGACGGCGGCCGCGACCCGGGCGCCGAGGGTCGGAGCGACCGCGAGAAGCGCGGCGTACAGCATCCGCAGCGAGTCCCAATCGGTCGCGCCCGTGCGCAGCCGATCGCAGTGCACCGCCTGGATCGCCGCCTCGAGCTGGAATCGTCCCGGCGCACCGGTCGGCCGCGCTCGCCGCAGGTACGCCTCACCCTCGGCGATCAGCGCCGCATCCCAGGTCTGAGGATCCTGCTCGTCGAGGGGGGTGAACTCGCGAGAGCGCCGCGCGAGAGTCAGCGTCGTGAGGGCGGCCAGCCCCCACGCCTCAGGCTCGTCCTCGAGAAGCCCCGCCAGGGTGACGGCCAGGTACTGCGCCTCGCCCGCCATCGACTCGGCGTCGCCGCGCCAGGTGAGCGCGGCGCATCCGTAGACCGCCTCCAGCACAGCGGGCAATCGTTCGGGCATCGAGCGGCGGTCCGGAATCGCGAACGGGATGCGGGCATCTCTGATGCGTCGCTTCGCCCGCACCAGGCGCTGTGCCATCGCCGTCGCCGGAACGGCGAACGCGCGCGCGACCTCCGCCGCCTCGAATCCGAGCACGGTCTGGAGCATGAGCGGCGCGCGCACGGCCGGGTCGATCGCCGGATGCGCGCACACGAACAGCAGCTCGAGTCGCTTGTCGCCGATCGCGAGCGGATCATGGTCGGCGAGCGGATCGACGCGAGCGCTCTCCTCGGCGAGGGGAGCGGATGCCGTCGCCGCGGCCGACTTCCACATATCGCGCAGCCTGTTCCTCGCCACGGTCATCAACCACCCTTCCGGGTTGTCGGGCACTCCGGCATCCGGCCAGCGTCGCAGCGCCTCTTCGAACGCTCCCGACAGGGAGTCCTCGGCGAGCGCGAGGTCGCCGGACCGCGCCGCGAGCAGCGCGACCAGCCGGCCGTAGGAGGTCCGCGCCGCACTCTCTGCAGCGGCCCGGACCCCCTCGGGGATCATCGGTTCGGAGTCCAGACGCCGTCGACCGTGAACACGGCACCCGGGCGGATCTCGACCGCACCCCAGAACGCCGGCGGGGCCTGGCGGGCGAATCCGATCGCGGCATCCAGGTCGGGCACGTCGATGACGACCGTGCCGCCGAGCTGCTCCTTCGTGTCGGCGAACGGGCCGTCCTGCACCTGCAGCGCGTCATCGCGCACGCGAACGGTGGTGCTGACGGCCGACGGCTGCAGAACCTCGGCCGAGACGAGCACCCCTGCCGACTGCAGGGTGGCGGCGTAGCTCGCGAATGCGGCCTGGCCCTCTGCGAGCGCCTCGGCGCCCAGAGTCTCGGCATCGAGCTCTTCGTAGTGCAACAGCAGTGTGTAGCGCATGTCTCTTCCTCACTGTTCGACGGTCAGCGTACAGAGAGATGACGATCGAGCAGCAGGCCGATCGACACATCCGCCGAAGTTCACCTTCCGGGCCGAGACTCCCACCCCACATTCAGCCTTAACGATATATCGTTGACTATCGCTCACCACTTCCGGGAGGTCATCATGAACAACGCATTCCCCTCGAACCCGTTCGGCGGATCCGGCTTCGGCTCGGGCCAGGGCGGACCCGCATCCGCGATCTTCGATGCCATGGAGCAGCTCCGCAAGTCCTTCGAGCAGCGCCCCAGCGGCGGCTCGCGCATGGCGAAGGGCGACGTCCGCACCGCGGTGCTGTCGCTGCTCACCGAGAAGCCGATGCACGGCTACCAGATCATCAACGAGATCGCCGATCGCAGCGGCGGATCGTGGAAGCCGAGCGCAGGCTCGGTCTACCCCACCCTGCAGCTGCTGGCCGACGAGGGCCTGATCGAGGCTCAGGAGCAGAACGGTCGCAAGACCTACTCGCTCACCGAGGCCGGCCGCGCCGTCGCCGCCGAGCACACCGAGACCCCCGCCCCGTGGGAGTCGCAGTCGAAGAGCGAGGGCTCGCACGACAACCCCCGCTACAGCGCACTGCCCAAGGCGGGCGTCGACCTCGCGGCGGCAGCCGCGGCCGTCGGTCGCAGCGGCAGCACCGAGCAGGTGCAGCAGGCGGTCGAGATCCTCGACGAGGCCCGCCGTAGGCTGTACTCGATCCTCGCTCAGGACTGATCGCACACGACACAGGGACGACACATGACGGATGCTGCGGCGCAGGGCGCCCATCGTGCCCGGTACCGCCGCATCCTGTCGTTCGCGGCGCGCGAGTTCCTCAAGGTCTGGTGGTTCGAGCTCGTGCTGCCGCGCTTCGGCATGAGCTCGATCGCCGAGCGCACCCGGGCGCCGCGCATGCAGCGCTTCGCGAAGCGGTTCCACGTGCTCGCGGTCGAACTCGGCGGCCTCATGATCAAGGTCGGGCAGTTCATGTCGTCGCGCCTCGACGTGTTGCCGCCCGAGATCACGAAGGAACTCGAGGGACTGCAGGACGAGGTCCCGGCCGTGCCGTTCGCCGACATCCGCGCGGCCGCCGAGGCCGAACTCGGCCGTCCGCTCGCTGAGGCCTACGCCTGGTTCGATGAGACGCCGGTGGCTGCCGCATCCCTCGGCCAGGCGCACCGGGCCCGACTCTCCGCGCAGGATGCCGACGACACCGGTCTCGGCGACGTCGTCGTCAAGGTGCAGCGCCCCGGCATCGACGAGATCGTCGCGGTCGACCTCGCGGCACTCCGCCGCGTCGCCCGCTGGGCGATGCGCGTGCGACTGGTCGCCGATCGGGTCGACGCGCCCGGCCTCGTCGAGGAGTTCGCGCAGACCAGCCTCGAGGAGATCGACTACCTGCACGAGGCCGCCAGCGCCGAGCGGTTCCGCGAGAACTTCGCCGGCGACCCCCGCGTCAGCGCCCCCGAGATCGTCTGGGAGCGGTCGACCCGGCGCGTGCTCACGCTCTCGGACGTCACCGCGATCAAGATCAACGACACGGATGCTCTGCGGGCAGCCGGCATCGATCCGGCCGAGGTCGCCGACGTGTTCGCCGAGGTCATGTTCGACCAGGTGTTCACGCACAGCTTCGTGCACGCCGACCCGCACCCGGGCAACATCTTCGTGACACCCGAGGCCGACTCGACGACCGGGCGCAACTTCCGCCTCACCTTCATCGACTTCGGGATGATGGCCGAGGTGCCCGACAACCTCCGCGACGGTCTGCGCACCCTGCTGATCGCGGTCGCCGGTCGCGACAGTCGAGGCCTGGTCACAGCGGCCCAGGAGATCGGCGTGCTGCTGCCCTCCGCCGACACCGCCGAGCTCGAACGGGCGCTCCGCGCGCTGTTCGCCCGCTTCGGCGGCATGGGCTTCGCCGAGCTCAGCAAGGTCGACCCTCGGGAGTTCACCGACTTCGCCGACGAGTTCGGCGACATGGTGCGCTCGCTTCCGCTCCAGCTGCCCGAGAACATGCTGCTGCTCATCCGTGCGGTGTCGCTGACCTCGGGCATGTGCTCGAGCCTCGATCCGTCGTTCAACGTGTGGGACGCCGCCGAGCCCTACGCCGGCCGCCTGCTGCGCGACGAGTCGGGCAACCTCATGCAGGACATGGCGCAGCAGGCCATGGAGACCGCCGCCGTCACCTACCGCCTGCCGAAGCGGATCGACGCGATCATCACCCGCGTCGACGACGGCAACGTCACCTTCGACACCTCGGCCCTCGAGCGCCGCCTCGACCGGCTCGAGGGCATCGCCCGCCGCATCGGATCGGGCGTGCTGTTCGCCGCGATGCTCGTCGGAGGCGCGCTGCTCGTCACGCCGCTGCCGCCGCTCGGCATCACCCTCATCTGCGTCTCGGCGCTGCCCCTGCTGCACTCGGTGTTCGGCGGTCGTCGCTCGCGCTGATGCGCCCGGAGTGCTCGCGCTGATGCGCCCTGGTGCTCGCCGCTGATGCGCCCGGAGAACCCGGAGCATCCGGCATCCGCCCGGCGTGTGCGCCCCGGAGCGCCGCGGATCGACCCGTTCATCTGGCCTTTCCGTCCAGGTCGCAGAATGCCGGCATGGGAGAATGGGTTCTCATGGACACTCCGGACGAGAAGACGCCCACGAGGAACGACCCTCCGAAGACCTCCACCGCCGCGATCAGGCAGGCCGCGAAGGCCACCGAGACCGCGCAGAAGATCGTGCGCGACATCGCCGCGGTTCCGCCGCGCGGCGTGCACCCGGCGCTCGTGCCCGGCGTCTCGGTCGAGGAGACCGGACGCACCTACCGCACCGATCCGCTCGTCTTCGGCATCGCCGTCGCGCTGACCCTCGCGTTCATCGCGTGGGGCGTGTTCGCGGGTGACAACCTCTCGGGCACGACCTCGACCGTGCTCGGGTGGGTCGTCGAGTACTTCGGCTTCTTCTTCACCACGATCGCCACCGTCATCCTGGTCTTCATGCTGTTCGTCGGCTTCAGCCGCTACGGACGCATTCCCCTGGGCCGCGACGACGAAGAGCCCGAATTCTCGATGTTCTCGTGGATCTCGATGCTCTTCGCCGCCGGAATGGGCATCGGTCTCGTCTTCTGGGGCGCCGCCGAGCCGCTCACCTTCTTCGAGAACCCGCCGCCCGGAACGGTCGAGGCGAACACCCTCGAGGCCATGCACACGGCGCAGGCGCAGGTGCTCTACCACTGGGGCCCGCAGGCGTGGGCCTTCTACGCGCTGGTCGGCGGCGCGATCGCGTACGGCGCGTTCCGTCGTGGCCGCACGCCCCTGATCTCGTCGATCTTCGCGCCGCTGCTCGGTGAGGGGCGTACCACCGGACCCCTCGGTCGCACGATCGACATCTTCTCGATCATCGTGACCCTCTTCGGCACCGCCGCGTCGCTCGGCCTGGGAGCCCTGCAGATCGGCCACGGCGTCGAGATCGTCAGCGGCATCGGCGAACTCGGCAACGGCGTGCTCATCGCGGCCATCGCCGTGCTCACCGCCTGCTTCATCGCCTCGGCGGTCTCGGGCGTCTCGAAGGGCATCCGCGCGCTGTCGAACATCAACGCGGTCGTCGCGCTGCTGCTCGCATTCTTCGTCTTCTTCGTCGGACCGACGCTGCTGATCCTCAACGTTATTCCCTCGGTCGCCGTGCAGTTCCTCGGCGACCTGCCCGAGATGGTCGCGCGGTCGGCGTCGCAGGGCGATGAGGCGCAGATGTTCCTGTCGAGCTGGACGATCTTCTACTGGGCATGGTGGATCTCCTGGTCACCGTTCGTGGGCATGTTCATCGCCAAGATCTCGCGGGGCCGCACGCTGCGCCAGTTCGTCTCCGTCGTCATCCTGGTTCCGGCCGCCATCTCGCTCATCTGGTTCGCGATCTTCGGAACCACGGCGATCCAGCAGCAGATGAACGGGGCAGGGCTCACGGTCGACCCGCCCGAAGAGGTGCTCTTCGGCGTGCTCGAGAACCTGCCGTTCCCGCTGATCACCAGCATCGTGCTCATCCTGCTGATCTCGATCTTCTTCATCACCGGCGCCGATTCGGCCTCGCTCGTCATGGGCACGCTCTCGCAGCAGGGTCGCCCCGAGCCGTCGCGCTGGGTCGCCGTCGTCTGGGGAGTCCTGGTCGGAGTGATCGCGGCGGTGCTGCTCGTCACCGGCGAAGAGGGCAGCGGCCTGAAGTCGCTGCAGAACGTCACGATCATCGCGGCGCTGCCGTTCGCCGTGATCATGGCCTGCATGATGGTCGCGTTCATGAAGGATCTGCGACGCGACCCCATGATCCTGCGCGAGCGCTATGCCCGCATGGCCGTGCGCCACAGCGTCATGGCCGGACTCGAGGAGTACGGCGACGACTTCGCGCTCGTGCCTGTCGAGTACGACCACTCCGAAGACGACCTCGCCTGGATCGATGAGGCCGACGTCGACGACAGCCTCGCCGAGGTCTACGCGACCGCGACCGAGGCGATCGACATCATCCCCGACGCCGGTGGTGGCGCAGCGGATGCCAGCGCCGATGCCGGCGATGCGAGTCCGGCCGGAGATGCGAGTGCGACCGGCGACGCGAGTGCGGCCGGCGATGCGAGTGAGGGTGCGGCCGCGGACGCCGGGTCGGATGACGGGGGCGACCCTGCGGGCCTCGCCGAGCGTCCTTCCTGACGTCAGTCGCATTGTTGACCCCGCCCGCGCCGCCCCGGCCCGGTGCGGGGTCAGTAACGCATCCGAATCGGCCGTTTCCGCTGCGAAAGTGGCCCCGCACGTGAGTCCCGGTGCCGAAGTGGCCCCGGATGCACCTCGCGCGTGGGTCCGGGTGCCGAAGTGGCCCCGCACGCACCTCGCGCGTAGGTCCGGATGCCGAAGTGGCCCTGCCGCGTGGGTTGTGGGCGTGAGGTCGCCCCTACCCGCGGGTTCCATCGCGGTGCGGGGTCAATAACGCATCCGAATCGGCCGTTTCCGCTGCGAAAGTGGCCCCGCACGTGAGTCCCGATGCCGAAGTGGCCCCGCATACGCCTCGCGCGTGGGCCCAGAGGCTCAGGCGACGGGGGCCGCCTCGCCCGCACCCGCCTCGCCCGCACCCGCCTCGCTCGCACCCGCCTCACCCGCACCCGCTTCGCCGACACCCGCCTCGCCGACACCGGGCGCGACCGTCTCGACGGGGACGGATGCCGCGGCGGTGATCTTCGCCGCCATGCCCGCGAAGATGAAGCCGTGGAAGGGCAGCACGGCCAGCCAGTACAGCCGCCCCGCGAGCCCGCGGGGGAAGAAGACAGCCCGCTGCTCGTAGCGGGATCCGTCGCCGTCGGGCAGTGCGCGCAGCTCGAGCCAGGCCTCGCCCGGCACCTTCATCTCGGCGCGCAACCGCAGCAGTCCGCCGCTCGCGGGCGACGAGTCGGTCTTGCGTCCGGGCTCCTCGACGGCCTCGACGCGCCAGAAGTCGATCGCATCACCGACCCGCGCCTCGGCCTTGCTGCGGCGTCCGCGGCGGAGCCCGACTCCGCCGACGAGCCGGTCCATCCAGCCGCGCACCGCCCAGAGGAACTTCGACGAGTACCAGCCGTTCGACCCGCCGATGCCGATGATCACCCGCCACAGTCCGTCGACCGGGGCCGACGTCTTCAGCTTGCGGGTGTCGGTGAAGACGGTGCGTCCCGCCCAGTCCGGGTCGCTGGGCAGCGGGTCGCTCGGGGCGCCCGAGACCTCGGCATCCTGCCAGCTCGTCTCGATGGTGTCGGCGTCGAGGCGGCCCAGCGCCATCGACACGGCGGTCCGATACGGGGTCAGCCCGCCGTCCGGGCGGGGGATCAGGTCATCGATCGCGCGGTCCTTCACGATGCACTCGTTCTGCAGTGACGCGACGAGCGGGCGCGCGATCGATCGCGGAACCGGGGTCACCAGGTTCACCCAGTGCGATGCGAGTCCCGGAGTGAGCACCGGCAGGGCAGCGATCGCGCGCTGGCGCAGACCCGCCTCGAGCGCATAGCCGTTCATCATCTGGCCGTAGCGCAGCACGTCGGGTCCGCCGATGTCGGCGGCGCGGTTGACGCTGTCATCGACGCGCGCGGCGCCCAGCAGGTAGTGCAGCACGTCGCGCACCGCGATCGGCTGGATGCGGTTGCGCACCCATTTCGGCGCCGGCATGTACGGCAGCACGTCGGTCAGGTGCCGGATCATCTCGAACGATGCGGAACCGGAGCCGATCACGACGCCCGCCTGCAGCACGAGCGTCGGAACGCCCGACTCGAGGAAGATCTCGCCCACCCGCACCCGGGAGCGCAGATGAGGCGAGAGCTTCACATCGTCGGGATGCAGTCCGCCGAGATACACGATGCGGCGCACGCCGGCCTTCGCCGCGGCATCCGCCACCGTGGTGGCCGCTCGTTCGTCGCTCTCCTCGAACCCCTTGCCCGCCGTCATCGAGTGGATCAGGTAGTAGACCACGTCGACATCGCGCATGGCCTCGGCCACGGCGTCCGCGTCGTCAGCCGAGCCCTCGACGATCTCGCAGTCGGCACCCCACGGGAAGGATGCCGCGCGCGCGGCGTCCCGGGCCAGTGCGCGCACCCGGTATCCGGCGTTCAGCAGACGAGGCGTCAGCCGCCCGCCGATGTATCCCGTGGCGCCGAGCACCAACGCGCGAGGCGCCGATCCGTCTTCGCGGGGGAGGGCGCGCAGGGCCTCTTCGTGCCCGGTGGGCTGGGTGAGCTCGGTCATGTGTCGAGCGTAGGCGTGATGACCGGAAATTTCACTAGGCTAGCGATTGACTAGTTCATCTAGTAATCTTTTGGCGGAGGAAGGTGATCACATGTCGACAGCCACGCAGTACCCCACCCGTCGTGAGCTCCGGTCTCGGCGAATCCTGCCGAACGGTCCTGTCGACGTCGCCCCGCTGTCGGCACGTGCTGCTGTCGGCCGCTCCACCGGGCTCCGCAGCGGCCCGCTCCCCGCATCGCGCACGCCGTTCTGGAAGTCCGCCGGAGTCGTCGGCCTCATCGCGGTCATCGCCGCCGGCACTCTGCCGCTGGCGGCATCCGCCCTCGACATCCCCCTGTGACCGCACGGCGCGGGCGCTCGACCACAGACCACCGCTGATAAGAGAGAGGAGCCCCCATGGGACTCGATGACAAGATCAAGAACACCGCTCAGGACGTCGCCGGCAAGGCGAAGGAGGCCGTCGGCAAGGTGACCGACAACGAGAAGCTCGAGGCGGAGGGCCGCGCCGACCAGGCGAAGGCCGACGTCAAGAAGGCCGGAGAGAACGTGAAGGACGCGTTCAACAACTGACACCGGTGAGCAAGGCGGGGAGGTGGCGCGAGCCACCTCCCCGCCTTCTGTGCGGCCCGACCTGCGATGGTCGTGCGGCGAGAGAGAGTGAGACAGCATGTCCGACCGCCTGAACAATGACACGCCGAACCTGTGGCAGCGCCTGCTGCGACGGCTGCGTCCCGCCGCGGCAGAGCCTCGTCGGCTCACGGTCGAGGACGTCACCGTCGTCGACCGCCCGATGCTCCGCCGCGCGGTCGCCGGCACCGTGGTCGGCAATCTCATGGAGTGGTACGACATCGGCGTCTACGGCTATCTCGCGGTGATCATCGGGCGGGCGTTCCTGCCGGACGCATCCGCGGGGGCGCAGTCGCTCTTCTCGCTCGGCGTCTTCGCGGTGACCTTCGTCGCCCGTCCGCTCGGCGGCATCGTGCTCGGCCAGCTCGGCGATCGACTCGGCCGTCAGCGCGTGCTGGCCTTCACGCTGATCATGATGGCCGCGGCCACATTCCTCATCGGCGTGCTCCCCGACTTCTCGGTCATCGGCGTCTGGGCGCCGATCCTCCTGATCGTGCTCAAGCTCGCGCAGGGCTTCTCGACCGGCGGCGAGTACGCGGGCGCCACGACCTTCATCACCGAGTACGCGCCCGACCGGCGGCGCGGCTTCTATGCCTCCCTGCTCGACCTCGGCTCGTACATGGGCTTCGCCATCGGCGCCGCCTTCGTCTCGATCCTGCAGCTGACGCTGTCGGCCGAGGTCATGCAGGGCTTCGCCTGGCGCATCCCGTTCCTCGTCGCGCTTCCGCTCGGACTGATCGCGATCTACTTCCGACTGAAGATCGAGGACACCCCGGCATTCCAGGAGGCACAGGACTCGGCGAAGCGCGCGGCCGACGACGCACAGGCGTCGGCGGATGCGCCCAAGGGCGTGCTCGCACTGATCCGCGCATACTGGCGCGAACTGCTGACGGCCTTCGTGCTCGTCGCCGCCGCCAACACCGTGGGCTACGCCCTCACCTCCTACATGCCCACGTACCTCACCGGAACCCTGGGCTACGACGAGGTGCACGGCACTCTGCTGACCCTTCCCGTGCTCGTGGCGATGGCGCTCTGCATCCCGCTCACCGGAAAGCTCTCCGACCGCATCGGACGCCGCAAGGTGCTGTTCATCGGGTCGATCTCGGCGATCGTGCTGGCCGTGCCGTCGTTCCTGTTCATGATGCACGGGGAGATCTGGTCGACGCTCCTCGGCCTGGTGCTGCTCGCCTTCCCCGTGACCTTCTATGTGGCCAACCTCGCCTCGTCTCTGCCCGCGCTCTTCCCGACGTCGTCGCGCTACGGCGGCATGGGCATCTCGTACAACCTCGCCGTCGCCCTGTTCGCGGGCACGGCTCCGGTCGTGATGGAGGCGCTCGTGCAGATGACCGGATCGTCGCTGGCCCCGGCGTTCTACGTGATCGGCACCTCGATCGCCGGCTTCATCGCCGTGGTGGTGCTCAAGGAGTCGGCGCGCAGGCCGCTGCCGGGTGCGATGCCGAGCGTGCAGACGATCGAGGAGGCCGTGGAACTGGTCGAGACGCAGGAGGAGAACCCCGACCTCGACCTCGACGAGCTGTTCCCCGAACGCCTCGAGAACGCCGCGGACGACGACGGAGTGGCCGGCGCTCGGGTCGAGGATCAGGTCGAGAAGGCCTGACCCGCGGCGGAGGGATCACTCGCCGGAGGGCTCGGACTCCTCGTGCGAGCGGATGACGTCGCGCAGCTCCTGATCGAGATCCGACGCCTCTTCGATGGCCGAGGTCATGCCGGCGAGGAATCGCGTCACGATGCCACGCTCGCGGTCGCTCATCTCGTCGACGAGCGACAGCATCCGCCGGTGCATCGCGCCGAGGGTCTCGCGCACCTCGTCGTCGCTGCTGACGGTGGGCACGACGACCCCGGCGCGGCGATCGGTCGGGTGCGGCTCGCGCTTCGCGTGCCCGCCCTTCTCGAGGCGGTCGATGAGGGTCGTCGTCGACGCCGTGGAGATGTCGAGCATGCGGGCGATGTCGATCGGGCGCACGATGCGGCCGGCCCGCTGCTCGCGCAGCAGGAATCGCAGCGCGACCAGGTCGGTCTCGTTCATGCCCATCGACGCCCTGGTGCGGGCTCGCATTGCGGTCTCGGCCGAGCGGTAGCGGCGGAGCATGTTGAGCACGTCGACCGTGCTCGCGCTGTCGGAGTCGGGGTACCAGTACCCTGATCGGCCGAATTCTTCAGAGCGCTCCATCACGCCACCTCGCCGTCATCGCTCAGGGATCCCTCGTTCTCTCCATGCTCGCGCGCGAGCATCTCGATCGCGCCGGCTTCGACCTCGGCAGGGACGATCCGCAGCAGTCCGCCCGTGATGGCGTCGTGCTCGGCGGCCACGATCTGGTCGAGCCGCCAGGCGGGAACCGACGGGAACCGCGCTCGCAGGCGATCGAGCATGTCGGCGTACATGATGTACCCCGCATCCCCGAGTGTGAATCGCTCGACCATGACGTCCCTTTCCTGCCCGTGTTCTATCTTCGCACCCGATCAGAGTCCCTGGTGGCATTGGAATTCGCTAGGCCACCTCGTTACCTGTCTTTCGAGTAGCATGGAGGGGTCAGGGGGTGACACATGGCCAGCAGGACCGACATCAGAACGACGTCGACCGATCTCGTCGCTCGGGTCGACGAACTCCGTCGCGCCGAGGCGCAGCTGGGCCGTCGCCTCGCCGCGCTGCGCGCGCCCAACGACACCGATCGTGAGGCCATGAGGTACATCACGGAGGCGCCGGCGGATGCTCCCGCGACCCCGGGAGGACTCGCTGCGCACCTGAACGTGAGCACGGCCGCGATCACGAGCCTGCTGCGCCGTCTGCAGGAGCGCGGCCAGATCGTCGTCGCCCCGCATCCGGCTGACGCGCGATCGAAGGTTCTGCGACCCTCTCTGCGCGATCTCCACTCGCCCGGCGACGAGCTCACGCAGCGCATCGCCGCCCTCGCCGACGAGTTCACGCCCGAGCAGACCGATGCGATCTCACGGTTCCTGCACCGCTTGACGGAAGAGATCGGCGACCTTCCCTGACGTCCGACTGGGATTTAGCTAGGTAACCTAGTAATCTATTTCTCAAGCCAGTTTGAGCGTGAGGGAGAGAACATGGGTTACCTGACCTACGGAAGCACCGCCGCACCGATCGAGATCGACGACGAGCTGCTGACCCACCTGCGGCTGGTGATCGTGACCAAGCTGCGGCGCAACGAGTCCTTCCCCCTGACCCTCTCGATCGGCGACGGCGCCATCGAGACGCTCTGGGTGCACGCCTCCATCCCCCTCCGGTTCGCCATGGACGAGGAGCCGAGCATCGACCGCTCGCTGGTGGTCTCGATGATGAACGCGGCGAACTCGGCCGGCGGGCTCGACCTCACTCGGGCTGAGTTCGCTCCGGCGCTCACGGGGTCGCGTGTGCTGCACGCGATGACTGCGTGAGCCATGTCCGTACGAATCAGAAATGCCGCGAAGGCGGCGACGAGCGCGCGGGTGCGAGGCGCCTCGCGGACGCGAGGGCTGTGGGTCGAGGTCGATCCCGGCTTCCACGTCGGCAATGACCGGCGCCAGTTCCTCGGATCGATCACGGGGACGCCGCGTGAGGGCTTTCGGGCTTTCGGAGCGCAGTCCGACTTCATCGGCCAGTTCGACGACCTGGATGCCGCCAAGGCAGCGGTCGCTGCGGCATCCGTGATCGCCGAAGAGATCGCACAGGGCGAACCGCAGCTCCACTGAGGTCGATCGCGATCGCCGCACGGGTGGCATACGCGACGCGGAAGGCGATTTTCGACGGCGTCCCTCGACGTGTACGGTCGTTGCTATGACTTCGATCGAATCGATTCGACGGCCGGCTGTCGACCAGGCGTCGCGCCGAGCGCGCATCGCGGTCTCGGCGCTGTTCCTCACGAACGGCGCACTGTTCGCCAACATCCTGCCCCGCTACCCCGAGATCAAGGCTGCTCTGGGGCTCGACAACGCCGGGTACGGCCTCGCGATCGCGGCCTTCCCTGCCGGCGCGATCGCCGCGGGTCTTCTCGCCGCCGTGCTGATCCGTCGATTCGGCTCGGCGCGGATCGCCGTGTTCGGCACGATCGCCACGGGGCTCGGCCTGCTCGCGGCCGCACTGGCGCCCTCCGGCATCCTCTTCGCCGTCGCCCTTCTGCTCGGCGGGGCATCCGACGCGATCACGGACGTCGCCCAGAACGCGCACGGTCTGCGCGTGCAGCGGCGATACGGCCGCTCGATCATCAACTCGTTCCACGCCATCTGGTCGATCGGCGCGGTTCTCGGCGGAGGCATGGCCGCGGCCGCGATCGCCCTGCAGCTGCCGCTCGGCGTGCATCTCGGCATCTCGACCGCGGTGTTCGCGGCCGTCGCCTTCACCGCGCTCTGGTTCTGCCTGCCCGGACGCGATGAGGAGGCGGATGCGGAGGCGACGGCCGAGCCGGTCGAGCTGGGCGGCGCCGTGCGCCGCGGAGTCAGCCCTCGCACCGTGATGATCATCATCGCGCTCACGCTCATCGCGATGGCCGGTGCGGTGGCCGAAGACGCCGGCAACTCGTGGGCGACTCTCTATCTGAGTGAATCGCTCGGCGCCGCGGCCGCCATCGCGCCGCTCGGATTCATCGCGCTCGTCGGCGCACAGTTCATCGGCCGGATGCTGGGCGACGGCATGACCGACCGGTTCGGGCAGCGCGCGGTGGCCCGCGTCGGAGGACTGATCGCCGCAGCGGGCATGACACTCGCGCTCATCTTCCCGAGCGTGCCGGGAACCATCGCCGGATTCGCCGCCGTCGGCTTCGGCATCGCGACGCTCATCCCGGCCGCCATGCATGCGGCGGACGAACTGCCCGGCCTGCGACCGGGAGTGGGGCTCACGGTCGTGTCGTGGCTGCTGCGGCTCGGCTTCCTGCTGTCACCGCCGATCGTCGGGTTCATCGCCGACACCGAGAGCCTGCGGGCCGGGTTGATCGTGGCCCCGGCTGCGGCTCTGGTCGCGGTGCTTCTCGCCGGCGTGCTCGAGAAGCGCAGGGTTCGGGAGTAGCAGTTCGGGTCGGCCGCGGCGGGCCGTGAGAGTGATGCGGACGGGTGTTCGTCCTCCCGTATCGCGGGTTTTCGCAGTATACGTATTCAATCCTGAAAGTTTCCGGGAACATAGGCTTCCCTAAGTCGATTGCATACGTATACCATCAGCGTCATGGGACACATCAAGCATCGAGCACTGCCGGTACTCGCCCTCGCAGCAGTGGGCATGATCGCCCTCTCCAGCTGCGGCGCCGGGACCCGAACCGACAATGAGAACGCGACAACGGTGTCGTGCGACTACACGGCTCCCGAGGGCAAGACCACGGTCAACGTCCTCGCCTACAATTCCTCCGCCATCGACCCCTTCACCGACACCATGGTCAAGAGCTGTTCGACCGATGACGTGACGCTGAAGCACGATCCGATCGACTTCGGCGGGCAGGTGACCAAGACCACGGCCACCCTGGCCGGCGACACGGGCACCTACGACATCATCGAGACCTACGGATTCGTCATCCCCGGCTTCGGCGAAGAGGAGAAGCTCGTTCCGCTGAACGACCTCTGGGACAAGTATGGCGAGGACTACGGGCTCGGCGAGATCAGCGAGTCGATGGTCGAGGGCATGTCCTACGACGGCGACATCTACGCCATCCCGATGCAGGCGCAGATGTTCGTCATGGCCTACCGCGCCGACATCTTCGAAGACCTCGGCCTCGACGTGCCGACCACCTTCGACGAGATGATCGCCGCGGCCGAGGCGATCAAGGCCGAGGGCCTCATGGACTACCCGATCGCGCTGCCCTGGCTCGCCACGGCCGACGTGACGACCGGCTTCGAAGGGGCGATGAACTCCCTCGGCGCCGACTTCGTCACCGCAGACGGCGAGGTCACCCTCGACGGACCCGAGGCGAAGCAGGCCGTCGAGGCGATGCTCGCACTCAAGCCGTACATGGACCCGCAGGTCACGACCTTCGACCAGCCCAAGGTGCAGCAGCAGATGTTCAACGGCACGGCGGCCATGTCGATCATGTTCTCCGGTCGCATGTTCGACCTGACCCTGCCCGCGAACTCCAAGCTGTCCGACTCCTTCGGATTCGCCGGTGCGCCCAAGGTCTCCGACGACGCCGAGTACTCCTACAACCGCCTCTCGATCGACGGCTGGTCGATCCCCTTCAACACCAAGCTCGACCACGACATGCTCTTCCAGATGATGGCGTCCGCCGTCAGCGAGGACGCGTCCACGGCATCCGTCCCCGCCGCCTACCCGGCCCGCGAGGGCATGGTGACGGAGGAGAACTCCCCGTACGGTGCCGCCGCCAACGACTCGATCGCGAGCGCCATGCCGCCGATCGTGTCGCCGGTCATCGCCGACATCACCAACGAGATCCGGCCGATCCTGGTCTCGATCCTCAATGGCCAGGTGTCCGTCGACGACGGGCTCGCCCAGATGCAGGCCGCCGGCGAGAAGATCGCCGGCTGACCCCGATCCGACCGTCCATGACTGTGGCCTGAGCGCGAGTTCAGGCCACAGTCCGTCCAAGGGAGGACGCACATGAAGGCACGCGAATTCTGGCTGCTCTTCGCTCCGAGCCTGCTGGTGATGGGTGCACTGCTCGTCCTGCCGCTGGTGCGCACGGTGCAGTGGAGCTTCGAGCAGGTCCGCTACGGCACACCAGGCACCTTCATCGGGTTGGAGAACTTCACCGACGCGCTGACGGACCCCCGTTTCCACAAGGCGGTGATGTTCACGGTCGCCGTCACGATCGTCACCACGGCGATCCTGCTCGTCTTCGGGTACATCATCGCCACCGGCATCAACCGCATCACCACGTCGCGTCCGCTCGTGCTCGGCATCATGCTCGTCTCGTACGTGCTGCCGAACCTCGTCGGCGCCGTCGCCTTCTCGTGGCTCTTCGACGACAACTTCGGCGGTGTGGTGAACCGCCTGATCGGCTTCTTCGGCGGGTCGCAGGTGCTCTGGTTCACCGATCAGGTGCCCAACGCGATCCTCGTGATCGCCAACACCGTCTGGCACATGCTCCCGTTCGCGATGCTGATCATCCTGGCCGGACTCCAGGGCGTGCCGAACGAGCTGAAGGAGGCGGCGAAGATCGATGGCGCCAACGGCTTCCAGACGCACCTCAACGTGATCATCCCGACCATCCGCGGAGTGCTCGGATTCGTGACGCTGATCACGATCATGGATGTGCTGCGCATGTTCGACAACCTGATCCCGCTGTCGCCGCAGGCGCAGAACATCGGCAACGAATCGATCATGCTCTACGTCTACTCCGTGGCATTCGCCGATGGCGCCGAGAACCTCGGTCTTGGCAGCGCGATCAACGTGCTCACCATCCTCCTGATCCTCATCATGCTGATCCCGTTCATCCGGGGCATCTTCAAGGAAGCGAAGGCCGAACGATGAGTCTCACCTCCGCAGAACTCTCGACGAGGGCCATCGTCACGAAGGGCGTGCCGAAGCGCCGTCGCCGCGGCCACAACCGCCCGCCGGTGATCACGGGGCTGCTGCTCGGCATCCTCTGCATCGTGATGCTGAGCCCCTTCATCTGGATGACGCTGTCGGTGACCAAGCCCACCGACGTCGCCTTCGCCAACCCGCCGGTGCTCTGGGACTACCAGCCGACCCTGCAGGCGTTCGTCGATCTGTGGCAGACCACGTACTTCGCCGACTACCTCGTGAACACCGTGGTCGTGGCGGTCGTGTCCACCGTGATCGCGCTGGCGATCGGCATCCCGGCGGCCTATGCGCTGTCACGGTTCCCCAGCTACGTCTCGGCGCTGCTGCTCGTGCTCGCACTGATCTTCCGTGCGCTGCCCCGCTTCGCGGTGGTGCTGCCGATGTACGACATCAGCCGCGCGCTCGGCATCTACGACACCACGTTCGCGCTCGCGATCGCCCTCGTCGCGATCAACCAGCCGTTCACGATCTGGCTGCTGCGCAACTTCTTCGCCGAGATTCCGAAGGAGCTCGACGAGGCGGCCATGATCGACGGCTGCACCAGGATCGGGATGCTGCGCAGGGTCATGATCCCGCTGATGGGGCCGGGGATCCTGACCGCCGGCATCTTCGTGTTCCTGTTCGCCTTCCAGGAGTACCTCACCGCGCTCGTGCTCACCGACACCTCGTCGAAGACGGTGCCCGTGTTCATCGCCACGCAGCTCGGGCAGACCCTGCCGATGCTGCAGCAGGCGGGAGCGGCGTCCATGCTGTTGACGATCCCGGTGTTCGTGATCGCCTTCATCGCGCAGAAGTATCTCGTCGCGGGTCTCAGCGACGGTGCCGTGAAGGGCTGAGGTGGCTGCCGCGGTGCCGCCGCTCGTGCTCCTCGCGGGCATGAACTGCACGGCCGACCTGTGGACGGATGCGCGGTTCGAGGGGGCGGTCCGGCCGGTGCTGGATCGTCCCTCGATCGGCGAGCAGGTGGCGGCGCTGCTCCGGGATCTGCCCGAGGCCTTCGTGCTCGTCGGCCACTCGCTCGGGGGCATCGTCGGCATGGCTCTCGCCCTCGCCGCGCCTCAGAGGGTGGCCGGCCTCTGCCTCGTGTCGACCAATGCCAAAGCGCCGACCGACGCGCAGCGTTCCGGATGGGGCGGGTGGCTCACGGCACTCGACGAGGGCGTCGAGCCGCGCGCGCTGCAGGACGGCATCCTCATTCCTCTGTTGGGGGAGGCGCTCGTGCGAGAGCGGCCCGAACTCGTGGAGCGGACTCTGCGCATGGGGGAGGAGACCGGTGCCGACCGGCTGCGCGCTCAACTGCGGATGCAGCTCACGCGCACCGACCTGCTCTCGCGGATCACCGGATTGTCGATGCCGACCCTCGTCGTCTCGGGGCTCGACGACGCCATCTGTCCGCCGCACTTCCACACCGAGATCGTGTCGGCGATGCCTGACGCCCGTCTCGTCACCCTGGATGCCGGCCACCTGCTGCCACTCGAGCGGCCGCGTGAGTTCGGGCGTCTCGTCCGGTCGTGGATGTCGCAGCAGCGACTGGCCGGCATCGTCGTCTGACCTCGGGTTCGCTGCGCCTCGGCTTGTGGTGCTGCGGCAGTCGGGAGGAGATCCGCGATTCGGAGGGTGGAGGCGGGGGAGGTGACCTCCGTGTCGCAGATCTCCTCCGGATCGACGGTGGGTGGCGGGGCGCGGGGGGCGCGGGCGGTGCGGGATGCGGGGAGCGCTCAGCGTTCGGGCGCCGCGAGGCCGCCCAGATGCGCCATGAGAGAGGACGCGAGGTTGTAGACGACGAGGTCGGCTCCGTCGGCGAAGGCCGCGCTCGCCGCATCCCTCGTGCCGACGATGTCCATGCGCAGTGAGCCGACCCTGGCCAGCGCCGAATGCACCGCAGCGATCGCCTCGGGCACCGGTCGGTCATCCGGTCCACTCGACGCCGCGAGGTCGGCGGGGCCGACCATGATGCCGTCAAGTCGTGGCACCGTGGCGATGCCCTCGACGTCTGCGACCCCGCCGGGCGATTCGATCATCCCGAGCACGAGAGTGTTCTCGAGCCACCAGTCGCGGTGCTCTGAGGGGTCGATGAGACCGAAGCGTCCGGCCCGGCTGTAGGTCGCGAATCCGCGCAACCCGACCGGCGGGTACATCGCCGCAGAGACCAGCGCCTCGGCATCCGCTGTCGTGTCGAGGTGAGGGGCGAGGATGCCCTGGGCTCCCTGGTCGAGCACCCGCAGGATCTGGCCGCGGTCGCCCTCGCCGACGCGCACGATCACCGGCACGCCGTGCACCTGGGCCAGCGCGATGTGCTGCCGCAGCGCGACGACGTCGGCTGGGCCGTGCTCGCAGTCGATCAGCACGAAGTCGAACTCGGCGACGGCGAGCATCTCGACCAGCTCTTCCGACGGCATCCGGAGCAGTGCCCCGATCAGCTTCTCGCCGGAGAGCGCTCGGGCTCGCAGCGACCGCATCATGCGACCATTCCTGCTGAGAGATCGATGTCGGCACCGCACATGCCCGGCATCCCGAGCATCGCGATGACCGCTGCGCCCACCTCTTCTTCTGTGACCATGCGTCCGAGCGCCGCGCGCGAGACGAACGCCTGCTCGGCGTCGTCGATGCTCGTGCCCGATCTCGCGGCCTCGAGGCGGAAGTTGCGCTCCATGCGCGGTCCCTGCACCGGGCCCGGCGACAGCGAGTTCACCCGCACACCTGCCGGTCCGACCTCGAACGCGAGCGTCGAGGTGAGCCCGATCACGGCCATCTTCGACGCGCAGTACGGCGTGCGGTGCGCGAGCGGACGCTTGCCCGAGACGGAGGCCACATTGATGACGTCGCCCTCGCCGCGTTCGACCATGCCGGGCAGGAGCGCCTTGCAGAGCAGGAACGTGCCGCGCACGTTCACGGCGAACACCTCGTCCCAGTCGTCGACCTCGATGTCGGTGAGCGCTGCGACCGGACCCGGGATGCCGGCGTTGTTCACCAGGATCGACACCTCGGTGTCCGCCAGCTGCTCCCGCAGCCTGTCGACGGATCCCGGATCCGACACGTCGCAGATCATTCCGCGTGTCCGTGAACCGAGGTCGGCGACGACGCGGTCGAGCTTCTCCGCGTCCCTCCCGACCACGACCACGTGCGCACCGGCGGCGTGCAGGGACCGGGCGATGGCCGCCCCGAGTCCGCTGCCGCCGCCGGTGACCACGGCCGTGCGACCGGCGAGGTCGGTCATCGCGACTCCGCGCCGACCGCCGCGTGACTCTCGTCGATCCAGGCGAACTCCGTGCCGGCGTGCCTCCAGGCGCGGGCATCGCCCGAGCGGGCATGACCTTCGAAGAGCTCGACTCGTGCAGCGCGGCCGCACACGGCTCCGAGCTCGGCCGACGACTCGCTGTTCTGGATCTCCTGATAGGTCACCGTGCGCAGGTACTTGCCCACCCAGAGTCCGCCGGTGTACCTCGCGGCGCCGAGCGTCGGCAGCACGTGGTTCGTGCCGATCACCTTGTCGCCGTAGGAGACGCAGGTGTTCTCGCCGAGGAACAGCGCGCCGTAGTCGTGCATCCGCGTCAGTGCCTCGCGCGGGTTCTGCGTGAAGATCTGCACGTGCTCGAAGGCGAAGTCGTCGGCGATCCGATAGGCCTCGTCGAGGTCGTCCGCGACGATCACCTGTCCCCAGTCGCGCCAGGCCGGGCCGGCGTAGTCGCGAGTGGGCATGCCGGGCAGGATCTTCTCGATCCAGTCCATGACCTCCTCCGCCAGCGCCTGCGAGGTCGTGACGAGCACGGCGGGGGAGTCGGGGCCGTGCTCTGCCTGGGAGAGCAGGTCGACGGCGGTGAAGAAGGGATCGGCGTGCTCGTCGGCGACGATGAGGATCTCGGTCGGGCCGGCGAAGAGGTCGATGCCGACCTCGCCGAACAGCTGGCGCTTGGCCTCGGCGACGTAGGCGTTGCCCGGGCCGGCGATCATGTTGACCGGTTCGATCGAGTCGGTGCCCACGGCCATCGCCGCCACCGCCTGCACTCCGCCGAGGATGTAGATCTCGTCGGCGCCGGCCATCTTCATCGCGGCCACGGTCGCGGCGGGGATCTCGCCGCGGATGGGCGGAGTGCACGCGACGACGCGGGGCACGCCGGCGACCTTGGCGGTGATGATCGTCATGTGCGCGGATGCCGTCAGCGGGTACTTCCCTCCCGGGATGTACGCACCGGCCGCCTGAACCGGAACATGCTTCTGTCCGAGGAACACCCCGGGCAGCGTCTCGACCTCGATGTCGACCAGCGAGTCGCGCTGGGCCTGAGCGAAGCGGCGCACCTGGCTCTGCACGAACTCGATGTCGGTGATCACCTGGGCGTCGAGCGTGCCGATGATCTCGGTGATCTCGTCATCGGAGAGCCGATACGAGTCGCGACTCCAGTTGTCGAACTGCTCGGCGTACCGCCGCACGGCGACGTCGCCGTTCTCGCGGATGTCGCCGATGATTCCCCTCACCCGCTCGGCGACGTCCTGCTGAGCGGTGTCCGCGAACGTCTTCGTCGGCGCGGTCTTGAGATGCAGGGGCATGGCCCTTCCTTTCGTTGCATACGTATGTGCTGATTATGACCGCGTATGCATTCGGGCGTCAAGGGCGGTAGAATCCTGAGATCGAGGGGGAGGCGCCAGATGGTCGTCACGAGTCGTGATGTGGCCCGCTTGGCGGGAGTCTCGCAGCCGACGGTGTCTCGGGCACTGCGCGACGATGCGCGGGTGTCCGAGGCGACGAAGCTCCGGGTGCGCGAGGCAGCCCAGCTGCTGGGCTACGTGCCGAGTGAGGCGGGGCGCGCTCTGTCGTCCGGTCGCACGCGGCGCATCGGCCTGCTGCTGACCGATCTCGACAACCAGTTCTATTCGCACATCATCGCCCCGGTGCACCGAGAGCTCGAGACGCTCGGGTATCAGCTGATGCTGCACACCGAGTCGGCCGACAACGACACCATCGTCGAGCGACTGCTGGCCAACGGCCTCGACGGCGTGATCCTCGCGACCACCACCGTGGACTCCGTCGCGCCGCTGCGCCTCAAGGATCGCGGGCTGCCCTTCGTGTACTTCAACCGCACCGGCTCGTTCGTCGAGGCGGACGCCACGGTCGTCGACCCGGCTCCCGGTTATCGCGAGGCGGTTCAGCGTGCTGTCGCACTCGGGCACACCAGGGTCGGCGCGGTGCTCGGACCGAGCAACACGAGCACGGCGCAGAGCCGCGAGGCCGCTCTGCGGGAGGCGCTCGTCGCCGAGGGTGTGACGCTGCCCGAGAGTCACGTGCGCCGGGTGCCCTACGGAGCCGCCGAGGGCGAGGCTGCGGCATCCGAGCTCCTCGAAGGGCCGGAGCGCCCGACCCTGCTGTTCTGCGGCAACGATGTGGTGGCATACGGTGCGCTCAATGCCGCGCACCGTGCCGGTCTGCGGGTGCCGGACGACCTCTCGATCCTCGGTTTCGACGACCTTCCTGAAGCGGCCTGGCCGATCATCGACCTCGCCACGATCGGCTACGACATCGCCGGCATGGCGCGCACGGCCGCCGACCTCATCGTGCGCCGCATCGAGGATCCGAGCGCCGAGCTCGAGAAGACGCGCTTCGAGTCCGTCTTCGTGCCGAGGCGCACTCTCGCGGCCGCACGCGCCGACTGACCGCCTCTCGGCGATGATCACCGTGTGCGCAGGATCGTCTCTTGCGTTGCTTTGTGCATACGCATACACTGACGAGGAAGAAGCCAGCGATCACCGATGAACCGCAGCTTCGCATCTCGAAGGAGTGAAACGCGTGTCTCTCGACCCGGTTGCCTATCTGCCCTACCAAGACCCCGACGACTTCATCCGTGAGGTCACCGATCTGATCTGGGTCGATCGGTCGATCAGCTTCATCCGCGACAACTACGAGCCCGACTCGATCGTGCACGGCGCCTACGGCACCTCGACGACGCGACAGGAGGTCATCGAAGGAACGCTCATGCGCATCTCGGCGACACCCGATCGCACCGGCCAGGCCGAAGACGTGATCTGGGAGGCTCGCGGCGACGATGCGTTCCTCAGCTCGCACCTCGTGCTGTCGGGGCACCTGCAGACCTCCTCGCACAGCCGCACCATCGCCAACTGCCTGTACCGCAAGGGCCGCATGGTCGAGGAGTGGGTCGTGCGCGATTCGCTCGCCGGCGCACTCGAACGCGGCGACGACCTCGACGAGCTCGCCCGCGCCCAGGCCTTCCGCGGCTACACGGGGTCGTGGACCGAGCCGGCGCCCGCCGATCCGATCGCGAAGGGCGACTCGGGCGTGCGTCCCGACGACCACCGCTCCGAGGTCGAGACCGTCATCGACATGATCCAGACGGTGTGGAACGACCGCGACCTGCAGAAGGTCGAGAAGTTCTTCCACCGCGACCTCGTGCTGCTCACGGTCGGCAACCGCGTCGTCATCCGGCCTGAGGGCTACCGCCGCGCACTGCTGCGATTCCTCGAGTCGTTCCCCGCCGGGCAGTTCGAGATCCGTGACATCCAGACCAACTACGACGTCCGCTATGCGGGACTGCGCGTCGCGGTCACCTGGAAGTTCGTCGGCGACTACAACGGAGCCCCGAACTACGGCAGCCTCACCGGCAAGCCCGTCGACGTGCTCGGCATCTCGCAGTTCACCTTCCATCAGGGAGCCCTCGTCAAGGAGGTGCGCCTGTGGGACGACATCGCCCTGCGCGCCCAGATCGCGGGTACCCGCGGCGACGAGCCGGCAGCCTTCAGCAACATCTACTGATCATCGACTGATCGACAAGGAGAAGAAGAAATGAGCAACGCCATCGTCGACCAGGTCGACGTCATCGTCCCCGCGGACGAGATCGCACGCCGCACCATCCGCCGCACCGACTGGGTGCCGTGCAACTCCGCTTTCATCGACTGCCGCACTCCGGGATCCGACCGCAAGGAGAACTACTCCTTCATCGGCGCCGGCGTCTCGCAGAACGCGAGCCAGTACGTGAACCTCGAGGTGAATCACGGCTTCAACACCGGAGCCGCGGGGATGCCGAACGGCATCTCGAACAACCTGCATCTGCACTTCACCGCGGAGGTCTTCATCAACCTCGGCGGCGAGTTCCGCCTCCGCTGGGGTGTCGACGGCAAGCAGGGCGAATACATCAGTCACGACGGAGACATCGTGACGATCCCCACGTGGATCTTCCGCGGGTTCACGAACGAGGGGCCGGATGACGGCATCCTCTACACGGTGCTCGGCCGCGACGACAACGGCGGCATCATCTGGGGTCCGTCGGTGCTGCGCGAGGCGGAGTCCTACGGCCTTCACCTCACGGCCGACAACAAGCTCATCGACACGGTCGCCGGTGACGTGCTGCCCGACGATGTGCCGCTGATCACCCCGATGAAGCAGCACTACATCGACGAGCTCACGACCTACACGGTCGAGGACATGCGCTCGCGGGTCATCCAGCCCGGCGACCGCAAGTACTCGTCGGCGGCGCTGCTGTGCGCGGCGGTCGACGGCGGGCACGTCGAGCTCGCCACCGCCATCGGATACGGCATGAGCGAGAACCGTCGCCAGGTGCCGAACGTCACGGAACCCCACTCGTTCAACCTCGCGTGGGTGCGGGCCGAAGCCGGTCAGGGAGTGCTGC
This sequence comes from Microbacterium sp. LMC-P-041, assembly GCF_030209555.1. NCBI lineage: Bacteria > Bacillati > Actinomycetota > Actinomycetes > Micrococcales > Microbacteriaceae > Microbacterium > Microbacterium sp. LMC-P-041. The sequence goes on from NZ_JARVRV010000004.1 coordinate 505,781, forward strand.
GCCACCGCCACGACAAGACGCAGGCGCTGCTGTTCAAGACCGGCCGCTGGGAGGTCACCCTCAACGGCGACCCGTCGACCGCCGTCACGCTGGGCGCCGGAGACACCTTCTCGGTTCCGGAGGGCAGCTGGCGCTCGTACGTCTGCGTCGAGGGAGACGAGTCCGGCACCGGCACGGTGCTCGTGATCAACGGCGGCGACGACCGCGTGTACCTCGAGTGGGCTCCGGAGGTCGTCGAAGCGGCGGCCGCCGCCGACTGGACCATCGATCCCAACGGCTACCTGGCCCCGCTAGGAGTGATGGTCACCGCCACGGAAGATGACTGAGAACGACGGGGCGCGAGGGGGTACTGCCCTCTCGCGCCCCGGCGCGTCCGTGACGGGATCGGATGCCGCTGAGCTGCGCGTCGCGGCGCTGTCGCCCGAGATCGTGCTCGGCGACGTCGACGGCAATCTCGACCGCATCCGCTCGGCGATCTCTGCCGCTGCTCGTCGGCAGGCGCAGCTGATCGTGCTGCCGGAACTCGCGACCAGCGGCTACGTGTTCGCGGATCGCGAGGAGGCGCACAGTGCCGCTCTCACCGCCGACGACCCGCGGTGGTCGACGCTGCAGGAGACGATCCCCGCGGATGCCGTCGTCGTGGTCGGATACGCCGAAGCAGACGGGGAGCGGCTCTTCAACACCGCCGCCGTGCTCACTCGCGACGCGCGCCTGGCCGACTACCGCAAGTCGCATCTGTGGGGTGCCGAGAAGCTCGTCTTCGGCAGCGGGTCCGAGGCCGGACTCGTCGTGGGCGCCCCGTTCGGTCGTCTCGGCGTGGCGCTCTGCTACGACAACGAGTTCCCCGAGGTGCCGCGCCGCCTCGCGCTCGCGGGCGCGGATGTGCTCGCACTGCCTGTCAACTGGCCGCTCGTGCCCCGGCCGGACGGCGAACATGCACCCGAGCTGATCCAGGCGATGGCGTCGGCGCGGTCGTCGCGACTGCCCGTCGTGATCGCCGATCGATGGGGGTCCGAGCGCGGCGTCGACTGGACCGACGGCACGGCGATCATCGACGAGCAGGGCTGGATCGTCGCGTTCCGAGCAGTGATGGGGGCGACGGCCGTGCTGTCGCTCGACGCCGCCCGCGGCAAGGCGCTGCCGCCGCACAACGACCTGTTCGCCGATCGGCGCGCCGACCTGTACTGAGTGGGTATGTGAAGCCCGGCCCTGTGCCGGATGCAGGACGAGAGCACGGATGCGGGGCGGGATCGCCGATCTGGTCCTGCATCCGTGCTCTCGTCCTGCAAACGGCGCGCGGTGGGGTGGCGAGGTGGCGCCGCCCGCCCACCCGGAGTCGGCCTCAGCTCAGTGCCGTGCGACCCTGATGCTCCGGCAGGCGTTCGCGCAGCATCCGCTCGGCGAGCTCGGCGAGCTTCTGCGTCGCGGGTGAGAGCAGCACGCCCGCTCGCTGCACCAGGGCGATCGTGTCGTGCATCGGCTCGGCGAAGGGGAAGGTGCGGATGCCGGAGGGGAAGGCGTCGGACTCGGCGATCGAACGTGACACGATCGTGTCGGCCGTGCCTGCGGCGACCAGGCTGAGGGCCGTCTCGACGTGCTCGACCTCGACCGCCGGCTCGATGGTCAGGCCCCGCAGCCGTGCGCGTTCGAGTAGCTGGCGTCGGGTCGGGTCGTCCCACCCGGCGAAGGCGTCGTAGAGCACGAGCTTGGCGTCGGCGGCCTCCTCGATCGTGACCGGGCCGGCTTCCGGTGTCCGCGTGGCCGAGGCGTAGAGCACCTCGTCGCGAAAGAGCGGGCGCACCTCGAGGCCGTCTTCATCGACCGGCAGCACGAGCAGTCCGGCCTCGAGTTCGCCCGCCGCGATCGACCGGGCGACGTGCGCCGAGTTGATGCCGACCAGGCGCAACCGCACATTGGGATGCCGGTGGTGGAATGTCTCGGCCAGATCGGCGAGCGCGTAATAGGCCGCGTTGCGCAGCACGCCGAAGGTGCATGTGCCCCGCTCGAGCGAGGCCAGCGCCTGGATCGTGTCGATGCCGTTCTGCACCGCGCTGACCGCCTGCGCGGCGTGCGGCCGCAGTTCGAGCGCCGCGGCCGTCGGGACGAGGCGTCTGCTGCCTCGGGCGAACAGCGTGATGCCGAGTTCCCGTTCGAGGCGCGCGACCAGCTCCGAGACCGAGGCCTGCGTCATCCCGAGGGTCTTGGCCGCCGCCGTGAAGGATCCGTCGTCGAGTGCGGCGAGGAAGGCGGTGAGCTGGGTGATGGTCACACCCAATGGTAAACCCGATGGATCGTGCAGGATCATCAGGCTTGTCTCGTGGTTGCGAGCGGATCTAGCCTTCCTGCATGCGTTACTCCTCTGCAGTGCTCGCCCGCTTCGACGGCGACTTCCACCACCTCAAGACCCCGCTCATCGACGCACCCGCCGCGCAGCGCGACCCCGCCGTGATCGAGACGGTCACGGCCATGCTCGCCGACATCCGCGAGCGCGGCCTTGACGCCGTGCTCGACTACGCGCGAAAGCTCGACAACTACCAGGGGACCGACATCGAGCTCACCCCCGAGCAGATCGCGAGCAGCGGAGAACGCCTCGCCCCCGACCTGCGGGCGGCCATCGAGCTCGGCGCCGAGCGGACGCAGGAGTTCGCCCGCGCCTCCCGCGAGCACCTGACCGACTTCGAGACCGAGTTCGTTCCGGGCATCGTGACCGGCGCGAAGTACATCCCCGTGTCGCGTGTCGGCGCATACCTGCCGGCCGGACGCTTCCCGCTCACGGCCAGCGCGTTCATGACCGTGGGCGTGGCCAAGGCGGCCGGCGTGCCGACCGTCATCGCGTGCACGCCCCCGCAGCCCGACGGCGGAGCGAACGACGCCGTCGTCTACGCCGCGCACCTGTCGGGTGTCGACCGGGTGTTCGTGATCGGCGGGGTCCAGGCGCTCGCAGCCATGGCGTTCGGACTGCTCGGCGACCTGCCCGTCGACATGCTCGTCGGCGCGGGCAACGCCTACGTCGCCGAGGCCAAGCGCCAGCTGTTCGGCACGGTCGCGATCGATCTGCTCGCAGGCCCGAGCGAGGTCGCCGTGATCTCGGATGAGACGGCCGACCCCGTGCTCGTCGCCGCTGACCTGCTCGGGCAGGCCGAGCACGGGCCGAACTCGCCTGCGGCGCTCATCACGACCTCCGACGAGCACGGTCATGCCGTGATCGCCGAGATCGAACGACAGCTCGAGACGCTGGCAACCGTCGACATCGCCGGCGCCGCCTGGCGTGACTACGGCGTCGTCACCGTCGTGAAAGACCGCGACACGGCGGTCGCTCTGATGGACGACCTAGCCCCCGAGCATCTCGAACTGCTCACGGCCGACGACGACTGGTACCACGAGAATCTGCGCAACTACGGCTCGATCTTCCTCGGGCCCTGGAGCACGGTCGCATACTCCGACAAGGGCATGGCGGGCACGAACCACGTGCTGCCCACGGCCGGTGGGGCCAAGCACAGCGCCGGGCTCTCGGTCTCGCGCTTCCTCAAGCCGCTCACGTATCAGCGCATCAGCCGTGCGGCCACGCCCGAGCTCGCGCACGCCGTGCAGGTGATCTCGGACTCCGAGGGCATGGCCGCGCACAGCGCCACGGCGACCCTGCGGTTGGACCGTCTCGGGTGACGGAGGGGCGTCGGGTGGCCTGATCCGGTGCCGACGGGTAGGTCGGTGCCGGATGCAGGACAGAAGCGCGGATGCAGGGCGAGATGGTCGATCTCGCCCTGCATCCGTGTTTTCGTCCTGCAAACGGCGCGGCGCGGCGCGGACAGCGGCGCGGCGCGGACAGCGGCGCGTGGCGACCGAGCCTCAGGGGGCGGTGTAGCCGCCGTCGACGAGGTGGTAGCTGCCGGTGATGAAGCTGGCGGCGTCGCTGGCGAGGAAGGCGATGAGGTTCGCGACCTCGTCGGGCTGGCCGAGGCGACCGATCGGGTGCTTGCTCACGAGGAACGCCTTGGCCTCGTCGCCCATGGTGGCGAGCAGGGGGGTGTCGATGAAGCCGGGGCCGACCGAGTTCACGCGCACGCCCTGGGCGGAGTACTCGAGGGCGGCCGACTTGGTCATGCCCACGACGGCGTGCTTGGCGGCGACGTAGGCGGGGGAGTTCGCGAAGCCGACGCTGCCGAGGATCGACGCGATGTTGACGACGGAGCCGCCGCCGTTCGCGAGGATCGAGGGGATCTGCGCCTTCATGTTGCGGAACACGGCGTTGAGGTTGATCGAGATGACCTTGTCCCACGCGGCGTCGTCGTACTCGGCGGTAGGAGCGGATGCGCCGCCGATGCCGGCGTTGTTCACGCCGATGCGCAGCGGGGCGAGCGTGTTCGCGAGCTCGACCGAGCTGGCGATCCAGTCGGTGTCCGTCGCGTCTCCGACGGATGCCTCGGCGATGCCGCCGGCGGCGCGGATCTCCTCGACGACCGCGTTCGCGTTGTCCGCGTTCAGGTCGTTGACCACGACGGAGGCGCCGTTCTGGGCGAGCAGCAGAGCGGTCGAGCGTCCGATTCCGCTGCCTGCTCCCGTCACGATCGCCGAGCGGTTCGAGACGTCGTACTGAGCCACGAGTGACTCCTCTTCCGGACGGTCACGGTGCCGGGAGATCTTCTCGGACGGTCCGTCCTAGGTCTCCAGCCTACGCCTGTCTCAGGGAGATGGATGCACGTGAATGGATCCGTGCGCGTCAGCTCACACGGCGGATCGACGCCCGCTCGATGACCGGCATGGGGATCAGCACGGCGTCGAGCGGCCGCTCGCCGAGCAGCATCTCGACCGCTGTGCGACCCATCACGTCGTACGGGAGCCGGGCGGTCGTGAGCCCCGGGCGCTGGAAGCTGGCGAGCTCCTCGTCGTCGAAGGAGGCGACCGAGATGTCGTCCGGCACCCTCAGCCCTCGCTCGGCGATCGCCTGGTACGTGCCGAACGCCACGCCGTCGTTGCCCGCCAGGATCGCCGTGAGGTCGGGGTGCGCGTCGAGCATCTGCAGGGTCCGCGTGTATCCGATGTCGGGGTTCCACTCGGGGACGTCGATGATGAGCGGATCGACGCCCGCCTCGGCGAACGCGGCGCGGATGCCGTCGAATCGCGAGCCGATGGTCACCGAGTACACGGGGGACGAGACCGCACGGGGATTGTTGCCGATCACGCCGACACGGCGATGCCCGGCATCGGTGAGCAGGCGCGCCATCGCGTGGCCCGCGACGCGCTCGTCGGGCAGGACCGAGGGGTGACCCGTCGTCGACATGCCGTTGACGATCACGACGGGGACGTCTGCGGGCGTCTCGGGCACCTCGATCATGCGGGCGCCGAGGAGGCCGATCAGGATGCCGTCGACCCGGCGGTCGATCATCGCCTGGATCTCGTCGGCGATGGTCGCGTCGTCGCCCTCGGTCTCGGCGATGAGGACGGTGTGGCCGTGCTCCTTCGCCGCCGACAGCAGGCCGCGGATCATCTCGGAGGCGTAGCGGGTGACGGTGATCTGGTCGGAGATGAAACCCAGCGTCTTCGTCTTGCCCAGGCGCAGGCTCTGAGCCGCGGGATTCGGGCGATAGCCCAGCTCCTCGGCGGCGGCCTTGACCCGTCGCGCCGCGTCGACGGAGAGTCGCGACCCCGGTCGATCGTTGAGGATCATGCTCACCGAGGCCTTCGACATGCCCGAGAGCGCCGCGACGTCGGCGAGCGTCGGTCTGCGATCCACTCTCTTCGGCATCGGCGTCCTCCAGTCGCTGCGATCCAGCATAGGCAGTGGATGCCGAGCCCCGAAACCACCCGTGTTGAATTGATTTAGCAAAATCATTGCGACCGCGATTCGACGGTGCTACTCTCGGCGATGCTGAATCAATTTAGCATCGCAGCCCGGGACTCTCGATCCGTGCCGCGAAGTCATCACACAGGAGAGAACATCGTGGTTGATCTCACTCGCAGGGCTCTGTTCGGCGCGATCGGACTGGGCATCGTCGGCACCGTCGTCTCGTGGCCGAGGCTCACCGGATCGGACATCCCCGGGCGCGGCAAGGACACTCTGACGGTCGCCCTCTTCGGCACCGCGCAGGATGCGCTGGCTCGTCAGTCGCTGATCGACGGCTTCCAGCGCAAGCACCCCGGCGTCGAGGTGCGCATCGTCGCCATCCAGGGTCAGGACTGGAGCGAGTACTTCGCGAAGATCCTCACGATGATCGCCGCGGGCACGCCACCCGATGTCGTCACCGTCGCGACCGAGGGGGCGCAGCTCTTCGCCTCGCGCCTCGCGCACCCGCTCGACGACTTCGTGCGTCGCGACGCGTCCGAGATGCAGGAGTACTTCGACGACGTGAACCCCACCCTCATCGAGGCGTTCATGTATCAGGGCAGCCTCTTCCAGATGCCCGACAACTTCAACGCCGCCAACGTGTTCTACAGCACGACGGCCATGGAGCGCGCGGGGCTGGAGCGTCCCGCGGACAACTGGACGCTGGAGGACTTCCTCGGCACCGCCCGCGCGATGAAGAAGAGCGCCTCGGGGCAGTTCCTGCCGTACTTCTGGAACAACCGGCTGTGGGGCGGAGTGGTGCCCTGGCTGTATGTGAACAACACCAGCTTCCTGCATGAGGAGAAGGCGACCGGCGGCGACTGGCTCTGGGACCGCTTCTATCCGGATCAGCCGGCCCGCAGCGGAGGCTACGTGTGGAAGCAGGCCGACGCGCTCAACGAGCATGCGGTCGAGAGCTTCTCGGTGCTCGAGCGCATGGTCTCGGAAGGGCTCGCGGCGAACCCGGCGCAGGGCGGCGGCAACGAGCTGGTCTCCCTGTTCTCCACCGGCTCCGTCGGGATGACCCCGGCCGGCGGCTTCTGGGTGCGCGGCCTCGAGGAGGCCGGCGTCGCGAACGACGCCTACGACGTCACCTACTTCCCGAGGATGGCGGGGCAGCGGCACCAGTTCGGCGCGGGCGGCTACGCGATCATGGAGACCTCGCCGCGCAAGGACGAGGCGTGGGAGTGGCTCAAGTACTGTGTCTCGGTCGAGGGCATGACGATCGCGCACTCGAAACCCGACTCGTCGCTCCCCCGTCGCTCACTCAACGCCAAGCTCTACGGCGCGGGAGTCGGGCCGGCGCACTGGGACGTCTTCTACGACACGCTCGACAAGTTCCCCGACACGGGTCCCATGCCGGCACCGCCCCAGCAGGCCGCCGTCGAATCCGCCCTGCTGAAGAACGTGGTGTCGACCATCACGAACGGTCCGTCCGGCGTCCGCCGAGGACTCGAGACCATGCAGCGAGACCTCGAGCTCGCATTGGGGGGCAACTGATGTCCGAGAGCAGCACCCGCACCGTCACGGTGCCCACGAAGCTGCGTCGGGAGACCGGCACGGTCGCCCGATCGGGGCGCGTCTTCACCTGGGTCTTCCTCGCGCCGACGCTGATCGGGCTCGGCCTGTTCAACTTCGTGCCGATCATCGGATCGTTCGTCCTGGCGTTCTTCCGCTGGGACATCATCTCCGATCCGGTGTTCGTCGGATTCGACAACTTCGTCGACCTCGCCGCGAACCCGACCGTGAGCGTCTCGTTCCTGAACACCATCGGCTTCGTCGTCGTCGCCGTCATCCTGCAGCTGTCGGTGGCTCTGGTGCTGGCGGTGCTGGTCCAGTCCAGGATGCCGAACTGGCTGCGCACGTTCTTCCGGTCGGCGCTGTTCTTCCCGCTGATCCTGTCGGCGGCATCCGTCTCGCTGATCATGGCGTACCTGTTCAATCAGGAGTTCGGGCTCGTCAATCAGACGCTCAACCTGATCGGCATCGCGGACGTCGGCTGGTTGACGACCGGCCTCGGTGCCAAGGTCGTGGTGCTGCTGGTCTACGTGTGGCAGAACTTCGGGTTCACGTTCCTGCTCTTCATCGGAGGTCTCGCGGCGATCCCGAGTGAGGTCTACGAGGCGTCCTCCCTCGACGGCGCGGCCGGGTGGACTCAGTTCCGCATGATCACGCTGCCGCTGGTGAGCCCGACCCTGCTCGTCGCATCGGTGATGGCGATCATCAACGCGCTGCAGATCTTCGACCAGCCGTGGGTGCTGACCCGAGGCGGTCCCGGCGACGAGACCCGCACCGCGGTGATGGTGATCTACGAGTCCGCGTTCCGACAGCTCGACTTCGGCGGCGCATCGGCCATCGGCATCGTGCTGACCCTTCTCATCATGCTCGTCACGGCCATCCAGTTCCGGCTGAGCCGCCGATTCGTCTTCTACGGGTGAGGCCCATCATGACCACGACAGTGTCTTCGAAGCGTTCCTGGCTCTACACCCTCGGCACCGGCGGAAAGTTCGCCCTTCTCGGGCTCGCCGCCCTGCTGACCATCGGTCCCGTCGTCTGGACCCTGATCACGGCGCTCTCGCCGACCGACCCCGTGACCCAGGAGGTCAGCGTCGGGTTCGATGCGTTCGCCGACGTCTTCGCCAAGATCCCGATCTGGCTCTACGCATGGAACAGCGCGCTGGTGGTGGTGCTGGTCGCCGCCGGTCAGATGCTCTCGGCCGCGATGGCCGGGTATGTGTTCGCGAAGTTCGAGTTCCGCAGCAAGAAGCTGCTGTTCGCCCTGATCCTCGCGACGATGATGGTGCCGCTGCAGGTGACGATCGTCCCCGTGTTCATGCTCGTGAGAGGCATGGGCCTCGCCGACACGCTGCTCGCGCTCATCGTCCCCGCGCTCCCGACGGCATTCGGCACATTCCTGATGCGGCAGTACTTCATGGGCATCCCGACCGAGCTGGGAGAGGCCGCCCAGCTCGACGGAGCGGGCCCCTGGCGCACGTTCTTCGGCGTCTACCTGCCGCTCGCGACCCCGGGTCTCGCGATCGTCGGCATCCTCGCTTTCAACTACCACTGGAACGAGTTCTTCCGTCCGCTGATCATGACGATCAGCGAGCAGAACTTCACGTTGCCGCTCGGTCTGGTCACACTGCAGGGCAACCTCGGCACGGGCAGCGTGTCGACGGTGCTCGCCGGAGTGATCCTCTCGATGATCCCCGCACTCCTGGTGTTCTTCTTCGGGCAGAAGCCGCTGCGCGAAGGACTCACCGCCGGCGTCGGCAAGTGACGCACGCCCCCACCACAGAGAAAGACGACTACCCCGGTGACCCCCACTGACTCTCCTCCGGTCCGCACCACGAGCCCGCGCACGCACTTCGCGCCGCGGAACAACTGGATGAACGATCCGAACGGACTCGTCTTCCACGACGGCATCCACCACCTGTACTTCCAGTGCAACCCGCACGGGATCTCGCACTCGAACGTGAGCTGGGGGCATGCGACGAGCACGGATCTCGCGCGATGGACCGAGCACGAGCCGGCCATCCTCTCGGACGACGCGGCGCAGATCTACTCCGGCTCCGTCGTGGTCGATCACGGCAACACCTCGGGATTCGGCACCGCCGAGGAGCCGGCCCTGGTCGCCCTCTACACGGCGGCCGCTGCAGGGCATCAGGCCCAGGCCCTCGCGTACAGCACCGACGGCGGATACGTCTGGACGAAGTACGAGGGCAACCCGGTGCTCGACCGTGGCACCAGCGACTTCCGCGACCCCAAGGTGTTCCGCTACGACGACGCCGACGGCGGGTACTGGGTCATGGTCGCGGTCGAAGCCCACGACCGGCAGGTGCTGTTCCACCGGTCCGACGATCTCACGACCTGGACGTATCTCTCGTCGTACGGCCCCGCGGGACCCGTCGGCGGGGTCTGGGAGTGCCCCGACATGTTCCGGCTCGCCGTCGACGGCGATGAGACCGACTCGCGGTGGGTGCTGCTCATCAGCCTCAACCCCGGGGGCATCGCGGGGGGATCGGGAACCCACTACGTCGTGGGGGAGTTCGACGGCACGACGTTCCGCGCGAGCGCACCGCATCCGACTCCCTCGCGGCGGCTGATGGTCGACCGCAGTCAATCACGAGACGAGCTCGAGGCGTACGGCTGGATCGACTTCGGCCCGGACTGCTACGCCGGTGTCACCTTCGACGGCCTCGCCGAGAGCGAGCGGACGCTGATCGCGTGGATGGACAACTGGGAGTACGCCGGCCGCATCCCCCAGGACGACTCGTCCGAGTACCGCACCGCGATGACTCTCCCTCGACGGCTCTCGCTCACCCGCGACCGCAGTGGCGTGGTGCGTCTGCGCCAGGCGCCGGCGGTCGACGCCGCACCCGTCGAGTTCACCGAGCTCGGCGCGATGACGGGCCCGACCACGGTGTCCGAGCAGCTGCCGGATGCCGCGCGGATCAGGGTCTCGGCGGCGTTCGGAGACGCGCGAGGAGTCGAACTGCGCCTCGAGGGCGTGGATGCGGGTGGGGTCGTGATCCGTCAGGACCGCGCGAGCGGGCGCATCGACGTCGTCCGCCCCGAGCTGATCCCTCCCGCCGGGGTCGGCGGGTCGATGTCGATGCCCGCCACTCGCCCGGACGAGATCGACTGGGAGATCTGGATCGATCGGCTGAACGACAGGGTGTCGTCTCTCGAGCTCTTCGCGGAGGACGGCGTTCGGGTGCTCACGGCGCTGATCCCTGCCGCTGCGCATCGCTCATGCGTGCTGGAGGCCTCGGGGGGAGCGCTCCTCGACGCCCGTGCCGCCGTCGCCGAGCTGACGTGCTGACGACTGCACGGTGCCTCGTCGTGGGGGAGGCGCTCGTCGACGTCGTCGGCGGTGTGCCCCACCCCGGCGGATCGCCGATGAACGTGGCGGTGGGGCTCTCTCGTCTCGGGCTCGCGACGAGACTGCTCACGCGGATCGGTGACGACCCGCACGGACGGATGCTGGGCGAGCACCTCGCCCGGGAGGGGGTCGCCGTCGTGCCGACGAGCATGAGAGCAGGGGAGCGCACGTCCCGCGCCGTCGCCGTGATCGGGGCCGACGGGGCTGCGGCCTACGACTTCGACATCGAGTGGGATGTGTCAGCGGAGGTCGCGATCGCAGAGGCCGCCGGCGTCGACGTGGTGCATGTCGGCTCGCTCGGCGCGGTGCTCGACCCCGGAGCGGATGTCGTCCGCGCGATGATCGACGCGGTGCCCGACGGCATTCTGCGCACCTACGATCCCAACATCCGGGGCGAGCTTCTCGGGCCGCGCGCGGCCGCGACCGAGCGTGTCGAGGCGATCATGGCGGCGTCGCACATCGTGAAGCTCAGCGATGAGGATGCCGAGTGGCTGTATCCCGGATGCCCGATCGATGACGTGCTCGCGCGGGTGATCGCGCTGGGTGCGCGGCTCGCCGTCGTCACCCGGGGAGGTGACGGGTGCGTCTCGCTCATCGAGGGAGGAGCGGGGCCGGTCGAGAGAGAGGCGCCGCCGGTCCAGGTGGTCGACACGATCGGTGCGGGCGATTCCTTCATGTCCGGCCTCATCCACGGCGTGGTCTCCTACGGTCTGGTGCCGGCGCTCGCCGGCGACGCGTTCCATCCCGACGCTCGCGATCTGACGCAGTTCGAACGCGTGACCGAGGCCGCGCTCGCCGGCGCGGCCGTCACCGTGTCCCGGCGCGGCGCGAACCCGCCGCGCCTGAGTGAGCTGGCGATCTCCTCGCGCTGACGCGCCCGCACTCCCACGCACCGCACGCACCGCACGCACCGCACGGCCGGTCCGTGCGGTGCGATTTTCGTGCGCCCATCGTGGAATACCCGGAGAGGGTATACGCTTGTGTCTAATACCCCCCTGGGGTACTAGAACGAAGACAAGGAGACATGATGACGAAGAACGAGTTCCAGGTGACGGGCATGACGTGCGGCCACTGCGAGATGTCGGTCCGCGAAGAGGTCTCCGAAGTTCCCGGCGTCGAAGACGTCCAGGTGAGCGCTCTGAACGGCACGCTCGTCGTCACCGGATCCGCCCCGATCGACGAGACGCGGATCCTCGCAGCCGTCGCCGAGGCGGGCTATTCGGCGGTGCGGACGTCATGAACTCCGGCGCACGGCTCGGCCTCTTCGGGGCCGGCCTGGTGGTGGCGTTCGGCGCGGCCTTCGGCCTCGCCGGCGTCATCATCCCCGCGAGTGCGGTGAGTGACTGGACGAAGGGTGCGGAGATGGACGAACACGACACTCATGATGCGAGTGCCGCCGGTTCCGGCGAGGGCGAGAGTGCTCCGGCGGACGACCTGAAGGGGCTCTCCCTCGGGCTCGACGGCTACGCGATGTCGCCGGTCGAGGCCCCGACCTCGACGGGAGAACCCGGTGAGCTGGCGTTCCGGATCGACGACGCAGACGGCATCCCGGTGACGGCGTATGCCACCGCGCACGAGAAGCAGCTCCACCTGATCGTCGTGCGCTCCGACGGAAGCCAGTACCGCCACGTGCATCCGGTGCTCGATGAGTCGACCGGCACCTGGTCGCTGCCGTGGGAGTGGACGGATGCCGGCGCATACCGCGTCTTCGCGGACTTCACGCCGGCGGGCGCCGATGCGCCGTCGATCACTCTCGCGCGCACCGTCGAGGTGGGGGGCGAGTTCGCACCCGTCGAGCCGCAGCCGACACAGGTCGCCGAGGTCGCCGGCTATACGGTCTCGGTCGACGGGGCTCTCGAGGCCGGGGCGGTGAGCGAGCTGACGTTCACCGTGACTCGCGACGGCCAGCCGGTCACCGCTCTGCAGCCGTATCTCGGGGCGTTCGGGCATCTCGTGGCACTCCGGGACGGAGACCTCGCCTACCTGCACGTGCACGCCGCGGGCGCTGAACCCGAACCGGGCGAGACGTCGGGGCCGGAGATCGCGTTCGCCGCCGAGGCTCCGACTGCCGGGCGCTACCTGCTGTACGTGGACTTCCAGGTCGACGGCGCCGTGCACACCGCCGCGTTCGTGCTCGATGCCGCTCCGGCTGACGGCGCGCCCGAATCCGACGGCGACTCGCACGACGACGCGCACTGACCGTCGCTCATCGCCCCCACCGCGGCTGCCCGCTGCGACCCACAACGACATCGCACAGAAGGAACGAACATGAGCACGTCAGCACCCCCGACCACGGGGACAGGTCTCGAGCTGGAGATCGGCGGGATGACCTGCGCGTCCTGCGCGATGCGGATCGAGAAGAAGCTGAACAGGCTCGAGGGCGTCGTGGCGACCGTCAACTACGCGACCGAGAAGGCGAAGGTCACCGTTCCCGAGGGGTACGACCCGGCCGCGCTGATCGCCGAGGTCGAGAAGACCGGCTACTCGGCGTCGCTGCCTGCCCCGAAGGGGGTGGTGCGTGACGCCGGAGATCTCGACGCCGAGGACCCGGAGCTTCGCTCGCTGCGCACTCGCCTGATCGGTGCGGTCGTGCTGACCGTGCCGGTGATCGCCATGGCGATGATCCCCGCGCTGCAGTTCACGTACTGGCAGTGGGCGTCGCTCGCACTGGCCGCTCCCGTGATCCTCTGGGCGGCCTGGCCGTTCCACCGGGCGGCCTGGATGAACCTCCGCCACGGCACCGCGACGATGGACACGCTCATCTCCCTCGGCACATCGGCCGCCTTCCTCTGGTCGTTGTACGCGCTGTTCTTCGGCTCGGCCGGCACACCGGGCATGACCCATCCCTTCGAGTTCGCGCTCGCTCCGTCCGATGGAGCGGCGAACATCTACCTCGAGGTGGGTGCCGGTGTCACGATGTTCATCCTCGCCGGGCGCTATTTCGAGAAGCGGTCGAAGAAGCAGGCCGGCGCGGCGCTGCGTGCGCTGCTCGAGCTCGGCGCGAAGGACGTCGCCGTGCTGCGCGGTGGGGTCGAGGCCAAGATCCCGGTAGAGGACCTGCAGGTGGGAGACGAATTCGTCGTGCGGCCCGGTGAGAAGATCGCGACCGACGGCATCGTGGTGTCGGGCACGTCGGCCGTCGACGCGTCGATGCTCACGGGCGAGGCCGTGCCGGTCGAGGTCGCCGAGGGCGACGCGGTCACGGGCGCCACGGCGAACGTCGGTGGGCGGCTCGTGGTTCGCGCCACCCGGATCGGTTCCGACACGCAATTGGCGCAGATGGCCCAGCTCGTCGAGGACGCCCAGACGGGGAAGGCGGAGGTGCAGCGCCTCGCCGACCGCATCTCGGGTGTCTTCGTGCCGATCGTGATCGTGATCGCCGTCGTCACGCTGGGCGGCTGGCTCGGCGCCGGGTTTCCCATGACGGCGGCGTTCACCGCGGCGGTCGCCGTGCTCGTGATCGCGTGCCCCTGCGCGCTCGGCCTCGCGACGCCCACCGCGCTGCTCGTCGGCACGGGCCGCGGTGCGCAGATGGGAGTGCTCATCAAGGGGCCGGAGGTCCTGGAGTCCACTCGCACGGTCGACACCGTGGTGCTCGACAAGACGGGAACCGTCACCACCGGCAGGATGACGCTCGTCGACGTGTTCGTCGAGCCGGGCACCGACCGTTCGGATCTCCTGCGGCTGGCCGGTGCGCTGGAGGATGCCTCCGAGCACCCGATCGCGCAGGCGATCGCCAAGGGCGCGACCCAGGAGATCGGCGCACTGCCCGCACCAGAGGACTTCGCGAACATCGAGGGCAAGGGCGTGCAGGGCGTCGTCGACGGCCACACCGTCATCGTCGGCCGGGATTCGCTCCTCGCCGAGTGGGCGCAGGCGCTGAGCCCCGAGCTCGCCGCCACGAAGGCCCGCGCCGAGGGCGAGGGCAAGACGGTCGTCGCGGTCGGATGGGACGGCCTGGCTCGCGGCATCCTGGTCGTCGCCGACACCGTGAAGCCGAGCAGTGCCGAGGCGATCGCCCGGTTCAGGGCGATCGGGCTGACGCCCATCCTGCTCACCGGCGACAACGAGGCCGTCGCCCGGCGGATCGCCGCGGAGGTCGGCATCGACGAGGTCATCGCCGAAGTCCTCCCGGCAGACAAGGTCGCGGTCATCACCCGCCTGCAGGGTGAGGGGAAGACGGTCGCGATGATCGGCGACGGCGTCAACGACGCACCCGCACTCGCCCAGGCCGACCTCGGCCTGGCCATGGGCACCGGAGCGGATGTCGCGATCGAGGCGTCCGACATCACCCTGGTGCGCGGTGATCTGCGCAGCGCGGTCGACGCGATCCGGCTCTCGCGGGCGACGCTCTCGACCATCAAGACCAACCTGTTCTGGGCCTTCGCCTACAACGTGGCGGCCATCCCGGTCGCGGCGCTGGGAATGCTCAACCCGATGCTGGCCGGTGCGGCGATGGCGCTGTCGAGCGTCTTCGTCGTGGGCAACAGCCTGCGTCTGCGCGGGTTCCGCAGCATCGCGACGCGGTGACCCCTAGGCTCTCGGCGACCGCCGAGACACACTGAGAACGACACCCGATACGGGAGGACGGGACCCATGACTGCACACGACGCGCACGGAACCCCCGGGGGAGGCCACCAGGTCTCGCACGACGATCACGCTCGGAACGCGGACGGGGCTCACAGCGAGCACGCGGACCACGGCGAGCACGCGGACCACGGCGGGCACGGTGGACATGGTGGGCACGGCGGGCATGGCGGGCACGGTGACCACGTCGGTCAGTTCCGTCGCCTGTTCTGGGTCAATCTCCTGCTCGCCGTGCCGGTGGTGGCGTTCTCGCCGATGTTCGCGATGATCTTCGGCTACGACGTCGCCGGAGGTGCCCGGTTCATCTCGCCCGTGCTCGGCACCGTCATGTACGTCTGGGGCGGATGGCCGTTCCTCACCGGGGCGCTCAGCGAGCTGAAGGCCCGCAAGCCCGGGATGATGCTGCTGATCGCCCTCGCGATCACGGTCGCGTTCTTCGCCTCATGGGGCGCGACGCTCGGCATCCTCCATCACGAGCTCGAGTTCTGGTGGGAGCTCGCACTGCTCATCGTCATCATGCTGCTGGGCCACTGGATCGAGATGAGGTCCCTCGCGCAGACGACGTCGGCGCTCGACTCCCTCGCGGCGCTGTTGCCCGACGAGGCCGAACGGGTCGAGGGCGACGAGATCGTCACGGTCGCGCCCGCCGATCTCGTCGTCGGCGACGTGGTCGTCATCCGTCCCGGGGCGAGCGTTCCGGCCGATGGTCGCATCATCGACGGCACAGCCGCCATGGACGAGTCCATGGTGACGGGCGAGTCCCGCCCGGTCACCCGTGCGACCGGTGACACCGTGACCGCGGGCACGGTCGCGACCGACTCCGGTCTGCGGGTCGAGATCACCGCGACCGGGGATGACACCGCGCTCGCCGGCATCCAGCGGCTGGTGACCGATGCACAGAACTCCTCGTCGCGGGCGCAGCGCATCGCCGACCGCGCAGCCGCCCTGCTGTTCTGGTTCGCGCTGCTCTCGGCCGCTCTGACCGCGCTGGTGTGGACCCTCGTCGGGGATCCGGATGCCGCGGTCGTGCGCAGCATCACCGTGCTCGTCATCGCCTGCCCGCACGCGCTCGGCCTCGCGATCCCGCTGGTCGTGTCGATCGCGACCGAGCGCGCAGCCCGGGGCGGGGTGCTCGTCAAGGATCGCCTCGCGCTCGAGAGCATGCGCACCGTCGACGCCGTGCTGTTCGACAAGACGGGCACGTTGACGAAGGGCGCGCCGACCGTGACCGCCGTCGAGCCGACCGGTGACATCGACGCCGATCGTCTGCTGGCGCTCGCCGCCTCGGCTGAGGCCGACAGTGAGCATCCGCTCGCTCGCGCGATCGTGCGCGCGGCGGAGGAGAGAGGGTTGACGCTCTCGAAGGCCTCCGGGTTCACGTCGTCGCCTGCCGTGGGCGTGACCGCCACGGTCGACGGCAGAGAGGTGCGCGTGGGCGGGCCGAAGCTCCTCGACGAGGTGGGCGGCCGAGAGATCTCCGCCGCAGACGGGTGGCGAGACGAGGGCGCCATCATCCTGCACGTGACCGTCGACGGACAGGTGGCCGGCGGGCTGAAGCTCGCCGACGAGGTGCGACCGGAATCTCAGCAGGCGGTCGACGCGCTCCACCGCCTCGGCGTCGAGGTCGTCATGATCACCGGCGACGCCCAGGCCGTGGCCGATTCCGTCGCAGCCCGGCTCGGCATCGACCGGGTGTTCGCGGGGGTGCGTCCCGAAGACAAGTCAGCCAAGGTGAAGGAGCTGCAGGCAGAGGGCAAGAAGGTCGCGATGGTCGGCGACGGCGTCAACGACGCCCCCGCCCTCGCTCAGGCCGACGTCGGCATCGCGATCGGCGCCGGGACCGATGTCGCCATCGCCTCGGCCGGGGTGATCCTCGCGAGCTCCGACCCGCGTTCGGTGATCTCGGTCATCGAGCTCTCCCGCGCCGCCTACCGCAAGATGCGGCAGAACCTGTGGTGGGCGGCCGGATACAACCTGCTGTCGGTGCCGCTCGCCGCCGGCATCCTGGCACCCGTGGGATTCGTCCTGCCGATGTCGGTCGGAGCGGTGCTGATGTCGCTCTCGACGATCGTCGTCGCGCTCAACGCGCAGCTGCTCCGGCGCATCGACCTGTCGCCCGAGGCGAGTGTGCGGGGTGTGCTCGAGCGGGCCTGACGCGGGATCGCCTCGGTGATCCCGCGAACACCGAGATCTCACCGGCGCTTCAGCGCGGTGACGGTGCTCGATCGGCGGTGCAGACAGCAGCGGCCGCCCCGCCTGTGAGACGGAGCGGCCGCTGTGCGAAAGCGCCGTCTACGGGACGATGACTGCGCGGCCGCGGATGCTGTTCGAGGCGAGATCCTCGTACGCCTTCGGGCCGTCGTCGAGCGAGTACGTCTCGGTCTGCACGTGGATCTTTCCCGCGCGCGCGAGATCGAGCACCTCGATCAGTTCCGAGCGCGATCCCCAGTAGGGGATTCGCACGGCGGCGTCGTAGGCGATCGCGCCGAAGCCGAGCGACATGGTTCCGCCGCCGATGCCGACGATCGTCACGTCCGAATCGAGTGCGGCGACACTCTGCGCCAGGGCCATCGTCGGGTTCGCGCCCACGAAGTCGAACACGGCGTTGGCGCCCAGACCGCCGGTGATCTCGCGGATCGTGTCGGCGGCGGATGCATCGCTGATCAGGACGTGGTCTGCGCCCACTTCGGTGGCGAGCTCGAGCTTCGTGTCGTTCACATCGAGGGCGATGACGGTGGCGCCCGAGATCGCCTTCAGGATCTGGATGCCGACATGGCCGAGCCCGCCGGTGCCGATGACGACGGCGAAGGTGCCGGCGCCGAGCTTGGGGAGTGAGCGCTTGATCGCGTGGTACGGGGTGAGGCCGGCGTCGGTCAGCGAGACGTTCTGCACGGGGTCGAGGTCGCCGAGCGGCACGAGGTGGCGGGCATCATCGACGATCATGTACTCGGCCATCGAACCCTGGCTGCCGAGGCCGGGAGGGCGGATGCCCTCAGCCGCGGCGTTGGTGCAGTAGTTCTCCATGCCCTGTGAGCAGTTGTGGCAGCGGCCACAGCCCCACGGACCGTAGACCGCCACGGCGTCGCCGACCTTCAGCGTCGAGTCGACGCCCTCTCCGATCTCATGCACGATGCCTGCGCCCTCATGGCCGAGCGTCAGCGGCAGCGGATAGCTCTGCTCGAGGTAGTCCTTCTCAGGAAGGCCCATGACGTAGTCGTCGGAATGGCAGACGCCGCCCGCAGTGATCTTGAGCAGAACCTGACCGGGGCCGGGCTGAGGAATCGGGATGTCGACGACGACAGGGGGCTTGCCGATCTCGACGTAACGGAGAGCTTTCATGTGCTTCTTCTTCCTGGCGCCCGAGCGGTCTGCCGCGCGGTGCGGAGGCGCGGGC
This sequence comes from Microbacterium sp. LMC-P-041, assembly GCF_030209555.1. Classification (NCBI taxonomy): domain Bacteria; kingdom Bacillati; phylum Actinomycetota; class Actinomycetes; order Micrococcales; family Microbacteriaceae; genus Microbacterium; species Microbacterium sp. LMC-P-041. The sequence continues at coordinate 524,468 of NZ_JARVRV010000004.1, forward strand.
GCTCGAGGCCGTCTCTTCCAGTATCCGCCCGGGGCGTGAGCGGCGGCTGTTGCGGCAGAACCCTTGACATCCGCTCTCAATCGGGCCTAACGTACAACCAAATGGTTGCACAAAGAGAACTGAGCGAAGCGGAGGTCGACCGTGTGTTCCACGCATTGGCGACGTCGACCCGACGCGACATCCTGCGTCGGACGATCGAGCGGGAGCAGTCCGTCTCGACCCTCGCCTCCGAATACGAGATGTCGTTCGCCGCGGTGCAGAAGCACGTGGCCGTGCTCGAAGCGGCGAATCTCATCGTCAAGCGCGCCGAGGGACGCGAGCGGCTCGTCCGCGCGAACCCCGAGATGATCGCCCGCGCCAGGGCGCTCCTCGCCCGATACGAAGAGCTGTGGCGGTCGCGCATCGCCCGGCTCGACGAGCTGCTGGCCGAGACGCCGGCATCCCGCACCGATACGACCGACACCACCGATGTTCCACGAACCGAAGAAGGAGACTGACATGCCCGTCACGGATGTCACCACCGATGCCGACAACCTCACCATGACCGTCGTCGCCGATTTCGCGGCGCCGATCGAGCGGGTCTGGGCCGCATACAGCGACCCGCGCCAGCTCGAGCGCTTCTGGGGTCCTCCCGGATGGCCGGCCACCTTCACCGCCTGGGACCACACGGTCGGCGGACGTGCGCAGTACTCGATGAGCGGGCCGCGCGGCGAGAAGTCGTCGGGGTCGTGGGAGTTCCTCTCGATCGATGCCCCGCACAGCTTCGAGGTGCTCGACTCGTTCGTCGACGATGAGGGCAACCCTCTCGACGGCTTCCCCGCGCAGCGGATGTCGTTCGCGTTCGAGTCCACCGCCGATGGCACCCGCATGGTCACGACCAGTCACTTCGACTCGGTCGAGGCGATCGAGCAGGTCGTCGAGATGGGCCAGATCGAGGGTCTGAAGCTGGCGATGAGCCAGCTCGACGCCGTGCTGCAGGATCTGCGCGACTACGCGCAGGGCAAGGGCACGCAGGTCGAGCTGCTCGACGACACCCACGTGCGCATCACGCGTCTCGTCGAGGGACCGCGCGAACTGGTCTGGCGTGCGCACAACGACCCCGAGCTCATGAAGCAGTGGCTGCTCGGACCCGACGGGTGGGAGATGACCGAGTGCGTGGTTGCCACCGAGGTCGGTCAGACCTACCGCAACTCCTGGGCACCCGTAGGTGACACCGAGGGGCAGCCGTTCGGATTCGAGGGCGAGGCGCTGCTGATCGACGCACCGCGGCGGTCGGTGCAGACCGAGCGGATGATCGGGATGCCGGTCGAGACGCTGAACGACCTGAACCTCTACGAAGAGGACGGGGCGACGCTCATCACGCTCTACATCGAGTACCCCGACAAGGAGACGCGCGACATGATCCTCGCCACCGGCATGGCCGACGGCATGGAGACCTCGTACGCCCGCCTCGAGCGGGAGCTGCTCGTGGTCTGAGCTCCACGACTCCGGAAGGCCGGTCGCATCCCTCGGGGAACGGCCGGTCTTCCGCCGTTCCGGTGCAGAGCTTCGGAGTTATGGAGCGGCGGGAGCGGAGCCGGCCGCGTCGCGGCGCGGGCGGCGCGTCGACCAGATGGCCAGGGCGATCAGCACGGGCTGGAAGAACAGGCGCACGAATCGCTTCATGTCGGTGTCGAGGCCGAAGCCGTCGCGGTGATGCGTCCACTGCGCGATGTTGCCGGGGAAGACCGCGACAAAGAACAGTGCGGTGATCACGCCGACCAGTCCGCGGTGCTTGCGCGCGACGAGCAGCGCGGTGCCGAGTCCGATCTCGACGACACCCGAGGCGAGCACGGTCACGTCCGGGTCGATGGGCACCCACTCCGGCACCTGCGCCTGGAACTCCTCGCGCGCGAACGTCAGATGCGAGACGCCCGCGAAGACGAGCGAGGAACCCAGGAAGACCCGGCCGATGGTGCGTGCGACATTCTTCGCCATGGTGCGAGTGTACGCGGGGCCCTCAGGGGTGAGGGCCGTCAGATCAGGCGGCGGAGCGCCTCTTCGAGCGTGACGCCCTGTGCCTCGGCGCGATCGCGCAGGCGGGCGTGCTCGTCGCTCGACAGCGCGAGTCGCACCTCGATCGGATCGTCGACCGACGCATAGAGGCTGTCGAGCAGGTCGGATGGCTCGGCCCACAGGGGTTCGGCGAGAGACGTCGCGACGGCCGGGGATGCCGCAGCATCCTGCTCGCCGCGTGTCGCTGCGGCGGCGATCGGGGCGGATGCTGCGGCAGCGGCCCCGGCATCCGTCGCCATGGTGAACCCGGGCCCGCGGCGCGGCTCCTGCTGTGCCTGGTAGGCCTTCGCTGCGGCGTTCGCGCGCTCGTCGGCCGCCTCGTTCAGGGGGTGCCCGGCGTGGCCCTTGACCCACGAGAACTCGACGTCGCGCCCGCGGATCGCCTCGTCGATGCCCTCGAGCAGGTCGCGGTTGAGCACGGGCCCGCCATCCGACTTGCGCCAGCCCTTGCGCTTCCATCCCGGCATCCACTTGGTCACCGAATCGATCACGTAGCGGCTGTCGCACTCGATCATCAGCTTCTCGGAGATGCCGGCCGTCGCCTGGAGCAGTTCGAGCACGGCCCGCAGCTCACCCTGGTTGTTCGTGCCGTGCGGGGAGCCGCCCGCGGCCCAGTTGGCGTCGTCGATGTACCAGGCCCAGCCGTTCGGGCCGGGGTTGCCCAGGGCGGAGCCGTCTGCGGCGGCGGTGATCGTCATTCCTCAACCGTAGCCGCGCGCGGCGCCACTCCTTGCGCGGCTACGTGCGTTCGCCTCCGCCCGCCGCGGGACATAGTGTGGATCGATGCCTACCGACTTCTCCTGGGATTCCTGGGTCGGCACCGCCGCGTCGATCGCCATCCTCACGGTGATCTCTGCCGCCGCACTCGCGGTGCTGGCGCTCGCCGCCTCGCTGATCAGCCGTCGCGTGCCATGGGTGCGCGATCTCGCCAGACGCGTGCGCAACGCGATGATCGCGACGACCGCTGTGGTCGCGATCTGGATCGCGGGTGCGATCTCAGAGCCGGCGACACAGGAATGGTGGCCGGTGGTGTCCCGGCTGTTCCTGATCGCCACGATCCTCACCGGCTCGTGGTTGCTCGGCGCATCGATCTCGTTCGGCTTCGAGCGATTGATGGCCAGAGAGGAGACGCTGCTCGTCGGTCCGGAGGCCCGCCGCCGTCGCACGCAGCTCCTCGTCATCCACCGGCTCGTCCTCGTCACGATCGCCGTGCTGTCTCTGGGCGCCGTGCTCTTCAGCTTCCCCGAGATGAGGGCCGTCGGCACGAGCCTGCTGGCCTCGGCCGGCATCGTCAGCATCATCGCCGGACTCGCTGCGCAGTCGATCCTCGGCAACCTCATCGCAGGGGTGCAGGTCGCTTTCACCGATGCGATCCGAGTCGGCGACGTGGTCGTCGTCGAAGGCGAATGGGGGCGGGTCGGCGAGATCAACCTGTCCTACGTGGTCGTCTACATCTGGGACGAGCGCCGCCTGGTCATTCCGTGCAGCTACTTCACGACGACACCGATCGAGACCTGGACGCGACGTTCCGACAAGATCCTCGGCACGGTCTACCTCGATCTCGACTGGCGAGTGCCGATGGATGAGCTGCGGCAGGAGTTCCAGCGCATCGTCGAGGCGTCACGCGCCTGGGACGGCCGTTCCTACGACTCCGCGGTGACGGAGGCACAGGGCGGTTACGTCACGGTGCGCCTGGTGATGTCGGCCAAGGACTCGGGCGATCAGTGGACACTGCGCTGCGAGGTACGGGAGAAGATGATCGGCTGGCTGCAGCGTGAGCATCCCGAGGCACTTCCCCGGACGCGAGTCGACCTGGGTGCCCCGCAGCTCGCGGACTGAGAAGGCGGGTCAGCCTTCGGGCTCGCGGTCTTCGGGCTCGCGGTCTTCGGGCTCGCGATCTTCGATCGAGAACGCCGCGGGAGCGGGCGGGGCGACGGGGAAGGCGACGGAGCTGATCGATGCGCCGGCACCGAGGCCGAGTCCTATGGCCAGCGGGTCGACCGCCGGCGCGGCGTCGAGCACCTCGGTCTCCGACCGCTCGAGCGGCTCGGAGGGCAGAGTCCACTGATTCTCTTCGTCATCGGCGCGCTGCTGGAAAAGTCCCATGGGTCCCATTCTCGACCCGCCTCGCGAAGGGGCGGTCGGATTCACACCGGATTGATCGGGTCAGGCCTCAGCCGGCTGGCGGCGGCGGAAAGTGAAGTACCCCTCGACAGCGCCGTGATTGACGACGCCGGTGCCGGTGCTGAGCATGCGCGCCGAGGTGGTCGCCCCGGACTCGACGAACGTGTACCCCGTGTGATCGAGCCGCCAGCCCACGCGTTCGACCTCGCTCAGGAAATAGCCGATGCTGTCATCGCTCATGAATCCGTTCTGCGCAGATCCCCAGGTCGAGGCCTCGCCGGTGAGTCGGCTGACCTCGACGTTGAGGTGCAGCAGCGCGTCACCGCGGTCGTAGGCGTCTCGGGCCAGCTGCAGCAGTCGGGCGGCCTCTTCGGTCGTCACGGGGTTGTGCCTCTCGTCGTCTGTGGATCGTTCGGTCAGGCCGCGGCCTCGCGCACCGCATCGACGAGTTCTCGCCACGGCCCGTCGAGTGCGGAGTCGGGGAGCTCGCGTTCGCGTTCCTCCGACGGTGTGCGCACGCGGATCAGCCACACGAAGCGGTCTGCGCCAGGATCGGCATCGCTGTCGGCATCCCACGGGCAGCTGTCGATCATCGCGATCCAGTGGTGCGTCTCGGTCGGGTCTGGTTCCACCCGCCACTTGCGACGGATGCCGGCGATGCCGCCCGTCCGCACCACCGCGATGACGACCGGCGCGTCACTCGACTCTGGGGACTCGCTCATCCTCATAGACTCCCACGGTCGCCCACGCACGTCGAGCGGCTGCGGCAGTCGCGTCGTCGATGGCGGATGCCGCGGCGAGGGTCGCGTCGGCGAACTCCGTGAAACTCGCAGTGCTCGACAGGCCGCCGGTGAGCGCGCGGTACCAGACCGTTCCGGCGGTCTCCCAGGCGTTGCCGCCGAGGTCGATCGCGAAGAGGGCGAAGGCCCGGTTGGGGATGCCCGAGTTGATGTGCACGCCGCCGTTGTCTTCTGTCGTGCGCACGAATCCGCTCATGTGATCGGGCTGCGGGTCTTTGCCGAGCTCGTCGTCGTCGTAGGCCGTGCCCGGGGCGATCATCGACCGCAGTGCACTGCCCTGCACGGCATCCGTGAAGATCTCCGCCCCGATGAGCCAGGTGGCATCTGCGGCGGTCTGCCCGAGGAGGTACTGCTCAGTGAGCGCGCCGAAGACATCGGCGATCGACTCGTTCAGCGCGCCGGGCTGACCTTGGTACTCGAGGTTCGCGGTGTACTGCACCACACCGTGCGCGAGTTCGTGGCCGATCACGGTGGTCGATGAGGTGAAGCCGACGAACACCTCGCCGTCGCCGTCGCCGAACACCATGCGCTCGCCGTCCCAGAAGGCGTTGTCGTAGTCGATGCCGTAGTGCACGGTGGCGTCGAGAGGGGCGCCGGCGTCGTTGAGCGAGTTGCGCCCGAAGGCGGAGAGCAGCATCTCGAACGTCGCCCCGAGTCCGTCGAACGCCTCGTTGACCGACGTGTCGGCCACCGGCTCGTCGTCTTCGGCGCGGACGATCGCCCCGGGGAGGTTCTGGGTGTTGCCGGCGTCGCTGATCGTGCGGTTCGGCGCGTCCGACAGCTCGGCGACCAGGTCTCCGTTCTCGTCGATCGACAGATCGATGCGCGCACGGAACGGCGGTCTGCCCGCCGTCAGTGTCTGCCGTGCGGCGGCGGCCGCACGGGGATAGCGGCCCGACTCGGCCAGGCGCGCGAGCAGGTAGGACGGGACGACTCCGGGGATCTCGGTGTGGCTGCTCATGTTCAGACCCTACGCCGGGGGTCCGACGTTCGGGCGAGGGCTGGCGGGGCCGTGCGGAGTCGCCGTACGTGCGCCTCGGTCGGCCGGATGCGCCTGCATCGGCCGGATTCCGGGCCTCTGGCCGAGGGAAGCATGTGTCACCGAGCCGGCGCACACGAACGGTGTCGGAACGACACGACATGACGGGAAATGGCCCCGACTTGATACTGAGAATCGTTATCAATAAAGTGGGGTTCTGTGACCCCCTCTCCCCGCGCCGGCCGCACTCTCCTGTTCGTGTCGTTGCTCGCGGCCACCCTGACGGTGACCTCATGCGCAGCATCCGATGCCCCGGCTCCTGCATCGAGCGCGAGCATTCCGCCGAACGACGGGGTCGACGGCGGGGGAGCGGCCGAGGTCGCATCGCCGGCTCTCGCGCTCGTCGTCGCCGACGCGGACGGCGAGCTGACCCTGCTCGACCTCGAGACCGAAGAACGCTCGACGCTCGCAGAGGAGGACGCGGATGCGGATGCCGTGCTCGGCGTCGGCCGCTTCGCCCACGTGACCCATGTCGAGGGAGACCGCACGGTCGTCGAGGTGATCGACTCCGGCCGCTGGACGGTGCCGCACGGCGACCACTCGCACTCCTTCTTCGGCGACGCGGGGGTGCTCGGAACCATCGATGGAGAGGGCCCTGTCGACATCCGAGTCGGTGACAGTGCGACCGCCATCCGCTTCGGCAGCGACGTCGCCCTCATCGACCACGAGAAGCTCGCCGATCTCGACGACGCGCCTCACCTCACACTCCCCGTCGACCCGGCCGGACCCGTCATCCCGTTCTCCGGGCACCTCCTCGCCGCCACCGACGAGACGATCGAGATCCTCGACGCGGAAGGCACCGCGACCGGCATCACCGTGCCCTGCACGAACGCGACCGACGTCGACCTCACCCGTGTCGGCGCCGTCTTCGCGTGCGACGCCGGTGCCGTGCTCGTGACCCGCCAAGTCGGCGGTGCGCTCGTCACCGAGTCGATCCCCTACCCCGCGGGCGCCGTCGCGGCACCGGTTCTCGCCGGACGCGCGGACCGACCGGATCTCGCAGGCGTCGCCGGCGACAGAGGTGCCTGGCTGCTCGACTCCCGGGCCCGCGAATGGATGCTGTTCGCCACGGACACCCCGCTGCTGCGCGCCGCGGCCATCGGCGACGACGACAGCCGCACCGTCGTGATCGCGGCGGACGGCACCGTGCGGGTGCTGGCCGCCGACGGCTCGGAACTCGTGCGCACGAGCGCCCTGCTCGCCGCATCCGTCGCGGACCCCGCCCTGCGCGACCTCGTGCACCTCGTCATCGACGCCGATCACGCGTACGTCTCCGACCCGGCCACAGGCGCGGTGCACGAGATCGACCACGGCGACGGCACCGTCACCCGCACTTTCGACGGCCTCGATCCGCAGTACCTCCAGCTCGTCGGCTGACACCGGACTCATCGACGGCATCCGTCGTCACGCGCACCCGCGCACCCCCAGAAGAAGGAGACACCCATGCATCGACCCGCCCGCAGCCGCCTCGCGGCCGGCGCGATCGCCACGCTCGCCGTGGTCGCGCTCGCCGGATGCGCGACCGCCGCGCCCTCGGCATCCGGAGAGTCCGAGTCGTCGTCGGACCACGAAGGCGACACCAGAGTCGCGATCGCCTATGACGGCGGCATCACCGTGCTCGACGGCGAGACCCTCGAGGCCGTCGACTCCGCCGAGCTGGACGGCTTCCTGCGCGTCAACCCGGCCGGCGATCACGACGGACACGTCTTCGTCACCGCGGCCGACGGATTCCACGTGCTCGACACCGGCCTCGCCTCGGACACCGTGGAGTTCACCGGCGAGATCTTCGACGCCGTCACCCCGGGTCACGCCACCCCGCATGCCGGGCGCACCGCTCTGTTCGACGACGGCACCGGAGACGTGACGCTCTTCGACACGGATGCCGTCGGCACCGGCGCGCTGCCGGACTCGCGGACGGTCGCATCGGAGGCCGCTCATCACGGAGTCGCGATCGAGCTGTCCGACGGCACGCTGCTGTCGACCATCGGCACGTCGGAGTCGCGCAGCGGCGCCCGCCTGCTCGCGGAGGACGGCGGCGAGCTCGCCCGCAACGAGCAGTGCCCCGGGGTGCACGGCGAAGGCGCGCTCAAGGGCGAGACCATCGTGTTCGGCTGCGAAGACGGCGTGCTGGTGTTCGCCGACGGAGCGTTCACCAAGCTCGAGGCGCCTGACGACTTCGGTCGCTCGGGCAACGCGTACGTGACCGAGACGAGTGCGATCGCCGCCCTGGACTACAAGTCCGACCCCGATCAGGAGGGCTACCTGCTGTCGCAGCTCGCGCTCGTCGACACCGACGCGCAGAGCCTGTCGGTGGTCGACCTCCCGGAGGGCGTCGAGTACACGTGGCGCGGAGTCGGCCGCGACGGGCACGACAACATCATCGTGCTCGCATCCGACGGCACCCTGAACGTGCTCGACGAGACCGGCGCGGTGGTCGACTCGTGGGATGTCATCGAGCCGTGGGAGAGCCCCGACGAATGGCAGCAGCCGCACCCGGGACTCCGCGTGGTCGGCGACGTCGCCTACGTGACCGAGCCGGCAGAGAACCGCATCGTCGCCGTCGATCTGCACACCGGCGAGGTCGCGGCCGAGGCGACGCTCGACGTCGTGCCCGGCGAGTTCGTCGTGGTCGGCGCCGCCGGCCACTGACCGGCGCGAGGTACCGCTCCACAACTCCGGAGATCCACGTGGCTCTCGTTCCCCGTTGTGCGCCGTTCCGGGGAGCGCGACCCCGGTGGTGCGCGCGTCTCCGGAGTTGTGGAGGTCGAGCCCCGGCGCCCCGCCCGCGCTCCCAGGAAGACACCCCGAGGAGTCGCGTAAAATCGGCACAATGACCGATGCACCCGACGCCGCCTCCGACCTGGGTGCCGGTATCGACCCCGAGGATCTCGCCACCACGCTGCGAGTCCTGTCGGAGCTGCACCAGATCGACAACGAGCACCCCGACTTCGTGGCCGTGCGTCATGCGACGGCCGCGATGTTCAAGGCGGTCAAGCGCGTGCGTCGCAAGGAGATCCGCGACGCGATCGCCGACGCCGACAAGGCGGTCGTCGCCCGCACGGCGACCGGCGCTCCCGACCGCATCGACGACGAGACCCGCGGGCACGACCTCGCGACCAGCGTCGTCGACGCCCCGATCGCCGGCGAGCTGCTCAAGCCGCGCAACTGCTACATCTGCAAGCAGCCCTACACGGTGGTCGATGCGTTCTATCACCAGCTCTGCCCGGACTGCGCCCGCTTCAGTCGCGGCAAGCGAAACGCCCGCACCGATCTGACCGGCAAGCGCGCGCTTCTCACCGGCGGCCGCGCGAAGATCGGCATGCACATCGCCCTGCGACTGCTGCGCGACGGCGCGCACACGACGATCACCACACGATTCCCCCGCGACGCGGTTCGTCGATTCTCGGCGCTGCCGGACTCGGCCGACTGGCTGCACCGCCTGCGCGTGGTCGGCATCGACCTGCGCGACCCCGCTCAGGTCATCGGCCTCGCCGACTCGGTCGCGGCTCAGGGACCGCTCGACATCCTGATCAACAACGCCGCGCAGACCGTGCGCCGCTCACCGGGGTCATACTCTCTCCTGGCGGATGCCGAGCTGCAGCCGCTTCCCGACGGACCGCTGCCCGAGATGGAGACATTCGGGCACACCGCCGATCCGCATCCGCAGGCGCTGCAGGCTTCGGTCGATGCGCATCCGCTGCTGTCCGTCGCGGCGCTCGGCGGCACCGTCGCTGAGCAGGGCGGTCAGGCGCTGACGGCCGAAGACCTCGCACGCCTCGCGATGGCCCCCGGTTCGTCGTCGCTCGAGAAGCACGCCGACGGCACCGCCATCGACGCAGGCGGACTCGTGCCCGACGTCAACCGCACGAACAGCTGGGTGCAGTCCATCGATCAGGTCGATCCGCTCGAGATGCTCGAGGTGCAGCTGGCCAACACGACGGCGCCGTTCCTGTTGATCAGTCGCCTGCGCGCCTCGATGGCGGCCTCGTCGGCGAACCGCAAGTACGTGGTCAACGTCTCGGCGATGGAGGGGCAGTTCTCGCGCCGGTACAAGGGTCCCGGTCACCCGCACACGAACATGGCCAAGGCGGCGCTGAACATGTTGACGCGCACGAGCGCCGGCGAGATGCTCGAGACCGACGGCATCCTCATGACCGCCGTCGACACCGGTTGGATCACCGACGAGCGCCCCCACTTCACCAAGGTGCGCCTGGCCGAGGAGGGCTTCCACGCCCCACTCGACCTCGTCGACGGAGCGGCCCGCGTGTACGACCCGATCGTGCGCGGCGAGGCCGGCGAAGACATTCACGGCGTGTTCCTGAAGGACTACGAGCCCAGCCCCTGGTGAGTCGGCGGCCTCTGAGCTGCGGGCTGCCGTGACTGCACCGCCGGACCTGTGCCGTCTGCAGGGTGAGATCCCGTCTGCAGGAGGGGACGGGGAATCTGGTCCTGCGTCCGTGCTTCGGTCCTGCGAACGGTGTGCCGGTCGCCACCCTGGGCCGCACGCGACGGTCAGTGCGCGCGGATCTCGAGGTTCTCGGACGCCCAGGTGCCGAGCTGATCGAGGATGGGCAGCAGCCCACGTCCGCTGTCGGTCAGTGAGTACGAGACCGTGACAGGCGGACCGGCGTCGACCGCGCGGGCCACGAGCCCGGCCTCGGCGAGCTCTGCCAGCCGGTCGGAGAGCACGGTGTCGCTGATGCCGGACACCCCGCGGCGCAGCGCGACGAACGTCGACGGACCGCCGCCGAGCGACGAGACGATCATGCCGTTCCAGCGCTTGCCGAGCACGCTGAAGGCCAGTGTGACGGCGGCGTCGCAGACGTGACGCTCTTCGTCGATCTCGGCCATGCGCCCATCATACCTGTGCTACGTTAACGCGAGTCGCTAAGAAAAACAGAGTGACTACGAAAAACGAAAGGCACTTCTCATGTCCCTGTTCCGCCTGGATGCCAGCATCCTGCCCGCGTCGTCCGCCAGCCGTTCGCTCGCCGACCTCGTCGAAGCCGAGTGGACCGCCTCGCACCCGGACTCCACGGTCACCCGCCGCGACCTCGCCGCCGACCCCGTGCCCGCGACGGCATGGGCGGATGCCGTGACCGGCGGATTCGTCGACGACGCCGAGCGCACCGACGCTCAGCGCGCAGCGCGCGCCCTCGCCACCACCTTCGCCGACGAGCTGATCGGCGCCGACGCGCTGCTCTTCGCCGTGCCGCTCTACAACTACGGCGTCTCGCAGCACTTCAAGACCTGGTTCGACCTGGCCTACACCGACTCCCGCATCGACCCGCAGGGCACCGCATTGCGCGGCAAGCCGGCGACCCTCGTCACCGTGCTCGGCGGCAACTACGCCCCCGGAACGCCCAAGGAGGGCTGGGACCACTCCACCGGATGGCTGCGCCGCGTGCTCGAGGACGTCTGGGGCCTCGACCTGCGCATCGTCGAGCGTCCGTTCACCCTGGTCGGCGTGAACCCCGCTCTCGACGCCTTCGCCGACACCGCCCGCGAGCTCAAGGAGAACGCCGAGGAGTCGGCGCGCACGTACGGCCGCGAGCTCGCCGCACTGCGGGGCGACCAGGTCGCCTGACCCGGCATCCTGAGCGGTCCCGCCCCTCCAGGCATCCCGTCTGGTCCCGCCCCTCCAGGCGTCCCGTCTGCAGGATCAGGGCACGGATGCGGGGTCAGAACACGGTTTCTGGTCCTGCATCCGTGCCTCGGTCCTGCAGACGGCACAGGAACCGGACCTCCGGGCAGGACCCGGACCTCCGGACGACCGACCGCCGCCTCAGGCGAGCGGCCGGGGGAACGGATGCGGCAGCCACACCGTCACGTTCAGACCCCCGCCGTGCCGAGCGGTGAGCACGAGGGATCCGTCATGCGCCTGGGCGATGCGCTGCACGATGGCGAGGCCCAGGCCGACACCGCCGTGATCCTCACCGCGCGTGCGGTCGGCACCTCTCTGGAACGGTTCCGCGAGCGTGGCGACGAGATGGGCGGGCAGCACGTCGCCCGTGTTCTCGACCACCAACGCCACCGCCTGCGGCAGAACATGCGTCCGCACGATGACCGTGCCGCCTGCGGGCAGGTTGTGAACGATCGCGTTGTGCACCAGGTTCGTGATCAGCTGCTGGAGCAGGGCGGGGGATCCGAGCACGTTCGCGGTGTCACCGCCGACGTCGATGGACACACCACGTCGCTCGGCCGACGGCAGGAGCGTCTCGGTCGACTCCTCGGCGAGCAGTGACAGGTCGACCGGCTCGCGGGTGAACGCGCGGCGCTCGGCACGGCTCAGCATCAGCAGGGCCTCGGTCAGCTCGATCGCGCGCGCATTGACCTCGTGCAGTCGGTCGATCAGCGCGTCGACGTCGCGGTCGGGGTCGTTGCGGGCGACCTCCAGCATCGCCTGCGAGATCGCGAGCGGGGTACGCAGCTCGTGCGAGGCGTTGGCGGCGAACCGCTGCTGCTCGCCCATGTGCGCCTCGAGCTGCTCGAGCATCGAGTCGAAGACATCGGCCAGATCACGGAACTCGTCGCGCGGTCCCTCGAGGGCGACCCGGTGCGACAGCGACCCCTGCGCGGCGAGCTGCGCTGCCCGTCCGATGCGGTCGAGGGGGGCCAGCATCCGTCCGGCGATGATCCATCCGCCGCCGATTCCGATCGCGAGCAGCACGAGCATCATCACGATCGCAGCCGGAATGAATGCGCGGATCAGGTCCGAGCGGTTCGGCACGAAGCGGTCGGCGATGATCGCGGCATCCGGTACATACCGCAGCAGGTATACGGCGACGGCCGCGAGCAGACCGATGCCTGACACGACCACGACGCCCGCATAGCTCAGCGTGAGCTTCCAGCGGGCGCTCATGCCTCGGCGCCTCACGGGCCGAACGGGATCAGCCATCGGCATCCGTTCCGATGCGGTAGCCGACGCCGGGGACGGTGAGGATCAGCCACGGCTCGCCCAGTCGCTTGCGCAGCGACGAGACCGTGATGCGCACGGCGTTCGTGAACGGGTCGGCGTTCTCATCCCACGCGCGCTCGAGCAGCTGCTCGGCGCTCACGACTCCGCCGCCCGCATCGACGAGCACCTCGAGCACCGCGAACTGCTTGCGCGTCAGGGCCACGTACTTGCCGTCGCGGAAGACCTCGCGGCGGAACGGGTCGAGACGCAGCCCTGCGACTTCGAGCACGGGCGGCCTGGCGCGGTGGCGACGACGGTCGAGCGCCCGCATGCGCAGCACGAGCTCGCGCAGCTCGAAGGGCTTGGTGAGATAGTCGTCGGCGCCGATCTCGAAACCCGACTCCTTGTCGTCGAGGCGATCGGCCGCGGTGAGCATGAGGATCGGGATGCCGCTGCCCGAGGCCACGATCGACCTCGCCACATCGTCTCCCGACGGGCCGGGGATGTCGCGGTCGAGTACCGCGAGATCGTAGGAGTTGATGCTGAGCAGCTCGAGGGCCGTGTCGCCGTCGCCGGCGATGTCCGCCGCGATCGCCTCGAGCCTCAGGCCGTCTCGCACAGCCTCCGCGAGATAGGGCTCGTCCTCGACGATCAGCACACGCACGACACAGCTCCCATGTGCTCAGAGCTTACGCACCCGGACATATCGGGAGCATATGAGAAATCGCATACGTCGTCGCAACACGCCTCCTTCTTGACTGAGGACATGAACACTCGCTCCACCTCCTCACGGCGACGCCTCACCGCGATCATCGGTGCCGCCCTGCTCGCCGTCGCTCTCACGGTCTCGGTCGTGCTGATCGGTCAGCAGTCTCTGGCGTCGGCATCCGTCGTGCCGACCGTCGCGCCGTCGTCCCTCAGCGAGGCGGACGGGATGATCCGCGAGGAGGGCGCCGTCTCGGTGTTCGACGACACGCCCGCCGTGACGAATCTCGACTCCGACCTGCTCGCCGCCGTGCGCGCTGCCGCATCCGCTGCCGAGCACGACGGCGTGCGGATGCATGTGAACAGCGGCTGGCGGTCGGCCGACTACCAGCAGGTGCTGCGTCAGGATGCGGTCGTCGAGTACGGCTCCGAAGAGGAGGCCGCGCGCTGGGTCGCCACCCCCGAGAACTCCGAGCACGTATCGGGAGACGCGGTCGACCTCGGCCCTCTCGCCGCTCAGGACTGGCTGTCACGCCACGGCGCGGACTTCGGCCTCTGCCAGATCTACGCGAATGAGCGCTGGCACTTCGAGCTGCGGCCGGCGGCCCCGGCGAACGGGTGCCCGCTGATGTACGACGACCCGACCACCGATCCCAGGACGCAGCGATGACCACGGCGCTTACCACTCCACGCCTCACCCTCTCGCGCGTTCACCCGCCGACATTGCACACGATCCCTGACGCGATCGGAGCGAACGTCGAGCGGATCCGATCGGCCACGGACGCCCGCATCATGGCGGTCGTCAAGGCCGACGGCTACGGCCTCGGCGCCGTGACCGTCGCTCTCGCGGCGATCGCGGCCGGAGCCGAGTGGCTCGGGATCACGGATGCCGAGGATGCTGCCCCGCTGCGTGCGGCGGGTGTCGAGGTGCCGATCCTCGCCTGGCTCAATCCCGCCGGGGTCGACGTCGCGCAGGTCGTCGCGGATCGCGTCGATCTGGCTGTCGGCTCGGTCGAGGAGCTGCGGCAGCTGATCGCGGATGCGTCGGCGCTGCCGAACGGGTGCGTTCGCGTGCATCTGCACATGGACACGGGCATGTCGCGGGGCGGCGTACCGCTCGAGGACTGGGCCGAGCTGCTGCGGGTGGCTCGCACGGGCCGCGACTCGGGTCGTGCACGCATCGACGTCGTCGGGGTGATGGGGCACCTGCCAGACGCCGACGCCGCCGACCCGGCGAAGAACGCGCCCGCTGTGCTCCGGATGCGACAGGCGAGGGATGCCGTGCTGCGCGCCGGATTCGGTCCTCTGCTCGTGCATCTCGCGGCGACGTCCGGGACGCTGACGGATGCCGCCACGCACTTCGACATGGTCAGGGTCGGCGCCGGGCTGGTCGGCATCGATCCGTCGGAGACGGTGCCGCTGCAGGGGGCGGCGCGGCTGACGGCATCGGTCGTGCACAGCAGTGTCGTGCCGGCGGGCACCGCGATCGGCTACGGCGGCGCGTATGCGACGACGCGCACCTCGCATCTGAGCGTGATCGGGGTCGGGTATGCCGACGGCATCCCGCGGGAGCTCGGTGCGGGCGCAGGGGTGGCGGTCGACGGCATCCGGTGCCCGATCGTCGGTCGCGTGTCGATGGATCAGATCGTGATCGACACGGGTGATCTCTCGATGCCGAGGGGTACCACGGCCGTGGTCTTCGGACCCGAGGGGGGCGCGGTGCCGAGTATGCAGGAGTGGGCGCGGTGGGCGGGGAGCATCCCGCACACCGTCGTGACGGGCATCGGCTCCCGCGTCGAGAGGGCCATCGCATGAGAGTGCTGGTGATCGGGGGAGGGCAGAACGCCGAGCACGAGGTGTCGCTCGCCTCGGCGGCAGCGGTCGCAGAGGCCCTGCGGCTCGGGGGATACGACGTGAGCACGGTGACGATCTCGCGGCAGGGCGTGTGGGAGGTGGCGGGCGTCTCGGAGGGTGCCACCGCCGCCGGATCCCTCGCTCTCGCGATGCCGCTCCTCGCCGACTGCGACGTCGTATTCCCCGCCGTGCATGGACCCCTGGGAGAGGACGGAGCACTCGCGGCACTGTGCGGTCTCGCAGGGGTGCGCGTGGTCGGATCGGGTCCGCGGGCCGGCGCCATCGGCATGGACAAGTGGGCCACCAAGCTCGTCGCCGAAGCGGCAGGGCTGCGCACGGCACGGGGACGCGTCGTCGATGCGGCGGACTGCGGCGATGCCGAGTTCGAGGGGCCCGTGGTGGTGAAGCCGGTGTCGGCCGGTTCGAGCTACGGTGTCTCGCTCGTGCGGGGAGAGCATGAACTGGGGCCGGCGCTCCGCGAGGCGGCGCGGTTCGACCGCCGCATCCTCATCGAAGAGGTCGTGCAGGGGAGGGAGATCGATGTCGCCGTCCTGCGCGAAGCCGGTGGCGTGCGCTGGGCGGCGCCGCCGCTCGAGATCCACGCCGCCGGCCTCTTCGACACCGCCACGAAGTACGACGGCAGCGCGCGATTCACCGTGCCCGCGCAGCTGTCGACGGCCGAGACGACCTTGCTCACGCGTGCGGCGCTGACCATGTTCGACGCCCTCGGATGCGCCGGGGTCGCCAGGATGGACTTCTTCCTCACCGCCGAGGGCCCGGTGCTGAACGAGGTCAACACGATGCCGGGGCTCACCGCGGCCTCGCAGGCGCCGCGCATGTTCGCGGCGGCCGATGTGTCGTACGTCGACCTCGTGTCGCGCCTCGTGCGAGCCGCTGAGGTGCCAGGCGGTGACGGTGCGCGCCGGAGGGTCGGCCTCGAGCGGGTCGCCTAGAGGCGGTCGACGCCCGTCACGGTGACCACGGCCGCGCCCTCTTCGTCGGAGGCGGCGAGGTCGACGGTGGCCGAGATGCCCCAGTCGTGGTCGCCTGCCGGGTCGTCGAGGATCTGACGGACGGTCCACTCCGTCGCACCCTCGGTCAGGAGCAGCAGCTGAGAGCTGCGGGCGTTCGCGCCCGTGAGGATCTCGTCGTGATCGGCGAAGTATCCGTCGAGCGCATCCGACCAGGCGTCGGCACCGAAGGTCGGGTCGAGTTCGGCGAGGGCGGCGACGTCCTCGCGGGCGGCCAGCTGCACCCGACGGAACAGCTCGTTGCGCACGAGAGTGCGGAAGGCGCGGACGTTCGATGTCAGTCTCTTCGGCGCCGGCGGAACGATCGGCTCGTCGTCCGGGCCGTGGAGCACGCCGTTGACCAGCTCCTCCCACTCGTCGAGCAGGCTCGAATCCACCTGGCGCACCAGCTCGCCCAACCACTCGATCAGGTCGCGGAGATCCTCGTCCTTCGCCTCTTCGGGGATGGTCTGCGAGGCCGCCCGATAGGCGTCGGAGAGGTAGCGCAGCACGACGCCCTCCGACCGTGCGATCTTGTAGTACGCGACATATTCCCCGAACGACATGGCTCGCTCGTACA
This sequence comes from Microbacterium sp. LMC-P-041, assembly GCF_030209555.1. NCBI lineage: Bacteria > Bacillati > Actinomycetota > Actinomycetes > Micrococcales > Microbacteriaceae > Microbacterium > Microbacterium sp. LMC-P-041. The sequence continues at coordinate 541,533 of NZ_JARVRV010000004.1, forward strand.
TGTCGCGGACGACGGATTTCGGATGCAGCTCGAAGTCGCGGATCCACGGCTGCGCGGCGCTGAACGTCTCGAACGCGGCGGTCAGCAGCTCGTCGAGAGGCTTCGGATATGTGATCTCCTCGAGCAGCTCCATGCGCTCGTCGTACTCGATGCCCTCGCGCTTCATGACGGCGACGGCCTCGCCCCGTGCCAGGAACTCCTGCTGTCCGAGGATCGCCCGCGGATCATCGAGCGTCGACTCGACGATCGAGATCATGTCCAGGGCGTACGACCCGGTTCCAGTGCCGGCAGCCGGGTCGCGGTCGAGCAGTTCGAAGGCGGCGAGAGCGAACGGAGACAGCGGCTGGTTCAGGGCGAAGTTCGGCTGCAGATCGACGGTCAGGCGGATCTCGCCGTCGGCCGTCTGCTCGACGACGCCCGATTCGAGCAGCGTGCGGTAGATGCCGATGGCGCGCAGAGCGAGTTCGCGCTGTCGTTTGCGAGGTTCGTGGTTGTCGTAGACGAGTGCGCGCATGTTGCCGAAGACGTCGCCGCCGCGCCCGATCACGTTGAGCATCATGGCGCTCGTGATCTGCATGTGCGAGGTGAGGGTCTCGGGCTCGGCGTCGATCAGCTTGCGGAACGACGGCTCGCCCCACGAGACGAAGCCATCGGGAGCCTTCTTGCGCACGATCTTGCGCTTCTTCTTCGGGTCGTCGCCGGCCTTCTTGATCGCGGCGACGTTCTCGCTCTCGTGCTCCGGAGCCTGGGCGACGACCGTGCCGGCCGTGTCGAAGCCCGCGCGGCCCGCCCGCCCGGCGATCTGGTGGAACTCGCGGGCGCTGAGCTGCCGCATCCGGGTGCCGTCGAACTTGGTCAGAGCGGTCAGCAGCACCGTGCGGATCGGGACGTTGATGCCGACGCCGAGCGTGTCGGTGCCGCAGATCACGCGCAGCAGACCTCGCTGGGCGAGCTGCTCGACCAGGCGTCGGTACTTCGGGAGCATCCCGGCATGGTGCACGCCGATGCCGGCGCGGAGGAACCGGGAGAGGGTCTTGCCGAAGGCGGTCGTGAAGCGGAAACCGCCGATCAGGGCCGCGATCTCGTCGCGCTGCTCACGCGTGGCGACCTTCGTGCTCGACAGCGCCTGGGCCCGCTCCATCGCAGCGGCCTGCGAGAAGTGCACGACGTAGATCGGCGCCTGGCCCGTGCTCAGCAGGTCGTCGATCGTCTCGTGGATCGGCGTCGTCTCATAGAAGTAGTGCAGCGGAACCGGGCGCTCGACGCCGGTGACGGATGCCGTGTCACGGCCCGTCCTGCGGGTGAGGTCGCTCGACAGCTGCGACACGTCGCCCAGGGTGGCCGACATGAGGATGAACTGCGCCTGCGGCAGCTCGAGCAGCGGTACCTGCCAGGCCCATCCGCGGTCGGGGTCGGCATAGAAATGGAACTCGTCCATGACGACCTGATGCACCGCGGCATCCGTGCCCTGGCGCAGTGCGAGGTTCGCGAGGATCTCGGCCGTGCAGCAGATGATCGGGGCATCCGGGTTGACCGAGGAGTCGCCCGTGATCATGCCGACGTTCGAGGCGCCGAAGACGTCGACGAGGGAGAAGAACTTCTCGCTCACGAGCGCCTTGATCGGGGCGGTGTAGAACGAGCGGCGCCCCTCGACGAGCGCGGCGAAATGTGCGCCGACGGCGACGAGCGACTTGCCGGTGCCGGTGGGCGTCGACAGGATCAGGTTGTTGCCCGAGACGATCTCGATGACCGCCTCGTCCTGGGCGGGGTAGAGGCTGATGCCGGTCGACTCGGCCCATTCGACGAACGCCGTGTAGACGGCATCCGCATCGGATCCGTCGGTCAGCGTCGTGTGGTCGAGGATCGCAGGCATGGTCTGTCGATCATCCCACCTCCGGCGGGGCACCTCCTGCGAAGGGGAACACATGCTGTGCAGGAGCGGATGCTGGATGCGGTCCTTCGCAGCGTGAGATCTCCTTCGCTGCGAGCGAGCGAGCGAGCCTGCAAGCGAGCGCGCCGGCCGGCCCGCAACGACTCAGACGGACGTCGCGGCGCGCAGCGCGATGCGGATCATGTCGCCGAAGGTCTGCTCGCGCTCCTGAGCGGTGGTCTGCTCGCCGGTGACGATGTGATCCGACACCGTGCAGATGGCCAGAGCGCGACGCCCGTGGTACGCGGCGAGGGTGTACAGCCCCGCGGCCTCCATCTCCACTCCGAGGGCGCCGTGCTGCACGAACGGCTCGGTCAGCTCGGGCCGGGTGCTGTAGAACTGGTCGCTCGAGAACAGCAGACCGACGTGGACGGCCGAGTCCAGGGGCTCGGCCTCGCTCGCCTCGACCGCCGCGCGCAGCAGTCCGAAGTCCGCGACAGGTGCGTAGTCGAGTCCGTGGAAGCGCACCCTGTTGATGCCCGAATCGGTGCAGGCGCCGTTCGCGATGATGATGTCCCGCACCTGCAGCTTCTCGGTCAGCGCCCCGCACGATCCGACGCGAACGATCGTCTGCACGTCGTACTCCTCGAACAGCTCGGTCGCATAGATGGCCATCGACGGCTGACCCATGCCCGAACCCTGCACCGAGACGCGGTGGCCCTCCCAGGTGCCGGTGAAGCCCAGCATCCCTCGGGTCTCGGAGTACAGCTCGGCGTCGTCGAGGAAGGTCTCGGCGATCCACTTCGCCCGCAGCGGATCGCCGGGGAACAGGACGACGGGGGCGATCTGACCGGGCTGTGCGGCGATGTGCGTGCTCATGGCTTCAGCGTAACCAGCGGTCTCTGCGTGGCGCGCCCGGACCACAGCGTCCGCCTTGAGATCATCGGTACCGAGCGGTGATCGGCACCGCGGAAAAGGGACGACGATGTCCGATCAGATCTTCTTGTACGGGGCACTCGGGCTGTACTTCGCCGGCATGCTGCTCATCGGATACTTCGCCTACAAGCGCACCTCCGACCACGAGGACTACATGCTCGGCGGACGCAACCTGCCGTCGTGGGTCGCCGCGATCAGCGCCGGTGCGGCCGACATGTCGGGCTGGCTCGTGATGGGCCTTCCCGGCGCGATCTACGCCGCTGGACTGATCGAGGCCTGGATCGCGATCGGGCTGACGATCGGCGCCTACCTCAACTGGCTGCTGGTGGCCCCACGGCTTCGCGCCTACACCGAGGTGTCGCGCAACTCGATCACGATCCCGAGCTTCTTCGAGAACCGGCTCCGCGACACCAGCCGGTCGCTGCGCATCGTCTCGGGGCTCATCATCCTGGTGTTCTTCACGCTGTACATCTCGTCGGGCATGGTCGCCGCCGGCGTCTTCTTCGAGAGCTCGTTCAACGGTGACTACCTGTTCGGGATGCTGCTGGTCGGCGGCATCACGCTGCTGTACACGCTCTTCGGCGGATTCCTCGGGGCCTCCCTCACCGACGTCGTGCAGGGGCTGATGATGGTGATCGCGCTGATCGTCGTGCCGGTCGCCGCCGTCATCGCGATCGGCGGACTCGAGGAGACGTCGACGCTCATCACCGAGAACGCCGGAGAGGGATTCCTGTCGCTGCTCGGCGGAGGGGCCGTCACCGGCGGCACCTTCCTCGCCATCGCCTCGGCCCTGGCGTGGGGCCTCGGGTACTTCGGGCAGCCGCACATCATCGTGCGCTTCATGGCGCTGCGCTCGCCGCAGGAGGCGAAGAGCGCGCGTCGCATCGGCATCTCGTGGATGGTCGTCTCGATGTTCGGCGCGATCATCTCGGGCCTCGTCGGCATCGCCTACATGGCGCAGCAGGGCATCACCCTCGACAACCCCGAGACCGTGGTGCTGCTGATGTCGCAGACGCTGCTGCATCCGTTCGTCGCCGGACTCGTGCTGGCGGCCGTGCTCGCGGCGATCATGAGCACCGTGTCGAGCCAGCTGGTCGTGTGCTCGTCTGCGCTGGTCGAGGACCTCTACAAGGTGGTGCGCAAGACCCCGCCGTCCGACAAGCGGCTGGTGCTGCTGGGCCGCCTGGCGGTGCTCGTCGTCGCGATCATCGCGATCATCCTCGCGATCACGCCGAACGACTCGATCCTCGGGCTCGTGTCGTTCGCCTGGGCAGGATTCGGTGCCGCGTTCGGCCCGATCATCCTGCTCAGCCTGTTCTGGCGCAAGCTCACGAACTGGGGTGCTCTCGCGGGCATGTTCGTCGGAGCGGTCACGGTGTTCGTCTGGAAGGCCCTCGACACCGACCTGTACGAGCTGCTCCCCGCGTTCGTGTTCGCGTTCGTCGCGGCCGTCGTGGTGAGCCTCGTCACCTACACGCGCAACGACGACATCGAGAAGGAGTTCACCGACGCCGAAGCGATGCTGACGGCACCGCGGGCCGCAGTCGGCAGCGCTCGCTGACGGACGCAGGGCTGGGTCGCGGGACGCAGGGCTGAGTCGCCGGATGCGGGGATCAGCCCTCGCGTCGGGTCTCAGCCCTCGCGCCGCCGCACGATCTCGCCGATCCAGATCGGCGCGAACGGCGAGGTGCAGCCGGGCGCGGTGGGGTAGTCGGCGAGCACCTGCAGGCGCTCACCGATCTCGAGCGCCCTGGACCGCAGCGCCGGGTGGAAGATGCCGATGTTGGCGAGCGTCTCGTTCATCGCCCACTGCAACCGCGAGGGCGCGTTCTGCAGATCGCGCTCGATCAGATCGAGCAGGTGATCGAGGTCGAGGCCCTCGGCATCTTTCGCGACGCGCACCGTCGTGAGCGACCATGCGGCCGCGGCGACGGTCGGGTCGGAGTCGTCGAACCAGCGCAGCCGCAGCTCTTCCGCGAGGGGGGTCTTCTTCGCGACGTAGTTCACGAACCAGTCGTTGACCTTGGGGGCCTGAGTCTGTCGCAGCATCGCGTCGAGCTCGTCGGCGGTGAACGCGCGCGGCGTGCAGATCAGCAGCGCCAGCAGCCGGGCGGCGGTGTCGCCGGTCGCCCACAGCTCTTTCGCCAGGGGCTGGTCTGTCTTGATGCGCTTCGCGAGGGTGCGCATGCGGCTGAGATTGATGCCGTGGTCGTCGCCGCGCTTCTCGTTCGCGGCGCGCATCTTCGGATCCTCGAGGGCGGCGAGCTCGGCCAGAGCCTCGGGAACGGTCATGTCGGACATGTCACCAGGGTAGGCCCGGAGCGCTTGTCAAGGCCCGGGCTTTCTGCGGGCATGCGGCCCTAACCTCGCAGGAGATCGAACTCCGACGAAGGGAAAATGCCATGACTCGCGACAGCGACGACATCAGCACCGACCGCAACGACATCAGCACGGAGCCGTCGCCCGGCCCCGAGGAGAACGACAACCTCGGCGCCGAGGACAACAAGGGAGAGCCGCCGACGGTCGTCCCCTCCGGCTCGGGCGACGAGAGCGACGACGACGACGGCGACGTGCTCGCCGACGACCCCGAGCAGGACTGACCGGCGCCGCCGCGTCGCCCTGTCATTCCTCGTCGACGAGCTCCGCGCGGATGCGCCTGAGGTCCTCCATCAGCGACCCGATGAGGATCCAGTGCGTCGACGAGGGCGGCCGGATGACGAGAGGCGCGGTCAGTGCCGGGATCGCCGAGGTCAGGACCTCGGGCTCCGGGGACACATCGGCGATCTGCACAGCCAGTCGCACATCGTGTCCTGCACGCCGCAGCTGCTCCGCGATGGCCGTGACGGCCGGCTCCTCGCCGATGGAGTCGTCGTAGTGGTCGAAGTAGGCGCGCGTCATCCCGATGGTCTGCGTCACGATGGGCGTCAGCCGTTCGAGCAGTGCGCGCATCTCGACGAGCTCTTCACGGTGCGTCGACCGGCGCGGGTTCAGAGTGAGGGATTCCTCACCCGCAGCGATGGATGCCTCTGCCGCGTCCTTCATCGGGCGCAGCAGTCTGGCTTCGAGCATGAGCTGATGCAGCCTGGCGGGAGTCTGGGGTTCGGGCAGCGCATCGGCGAGTCGGTCGAGGCTCGAGGCGAGCTCGCTGCCCAGCAGCCCGAGATCGCGTCGGGCCGGGGCGACCAGCACGGGCGGCACGATCAGGGCGTTCACGACGATGCCGATGACCACGCCGATCAGGGTCTCGAAGATGCGCGCGATCGCATAGTCGGGAGTCGAGCCCAGCGCGAGCACGAGCATCGCCGAGATGGCCACCTGGTTGCCGGTGCCGGGCGTCGCCCGGAAGGCCCACGCGATGAGCATGGCCACCACGATGGCGAGCAGCACGATCCAGCTCGGTGACCCCAGGAGAAGGCCCAGGGCGACCGCGATCACCACGCCGACGATCACGCCGATGCTGCGTTCGAGCGCCTTCGACAGCGACTGGTTGACGCTGGGCTGCACGACGAGCAGAGCGGCGATCGCGGCGAAGACGGGGAGCTGTCCCGGAACCACCCATCCCGCGAGCATCCATGCGGCGATCGTCGCCGCGGCGGACTTCACCACCTGCAGCAGGGGTGAGCGCTTCGAGGCGCGGATCGCGGCGTGGATGCGCATGCCTGCAACGCTACTCGGCTAGCGAGTGCCGTCAGGGGAGATGTCAACCCCGTCGCCAAGAGTCGTCGAACGCCGCTGAATGGGATGACACGACCGACGAACAGTGAGGATCATCACATGGTGCAGATCATCGAGACCATCGACGTACACGTTCCCATCGACGTGGCGTACAACCAGTGGACGCAGTTCGAGAGCTTCCCGCAGTTCCTCGACGAGGTGGAGTCGATCGTCCAGCTGGACGACACGCACACCCGCTGGAAGGTGAACGTGGGCGGCGCGACGCGCGAGTTCGACGCGGAGATCACCGAGCAGCACCCCGACGAGCGAGTCGCGTGGAACAGCATCGGCGGTGAGACCGAGCATGCGGGCGTCGTGACGTTCCACAAGCTCGAAGACCTCACGACCCGCGTGACCGTGCAGATCGACTGGGAGCCCGAGGGGCTTCTCGAGAAGGTCGGCTCGCTCGTGGGCGCGGGCTCGCACGCGGTGAATAAGGATCTCCAGAACTTCAAGGAGTTCATGGAGAAGCGCGGCACCGAGACCGGTGCGTGGCGCGGCGACGTCGACGCCTGATCGACCCCTGAGCTGAGGTCCGAGCGGTGGTGCCCCCATCACCGCTCGGACCTCTTTCGCTGCCCGGACGACGGCACGCCCGGCGTCGACTAGGGAACTCACGAACGGAAGATAGGGCATCCTCCCGATGTCGTCGGGGCGACTCAGAGCGGATTCTGAGGACATCGCACACCGAGGAGATGTCATGTTCGAGCACCCGTATCTCGCCTACAGATCGACCGAGTTCGACCAGGAGCAGCTCGCTCGCGCGGCAGAACGCCGTCGCGTCATCGAGGAGCGCAGCGATCAGCTGGTCCGCAGGCAGCCCGGCCCGATCCGGCGTCTGGCCGGCCGGCTGCTGCACACGACCGACGCATCGCGCGACGCGGCGACGGATGCTGCACGGCAGCCCGAGCGCCGCGCATCCGCGGGCCGCGAACCGGCACCCGCCCGGTGATCGTCGCTCCGCTGCGGGCAGACGGCAGCGCGACGCCGGATGTCGGAGGGGAGTGGCACGATGAATTCATGCCCCCGTCCGCTCCCAGCGCCGCGATGGTCGGCCGAGAGACCGAGCTCGCGACCATCCGCGAGCTGTTCCGGCGAGCGGTCGACGGGGTCCCGGTGGCCGCGCTCATCGAGGGCGAGGCGGGCATCGGCAAGTCGCGACTGCTGCGCGAGTTCAGCACCGAGGTGGCGAACCGCGCAGGCGTGCATGTCGGCTGGTGCCTCGATCTCGGGGCGTCGCGCACGCCCTTCGGGCCGCTCGCCGGCATCCTCCGGTCGATCGTCGCGAGCATAGGCGCCGACCGGGTGCGGGAGGAGATCGGCGTCGGCGTCGAGGCGCTGGGCATGCTGCTGCCCGAGCTCAACCCCACCGAGCGATCGCAGACCAGCCCTGACCGCCTGCGCGATGCGATCGCGGCGCTCATCGAGGCGGCCGCCGAACACGCGCCGCAGGTGCTCGTCGTCGAAGACCTGCACTGGGCTGACGAGTCGACCCTGGCGCTGCTCTCCTTCCTGCTGCGCACCCTCGGGCACGGCCGCATCCTCCTGATCCTGACCTGCCGCTCCGACGACGTGCGACGCGGCGATGCCGTGAGCCGCTTCATCGGCGAGTCCACCCGCGCGCGTCTGCTCGAGAGGGTCGCGATCGATCGGCTCGACACCTCGGCTGTCCGTGCGCTCGTCGAATCGCTCACCGGGCAGCCCGTGACAGACGCGGCGCTCGATCGCATCCACGATCGAGCCGAGGGCGTGCCCTTCTTCGTCGAAGAGCTCGCCGGGTGCTCGACCGGTCCCCTGCCCGGCAGTCTGCGCGACCTGCTGCTCGCCCGATTCGACCGTCTCAGCGATGACGCCCGGCGGGTGGTGCAGGTCGTCTCGGGAGCCGAGCGTCCGCTGACCCACCCGCTCGTCACCCGCCTCGCGGGTCTGCCCGAAGCCCGCCTCGACGAGGCGATCCGCGAGGCGACGCTCAGCGGCATCCTCGTCGTGGTCGACGACGACTACCGGTTCCGGCATGCGCTGCTGCGCGAAGCCGTGCACGACGATCTGCTCCCGGGCGAGAGAGCGCGGCTGCACCGGGCGTATGCCGAGGCGCTCGAGGAGAACTGCTCAGGGGCCGAAACCGCCGACTCCGCCGCGCTCGCCTATCACTGGCAGCTCGCGCAAGACGACCGGCGAGCGCTCGCCGCGGCCGTCACCGCGATGGCCGACGCCAAGTCGCGGTTCGCCTTCGCGAGCGCTGCCCGCTTCGGCGAGCTCGCCCTCGACCTGTGGATCCAGGTGCCGGATGCCGAGGCCGTCGTGGGTGTGGCGCGCCTCGAGGTGCTGCGCACTCTCGGTTCCGTGCTGCGCAACGCGGGAGACGGAGAACGGGCGCTCGCCGTGGTCGACCTCGCGCTCGCCGAGGTCGATCCGAGGACGGTCGACCCCCGCATGCACGCCCGGCTGCTGCGCGACAAGGCGTACTACACGATGAACCTCGGCCGCGCCGGCGCGGTCCCGCTGCTGCAGCAGGCGCTCGAGATCCTCGAGGCGGGCGTCGACGACGACCGGCTGCGCGCCTCGGTGCTGAACCAGCTCGCCAGTCGCTACATGATCTCGGGGCGACTCGACGAGGCGATCGCGTTGGCCGCGGAGGCGGGCGAGCGGGCCGCGCGCGCCGGGTCGGACGACGAGGCATCGATCGCCGCGAACGTCCGGGGCGGAGCCCGCGCGCACCTCGGCGACCTCGACGCGGGGCACCGCGAGTACGCGCTCGCCCTGCAGCTCGCCAAAGGCACGAACGCCGAGATGAGATACCGGGTCAACTACTCGGATCTGCTCGGCCTGCTGGGGCGCTATCGCGATGCCGTCAGGGTCGCTGAAGAGGGGCTCGCGCCCGCGCGCGCTTTCGGCGTCGAGCGCACCACGGGCGCGCTGATGACGCAGAACATGGCCGTGCCACTGCTCGAGATGGGCGAGATCGAACGGGTCGAGGGGATGCTGGCGCGCGAGCTCGCTCAGCGGACCCTGCGCATCTCGCACATGTACTCCACGATGACGCGCGTGCGGGTGCTCTCCTGGCGAGGCAGACACGAGGAGGCGGCCGAGATCCTTCGCGAGTGGCACCCCGCATTCGAGGAGACCGGTCGGGTCGAACGTCAGATCTGGTACGACGAGGTCATGATGCGCGTGGCCGTCGCCGAGGGGCGGGGCGACCTCGCGGGTGCTCTCGGTGAGGTCAGGGCGATGCTCGCCGATCAGGGGCCGGTGTCCCTGCATCAGCGTCGACTGCTGCTCGAGGCGGCATGGTTCATCGCCGAGCTGCGGGCATCCGGCGTCGAGGTCGAGGCGGCGGTCGCAGACGTGCGCGACGCGTGGCGCGCCCAACCTCCGCAGTTGCGAGGCGACAGATGGGAGACGATCCTCGAGGCATTCCTCTTCCCGTCCGTCGCAGCCCTGCGCCAGGCGGTCGAGCACGCAGACGACCGCGATGTGCCCGTGACGTTCGCGGTGACCACGCGTCTCGCTCTCGCTCGCGCACTCGTCGACGCAGGAGACCGAGGGGAGGCGAGCGCCGTGCTCTCGGCCGCGATGCGCCAGGCGGAGCGCCTCGGCCACGTTCCCCTGGGGCGGATCGTCGGTGGTTTCCAAGCGGCGGCTGGCCTCGCCGCAGCATCCGGCACCGCATCCGGCACTGCGGCATCCGGCACCGCCGGCGTCGAACCGGATGCCGACCCGCTCACCGCCCGCGAGCGGCAGGTGCTCGAGCTGATCGCCGAGGGTCTGAGCAACCGCCAGATCGGGGAGCGGCTCTTCATCAGCGTCAAGACGGTGAGCGTCCACGTGTCGGCCGTGCTGCGCAAACTCGGGGTGAGCACCCGCACCGAGGCGGCTGTTCTTCAGAAGAATCCGAACTTCCGGGACACCGGTCAGCCTGCCGTGGTACGTTGAGCAGGCGCGTATGTCGGACGTTCCGTCACGGCGCGGGCCGCGCAAGCGGCCGTTTGAAAACAGAAAGTAGAAAACACATGGCCACTGGCACTGTGAAATGGTTCAACGCGGAAAAGGGCTTCGGCTTCATCGCTCCCGATGACGGCACGGACGACCTCTTCGCCCACTACTCGGCAATCACCGGCTCCGGTTTCAAGGAGCTTCGTGAGAACCAGAAGGTCGAATTCGACGCTGAGCGTGGCCCCAAGGGCATGCAGGCTGCGAACATCCGCGCTCTCTGAGCGCGCATAGGCTTCCTGAAGCCGGTCGGATCCTCACGGATCCGGCCGGCTTTCTGCATGTCCGGGTGTTTTCTGCCCGTGCCCGTGCCCGTGCCCGTGCCCATGCCCGTGCCCCTCCACATCGGGCGGATGCGGTGCGATGTCGACCCCGCACGAGAGGCGAGGATGCCGCCCGGGCTAGGGACCCAAGATGAGGCTTGCCTAACTTTCTGTTAGATTAGGCCAGGCTTACCAAAGCCTTGGCGCCCCTCCGCGCCGCACCCCCTCATCCCAACCCGAAGGGAACGCCTGTGCGCACCTCTCGTCTCATCGCCGCCGGTGTCGCCGCGGCTCTGGCCGTCGGCCTCACGGCCTGCGCGACGTCATCGACCGACTCGAACTCCGACTCCGCCGGCGGCAACCCCGCCGATGACGGTGCCTTCCCCGTCACGATCGAGCACGTGTTCGGCGAGACCACGATCGAGGAGAAGCCCGAGCGCGTCGCGACGATCGCCTGGGCGAACCACGAGGTTCCCCTCGCTCTCGGCATCGTCCCGGTCGGCATGAGCAAGGCCACGTGGGGCGACGACGACGACAACGGCATCCTGCCCTGGGTCGAGGACAAGCTCGACGAGCTCGGCGGCGAAGAGCCCGTGCTGTTCGACGAGTCCGACGGCATCGACTACGAGGCCGTCGCCGACACGCAGCCCGACGTCATCCTCGCGGCGTACTCGGGTCTGACGCAGGAGGAGTACGACCAGCTCTCGAAGATCGCTCCGGTCGTCGCCTACCCCGAGGTCGCCTGGGGCACCCCGGTCGACGACATGATCGAGATGAACTCGAAGGCGCTCGGCCTCGAGGAGGAGGGCGACGCCCTCATCGAAGAGCTGCACGCCGACGCCGAGGCCGCCCTCGAGGAGAACAGCGTCCTCAAGGACAAGAAGGTGCTGTTCGCTTACGTCGACCCGAGCGACCTGAGCCAGGTCGGCTACTACACCGCGATCGACACGCGCCCCGGCTACCTGCACGACGACCTGGGTCTTCCGCTTCCGTCGATCGTCGAGGAGAACGCAGACAGCAAGGAGTTCTACCTCTCTGTGAGCTCCGAAGAGGCTGACACCTTCGACGACGTCGATGTCTTCGTGACCTACGGCGACGACTCGCTCATCGCCACCATGCAGGCCGACCCGCTGCTGTCGAAGATCCCCGCGATCGCCGCCGGCAACATCGTGATCCTGCCCGACTCCACCCCGATCGCGGCCTCGGCGAACCCGTCGCCGCTGTCGATCCAGTGGGGCCTGTCCGACTACCTCGGCCTGCTGGCAGCACCGCTCGCCGCGAAGTGACCGTCGGCGTCACCTTCGCACACTGAATTCCCGTGACCGCTGTCACCGTTCCCCTGCCGGGCGTCGCAGATCTGCGACGCCCGGCATGGGCGCGCACGCTCTGGCTGCTCGTCGGCCTGGGAGTGCTGTTCGTGCTCTGCATCCTGTCGATCTGCTTCGGCGTGCGCTCCGTGAGCATCGACGACATCTTCGCCGCCCTCGCGGGGCAGGATGACACCCTCGCCCAGGCGGCGATCATCAAGCGCCTTCCGCGCACGGTGCTCGCGATCCTCGTCGGTGCAGCGCTCGCGCTCTCCGGCGCGACGATGCAGGCGGTCACCCGCAACCCGATCGCCGACCCCGGCATCCTCGGCGTCTCGAACGGGGCTTCGCTCGCCGTCGTGTTCGGCCTCGCCTTCCTCGGTCTCACCGACGCCTACAGCCAGATGGCACTCGCGATCATCGGCGCCGCCCTGGCCGCGGCGTTCGTCTACACCGTCGGCTCGCTCGGACGCGGCGGTGCCACGCCCCTCAAGCTCGCTCTCGCCGGTGCCGCCACCTCGGCCGCCTTCGCCTCGCTCATCAGCGCCGTCATGCTGCCGCGCGTCGACCTGCTGCAGGCGTTCCAGTCGTGGCAGATCGGCGGAGTGGGCGGTGCCGAGTGGCCGCGCATCGCGATCACCGCCCCGGTGCTCGCGCTCGGCGCACTGATCTGCTTCGCCAGCGCCCGGGGCATGAACTCCCTCGCCCTCGGCGACGACATGGCGAAGGGACTCGGCGAGCACGTCTTCCGCACGCGCCTCATGTCGGCGGTCGGCGCCGTGATCCTCGCCGGAGCAGCCACCGCGATCGCCGGGCCCATCGGATTCGTCGGTCTCGTGATCCCGCATGTCTGCCGGATGCTGATCGGCACCGACCACCGCTGGCTGCTGCCGTTCTCGGCCATGGCCGGCGCCGCCCTGCTGCTCGCGAGTGACATCGTCGGCCGTGTCATCGCGCCGACCTCGGAGGAGATCCAGGTCGGCATCATCACCGCCATCATCGGCGCCCCGTTCTTCATCTGGATCGTCCGTCGTCAGAAGGTGCGTGAACTGTGAGCACCATCGACCGGGCTGCCGCCCAGACCCCCGCAGCATCCGACCGCACCCGCGACGAGGTCGCCGCGCTCGTCGCGGGCCGCCGTTCACGCCACCGCCGCCACGCCACGGCCACGATCGTGCTCGGTGCGCTGCTGCTCGTGCTGTTCGCCGTGGCGCTCATGATCGGCAACACGTTCTATCCGCTCGACGAGGTGATCCGCGTGATCCTCGGCGAGACCGTGCCGGGGGCGTCGTTCACCGTCGGCGAGCTGCGCCTGCCCCGCGCGGTGCTCGCGATCCTCGCGGGTTTCGCGTTCGGCATCGCCGGCGTCTCGTTCCAGACGCTGCTGCGCAACCCGCTCGCCTCGCCCGACATCATCGGCATCTCGAACGGCGCCGGCGCCGCAGCGGTGTTCGGCATCATCGTGCTGTCGCTCAACGGGCCGATCGTCTCGCTGCTCGCGCTCGGCGGTGCGATCGTCACGGCAGGAGTCATCTACCTGCTGTCGATCAAGAACGGCTTCGCGGGCACTCGACTGATCCTGATCGGCATCGGTGTCGCGGCGATGCTGCAGAGCATCATCTCGTACATGCTGTCGAGGGCGGCGAACTGGGACATCCAGACCGCGATGCAGTGGCTCACCGGAAGCCTGAACAACGCCTCGTGGGAACGCGTGATGCCGCTCGCGATCGCCGCCGTCATCATCGTGCCGCTGCTGCTCCTGCAGGGCAGGGCGCTCGGGGCGATGCAGCTCGGCGACGATTCGGCATCCGGTCTCGGGGTGCGGGTCAACACGACTCGTCTGCTCTTCATCCTCGGCGCAGTCGCACTGCTGGCGTTCGCCACCGCCGCGACCGGCCCCATCGCGTTCGTGGCGTTCATGGCGGGTCCGATCGCGGCCCGCATCACGGGGCCGGGAGCGAACCTGCTCGTCCCCAGCGCATTCATCGGCGCTGTGCTCGTGCTCGGAGGCGACCTGATCGGGCAGTTCGCGTTCGGCGAGCGCTACCCGGTCGGCGTGATCACCGGCGTGCTCGGCGCTCCGTACCTCATCTACCTGCTCATCCGCACGAACCGCTCGGGAGGCTCCCTGTGACCGAGGCGCACACTCTGACGGCGGAGTCCGTCACTCTCGCCTACGGCGACCGGACGATCATCGACGGCCTCGACCTCGCGATCGCGCCGGGCAAGATCACCACGATCGTCGGCGCGAACGGATGCGGCAAGTCGACCCTGCTGCGTTCGCTCGCGCGTCTGCTCTCGCCGACGGCGGGTCAGGTCGTGCTCGACGGCAAGTCGGTGCACGCGCGCCCCACCAAGGAGGTCGCGCGCATCCTCGGCCTGCTGCCGCAGTCGCCCGTCGCTCCCGAGGGCATCGCCGTCGCGGATCTCGTCGGCCGCGGTCGGCATCCGCATCAGAAGATGCTGGCTCGCTGGAGCGCCCACGACTACGAGGTCGTCGCGGATGCTCTGGCCGCCACCGGCACCACGGAACTCGCCGACCGCAGCGTCGACGAGCTCTCGGGCGGCCAGCGTCAGCGCGTGTGGATCGCCATGGCGCTCGCGCAGGAGACCGACATCCTGCTGCTCGACGAGCCGACCACGTTCCTCGACGTCGCTCACCAGGTCGAGGTCCTCGATCTGCTCACCGACCTCAGCGTCTCGCGCGGCACCACGATCGTGATGGTGCTGCATGACCTCAACCTCGCCGCGAGGTATTCCGACGAGCTCGTCGCGATGAAGGAGGGCAGGGTGCACGCCACCGGCGCTCCGCAGGATGTCGTGACCGCCCAGCTCGTCGAAGAGGTCTTCGACCTCGCGAACCAGATCACCATCGACCCGGTCTCCGGGAAGCCGATGGTCACCCCGATCGGAAGGCATCATGTCCGCTGAGACCACGACCGAACGCCCCACCTACGTGCTCGCTCGCGCCGAGGTGCGCGGGGTCGAACGGGTGTCGCCGAACTTCGTGCGGATCACGTTCGGCGGCGACGACCTTCTCGAGTTCGGCACGCCGGGTGACGTCTTCGACTCCCGGATCAAGATCGTGTTCCCGCCGGCATCCGGCATCCTCCCCGATCTCGATCGTGAGACCGACGACTGGTGGGGTTCCTTCCTCGCCGTCCCCGAGGAGGACCGCGGATCCATGCGCACCTACTCGGTGCGTGACCTGCGGGCGACGGATGCGGGCACCGAGATCGATGTCGATTTCGTGCTGCACCTGGCGCCCGGACTCACGGGCCCGGCGTCGCGCTGGGCCGATGCGGCGGCGGTCGGCAAGGAGCTCTTCATCGTCGGACCACGTCGAGGCGTCGCCGCGGCCGCACACGGCGGCGCCGAGTACGAGCCGGGCACCGCGACGTCGGTCGTCCTCGCCGGTGACGAGACGGCGGCTCCCGCGATCGCGCGCATCCTCGAAGACGCCCCCAGCGACCTTCGAGGCTGCGCCTTCATCGAGGTGCCGTCCCCGGCCGACGTCCTGCGCATCGACGCGCCTGCCGGGGTCGAGGTGCACTGGCTGCCTCGCGATGCGGGTGAGCCCCACGGTGTGCGGCTGATTCCCGCCGTGCTCGAGTACCTCGGAGATGCGGATGCTGCCGACGAGATCGACGTGAAGGACATCGACACGGAGGCCCTGCTCTGGGAGACCCCCGACTACTCGGGTCTCGGAGAGGAGATCGCGGAGGCGGATGCTCCCGCCGAGCGCTACTTCTGGATCGCCGGCGAAAGCGGCGTCGTCACGACGCTGCGCCGCCACCTGGTCAAGGATCTCGGCATCGACCGCTCGCAGGTCGCCTTCATGGGCTACTGGCGACGCGGCGTCGCCATGCGCGGCTGACGCCGGTCGGTTCGGGGGGCCGTTCTCGTTCGCGTTCGCGTTCGCGTTCACGTTCTCGTTCGCGCATCGCAGGAGATCTCACGCAACGAAGGAGCGGATCCGGCATCCGATCCTTCGCCGAGCGAGATCTCCTTCACGGGATGCGGTCGGCTGACACGGGATGCGGTCGGCTGAGACGGGATGCGGTCGGCTGAGACGGGGTGCGGTCGGCTGTCACGAAGAAGTGTCGAAGCGCTGGCGCCAGCGGATGCCGCGTCGTAGCATCCCAGTGGAATCGTTCGACGATGAGGAGGCCACCCGATGACGCAGCACACCCTCGAGCTCCCGGACGTCGACCTCGTCTACGACGTGCATGGGCCACTCCCGACGAAGGATGGCCGCCCTCCGCTGATGATGATCGGCCAGCCGATGGATGCGAGCGGCTTCCAGGCGCAGGTGAAGCTGTTCGGCGATCGCACCGTCGTGACCTACGACCCACGAGGGTTGGGCCGCAGCGTGCGCAAGGACGGCGGAGTCACGAACGAGCCCGATGTCCAGGCCGAGGATGTCCACGCGATCATCGAGGCGCTCGGTGCAGGCCCTGTCGACATGTTCGCGAGCAGCGGTGGAGCCGTGAGCGCACTCGCTCTGGTCACCGCGCACCCGCACGATGTGGCGACTCTGGTCGCCCACGAGCCGCCGATCGACAGCGTGCTACCGGATGCTGAGGCTGTGCATCGTGCGCGGGTGGCCTATACGCGGGCGTATCAGGACAGGGGATGGGGAGCCGGAATGGCGGCGTTCGTCGCGATGACCTCGTGGGAGGGCGAAGTCACCGAGGAGTTCCTCGCCCAGCCGGCCCCCGACCCCGCGGCATTCGGGATGCCGACGGAGGACGACGGCTCGCGGAATGATCCACTGCTGTCCGAACTCTCGTGGGCGGTGCCGCTCTACGAGCCGGATCTCGAAGCGCTGAAGGCATCCCCGACTCGGATCGTCGTCGCTGTCGGGGAGGAGTCGCTGAAGGGCTACACCGGCCGCACCGCGCTCGCCCTGGCCGAGAAGCTCGGACAGCAGGCGACGGTCTTCCCCAGTCACCACGGCGGCTTCATGGGTCGCGAGTTCGGCTATGCCGGGCAGCCCGAGGCCTTCGCTGCCACGCTCCGCGAGGTGCTCGACCGGCCGTAGGGGGCGAGCGAGACCTCGTCGACGCGTCCTGTCGTCAGCCGTCGCACGCACCGAAGGAGATCTCGCGCTGCGAAGGGCCTCACGCGGCCTTCGGCCCTTCGCTGCGGGAGATCACCTTCGCAGCGCGCGCACGAGCGGGAGCGCGAGCGGGAGCACGAGCGGGAGCACGAGCGGGAGCGGGAGCGAATGCCGCCTACGCGCTGTCGCGCACCACGAGCTCGGTGTCGAGGATGACCGAGCGGGGGGATGCTCCCGCGATGACCTCGAGCAGCACGGCGACCATCTTCGCGCTGATCTGATCCCACGGCTGGCGCATGGTCGTGATGGGGGGCTCATGGGTGGCGGCGAGGCCTGAGTCGTCGAAGCCGGCGATCGCGATGTCCTCGGGCACGCGGCGCCCTGCGCGGCGGGCGGCGGCGATGGCTCCGGCCGCCATCCGGTCGGATGCCGCGAACACCGCGTCGACGTCGTGCTCGAGCATCCGCGTCATGGCGGCGAGTCCTGACTCGTACGAGTAGTCGCCGCGCTCGACCAGCGATTCGTCGTAGAGGTCGCCGAGCTCTTCGCGGAATCCGACCAGGCGATAGCGGCCACCGGGGGTGTCGTCGGGGCCGGCGATCATGCCGATGCGGCGGTGTCCCTGGGTCACGAGGTGCGCGGCCATGGTGCGGGCGGAGGCGATCTCGTCGACGGAGATCGTCGAGAGCTCGCGTTCGTGCCCGAGCGGCACGCCGCAGCACACAGTCGGGATGCCGACCTCGATCAGCTGATCGAGCAGCGGGTCGGACTCGTGCGACGAGATCAGCATGACGCCGTCGACGTGTCCCGCGCTGAGGAACTGGGCGACGCTCTCGCGCTCGGCGGGGGTCCCGGCGACGAGCAGCACGAGGGTCATGGCCCGCTGGGCGAGCGCTTCGGCGGCCCCGCGCAGCAGCAGCGCGAAGGTCGGATCGTCGAACAGCAGCTGCTGCGGCTCGGTCAGAAGGAAGGCGAGCGATCCGGCGCGGCCGGTGGCGAGGCTGCGGGCATGGTGGTTGGCGGTGTAGCCGGTGGCGAGGATCGCCTCTTCCACGGCCTGCCTGGCGTCGGGGGACACCCAGTGCCCGCCGTTGATCACTCGCGAGACCGTGCTGCGGGACACCCCCGCCTGCGCCGCGATCTGGCGGATCGTCGGCTTGCGCTTCGCGCTGACATCACTCATCGCCTGTGACTCTACCCACAGCATCCTGTCCAGCGATAGTCCAACCTGGGACCGGTCTCAGTTCGGTAACAGCGGTTGTGGTCGACGCCGAACCTGGGGTAGAACTGAGACCGGTCCCAGTCATGTCCCCGTGACAACCTGAGACCGGTCCCAGTCGAATGAGCGACAGCACGTCGGGACCCGCACCACGACCACACCGACCCGATGGAGTGCCGATGACCTCGCCCCACGCCTGGCCCGACCTGCGCGGAATCGCCTACGGCGGCGACTACAACCCCGAGCAGTGGTCGCCCGAGACGTGGCGCGAAGACGTCATCCTGATGCGCGAGGCCGGGGTGAACCTGGTCAGTGTCGGCATCTTCTCGTGGGCGCTCATCGAGGTCTCCGAGGGCGAGTTCGACTTCGCCTGGCTCGACGAGCTGCTCGACCTCCTGCACGAGAACGACATCAGGGTCGACCTCGGCACCCCGACGGCCTCGCCGCCCGCCTGGTTCTTCGCGAGCCACCCCGACGCGCACGTCATCGACCGCGAGGGCCGCACGATGGGCTTCGGCTCGCGCGGCATGGCCTCGCACTCGTCGCCGGCCTACCGCGAGGCGATCGTGCGGATCGCGGATGCTCTCGCGGCGCGTTACGCACAGCATCCTGCCGTCGTGCTGTGGCACGTGCACAACGAGTACGGCGTTCCCGTCGGCGAGGACTATTCGCCGAACGCGGTCGCCGCCTTCCGGCTCTGGCTCCAGGAGAAGTACGGCTCGCTCGACGCACTGAACAGCGCGTGGGGCACCGCCTTCTGGGGCCAGCACTACTCGGCATGGGAGCACGTCGGCGCCCCGGCCATCGCCCCGAGCGTCGTGAACCCCGCCCAGCGCCTGGACTTCGCGCGCTTCACCGATCACCAGCTGCGCGCGTGCTTCATCGCCGAGCGCGACGCGATCCGCGCGCACGCCGACCAGCCGATCACGACCAACTTCATGGCGAACCAGAGCTGGACCACGGACCTCTGGGCGTGGGGCCGCGAGGTCGACATCGTCTCGGACGACCACTACCTGTGGGCCGCCGATGAAGACGCTCACATCGGCCTGGCGATCGCCGCCGACCTCAGCCGCTCGGTGGGCGGCGGCAAGCCGTGGATCCTCATGGAGCACTCGACCTCGGCCGTGAACTGGCAGCCGCGCAACATCGCGAAGCGCCGGGGAGAGATGAAGCGCAACTCGCTCACGCACCTCGGTCGCGGGGCGGACGGCATCCTGTTCTTCCAGTGGCGCGCCGGGCGCTCCGGTGCGGAGAAGTTCCACTCGGCGATGCTGCCGCACGCCGGCACCGAGTCGCGGGTCTTCCGCGAGGTCGTCGATCTGGGTGCAGCACTCGGGCGCCTCGACGAGGTGCAGGGCAGCGTCGTGAAGGCCGACGTCGCGATCCTCTGGGACTTCGAATCGTTCTGGGCGCAGGACCTCGAGTGGCGCCCGTCCGAAGACGTCACGCACGCCGCCCAGGTGCGCCGCTTCTACGAGCAGCTCTGGCGTGACGGCATCACGGTCGACTTCGCCCTGCCCGGCCAGGACCTCTCGGGCTACCGCCTGGTCGTCGCTCCGGCGCAGTACCTGCTGAGCACGGCGGATGCCGCCAACCTCACCGCCTACGTCAACGACGGCGGCACCCTGCTCGTGTCGTTCTTCTCGGCGATCGTCGACGAGAACGACGCCGTGCACGCCGGTGGCTTCGTCGCGCCGTTGCGCGAGGCGCTCGGCCTCACGGTCGAGGAGTTCCTGCCGCTGCGCGAGGGCGAGAGCCACGGCCTCGACTGGGTCGACCACGAGGGCATCGTCGCCGACGTCTGGCAGGAGGACATCGCGCTCGAAGGCGCCGAGGTCGTCGCGAACTTCTCGGGCGGACCCGGCGAGGGCGAGCCGGCGATCACCCGCAACGCGCATGGCGCCGGGACCGGCTGGTACGTCGGCACCCGTCTGGATGCCGCGGGCATGCGCGCCCTTCTCCACGAGGTCTACGCGGATGCCGACATCACCCCGTCGGGTGTCGCCGACGGCCTCGAGGTCATCACGCGTCACGGCGCCGACGCGGTCTACCGGATCGCCGTGAACCACCGTGACGACGACGTCGAGCTCGATGCCTCGGGCATCGAGCTCCTCAGCGGCGCCGAGGTCTCGGGCGCCCTGACCATCGCGGCGGGCGGCGTCGCCGTCATCCGCACCTCCCACTGACCGCACGAACCGCACGAACCGCACGAACCGCTTCACCCCGCACCACCCGCTTCACCCAGCACCACCCACTCACCGGTCGCGATGACGCGCAGCGCATCGTCGGCCACGACAGATAGGAAAACGCATGCGCAAGCACATCGGAGTCGGCGCACTCGCTCTGGCCGCGGCCGTGGTCCTCGCGGGCTGCTCCGCCGGCGCACCCGAAGGCGGCGACGACGCCGCATCCGGCGACGGCGCGGAACTCGTCATCTGGACGGACGCCGAGCGCGAAGCCGCGATCACCGCCGCCGCAGAGGCGTTCGAGGAGGAGACCGGCGCGAAGGTCACCCTCGTGCAGAAGAACTTCGAGGACCTCCGCAACGACTTCATCGCACAGGTCCCGACCGGAGAGGGCCCCGACATCACGGTCGGCGCCCACGACTGGCTCGGCGCGCTCGTCGCGGCCGGTGTCGTCGACACGATCGACCTGGGCGACAAGGCGTCGGAGTTCGAGCAGGTCGCGCTCGACGCCATGACGTACGACGGTCAGCTGTATGCGATGCCGTACTCGCTCGAGACCATCGCCCTCGTGCAGAACGTCGACCTGGTCGGCGCGGAGGCTCCCGCCAGCTGGGACGACATGATCGCCAAGGGCGTCGCCGCCGGCACCGAGCGCCCGTTCGTCATCAACACGGGTGGCGAGACCGGCGACGGATACACGATGTACGGACTGCAGACCTCGTTCGGCGCCCCCGTCTTCGTGCAGGACGACACCGGCTCGTACACGAGCGAGGTCGGCATGGGCGGCGCGCCCGGCGAGGCGTTCGCCACGTGGCTCGGAGCCAACGGCTCGAACGGCACCGGCTACATCTCGACCACGGTCGACTACGACATCAACAACGAGCTGTTCGCGTCGGGCAAGGCACCGTACACGATCCAGGGCCCGTGGGCCATCAGCGCGTTCGAGGGCGTCAACGTCGCCGTGAACCCGATCCCGTCTGCGGGTGGCGAGACCGCTGCGCCGTTCGTCGGCGTGCAGGGCTTCTACCTCTCGAGCAAGAGCAAGAACGCGCTGCTCGCGCAGGAGTTCCTCGTGAACTACCTCGGCACCGAAGACGCGCAGCGCGCGCTGTACGAGGCCGACCCGCGCATCCCGGCGTGGACCACGCTCGCCGAAGAGGTGTCGTCCGACCCGATCACGGCCGGATTCGTGGCCTCGGCGCAGACCGGCGTCCCGATGCCGTCGATCCCCGAGATGGGCTCCGTCTGGGACCTGTGGAACGCCGCGCAGGCGCAGATCATCAACGGCGCCGACCCGGTGTCGACGTGGAACACCATGGTCGCCGACCTCGAGACGACCCTCGCCGGCTGACCCCGCCGGACGGGGAGGGGCCCGAACCCCTCCCCGTCCTGCGATCCTCAGACAGGACGCACACATGACGATCCAGGCACCGCCCGCCGAGGCGCCCACTCCCGTGGTGAAGCCCTCGCGCGAGTCCCATGCCCGCCGCTTCCGCGGCCTCGGCTGGGGCTTCCTCATCAAGCTCGCGCTCATGGCGCTGGTCAACGCCTTCGGCATCATGACGGCCATCTCGGCCTGGAGCGCCGAGTCGTGGATCGTGCTCGGCGTCGTCGTGCTGCTGGTGATCATCGCCGACTGGGTGTACTTCACCCGCAGGGCGCTGCCGTTGAAGTACCTGCTGCCCGGGCTGATCTTCCTGCTCGTCTTCCAGATCTTCATCTTCGGCTACACGGCCTACATCGCCTTCACGAACTACGGCACCGGTCACGTCGGCACCCAGGAGCAGGCGGTCGAGGCCGCACTGATCCAGGGCGAGCGCCGCATCGAGGGCTCGTCCGACTATCCGCTGTCGATCGTGCAGCGCGGCGCAGAGCTCGGCTTCGCGATCGTCGATGACGACGGCGACGTGCAGGTCGGCTCGGCCACCGAGCCGCTGACCACCGCATCCGGTGCCGAGATCGGCGCGACCGGCGCCCCCAGCGAGGTGCCCGGGTGGGAGGTCGTCCCGAGGGCGACCGTGCTGACCGATCCGGCACTCGGCGCGACCATCAAGGACCTCAGGGTGCCCGTGTCGGACGACCCGAACGACGGCTCCATCCGCACACGGGAGGGCTCGACCGGCTCGGTGTACGAACCGACGCTGGTGTGGGATGCCGAGGCGCAGACCATCACGGACACGCAGTCGGGCACGGTCTACACCGCCACAGAACTCGGCGCGTTCGTGGCCGAGGACGGCACGGCGCTGCCGACGGGCTGGTCGGTCAACGTCGGCTTCGCCAACTTCCTGAAGCTCTTCACCGACGCGAATCTCGCGGGCACTCTGCTGAGCGTGACCGTCTGGACCTTCGCGTTCGCGATCCTCTCGGTCGTCCTCAGCTTCGCCGTGGGGCTCGGCCTCGCGATCGTCTACAATGACCCGCGGGTCAAGGGTCGCCGGTTCCTGCGAGCGCTGTTCATCCTGCCCTACGCGTTCCCCGCGTTCATGGCCGCGTTGCTGTTCCGCGGCATGTTCAACGCCGAGTTCGGCGTCATCAACGACCTGTTCTTCTTCGGGTCGCAGATCAACTGGCTCGGCGACCCGTGGCTGACCCGTGCGGCGGTGATCTTCGTCAACGTCTGGCTGAGCTACCCCTACTGGTTCCTCGTCTGCACCGGAGCCCTGCAGTCGCTCCCCGGTGAGACGCTCGAGGCCGCCGAGATCGACGGGGCCAACAAGCTGCAGCGCTTCCGCGCCATCGTGCTGCCGCTGCTGCTCGTCTCGACCGCTCCGCTGCTGATCGCCTCGTTCGCGGTGGCGTTCAACAACTTCACCGTCATCTACACCTTCAATAACGGCGGGCCGGCGATCGCCGGAGCGCCCTACGCACTGGGTTCGACCGACATCCTCGTCTCGGCCATCTACGACGTCTCAGGCGTCTCGGGTGGTGCGGCCGACTACGGCCTCGCGAGTGCGCTGTCGATCATCGCCTTCATCGTGGTCGGTCTCATCTCAGCGCTGAGCTTCCGACAGACCCGCAAGCTCGAGGAGTACCAGTGATGAGTGAGACCAGAGTCATCGTGACCGGTTCATCGAAGGATGCCGAGGCCGCGCGCGCGGGTGCACGTCGGCGTCGATGGTGGGGCGAGGTCGGCTGGAAGTACATCCTCGCCGCCGGCGTGCTGTTCTTCGCCGCGTTCCCGCTCGTCTACGTCCTCTCGGCCTCGCTCAACCCGAACGGCAGCCTTGCGGCATCCAGTGCGCTGTTCAGCGCGTTCGACCCGGCGAACTACATCGCTCTGGGTGAATCCCGCTACTGGGTCTGGTTCGGCAACACCCTGCTGATCGGCGGCGTCACCGCAGTCGGCTCGGTGCTCATGGGCGCCTGCGGCGCGTACGCGTTCTCCCGGTTCCGGTTCAGCGGACGACGCGCCAGCCTCACCACCCTGCTCGTGCTGCAGATGTTCCCGCAGGCGCTCGCGTTCATCGCGATCTTCCTGATGCTGCAGACGATCGGCGACGTCGTGCCGGCGCTGGGCATCAACTCGAAGATCGCTCTGATCTGCGTGTACCTCGGTGGCGCGCTCGGCGCGAACACCTTCCTGATGTACGGGTTCTTCAACACGATCCCGGTCGAGATCGACGAGTCGGCGAAGATCGACGGGGCCAGCCACGCGCAGATCTTCTGGCGGCTCATCATGCCGCTGGTCGTGCCGATCCTCGCGGTCGTCGCCCTGCTCGCGTTCCTCGCGGCGTTCGGCGACTTCATCCTGTCGAAGATCATCCTCACGTCCGAGGACAACTGGACCCTCGCCGTCGGCATGTACCAGTGGGTCTCGAACCAGCTGACCTCACGTTGGGGGCTCTTCGCCGCCGGCGTCGTGGTCGCCGCCGTGCCCGTGCTCGCGCTGTTCTTCTCGCTGCAGAAGTACATCGTGGGCGGGCTCACCCAGGGATCCGTCAAGGGCTGATCCGCACCTCCACCGCTCGAAAGGCCGTCATGCACCGTCGCACGCGTTCCCTTCTCTCCACCGCCCTGGCCACGGTCGCCGCCGTCGCCCTGATCGGCGTCGCGCTGCCGGCGTCGGCCGCCTCGCCGGCGGCATCCGCTCTCGCTCCTGCGGCTGTCTCGGTCGACGGGCCGGTGGATGCCGCCATCACCGTCCCCCGGGTCGAGAACCTGCCGGACGACTTCATCGGCGGCGTCGACGTCTCGTCGGTGCTGTCGCTCGAGGAGTCGGGCGTGGTGTTCCGCGACGCCCAGGGCGCGCCGGGCGACCTGTTCGAGATCCTCGCGGACGCCGGGGTCACCGACGTCCGCGTGCGCGTCTGGAACGACCCGTTCGACGCGAACGGCAACGGCTACGGCGGGGGCGATGTCGACGTCGATCGGGCGATCGAGATCTCGCAGCGAGCGACGGATGCCGGCCTCGGCGTGCTCGTCGACTTCCACTACTCCGACTTCTGGGCCGACCCCGCGAAGCAGCAGGCGCCCAAGGCGTGGGAGGGGATGACCGCCGACCAGGTGGCGACCGAGGTGGGTGCCTTCACGCGCGATGCGGTGCGTCGCCTGGTCGATGCGGGTGTCGACCTCCGCATGGTGCAGGTCGGCAATGAGACGAACGGCGGAGTCGCCGGAGTGCGCGGCTGGGATGACATGGCGAAGGTGTTCTCGGCCGGTTCCGCCGCCGTGCGGGCCGAGGCGCCGGACACGCTCGTCGCCCTGCACTTCACCAACCCCGAGCGCGCCGGGTTCTACGCCGACGTCGCCGCGCAGCTCGATCGCCGCGACGTCGACTACGACGTGTTCGCGTCGTCGTACTACCCGTTCTGGCACGGGACTCCCGAGAACCTCACGGCCGTGCTCTCGCACGTCGCCGAGACCTACGGCAAGAAGGTCATGGTCGCCGAGACCTCGTGGGCGTTCACGCTCGACGACGGAGACGGTCACGGCAACGTCGTCGACCTGGCGTCCGAGGCGACGCAGTACCCGGTGAGCGTGCAGGGTCAGGCCGATGCCGTGCGCGCGGTCGTGCAGGCCGTCGCCGACGTGGGTGAGGCGGGACTCGGCGTCTACTACTGGGAGCCCGCATGGCTGCCGGTGGGTCCGCCCGCACAGCTCGAGCAGAACAGAACGCTGTGGGAGCGCGACGGATCGGGCTGGGCGTCGAGCTTCGCCGGCGAGTACGAGCCCGAGGACGCGGGGCACTGGTTCGGCGGATCCGCGTGGGACAACCAGGCGCTGTTCGGCTTCGACGGCACGGCATCCGATGCGCTGAACATCTTCTCGTACGTGCGCACCGGCGCCCAGGCCCCGCGGGCCGTCGAGTCGGTGCAGGCGGTCGCGCTGCAGGTGACCGAGGGCGATGCCGTCGAGCTGCCCGACGAGGTCACGGTGCTCTACAACGACGGGTCGTCGGAGCAGCAGCCCGTCACCTGGTCATCGGCGGCCGGATTCATCGAGGGCGCCGGCGAGTACGTGATCTCGGGCGCGACGGATGCCGGCCTCGCGGCGTCGGCCACCGTCACCGTCTCGGCGCGCAACTACCTGCGCAACCCCGGATTCGAGGACGCGGACACGAGCATGTGGAGCGTCACCGGATCGGGACTCACGCTGCGCGCGTGGGACGACCCTCGGAGCGGCACGCACTCGGCGCACTTCTATGCGGGTACCGGATACTCGTTCGACCTCTCGCAGACGGTCTCCGGACTGCCCGCGGGGTCGTATGTCGCACGGGCATCGCTGCAGGGCGACGGGGAGGGTGCCGACGGGCGTGCGTCGCTGTCGCTGTCGTCTGCGTCGGTCGCCGGCGCCGCTGCGGCGTTCGGCTTCGACGGCTGGCGCGTGTGGTCGACGCCGACGACCGAAGCGCTGCAGGTGGGCGCTGACGGCACGGCTGTCGTGCGGGTCTCCGCGGCGCTTCCGGCGGGGGCGTGGGGGACGATCGACGATCTCGAACTCGTGCGCGCACCGGTGCCCGGTGCCGACACCTCGCAGCTGCGAGAGCGGCGCGATGCGGCCGCGGCTCTCGACCTCGATGCCTATGTCGCGTCGTCGACGGTCGCGCTGCCCGGAGCGATCGCTCGCGCCGACATCGTGCTGGCTGCCGCGAGTCCGAGTGCGTCAGCGGTCACGGGGGCGCTGGACGCACTGGCTGCCGCAGTCGACGCGCTCCTGCTTCAGGATGCGGCGACCGCCGCGCCCGCTCGCGGAGTGCTGTCGCACGACAACGGTCACGATACGGGGCTGCTCGACGGCGACTTCACGCTCACCATGAACCTGTGGTGGGGGCAGAACGCCACGAAGCTGCGGGTGTTCGAGAACGGTGTGCTGATCAAGACCGTGCCCCTCGCCTTCGGGGGCACCTCCGCGCAGAGCGCGCAGATTGCCGTGACCGGCAAGGCGAATGGCTCGTACGTCTACAGTGGGGAGCTGGTCAATTCGCGCGGTGTGACGGCGGTGAAGCCCGTGACGGTGACGGTGAAGGATGCCGCGCCCAGCACGCCCGTGCTCTCGGCCGACAACTGGGACGGCGACGGCTCATACACTCTCACCGCCGACATGTGGTGGGGCACCAATGCGACCTCGTATCGCCTGTATGAGGACGGCATGCTGATCTCCGAGGGCGACATGGTCGCGAACAGCCCCGCCGCGCAGCGGGTGACGGTGCCGGTCGCTGATCGCGCGGTGGGGAAGCACACCTACCGCGTCGAGTTCGTGAACGCGGCCGGGAGCACCCAGAGCAAGACGCTCACGGTGGCGGTCAAGCGCTGACGTCAACACGTCCGAGAGCCCGACATCCTGAGGCGGATGCCGGGCTCTCGGGCCGTTCGCGGACTACTTGCTGAGGAAGTCCTTCAGCGCGGCGTTGACCTCGTCGGCGTGGGTCCAGAGCAGACCGTGGGGTGCGCCCTCGACCTCGACGTAGGTCGCGGCGGGCACGGCCTGGTGGAACCGGCGGGCGGTGGCGTCGATCGGAAGGATGTTGTCCTTCGTGCCGTGCAGGATCAGGGTGGGCTTGCCGGCGTCGCGCACGGCGTCGACGTCGCCGCGGAAGTCCTCGATCCAGCTCGGGACGACCGCGTAGGCCGCGACCGGGGCGCTGGTGACCGAGAGGTTCCAGTTGGCGTCGACGACCTGCTGGCTGATGCGGCTGCCGAGGTTCTCGTCGAGGTTGTAGAAGTTGTTGTAGAAGTCGGTGAACCACGCGAAGCGGTCGCCCTTGGCTGCAGCCTCGATGCCATCGAAGACCTCCTGCGGCACGCCCTCGGGGTTGTCATCGCGCTGCACGAGGAACGGCTCGAGCGAGGCGAGGAAGGCGAGCTTGGCGACCCGCTCGTGACCGTAGGTGCCGACATAGCGGGCGAGCTCTCCAGTGCCCATCGAGAAGCCGACGAGCACGACGTCGCGCAGGTCGAGGGTCTCGAGCACGGTGTTGAGGTCTGCGGCGAAGGTGTCGTAGTCGTATCCGGTGCCGACCTTCGAGGACTGGCCGAAACCGCGGCGGTCGTAGGTGATGACGCGGTAGCCCTGAGCGAGCAGCTCACGGGTCTGGCGCTCCCAGCTGTGGCCGTTCAGCGGGTACCCGTGGATCAGGACGACGGGCTGACCCGATCCCTGGTCTTCGTAGTAGAGCTCGATCGGGGTGCTGTTCTCGTTTCCGACGGTGATGTAGCCCATGGTCCTGATCCTTTTCGGTCCGGTGAGAACGGTCGTTCTCGCTGATGTCTTCACTGTAGAGAACGCTCGTTCTCATGTCAAGTACACTGGGGTGATGACCGACGACACAGTGCGTGAACAGATCCTCGCGGCGGCCGACGAGCTCTACTACCGCAAGGGATACGCGGCCGTCGGCATGGATGAGCTGCGGGCTGCGGCCGGCGTGTCGCTGCGTCGCCTCTATGCCCTGTTTCCATCCAAGACCGACATCGTCACGGCCGTCCTCGCGCGCAAGCATCGGGAGTGGGAGTCGGGACTCACGGGAGCCGTGGCGGATGCCGGGGCAGACCCCCGCGAACGCCTGCTCGCCGTCTACGGGTACCTCGAGGACTGGTTCTGCACTGACGACTTCCGCGGCTGCGCGTTCATCAACGCGTTCGGCGAGCTCGGTGGCACGAACCCCGAGGTGGCCGAGATCGTGCGCGATCACAAGGCGTCGTTCCAGGCGTACATGGCCGACCTCGTCGTGGCGGCCGGAGCGCCGGCATCCCTCGCCGCGCAGCTGTCGATCCTCGCCGAGGGTGCGCAGAGCACCGCGGCGATCGCCGCCGACCCGCAGGTCGCCGTGCAGGCGCGCAACGCCGCCGAAGTGCTGATCGACGCCGCCGTCGCCGCCTGACCGCAACGGGAGAGCAGATTTAGCTAGCTTGGCTAGCGTTTATGCATCCCGGTGTCAAGGCTGGTGCGTTTGCGCCCTCGCGCGCGTATGTTGCGAGCATGGACTCCCGGACGCAGGACATCGCCCGCCAGACGATCATCATCGCCTCGGCCACCTTCATGCTCATCGCAGCGGCCGTCGGATCCGGTGCCTTCGGTGGCACCTCGGTCAGCGAGCTGCAGGATGGAGCGCTCTCGGCGCAGGGCTCATACCTCGCGCCGGCCGGCCCCGCCTTCTCGATCTGGTCGCTGATCTACATCGGCCTCATCGCCTACACGGTGTGGCAGGCGCTTCCGGCGCAGCGGGCGGATGAGCGCCAGCGAGCTGTCGGCGGATGGATCGCCGCGTCGATGATCCTCAACGGGCTCTGGCTCGTGACGGCGCAGTTCCTGTCGCTGCCGCTGACGGTCATCGTGATCGCCCTGCTGCTCGCGACCCTCGCTCGCGTCATCGTGATCCTCGGCCGCAGCCGTGCCCGCACCTGGCCCGAGCGCATCGTCGTCGACGGCGCGAACGGCCTGCACTTCGGCTGGGTCACCATCGCGACCGTCGCGAACACCACTGCCTGGCTCACGCAGATCGCGCCCGAGAGCTGGGCTGATCAGGCCGAGATCTGGGCGGTCGCCGTGCTCGTGGTCGTGCTCGTGATCGGGGTTGCCAGCGCCCTCGTCACCAAGCGCATCGCCCCTGCCCTCGCGACCGCATGGGGTCTCGGATGGCTCGCCGTCGGTCGTCTGACCGGCGAACCCGAGAGCACCGTGACCGCGATCGCCGCGATCGTCGTCGCGGTCGCCCTCGTCGCCGCGGGTGTCTGGGGAGTGCTGCGGAGGCCGCGGGTAGACGTCGCCCTCTGACTCTGCGCTCGGTCGGCGTTCACAACTCAGCACAGATCGTGCGTGCGACGAGGTGAACCCGCCGATTCCGTCGGTTGACAGCAGCTCATGCTGAGTTGTGAACCGAGAATGACGAGAACGGCAGACCTGGCTCAGAGGACGAGCCGGTAGCCCATGCCCGACTCGGTGAGCAGGTGCACCGGTGCGCTCGGCTCGGCCTCGAGCTTCTTGCGCAACTGCGACATGTACAGCCGCAGGTAGCCCGAGTCGGACACCTGTTCGCTGCCCCAGATCTCCTTGAGCAGGTCCTGCCGGGTGACCAGGGCTCCGGGATGCCGGGCGAGGTGCTCGAGCATGCGCCATTCGGTCGGTGTCAGGTGCACGCGCGCACCCGCCCGGGTGACCGTCTTCGTCGCAAGGTCGACCACCACATCGCCGAATCCGACGGTGGATTCCCCGCCCGCGGGCACCGCCCGACGAGACAGCGCCCGCAGCCGCGCGAGCAGCTCGTCGACCTGGAAGGGCTTGGTGACGAAGTCGTCGGCTCCGGCATCCAGGGCCTCGACCTTGTCGGCGGACCCGGTGCGACCCGACACGACGATGATCGGCACGGTCGTCCAGCCGCGCAGCGCCTGGATCACCTCGATGCCGTCGAGCCGCGGCATGCCGAGGTCGAGCATGATGAGGTCGGGATGCGTCTGCGCGGCAGCGGCCACCGCGGCGGCCCCGTCGGGAGCGACGACCACCTCGTACCCGTGGGCGGCGAGGGTGATGCGCAGTGCGCGCACCATCTGCGGGTCGTCGTCGGCGATGAGGAGCTTCACTCCGTCTCCTCCTGCATGATGTCGGGCTCTGCTGCGAGGGGCAGCGAGATGACCATGGTGAGTCCACCGCCGGGGGTGTCCTCGGGTGTCAGGGTACCGCCCATGCCCTCGGCGAATCCGCGCGAGAGGGCGAGGCCGAGGCCGAGGCCGGTGGTGTTGTCGGTGTCGCCGAGGCGCTGGAACGGCTGGAAGATCTCGTCGCGCTTCTCGGCGGGAACGCCGGCACCGCGGTCGATGATGCGGATCTCGGCGTGGTCGCCGATCGTGCTCGTCGAGACGATCACCTGGCTGTCGGCGGGCGCGTGACGGTGGGCGTTCGCGATGACGTTGACGAGCACTCGCTGCAGCAGCACCGGGTCGGCCGACACGGCGGGCAGCCGGGCATCGAGCGCGAGCTCGACATCCGACGGCCCGAGGCCGAGTTCGTCGACGGCCGCGAGCACGGGGCCGGCGACATCGAGCCGCATGGTCGAGACGGCGAGCACTCCGGCCTGCACCCGGCTGACGTCGAGCAGGTCGGTCACGAGCGACGACAGGGTCGCGAGGCTCTCGTCGGCCGTCGCGAGCAGCTCTTCCCGATCGGATGCCGACAGCGCGTGCGCCCCGCGGAGTCCGCCGATCGCGGCGACGGCCGAGGCCAGAGGGCGGCGCAGGTCGTGGCTGACCGCCGAGAGCAGGGCGCTGCGCACCTGGTCGGTCTCGGCGAGGGCAGCGACCTCGCGCGCCGTGGCACGCAGGTCGGTGTGCTCGATGGCCGCCGCCAGCTGCGCGACGATCGCGTCGAGCAGGCGTCGGGCGGGGGTGTCGAGGGGTTCGCCGTGCAGCTCGAGCACGGCGGGTGCCGATCCTCCGGCACCGACCGGGATGGTCGTGGCGCGTCCGTCGGGCACGGGTTCGCCGTCGCTGGCGAGCACCTCGCCGTCGGCGGTGAGCAGGCGGACGCCGGTGAGTCCGAACGCCTCGCGCGTGCGGCTGACGAGGGCGAGCACCGCGTTGTCGCCGCGCAGCACGTTGCCGGCCACGGCCGCGAGCAGCTCTGCTTCCGCGGCGGCGCGCTGGGCGGTGCGGGCTCGCCGGGCGGCCTGGTCGACGATGATGCTGACGAGGATGGCGATGGTCACATACAGCGCGAGGGCGAGCACGTGCAGCGGGTGCGCGATCGTGATGGTGAAGAGCGGGGCGACGAACAGGAAGTCGAGGGTGATGCCCGACAGCACCGCCGCGAAGACGGCAGGCCGCACGCCTCCCACCAGGGCGACGATCACGACGAGCAGCTGGAAGGCGAGCACTTCGACCGTGATGGACTCGGGGCTGCGGAACGCGAACATCGCCCACGAGAGCAGCGGGCCGACGACGAGCGCCAGTGCGAACCCGAGCGCTTGACGTCGCCAGCCGAGGGCGCCGCCGGTGATGCGGGGGAGTGC
Organism: Microbacterium sp. LMC-P-041; assembly: GCF_030209555.1. Lineage (NCBI taxonomy): Bacteria > Bacillati > Actinomycetota > Actinomycetes > Micrococcales > Microbacteriaceae > Microbacterium > Microbacterium sp. LMC-P-041. Next base: position 573,517 of record NZ_JARVRV010000004.1, read on the forward strand.
GACGCGGCCGCCCGCGGCGGCGTGGGTGACGATGTGCACGTCGATGTCGCCGGAGCGGCGGATGACCTCCGAGCCGATGCCCGGTCCCGTCAGCGCCGCCGCGAGACGCCCACGCCGGCTGACACCGATCACGAGCTGAGTGGCATCCGCCCCGTGGGCGAACTCGACGAGCGTGCCGGGGATGTCGTCGCCGATGATCTGGTGGAAGCTGCCGCCGAGGGATTCGACGAGCGACCGCTGCGCGGCGAGGGCGCCGGGGGTCTCATCGCGCAGCCCGTCCTGCGCGGCGACGTGCACGGCGAGCAGTTCGCCGCCGGCCGAGCGTGCGGCGATGCGGGCCCCTCGGCGCAGCAGCGTCTCGCCCTCGGGTCCGCCGGTGAGGGCGACGACCACGCGCTCGCGCGCCTGCCAGGTGCCCTCGATGCCGTGGTCGGCCCGGTAGCTGCGCAGCGCGCTGTCGACCTCGTCGGCGAGCCACAGCAGCGCGAGTTCACGCAGAGCCGTGAGGTTGCCCAGCCGGAAATAGTTGGACAGGGCCGCGTCGATCCGCTCCGCCGGGTAGACGAGTCCGGCGGAGAGACGGTCGCGCAGCGACTGCGGCGCCAGGTCGACGACCTCGATCTCGTCGGCGGCGCGCACCACGGCATCCGGGATCGTCTCCTGCTGCGCGATGCCGGTGATCTTCTCGACCACCGCGTTCAGCGACTCGATGTGCTGCACGTTCACGGTCGTGACGACGTCGATGCCCGCGTCGAGCAGCGCACCGACGTCCTGCCAGCGCTTCGGGTTCTGCGAGCCGGGGGTGTTGGTATGCGCGAGTTCGTCGACCAGCGCGATCTCGGGTCGGCGTGCGAGCACCGCATCCAGGTCCATCTCGCTGAGCGGCACGCCCCGGTGCAGATCGGTGCGACGGGGGACCCCGGGGATGCCGATGGTCTGCGCGGCGGTCGCCGCGCGCTCATGCGTCTCGACGATCGCGATCACGACGTCGCGGCCCTCGTCGAGCAGCCGACGCCCTTCGACCAGCATCTCGAAGGTCTTGCCGACACCGGGGGCTGCGCCGAGCAGCACGCGGAGTCGGCCGCGCCGCGGCATCCGCTCTGCCGTCATCAGCCCTCCTGCTCATCGAGCGCGAGATTGAGTTCGGCGACGTTGATGCGTTCTTCGCCGAGGAATCCCAGATCCCGCCCTTGAATCCTAGACTCCACGAGGTCGCGCACCTGCTGCGCGGGCAGGTCGCGCTCGGCCGCCACCCGCGGCACCTGCAGCAGCGCGTACGCGACGCTGATGTGCGGGTCGAGGCCGGATCCGGATGCCGTCACAGCGTCGGCCGGCACGGCATCCGTGCTCACGCCCTCGCGCTCGGCGATGGCCGCCTGGCGCTCGTCGATCGCCGCGACGAGGTCGGGGTTCTCGGGGCCCAGGTTGCTGCCGCTGGACGCGGCCCCGTCGTAGCCGTCACCGGCGGCCGACGGACGCGACTGGAAGTACTCGGGCAGCGCGTCGCCGTCGGCATCCGTGAAGGACTGACCGATCAGCGAGCTGCCCTTGTCGTCGCCCAGCGGCGAGCCGTTCGCCTGGAACGGCAGGAGCAGCTGACCGATGCCGGTGACGACGAGCGTGTAGCCGACGCCGAGCACGAGGGTGAGCACGAGCATCGCGCGGATGGCGACGCCGGTGGTGCGGGCGACGGTGCGGGAGGAGGACATGGAGTGCCTTTCGATGCGAGAAGGACGAAGACGGACGCCGGTCAGAAGCCGGGGATGAGGGTGATGACGAGGTCGATCAGCTTGATGCCGATGAACGGTGCGATCACTCCGCCGAGGCCGTAGACGAGCAGGTTGCGCTGCAGGATCTGCGAGGCGCTCGCCGGCCGGTACTTCACTCCGCGCAGCGCGAGCGGGATGAGGAAGACGATCACGATCGCGTTGAAGATGATCGCGCTGGTGACCGCGGACGCCGGCGAGTGCAGCTGCATGATGTTGAGCGCCGCGAGGCCCGGGAACACCCCCATGAACATCGCCGGGATGATGGCGAAGTACTTGGCGATGTCGTTCGCGAGCGAGAAGGTCGTGAGCGCGCCGCGAGTGATGAGCAGCTGCTTGCCGATGCGCACGATGTCGATGAGCTTGGTCGGGTCCGAGTCGAGGTCGACCATGTTGCCGGCCTCCTTCGCGGCCGACGTGCCCGTGTTCATCGCGACGCCGACGTCGGCCTGGGCGAGAGCGGGGGCGTCGTTCGTGCCGTCGCCCGTCATGGCGACGAGTCGCCCGCCCTCCTGCTCACGCTTGATCAGCTCGAGCTTCTGCTCGGGTGTCGCCTCGGCGAGGAAGTCGTCGACGCCCGCCTCCTTCGCGATCGCGGCGGCGGTCAGCGGGTTGTCGCCCGTGATCATGACCGTGCGGATGCCCATGCTGCGCAGTTCCTCGAACCGCTCGCGCAGGCCGTCTTTCACGATGTCCTTGAGGTGCACGACGCCGAGCACCTCGCCGGATCCCGCTGGACGCTTCACGGCGACCACCAGCGGGGTGCCGCCGCTCGAGGCCACGCCGTCGACGAGGCCGGCGAGTTCGGCATCCGTGTCGAGCCCGAGCCAGGCGTCGATCGCCGACCCTGCGCCCTTGCGGATCTGCGTCCCGTCGGCGAGGTCCAGTCCCGACATGCGGGTCTGCGCGGTGAACGGCACGACCACGGCATCCGCCGGCTCGTCGACCCGGATGCCGCGGCTCAGCGCCAGCTCGACGATCGAGGCGCCCTCGGGCGTGGGGTCGGCGAGGGATGAGAGGGCAGCGACACGCAGCAGCTCGTCGGGGTCGACGCCGCCGAGGCGCAGCACCTCGTGGGCGCGGCGGTTGCCGTAGGTGATGGTGCCGGTCTTGTCGAGCAGCAGCGTCGTGACGTCGCCTGCGGCCTCGACGGCGCGGCCCGACATCGCGAGCACGTTGCGCTGCACGAGACGGTCCATGCCGGCGATGCCGATGGCCGAGAGCAGGGCGCCGATCGTGGTCGGGATCAGGCACACGAGCAGGGCGATCAGCACCGGGATGCTGACGGGCGAGGCCGCATACGAGGCGATCGGGTTGAGTGCGAGAACCACTACGACGAACACGATCGACAGGCTCGCGAGCAGGATGTTGAGCGCGATCTCGTTGGGTGTGCGCTGACGGCTGGCGCCCTCGACGAGCGCGATCATGCGGTCGACGAACGTCTCGCCGGGCTTCGAGGTGATGCGCACGACGATGCGATCCGACAGCACGCGGGTGCCTCCGGTGACGGCGCTGCGGTCACCGCCGGACTCGCGGATGACCGGGGCGCTCTCGCCGGTGATGGCCGATTCGTCGACGGTCGCGATGCCCGCCACGATGTCGCCATCGCCGGGGATCAGCTCGCCGGCCGTGACGATCACGATGTCGTCGCGCTGCAGCTCGGCCGATGAGACGTCGACCGCCTCGGTGCGCTCGGCCGTGGCATCCGTCGCCGAGTCATAGCGGACGACCTTGCGGGCCATCGTGCTGGTGCGGGTCTTGCGCAGACTCGCGGCCTGGGCCTTGCCGCGGCCCTCGGCCACGGACTCGGCGACGTTGGCGAACAGCACGGTCAGCCACAGCCAGATCGCGATGCCCCAGGTGAAGGGTGCGGGCACGGGTGTTCCGCCGGAGTCGGCCGGGCCGCCGAGGAACGGCTCGGCGATCGCGAGCACGGTCGTGAATGCGGCACCGACCCAGACGAGGAGCATCACGGGGTTGCGCACGAGCGACGCGGGGTTGAGCTTGCGCAGGGCGCCGGGCAGGGCCTGCGTCAGCTGTGCCCAGCCGAATGAGCGGGGCGGTGCGGTCGGGGCGGATGCCGGAGCATCCTGCTGTTCCGAGGGCGTGGTGGTGAGGGTCATGTCAGACGAGTCCTTCAGCGAGGGGTCCCAGTGCGAGCACGGGGAAGTAGGTGAGTGCCGTGATGATGACCGTGACGGCGGTGAGGAGGCCGACGAACTGCGGTCGGTGCGTGGGCAGGGTTCCGGTGTTCTCCGGCACGCGCTGCTGTGCGGCGAAGGATCCGGCCAGGGCCAGCACGAGGACGATCGGAAGGAACCGGCCGAGCAGCATCGCGATGCCCAGTGCGGTGTTGAACCACGGGGTGTTCGCGGTGAGGCCGGCGAAGGCCGAGCCGTTGTTGTTCGAGGCCGAGGTGAAGGCGTAGAGCACCTCGCTCATGCCGTGCACGCCGGGGTTGAGGATGCTGGTCGCCTCGACGTCGGCGCGGATGCCGGGGATCGCGAAGCTCAGGGCCGTGCCGACAAGAACGAGGGTGGGCGTCACGAGGATGTAGAGGCTCGCGAGCTTGATCTCCTTCGGGCCGATGCGCTTGCCGAGGTATTCCGGGGTGCGGCCCACCAGCAGTCCGCCGACGAACACCGCGATGATCGCGAGCACGAGCATGCCGTAGAGACCAGAGCCGACGCCGCCGGGGGCGACCTCGCCGAGCATCATGTTGAGCATCGGCATCATGCCGCCGAGCGCCGTGTACGAGTCGTGCATCGAGTTGACCGCACCCGTCGACGTCAGGGTGCTGGCGCTGCCGAAGAGGGTCGAGCCGAGGATGCCGAACCGCACCTCCTTGCCCTCCATCGCCGCGCCGGCGAGTTCGGGGGCGCTGCCGCGGCCGGCGAGTTCGAGAGCCGAGAGCGCGAAAGTCGAGATCAGGAAGATCGTTCCCATCACGGCGGCGATCGCGTAGCCCTGGCGGTTGTCGCCGATCATGCGACCGAACGTGCGGGGGAGTGAGAACGGGATCACGAGGATCAGCAGGATCTGCAGCAGACTGGTCCAGCCGGTCGGGTTCTCGAACGGATGCGCTGAGTTGGCGTTGAAGAAGCCGCCGCCGTTCGTGCCGAGCAGCTTGATGGCCTCCTGTGAGGCGACGGGTCCGCCGGGAATGGTCTGCGTGCCGCCCGAGACCGTGGTCACGTCGGTGAAGCCGGCGAAGTTCTGCACCACGCCGCCCGCGATCAGGGCGATGGCGGCGATCAGAGCGATCGGCAGCAGGATGCGTCCGAGCCCGCGGATCAGGTCGACCCAGAAGTTGCCGATCGTGGTTGATCCGCGGCGGGCGAGGCCGCGGATCAGCGCGACGGCCACGGCCAGGCCGACCGCTGCCGAGACGAAGTTCTGCACCGTCAGGCCCGCGAGCTGCACCGTGTAGCCCATGGTCTGCTCGGGCGAGTACGACTGCCAGTTGGTGTTCGCGACGAACGAGGCCGCGGTGTTGAAGGCGAGGCCCTCGGGAACCGCGGGGAGTCCCAGCGACTCGGGCAGGAAGCTCTGGAGTCGCTGCAGCCCGTAGACGAGCAGCAGGCCGACGACCGAGAACGCGAGCACGCTGCGGGCATAGGCCCGCCAGGTCTGCTCGGATGCCGGGTCGACGCCGATCAGTCGGTACAGGCCGCGCTCGGCTTTCAGGTCGCGCGGGGTGCTGAAGACGTGGGCCATGTAGTCGCCCACCGGGCGGTACAGCAGCACGAGGGCGATGATGAGGACGGCGGCCTGCAGGACGCCGAACCAGATGTCGGCACCCGCGCCCATCAGAACTTCTCCGGGGCGACGAGAGCCACCACGAGGTAGACGACGGCGGCCACGGCGAGGGCGGCGGCGATGATCTCGAAGACGATCACAGTCGTTCCACCCCCTTCGCGACAAGAGAGACGAGGGCGAACAGCGCGAGAGTCAGCGCGATGTAGATGATGTCGAGCACGAGACTCGATACAACTCCCGTGCAGACCGGAATATCGCGATCCTCACGCTTTGCCTACGGGGCCGTGCGGGATGCATGCGACTTGCTCACATCTCGGGGTCGATCCGACTTTCTCGCATCTCGTTGTCGCATTCGTCGTTCGTCGTTCGTGGTTCGGGTAGGAGGTCACCGATCGGGTGGCCTCAGACGCGAGAGACGCGAGAGGTGCGGTGGTGACTGTGTACAACGACCCGATGGTGGCGAACCTCGTCTACCGGCTCGAGGCTGAGCACGCCGAGGAGCAGATCGTGCGACGTCGGACGGCGCTCGAGCATCCTGGTCTGATCCGGCGCCCTTCCCTCCGTGTGCGCGCTCGCCGCCTCTGGGCGCGCATCTCTTCCGGCGGAAGCGGGGAACCGGGATGATCGTCCTGACGGCAGGATCGGAGCGGAACCTGCTCGATCGAGCGGACGGAGAGACCACAGGTGACGCGGCGACGAGGTCGGATCGAGGGTTCTCGGTGAACACCGACGTCGCAGAGCACGTCGCGCAGGTCTATCGCGACGAGTGGGCGCGCATCGTGGGAGGTCTCACCCGACGATGCGGTGATCTCGACCTCGCCGAGGAGATGGCTGCTGAGGCGTTCGCCTCGGCCGCTGAGCGATGGTCGGACGAGGGAGTGCCGCCCAATCCCGCCGGCTGGATCACCACCACGGCCTACCGCAAGGCCATCGATCGACTGCGTCGTGAGTCGTTCCGCGATGCCAAGCATCGGGAGGCTCTCATGCTGCACGATCCCGAACCACCGGAGCCGACGGGCGTCATCGACGACGATCGCCTCCGTCTGCTCTTCACCTGCTGCCACCCGGCGCTGTCACTCGAAGCACGCGTCGCCCTGACCCTGCGGATCGTGGGCGGGCTCACCGTCGAGGAGATCGCCCGGGCCTTCCTCATCCAGGAATCTGCGGTGCGGCAGCGCATCACCCGAGCCAAGGCGAAGATCAAGACCGACCGGATCCCCTATCGGATGCCGGCTGCCGACGATCTCCGCATCCGGATCGACGGAGTGCTCGCAGTGCTCTATCTGATCTTCAACGAAGGGTATTTCGCGTCCGGGGCCGGAGTGCCCGCACTGCGTCGCGAGCTGACGGGCGAGGCGATCCGGCTCACCGGACTGCTCCGCGAGCTGCTGCCCGCCGACGAGGAGGTCACGGGTCTGCTGGCGCTGATGCTGCTCAGCGAGGCGCGCGCCGCGGCACGCGTCACCGACGGCGGCGAGCTGGTGCGCCTGGACGAACAGGACCGTGGCGCGTGGGACCACGAGCTTATCGGTCGAGGCCTCGCATTGCTCGACGAGCCACCCACCGCGGCCCCCGGTCGTCACCGACTGCTGGCCGAGATCAACGCGGTGCATGTGCGGGCGACGGATGCCGAGCACACCGATTGGGCGCGCATCATCGGACTCTACGAGCAGCTCGAGCGGATCGATGCCAGCCCGGTCGTGACCCTCAGCAAGGCGGTCGCCGTCGCAGAGCGGGACTCGCCCGAACGAGCACTGCTGATCGTGGAGACGCTGCGCGATGCGCTGGATCAGTTCCATGCCTTCCACGTGACGCGCGCAGAGCTGCTGCGCGCTGCGGACCGGCCGGACGATGCTCGGGCTGCATACGAGCGCGCGATCGCCCTCGCCGACAACACCGCGGAGATCATCCACCTGACCCGACGCCGCGACGAGCTCGCGGCGCCCCTCGCACCCGGGGAGCCCGGGCGCACGACGAATGGAGAGAGCAGATGAGCAACAAGTACCTCGTGATCCACATGACCGACCCGACCGGCGGCACGATGCCGCAGGGAGAGGATCAGCGCCTTCTCGAAGACTGGGCGGATGAGGGCAGGGCGGCCGGCAGCCTGGGCGAGGGCGCACCCGTCGCCGGGGCGGACCAAGCCAAGTCGGTGGCCGTGCGAGACGGCAAGGTGCTCGTCACAGACGGCCCCTTCCCCGAGTTCAAGGAATGGTTCGCCGGCTACGACATCGTCACCGCCGAGTCGATCGACGAGGCGGCGAGCTTCATGGCGAAGCATCCCACCGCCGTCATGGGGAGGGTCTACATCCTGCCGGTGGTGAAGCTCCCCTGGGACGAGGACTGAGGAACACACCCCCACCGGATCTACACTCAGCGAGTGAGTGCGACGCGACGGCGGCTGGGAGCGGGGACGATCATCGTCCTGGCGCTCATCGCCGTCGCACTCGTCTGCATCGTCACGGGCATCCTTCCACCCGCGGATGCCGGGGCGCTCGGCGCTCGCATCGCACCGGTGCTGGGGTTCGTCATCGCGATCACGGTCGTCGCCGAGCTGGCCCGGGACGCTGCGGTGTTCGACGTCGTCGCGCAGCGTCTTGCTCGATGGGGCCACGGGCGGGTCATCCTGCTGTGGCTGTCGGTCGTGGTGCTCGCCGTCATCAGCACGGTGTTCCTATCGCTCGACACCACGGCGGTGATCGTGACGCCGGTCGTGGTCGTGCTGGCGCAGAGCGTCGGCATCCCCCCGCTTCCGTTCGCCCTCGTCACCGTGTGGCTGGCGAACACGGCGTCCCTCGCCCTGCCCGTCTCGAACCTCACGAACCTGCTCGCGGCACGGTCGATCGGTGACGACCCGCTCGCGTTCCTCGCGCTGAGCTGGGCGCCGACTCTGGTCGGGGTGCTCGTGCCCGTCGTGATCCTCACGCTGCGACACCGTCGGACGCTCTTCGGTGCCTATCGCGTGCCGACAGGCGGCGGCCCTTCCGACCGGGTGCTCTTCTGGGCGGCGTCCGGCATCCTGCTGCTTCTGATGCCGCTGCTCGCAGTGACCCATGACGTGTGGATCCCCGCGACGGTCGCAGCGCTCGTGCTCATCGTCGTGTTCGGCATCCGGCGTCGCCATGTGCTGCGACTCTCGCTCGTGCCATGGCAGGCGATCGGCCTGGCGGCGGCCCTGTTCGTCGTGGTCGAGACCGCGCACGCGAACGGCATCCTCGACTTCCTGTCGGTCCTCGCGACCAGTGGCCACGCGCCCGCAGAACTGCTGCGTCTCTCTGCGACGGGCGCGCTCGCCGCGAACGGGGTCAACAACCTGCCCGCCTACCTGATCCTCGAACCCACAGCCGGCGATCCGGTCGCGCTCATGGCGCTGCTGATCGGCGTGAACCTCGGCCCGCTGATCACCCCGTGGGCGTCGCTCGCCACGCTGCTCTGGCACCACAGGGTGGTGTCGCTGGGGGTCGAGATCCGCTGGGGCAGCCTGATGCTCTGGGGTGCGATCGTCGCCGTGCCGACGGTGCTGGTCGCCACGCTCGCGCTCGCCTTGGTCGCAGGCTGAGACCGGCATCCCGATCCCGGCCGCAGGGGAGGGAAAAGGGCAGCGACTCGCGTCACGGGATCTGGGGGAGGTCCGCGGCACGACATGGGGAGTGTGTGCCGGGTGAGGGTCGCTGCCCTACTCCACAACGCTACGCACATGCCGTCGGATCCGGTGAAACTTCAGTGCCTGATGTATGGTGCGTCGGCATGACACCGGCATAAAGTGTGCCCGTGGGCGACATCAGCGCATCTCTGCCGATCCGGCCGCGGCAGCTGATCCGCGACCAGGTCTTCGCCACGCTCGCCGAAGAGATCATCTCTGGGCGCATGCAACCCCTCGAAGAGATTCGCGACCAGGACTTGCAGGCCGAATACGGCGTCTCCCGCACGCCTATCCGCGAGGCTCTCAACCGTCTCGCCGACCTCGGACTCATCGAGGTCAGCACCAACCGGTTCACACGCGTCGCGCCGGTCGACCTCGAGGCACAGGCGGAACGTGTCGAGACCGCCGTCGCCATGATCGGATACTGCGCCGTCAGAGCAGTGCCGACCTACACCGACGAGCAGGTCGCCTCTCTGCACGAGAGGATCGACGGACTCCTGGTCGCCGAGCTCGCAGGAACCTCGAGTCGCGAGGGGCTCAGCCTCTGGTACGCGCTGTGGGGCGAGATCGTGCTCAACGCCCACAACCAGACGATGATCGACATCCTCGACGGTCAGCTGGTGCTGCACCTCACCCGAACCGTGCCCGCGCAACGCGTGCCCGACGAACTCGTCGACTACATGCGGGCGGCCCTCGATCAGCTGCGTGCCCTGCTCGATCGGCGCGACGGCGTCGGGGTACGAGACCTCATCGAACCGCTGTTCCTGAGATCGACGATCGAACCTCTCCGCGCGGGGGCGGCGCTCGCCGCGGCATCCGCCTCCGTCTCCGCCGCCTCGACGCCCGCCGTCTTCTTACCCGGGGACTGACATGCCCGACCGGCGGATCGACAGGCTGAACTCCACGCGACTGCTGGGAGGGGTCGAGCAGCCACCGCCCGTCATCACCTCCCGCGCGGATGCCGTCGTCGACTCGCTCGCGCACTCGATCGAGTCGGGCGAACTGGCGCCCGGCGATCCCTTATCGGTCACCGCCCTCGCACAGCGGCTCACCGTCGCCGCGGCGACCGTGCGATCAGCCCTCGGCACCCTTGAAGCGATGCATCTGATCGAGCACCGTCTGAACAGGGCGTCGGTCGTCGTGACGCCGACCCCCGCGTGGTTCGTCGCTGTCGCCGCTGAGTGCTCCGGCCTGTCGATCGCGGCGGCCGACCTCGGCATCGCGGAGGCGACCGAGGCGCAGATCGCCGATCTCGCCGAGCGGGCGGCGACCGTCCGCGAACTCTGGGCGTCGGACGAGAGCGATCAGGTCATCGGAGCGGAGGGGCTGTGGGAACTGCTCGACCTGCTCGCGGTGTTCTCGCGCAACCGACACCTCAGCGCCCTGCACGCGTCGAAGCGCACGGCGCTGGTGCTCGGCATCCGCTCGCTCAGCCGGCCCCGCAACCCCGCCATGCTCCGATCGGTCGTCGACGCGCTCGTCGCCGCAGCGCGCGATCGCGACCGCCTCGAAGCGACGGATCTGGTGAGAGACCTCTACACGTTCGTGGTCGACGGGGTCACAGAACTCTGACGCGTCGGTGTCCACTCCTCCGCGAGGATGCCATAGTTGAGCCCGTCGAGCCACTCGCCCGACCGGTGCAGAGCGGTCTTGCGGCTGAACTCCTCCCGGCGCATGCCGAGCCGCTCCATCAGACGCGACGAGGGCTCGTTGTCGGCGAAGCATCCGGCGTGCACCCGGCGCAGCCCCAGCGGACCGAAGCAGACGTCGATCACGGCGCGGATGGCCTCGGTCGCATAGCCGCGACCGGTGTGCGCGGGGTCGAGCACCCAGCCGAGCTCCGCCTCGACGCCCCTCGCCTGATCGGCGACCTCGAGCTGCGCCCAGCCGTCACCGATCCTGATCATGATGTCGCCGATCGGCGTGGGCCCGTCGTTCTCCGTGATCAGCTCGACGAGGTACATCGACGTGAGCCGGCCGGGGTCGAGATACCGCTCGCGGAACTCCTCGAGTGTGGCCGGCGCGAGTCCGAGCCACCGGTTCACCTCCGGCCGTCGACGCCACTCCCACATGGCGTCGACGTCGGGTGCCGTCATCGGCCGGATCTGCAGCCGCTCGGTGCGGACGGGCCAGACGTCGGTGTGCGGCGAATCGGTCATCGCCCCAGCCTATTGAGGGGCGTGGCCGGACACTCGACGCATCTCGGCCGCGAGTGCCGCGTTCGTCTCGTCGAACCGCCCGGTGATGGTGTCTCGCACCTCGGGAGACTTGTTCTGGCTCAGCTTGGCGCGCGCGTCGAACCGGTCGACACGCATCCTCAGCCCGACGGTTCCCTTCGCCGCTCGCCGGGTGCCGGCCTCGTCCTCCGACAGGCTGCGCCCGTGCGGCGTTCCCTTCTCGAAGTGGTCGGTCAGCTGCGCGAGCATGGCGTAGTTCTCCTCCTCGGTGAGGATCTCGGGAGTGCCGTAGAGATGAGCGGTCACGTGGTTCCAGGTGGGCACGAGGTCGCCGGGCGCATAGAGGCTGGGCGACACGTAGTCGTGGGGGCCCTGGATGATCACGAGCACCTCGTGCGCGCCCAGTTCATGCAGCTGCTCGTCGGGGCGACCGAAGTGGCTCGCGATCACGATCTCGTGTTCGTCTTCGATCAGCAGCGCGGGGTAATGCGAAGCGACCAGCCCTGTGCTCGCGGGGGACACGAAGGTCGCCCACGGGTTGCCGCGGATCAGGCGCTTCACCTCGAGCGGGTCGGTCATCAGGTAACGGGGTGTGTGGCGCATCAGAACTCCTCGTTCAGGGGGCGGGTGGTGGGTCGGGGATGGATCAGTCGGGTGCGCACCGCGAGCGCGGCGCACACGATGACGGCCAGGCCGCCGAGCGCGGTGGGCCATCCGATCTGCTCATGAGGAAGCAGCGCGGCCCACGCGATGCTCATCACGGGTTGGACGAGCTGGATCTGGCTCACCTGGGCCATGGGCCCGATCGCGAGCCCGCGATACCAGGCGAAGAATCCGAGGAACATGCTCACCACGGCGAGGTAGGCGAAGGCGAGCCACTGCACCGGCGATGCCGTCGGCGGGTCGGCGACCGCCGAGGCCAGGGTCAGCACGAGCATCAGCGGCGCGGCGAGCACGAGCGCCCACGACACGGTCTGCCAGGCTCCGAGCTCCCGAGCCAGCAGGCCGCCCTCCGCATAGCCGACAGCCGCAGCGAGCACCGCGGCGAACAGCAGCAGATCGGCCCAGTGGAGTGCGCCGAGATCCCCGTTCTGCAGTGACGCGAAGACCACCGCCGTGATGGCGCCGAGTGCGGCGAACCACCAGAACGCACGTCCCGGCCGTTCGCGCGTGCGGAGCACGACGATGACGGCCGTCGCTGCGGGGAGCAGGCCGATCACCACGGCGCCGTGGCTCGCCGGTGCGGCGGTCATGGCGAACGACGTCAAGAGGGGGAACCCCGCGACGACACCACCGGCCACGATCGCGAGTCGCCACCATTGCACCCTGGTCGGCGGATGCTGCCGGGTGGCCGCCAGAGCGATGGCAGCGAGCGCTGCGGCGATGACCGCGCGACCGGATCCGATGAACAGAGGCGAGAGGCCGCCGACCGCGATGCGGGTGAAGGGGAGGGTGAACGAGAAGGCGGCGACGCCGAGAAGCCCCCACCAGAGGCCCGCAGGGGATAGCGCTGTGCGAGCAGGAGTGATAACGCTACTCTGTTCTTTCATGAGTCAGGATAGCAGTGACCGGATCGTAGGAGAACTGCGTCGGTGGATCGAGGCGGCGCCTCCGGGGTCTCGGGTTCCCTCGAATCGAGCGCTCGTCGCGCAGTACGGAGCGAGCCCTGTGACGGTGCAGAAGGCGATGGGACGCCTCGCCCGGCTGGGCCTGATCGAATCCCGACCAGGCGCGGGGACGTTCGTGCGCGCGCAGAAGACGCCGCGCCCCGCCGACTACGGCTGGCAGACATCCGCGCTCGGGGCTCCTCCCGCGCGACTCGCCGGGCTCACCTCGACGCAGCGGACTGTCGCTCCCGACGCGATCGGCATGCATTCGGGGTATCCGGCGGTCGACCTGCTTCCCGAGCGGCTGGTCCGTCAGGCGATCACCCGTGCGGCACGCACCTCGTCAGCGCTCACTCGCTCGCCCGCCGCCGGGATGCCGGAGCTGCAGGCCTGGTTCGCGGCTGAGCTCGCGGCATCCGCCCCCGCAGACGTCACTCCGGCATCCGCCAGGGATGCGCTCGTGATCGCGGGCAGCCAGAGCGGGCTGAGCTCCATCTTCCGAGCCGTGGTCGGGGCAGGGCAGCCTCTGCTGATCGAGTCGCCCACCTACTGGGGTGCTCTTCTCGCCGCCGAGCAGGCCGGGGTGGTGCTGGTGCCGATCCCGTCGGGGCCGGACGGGCCCGATCCGGATGCCGTCGAGCGGGCGTTCGTCGAGACCGGCGCTCGTGCGTTCTACGCGCAGCCCACATTCGCCAACCCGACGGGCGCCAGGTGGCCCGCGTCGACCGGCCTCGCCGTTCTCGAGAGCGTGCGGCGGCACGGTGCCTTCCTCATCGAAGACGACTGGGCGCACGATCTGGCCATCGACGGCGATCCGCGTCCGATCGCGGCGATGGACGATGACGGCCATGTCGTCTATCTCCGTTCGCTGACCAAGAGCGTCTCGCCCGCGCTGCGGATCGCCGCGGTGATCGTGCGGGGTCCGGCGCGCGAGCGCATCCTCGCCGACCGTGCCGCCGAGTCGATGTACGTGAGCGGGCTGCTGCAGGCTGCCGCGCTCGACGTCGTGACCCAGCCGGCGTGGAAGAGCCACCTGCGTGGCTTCCGCGACCACTTGAGGGCGCGACGCGATCTGCTGCTCGCGAGCCTCGCCGAGCACGCCCCGACCGCGACGGTCGAGACGGTGCCGGCCGGTGGCCTCAACCTCTGGGTGCGGCTTCCGGAGGGCACCGATGTCGTCGGCGTGGTCCGAGGATGCGAGACCCGCGGCCTCATCATCTCTCCCGGATCCGAATGGTTCCCCGCGGAGCCCTCCGGAGCCTATGTGCGACTCAACTACGCGAACGCCGACCCGACGCGATTCCCCGAGGCGGCGGAGATCCTCGGCGGTGTGCTCGCGGCATCCTGACCGGCGTCAGCTCTCGGGCGGACCCTCGGGCCGATGCGCGCGGCGGCCGTTCACGACGACTGGTCGCCCTGCGCGCTCCTGCCCCGGCAGCGGGCGCGAGCGTCGGCCGTAGATCAGCTCCGACGAGTCGAGCAGCCACGGCACGAGCGTGATCGAGACCCCGTGCACGAGCATCAGCTGGTTGGCCAGGCGGCGGGAGCGGCGGTTGTGCAGGAACGTCTCCCACCAGTGCCCCACGATGTACTGCGGCAGATAGACCGTGACCACGGACGAGCCGTGCTTCTCGCGGTACTGCTTGATGAACTGCGTCACCGGCTGTGCGAACGACCGGAACGGCGACTCGACGATCACCAGCGGGATCGGCACCAGGTGGTCTGCCCAGTCCTTCTGCAGCTGCGCGGCATCGTCGGATGCGACGGCGACGTGCACCGCCAGAGTCTTGCCGTGCTTGGCGGCGATCGCATAGTCGATGGCCTTGATCACGGGCTTCTGCAGGCGGTTGACGAGCACGATCGCCAGGTCGCCGGTCGCGCCGAACTTCGTCGTGTCGTCGATCGCGATCTCGTGCTCGACGTCGCGGTAGTACCGCTTCACGCCCATCATCAGGAACGCCAGCACCGGGATCGCGAAGAACACCAGGTAGGCGCCGTGCGTGAACTTCGTGATCGTCACGATCAGCAGCACCGCCACCGTCATCGCGGCGCCCACCGAGTTGATGACCAGTCCGATCTTCGCCGAGCGGCGGTCGGATGCCGAGGCGCCGTCGACGCCCGATCCGGGAGTCGTCTCGAGCGGCCCGCGCAGCACGCGGCGCCAGTGCCGGACCATGCCGATCTGCCCGAGCGAGAACGACACGAAGACGCCGATGATGTAGAGCTGGATCAGCGTGGTGAGCTTCGCCTGGAACACCACGAGCACGATGATCGCCGCGATCCCCAGCACGATCATGCCGTTCGAGAAGACGAGGCGGTCGCCGCGGGTGTTCAGCGACTTGGGGGCGTAGCCGTCACGGGCGAGCACCGAGCCGAGCAGCGGGAATCCGTTGAAGGCGGTGTTGGCCGCCAGCAGCAGCACGCAGGCGGTCGCCGCCTGGATGATGAAGAACAGGATGCTGCCGCCGCCGAACGTCGCAGACGCGATCTGCGCCATCAGGCTCGGCTGCGGGTTCGAGCAGTCGAAGCCGATCAGGTCGCACGGGTTCTCGGCGTAGTGCACGCCGGTGATCAGGGCCAGGGCGGTGAGCCCGGCGAACAGGCACGCGGCGATGGAACCCATCAGCACGAGCGTGGTCTGGGCGTTGCGGACCTTCGGGGTGCGGAAGGCGGGCACGCCGTTCGACACCGCCTCGACGCCGGTGAGGGCCGAGCATCCGCTCGAGAACGCCCGCAGGATCAGAAGGATCACCGCGGCCTGGCCGAGGTCTTCGGAGTGCACGGCGAACTCGGCGCTCGAGGCGACCGGCGCATCGCCGAGGAAGGTGCGGAACAGCCCGGTCACGATCATGAAGCCGACGGAGGCGATGAACACGTAGGTCGGGATCGCGAAGACGAGCGAGGCCTCGCGCACTCCTCGCAGGTTCACCAGGATGATGAGGATCACGAATCCGACCGCCAGCTCGACGCGCAGCGGATCGAGGCCCGGCACCGCCGAGATGATGTTGTCGACGCCGGATGCCACCGACACGGCGACCGTCAGCACGTAGTCGACCAGCAGCGCGGCCGCGACGATGACGCCGGGGATCTCGCCGAGGTTCTTCGAGGCGACCTCGTAGTCGCCGCCGCCCGAGGGGTAGGCCTTGATGAGCTGCCGGTAGCTGAGCACGACGACGATCAGCAGCACGACGACCGCGACCGCGACGAGCGGCGTGAACGACAGGAACGTCAGTCCGCCGATGAGGAGGATCATCACGAGCTCCTGCGGCGCGTAGGCGACCGAGCTCAGGGCGTCCGACGCGAAGATCGGCAACGCCATCTTCTTCGGGAGCAGCTGATCGTCGACCTGTGCGCTCGTCAGCGGGTCGCCGATGAGGATGCGCTTCACGCGAGGAGGAGCGTCGAGGTTGTCCCGGGTTTCATCTGACACGTCGGGCGACATTACGCCCGCGAACGGCTTCCTCACGCGTTCCTCACGGAATCCCTACGGGTGCCCCGGTGTCCCTAACGGAATCCTTACGCGGCCGAGGCGGTCACTCGGAATGAGGGCGCGGCATGTACCACTCGGTGAACGCGGTCGCCCGGCCCTCGGCATCCAGTCGGACGATCCAGAGATTGAGATAGTCCCTTTCAGACGGGTACTGCGTGCGCCCCTCGATCGCCACGAAGTCGTCATCCTCGCGGACGATCCACCACTCGAACGACCACGTACCCGGATCGTCGAGGTCCTCGAGCCAGCCGGCGACGATGTCGGCCCGACCGACCCGCGGCTCGGCGTCGGGGCTCGTGAGGTAGATCGCGTCTTCGCTGAAGAGCGCCGCGATCTGCTGCGGGTCGTTCGATCGCCACGCCTCGACGTACGCCTCTGTCCACTTCTCGCCTGCGGTAGCCATGTCGTCCGTTGTAGACCCGGCCTCCGACGTCGTCAAGACCGCGCCGGACCGAATTTCTCATCGGCGATGCACAGCCTGCGCCGATCACGAACGCGTAACGTCGGATGCATGACGTCCCTTCAGCTCACCGACGATGCGATCCAGCAGACTCGGGAGCTCCGCGATGAGTTCCAGCGCTTCCTGCGCGAGTACGAGTTCGGGATGCGGGAGGTGGAGACGAAGATCTCGATCCTGCGTGACGAGTTCACCCATCACCACGCGTACAACCCGATCGAGCACGTCAAGAGCCGGTTGAAGACCCCCGACAGCATCGTCGAGAAGATCGCCCGCAAGGGCATCGTCGAGCCGGACTTCGAGCGCATCCGCTCCGAGATCACCGACATCGCCGGCGTGCGCGTGACGTGCAGCTTCGTCGCCGACGTGTACCGCCTGTTCGACCTGCTCACCGCGCAGGACGACGTCACCGTGCGCACCGTCAAGGACTACATCGCCACGCCGAAGGAGAACGGCTACAAGAGCCTGCACGCGATCATCGAGGTGCCGGTGTTCCTGTCGACCGGGGCGCTCGCGGTGCCGGTCGAGGTGCAGTTCCGGACCATCGCGATGGACTTCTGGGCCAGCCTCGAGCACAAGATCTATTACAAGTTCTCGAACCAGGTGCCCTCGCACCTCGTCGACAGCCTGACCGATGCGGCCGAGGCCGCCGCCGAGCTCGACAGCCGCATGGAGCGTCTGCATCGCGAGGCGCACGGAGTGCCGCAGCGCCAGCTCGCGCCGCCGCCCCCGCCGCACGTCGTACAGGTCTGACCCGACGCTCGTCGTCTCCGGTGCGCGGCGCACGCGAGCGGCGCGGTGTTGCGCGCGGTGGCCGGCTCCGGGAGCATGGGCAGGTGGTGAAGACGCAGCAGCCCCCGGTCGCCGACCTCGAGCGCACCCTCGTCGAGCTCCCCGGTCTCGACCGAGGACGCCAGCTGTGCGAGTGCGACCACGGCGACGACGAGGCCTATGCCGCCTGCGGGCGCAAGGCCAAGTGGCGCGTCACGGTCGACTGCGTCTGCGGGGAGAACCACCCGCGTCGCGTCGAGATCCTGTGCTCCCGGTGCCTGCGCACTCTGCGCCAGCTGCAGGACCGCGACACCATCACCGCGCGGCGTCTCTGACGCACCGGCGCTCGCGACCATCCGTTCGCGCCTTCGCTCCGAACAACCGCTGACCACACCGTCGGCGGTGCGAAGGAGCAGATCATGGCACAGCGCAGCAAAGACCCACAGCGCAGCAAGGGCAGACGATTCATCCTCTGGGCAGCACTCTCGGGTGTGATCAGCGGTGCCGTCTTCCTGGCCACCGCAGAGCTGTTCGCGCTGATCTTCGCGCGCTCAGCGAGCCCGATCCTCGCGGTCGGCGGTTTCGTGATCGACATCGTGCCGCAGCCCTTCAAGGAATTCGCGATCGCGACCTTCGGCGAGTACGACAAGATCGCACTGCTGGTCGGTCTCGGTCTCGCGGTGGTGATCGCGTCGGCGATCGCCGGAATCCTTCAGCTGCTCCGTCCCCCGCTCGGCGTGATCGCCCTGGTGGTCGCGGGCGCGCTCTCCACCGCGGCGATCGTGACGAGGGCGGGAGTCACGCCCCTCGCCTTCCTCCCTCCCGTGCTCGGCACCATCGCAGGGTCGATCCTGATGGTGCTCCTGATCCGCCGTCTGAAGACGTGGAGGGCCTCGGCGGTTCCCGCCGTGATGACCGACCGCAAGGGCGAGGGTCTCGCCGCGACCGGCACCGGGACGGTGGGCCAGGATGCCGCGCAGCCGCCGAAGGATCTGGGGCGTCGGCAGTTCTTCATCCTCGCCGGGATCGCGAGCGTCTCGGCGGTCGTCGTCGGCATCGCGTCGCGCACGGTGAGCATGACGGTCGCCTCCGTGGCGTCGATCCGGGAGGCGCTGAAGCTCCCGGCGCCGAAGTCGACGGTCACGGTGCCGAAGGGCGCCGAGCTCGACATCCCGGGCCTGAGCAAGCTGTTCACCCCGAACAAGGACTTCTACCGCGTCGACACCGCGCTGACCGTGCCCACGATCGACCCCAGCACCTGGCGTCTCGTGATCGACGGCATGGTCGATCAGCGCGTCGAGATGAGCTTCCAGGACATCCTCGACATGGGGCTCGACGAGTATGCGATCACCCTCACGTGCGTCTCGAACGAGGTGGGCGGCGACCTCGTCGGCAATGCGAAGTGGCTCGGCGTCCCGCTGCGCGATGTTCTCAAGAAGGCAGGGGTGAAGTCCGGAGCCGACATGGTGCTGTCGAAGAGCGTCGACGGATACACCGCGAGCACGCCGCTGTCGGCGCTGACCGACGACAACCTCGATGCGATCCTCGCGGTGGGCATGAACGGCGAGCCGCTGCCGCTCGAGCACGGGTTCCCGGTGCGCATGGTCGTTCCCGGTCTCTACGGCTACGTCTCGGCGACGAAGTGGCTGACCGAGCTCAAGGTGACGACGTTCGACAAGGACGAGGCCTACTGGACCCCGCGTGGATACAGCGCCGAGGCGCCGATCAAGTTCGCCTCGCGCGTCGACACTCCCAAGGTCGGCGAGGCGGTCAAGGCCGGCCGCATCCCGATCGCGGGCGTCGCGTGGGCGCAGTCGGTCGGCATCGAGCGGGTCGAGGTGCGCATCGACGAGGGCGACTGGATGCCGGCGACGCTGTCGGCACCGATCAACGAGGACACCTGGGTGCAGTGGTTCATGGAGTGGGATGCCACGCCGGGCACGCACTACGTGGCCGTGCGAGCCATCAACAAGAACGGCGACCTGCAGATCGAAGAGCGGGCGCCGATCGCGCCGAACGGTTCGTCGGGGTGGCAGCGGTCGCTGATCCGCGTCGCCTGATGCCGGTGCGCGACCCCGGGTCTCGCCCTAGTGTGGGAGCCATGACGTCGCTCCCCGCCTGCGTGATCACTGTCTCGGATCGATCCTTCGCGGGTGAACGCGAAGACAGGGGAGGGCCGATCGCGGTCGGGCTGCTGCGGGATGCCGGGTGGCACTGCCCGGATGCCGAGGTCATCGCCGACGGCGCCACCTCGGTCGCTGATGCGCTGCGCCGAGCGGTGGCCCGCGGCGTGAGGCTGATCGTGACGACCGGGGGGACCGGCGTCAGTCCGCGCGATGAGACGCCGGAGGGCACCCGTCGGGTGATCACCCGCGAGGTGCCCGGCATCGCCGAGGAACTGCGCCGCAGCGGCCTCGCCGACACCCCGCTGTCCGTGCTCTCTCGTGGCGTGGCGGGCATCGTCGACCCGGCCGGATCGCTCGTGGTGAATCTTCCCGGGTCGCCCCGGGCCGTGGCATCCGGTGTTCCCGTCGTGCTCACCGTCGCCAGACACGTCGTCGACCAGGTCGAGGGCGGTGATCACTCGTGAACGAGGTGCGGATCGCAGCGATCTCGGAGGAGAAGCTCGACGTCGACGCGCATCTCGCTGCGGTGGACGACCCGGCCCTGGGTGGGGTCACGACCTTCATCGGGCGCGTGCGCGACAACGACCCCGATGCGACGACCCCGGTGGTCGGGCTCGAATACAGCTCGCACCCCGATGCGGAGCCGACGCTGCGACGCATCGCCGAGGGAGCGGCAGCGGATGCCGTCGGCGACGCCAGGGTCGTGGTCGCCGTGAGCCACCGCATCGGTCGCCTCGACGTCGGGGATGCGGCTGTGGTCATCGCGGTCGCGGCAGAGCATCGTGCTGAGGCCTTCGAGGTGTGCCGCGCGGTCATCGAGGACATCAAGACGTCGCTGCCGGTGTGGAAGCGCCAGGTCGAGTCGGACGGCTCGACCTCGTGGAAGGGCATCGGCGGCTGAGTCGAGTTGCGGCTGCTTCACGCGGCCATTCGCGCTTCTGACGGCCGTTTTCGGCATCCGCGTCCTTCTGACGCGCAGATCGCCGCACGAAGCGCACGCCCCGCGGGCATCGCTTCGCCGGCGGCCTATCCCCCGGCGAACGGGGGAAGCACGTCGATCAGCTGGGCGTCGTCGAGCGGACGGTCGTCATCGCTGCGCACGCCGTCGACCATGACCGCGCACCGCGGAAGGATGTCGGCGAGCGCCGGATGGTCGACGACGACGGCGGCGCGCAGCTGCTCGAGCGAGTGCTCGCCGCGGTCCTCGGCGTCGGTGCCCGCGGCCTCGGCGGCCGCAGCGAAATAGCGGACGCGGGTGGTCACAGCGTCTCTCCCTCGCGCACCCAGTCGCCCGAGCGCCCGCCCGACTTCGCGACGATGCGCACGTCTTCGATCACGACCGAGCGGTCGAGGCCCTTGACCATGTCGACGATCGCGAGGGCGCTCACCGAGACCGCTGTGAGGGCCTCCATCTCGACGCCGGTGCGGTCGGCGGTGCCCACGGTCGCCTCGACGTGCACGCCATCGTCGACGATGTCGAGCTCGACCGACGCGCGGTGCACGCCGATCACGTGGGCGAGGGGCAGCAGAGCGGGTGTCGACTTGGCGGCCTGGATGCCGGCGATGCGGGCGACCGCGAGCACGTCGCCCTTGGGTGCGGTGCCGTCGCGCAGGGCAGCGATGACCTCGGCGCTGCAGCGCACGAATCCGCGCGCGGTGGCGGTGCGGACCGTCGGCTGCTTGCCGGTCACATCGACCATGTGGGCGTGGCCGGCCGAATCGAGATGCGTGAAGCTCATCCGACCAGCATGACATCGATCGCATCGCCCACGGCGACGGCCTCGACCTCAGCGGGCACGACGGCGAACGCCTGGGCGCGGGCGAGTCCGCCGGCCAGGTGCGATCCCGAGCCGCCCGAGGTCGCCGGGCGCACGGTCCTGTTCACGAGGTCGACGACGGCGGGCAGGTACTGACGGCGTCCCGGCGGGGTGGTCCACGCGGCATCCGCGGTGAAGGATGCGCGCGGGCGGTGGATCTCGGAGCGACCCTGCAGCGCCAGCAGCGCGGGGCGCACGAACACCTCGAACGACACCGCCACGCTCACGGGGTTTCCGGGAAGACCGAACACCAGAGTGCCGGCATCGAGCACGCCGAACGCCTGCGGCTTGCCCGGCTGCATCGCGACGCTCGCGAACTCGACCTCGCCCTGTCCGTCGAACGCGCCGCGCACGGGTTCGTATGCACCGGCGCTCACGCCGCCGGTGAACACGATCACGTCAGCGCCGCGTTCTACGGCGGTCGCCGTGACGGCGCGCACGGCATCGGCGTCATCCGCGACGCGGGCGACGAGCACGACCTCGGCGTCGGCATCGGCGACGAGGAGCTCGAGCAGCGGACCGTTGGAATCGGGGATGCGGCCGCGCGCTGCGGGCTCGCCCGGCTCGAGCAGCTCACTGCCGGTGGATACGACGGCCACCCGGGGTGCGCGTGTCACCGTCACGCTCTCGACCCCGGCGGCGACGGCAGCGGACAGCTGGAACGCTCCGAGGCGCTCGCCGGCGAGCACCACTGCGTCACCGGCGCGCAGGTCGGCGCCGCGACGGCGGATGAACGCTCCTGCGGTCGACGGTGCGCGCAGCACCCGCACCTCGCCCAGCGAATCGGCGAGACCGCCGACGGTGTCCTCGAAAGGCACGATCGCGTCCGCCGCCGTCGGGGCGGGTGAGCCGGTCATGATGCGTGCCGCCTCGCCGACTCCGAGTGCCGGGTCGTCCGACACCCCGGCGGGCAGATCTGCGACGACGCGGAGCACGACAGGGTTCTCGTCGGATGCCGAGGCGACATCCGCTGCCCGCACGGCGAAGCCGTCCATCGCGGAGTTGTCGAAGAGCGGGATGTCGTGCGCCGCCGTCGCAGGCTCTGCGAGCGTGCGCTGGGCCGCGTCCCGGATCGCCCGTGCCTCGGCGGGCAGTGCGCGTACGGCATCCAGCACCCGCGCGAGCTGATCCTCGACGGATCGGCGGCCGCCGCCCGCGGCGCTCATGCCGACACCGCCGAACGGATGGCGATCTCGTGCTGTCTCGAGGTGAGGGAGTCGATCATCGCGAGCCGGCCGAGCAGCGGCTCGCCCGCCCCGGTGATGAGCTTCACGACCTCGCCCGCCAGCATCCCGCCCACCTGCACGCACAGGGCCCCGAGCACGCCGACCTGCGCGCAGCTGGGCGGCTCGCCCTCGGTGCCGAGCGGGAAGAGATCGGTGAGCACCACGGGCGTGTGGCCTTCGGGGGGATTCGACCAGAACACGGTGGCCTGCGCGTGCCACTCCTGCACGGCACCCCACACGAGCGGGATGCCGAGGCTCTCGGTCGCAGCGGCGACGTCGCGGCGGGTCGCGAAGGAGTCGCTCGTGTCGACCACGATGTCGGCCCCGGCGAACAGGCGCTCGGCGTTCTCGGAGTCGAGTCGCTCGGAGGCCGTCACGACCTCCGCCCCCGGTGACAGTGCGCTGATCGCGCGCGCCGCCGAAACGGTCTTGGGGCGGCCGATGTCCTCGACACGGTGAGCGAGCTGGCGCTGCAGATTGGTCAGCTCCACGATGTCGTCGTCGATCACCGTGATGCTGCCGATTCCTGCCGCGGCCAGTGCGAGGAGCACGGGGGAGCCGATGCCGCCGGCGCCCACCACGGTGACGTGTGCCGCGGCGAGACGGCGCTGCCCCTCCTCTCCGATGCCCGTGAGCACCGCATGCCTGGCGGTGCGGACGAGTTCGGCCGGGTCGAGGGCGGGCGCGGGAGCGACGAGCGGCTGCATGGCACCAGGCTATGCCCGGGGTGCGCGATTGCGGCGGGGGCGAGGGGATTCGTCCGGAGTTCGCAGCGAACGGATGCCGATCGAGCGTGTTGCTTCCGCGAATGCGGTGATTTTTGGTTTCAGAATCCGCGTCTGCGGTAGTGTCCACCCATGCAGAGCTTTCGGATCGCCCGCGCAGCACAGCTGCTCGGAGTGAGCGATGACACGGTGCGGCGCTGGATCGATCAGGGCCTGCTGCCGACGACGGATGCCGTCCCGGCCGAGATCCCCGGTGACGCTCTCGCCGCCCGCGCTGTGGAGCTCGCCGAGGAGGCGCAGGCGTCGGATCATGCTCTCTCGAGCGCCCGCAACCGCTTCGTCGGCATCGTGACGCGCGTGCAGATCGACGGAGTCATGGCACAGGTCGACCTGCAGTCCGGACCCCACCGCGTCGTCTCGCTCATGTCGGCCGAGGCCGCCCGCGAGCTGAACCTGGAGGTCGGCTCGCTCGCCACCGCATCCGTCAAGGCGACCAACGTCGTCGTCGAAGTGCCGAAGGGCTGACATGAATCGCGCCCTGCGTCGCACCGTCGCGGTCGTCCTGGCCGCCGCCGCTCTCGCCCTCACAGGGTGCACCGCCGAAGCCCCGGCCCCTGCCAGCTCGGGAGATGCACCGGAGAGTGCCGTCAGCGGCGAGCTCACGGTGTACGCCGCCGCGTCGCTGTCGGGCGCCTTCGACGAGATCGGTGCGGCCTTCACCGACGAGAACCCCGATGTGACGTTCAGCGGCGTCTACGACGGATCGTCGACGCTGGTCACCCAGCTGCTCGAGGGCGCTCCGGCCGACGTCTTCGCCTCGGCCGACGAGGCGAACATGGACAAGCTCGAGGATGCCGCGGTCGACCCGACCCTGTTCGCCTCCAACACGCTCGTGATCGCCGTTCCCTCGGGCAATCCGGGTCGCGTCGAGACCCTCGCCGATCTGGCCGACGTCACCACCGTGCTGTGCGCCCCCGAGGTGCCGTGCGGCGCCGCCTCGGCGACGCTGCTCTCGAACGCCGGCGTCGTGGTCGATGCCGCGAGCCTCGAGCAGAACGTCACCGCGGTGCTCACCAAGGTCGCAGCCGGTGAGGCGGATGCGGGCCTCGTCTACGCCACCGACGTCGTCGGTCGTGACGATGTCGAGGTGATCGTGCCCGACGGTGCCGACGACGTCGTCAACCACTATCCGATCGCCACGCTGTCGGAGGCATCGAACTCTGCGGCCGCCGACGCGTTCGTCGCGTTCGTGCTGTCGGATGATGGCCAGAGCATCCTGGCCGACTTCGGCTTCGGAGCGCCGTGACTGCGGCCGCTTCACACGGATACGCGCCGCGAGCCCTGGCCATCCCGGCCCTGATCGGTCTCGCGTTCCTCATCCTCCCGCTCGCGGCGCTCGTCGCCCGTGTCGAGTGGTCGACCTTCATCGCCGACGTGACGTCGGAGGCCGCGCGCTCGGCTCTGCTCCTGTCGCTCGGCACCGGCCTCGTCGCCACTCTTCTGTGCATCGTGATCGGTGTGCCGCTGGCGTTGACGATCGCCCGCTCCGGGCCCCGCCTGGCCGCCGTGCTGCGGGCGGCTGTCACGGTGCCGCTCGTGCTGCCGCCGATGGTCGGCGGTGTCGCCCTGCTCTACCTGTTCGGGCGGGCGGGGTGGTTCGGCGGTCTCGGGATCTCCTTCAGTACGCCGGCCGTCGTGCTCGCGCAGACCTTTGTGGCGCTGCCGTTCCTCGTGCTGGCGGTCGAAGGGGCTGTGCGCACCTCCGGCGTCGAGTACGAGCGGACCGCCGCCGCGCTCGGAGCCGGCCGCTGGACGATCCTGCGCCGCATCACGCTGCCGCTCGCGGCGCCCGGGATCGTCTCGGGCGTGGTGCTGTGCTTCGCCCGGGCCATCGGCGAGTTCGGCGCGACGGCACTCTTCGCGGGCAACCGACCCGGCGTCACGCAGACCATGCCCCTGGCGATCTACACGGCCTTCAACGGCGCAGGCGTCACCCAGGGGGCCGCGGTCGCCCTCGCGCTGCTGCTGCTCGCCACGGCGATCCTCGTGCTGCTGCTCGTGCGCGGCTGGCGGCCGGGGGCGGCGCGATGAGCGCGCCTGCTGTCGCCGGGCTGCGCGCCCGCGTAGTCGTGCCGCGAGAGCACTTCACCGTCGATGTCTCGCTGCAGGTGGAGACCGGCGAGACGGTCGCCGTGATGGGACCCAGCGGAGCGGGCAAGTCGACGCTGCTGCAGGCGCTCGCCGGACTCGAGCCACTGGGCGGGGGCGAGATCGCCGTCGAGGGCCGGGTCGTCGACCGGGTCGCGAAGCCTCGGATGAGGACCGAGCCGATGCGCCGCGGGGTCGTGCTGCTCGGGCAGAAGCCCCGGCTGTTCCCGCATCTGTCGGCGCGCGAGAACGTGGCGTTCGGGCCCCGTGCCGCGGGCACTGACGCACGCGCGGCGCGGGCGGGGGCCGACGATTGGCTCGCACGGGTCGGACTCCCCGGCTCCGGAGAGCGGATGCCGCACGAGCTGTCGGGCGGCGAGCAGCAACGGGTCGCGGTCGCTCGCGCGCTCGCCGCATCCCCTCGCGTCGTACTGCTCGACGAGCCACTCGTCGCGCTCGACCCCGAGACGGCCGGTGACATCCGGCGGATGCTGCGCGACCAGCTCGCCTCGACCACGACCGTCGCGGTCACGCACGATGCCGCGGATGCCGTCGCGCTCGCCGACCGGCTGATCGTCGTCGAGGCGGGCCGCGTCACCCAGTCGGGGCCGGTGCGCGAGGTTCTCGCCGCCCCGGCATCCGGTTTCGTCGCGTCGATCGCCGGAGTCAATCGCCTGGTCGGTGTCGCACGCGGGGGATCGTGGAGCTGCGGCGACGCGCGGTTGACCAGCGCCCATCCTGCATCGCGTGCTCTCGCAGCGACCGACGGCGTTGCGCTCGCCGCGGTCTTCCGCCCGGGCGACGTGCGGGTCGCCGAGGCCGGCCCGGAGTCGTGGCCGGCTGCGGTGACGCGCATCGAGCCCACGCTGGGAGGCGTGCGCGTGCACACCGATGCAGGCGCGATCGACCTGTCGCTGGATGCTGCCGGAGGCGTGGCGGTCGGCGATCGGATTCGGCTGCTGGTGGACCCGGCGCTGGTGCGGTTCGTCGCAGTTCCGTGAGCTGCAGCCGTGCGCTGAGCTCGCCCGATGACTGGTGAACTCCCGGCTGAATCTCCAGCCAGGTGGCCTGGGCGAGCGCCGCGCGTCCCGAGAGGACCTGGCAATATGCCGGTCGTCGCGCCCGCATGGGCCGCGCGACGCGGGGCGCGGGTAGTCTCGGAACATGTCGGGGAGAGGGAAACTGCGATGACGGCCGTGCCGGTCGTGATCGGTGTGCGCTCGCCGCATCCCGTGGTCGCCACAGACCCCGCGCCCGCGTCGCAGGGACTCGTCGACACCCACGGTCGCGTGCACCGCGACCTGCGCATCTCGCTGACCGACCGCTGCTCGCTGCGCTGCACCTACTGCATGCCCGAGCAGGGAAACGAATGGCTCGCGCGCACCAGCATCCTGTCGACCGACGAGATCGTCGAAGTGGCGCAGGTCGCCGCATCGCTCGGCATCCGCACCTTCCGGCTCACCGGCGGTGAGCCGCTGCTGCGTGCCGACATCGTCGACGTCGTGCGACGTGTCTCGGCGATCGAGGGGGACGAAGGCCCTGTCGAGGTCGCCATGACGACGAACGGCATCACGCTCGCGAAGCACCTGCCCGACCTGATCGACGCCGGCCTCACGCGACTGAACATCAGCATCGACACGGTCGATCGTCAGCGCTTCGCCGACCTCACGCGTCGAGACCGCATCGACGACGTATTCGAGGGCATCGCGGCAGCGGCGGCATCCGAACTGCGCCCGCTCAAACTCAACACGGTCGCGATGCGCGGCGTGAACGACGACGAGCTGCCCGACCTGGTCGCGTTCGCGATGGAGGTCGGTGCGCAGCTGCGCTTCATCGAGCAGATGCCGCTCGACGCCGGGCACACCTGGGATCGCGCCTCGATGGTCACGCGCGAGGAGATCCTCGAGAAGCTCAGCGCGCGGTGGGAGCTGGAGCCGGTTCCCGGCCGCGGCGGTGCGCCGGCGGAGAAGTGGCGCATCGACGGCGGACCGCACGAGGTCGGCGTCATCGCCTCGGTCACCGCACCCTTCTGCGGCGCGTGCGACCGGCTGCGTCTGACGGCAGACGGACAACTGCGCAACTGCCTGTTCTCGAATGCCGAGTACGACCTGATCGGCGTGCTGCGGCCGGACGCGCAGGCTGCTCCCGCTCAGCGAGCCGATGCGATCGGCGCCATGCTGCGTTCGTGCGTGCACGGCAAGCTGCCGGGGCACGCGATCAACGACCCGTCATTCCTGCAGCCCGCCCGTGGCATGAACGCCATCGGCGGCTGAGTCAGCCCCGCTTCGCGTTCACAATTCAGCAGAGAACGTGCGTTCCGCGCGTCCAGAGTGCGTATTAGGCGCAGTTCCGGCTGTTCATGCTGAATTGTGAACGGCGAGAACGCGCGTCAGTCGAGGAACTCCCGCGCGGCGGCCGACAGTGCGGTGACGCCGACCTCGATCGTCGGGTGGATCTCGGGCGCGAAGAACGGCGAGTGGTTGGTCGGGATGTCCTTGTCGAGCGTGCCGGCGGCGGCGGATGCCGCGAACTTCGCCGCATCGATGCCGCCCCAGAACCAGAAGACCAGCGGCGCGCCGGTGTCGCGGGCGAACCACGACACGTCCTCGCTGCCGGTGAACATCCCGGGGTCGACGACCGACGCCTCGCCGAGCGCGCGCTGCAGGGCGGAGGTGACGCGCGCGGTGGCATCGGCGTCGTTGATCGTCGGCGGCAGGGTGTGGTCGGTGCGGATCTCGGGCTCGCGCTCGGCTCCGGATGCCGCCGCCTCGGCCCGCACGATGCGCTCGACGCTCGCGAGCACCTTGTCGCGCATCTCGTCGTTCGGATAGCGCAGGCTGAGCTCGAGCTTGGCCTCGGCCGGGATGATGTTGTTCTTGAGGCCCGCATGGATCGAGCCGACCGTCACCACTGCGACATCGCGCGGGTCGACCTCGCGCGATGCGATGGTCTGCAGCCGCATGACGGTCGCCGCGGCCATGACGACCGGGTCGATCGTGGAGTGCGGGCGTGAGCCGTGTCCGCCGCGTCCGTGCAGCACGACGGTGAGTCCGTCGGATGCCGCCATCTGCGTGCCGGGGCGCACGCCGATGGTTCCGGCGGGCAGGGGAGTGACGTGCTGGCCGAGCACGACGTCGGGGTGCGGCACGAGATCGCGCAGTCCGGCGTCGAGCATGGCACGGGATCCGGCGCCGTACTCCTCGGCGGGCTGGATGAGCACGACCACGGTTCCCGACCAGTCGGCCTTCTCGGCGACGAGCTTCTCGACGGCGCCGATCATCGCCGTGACGTGCATGTCGTGGCCGCAGGCGTGCATGACGGGCACGGTGTTGCCGGCCGGATCGATGCCGGTCGCGGTGCTCGCGTACGCCAGCCCGGTCTCCTCGCCGACGGGCAGCGCGTCCATGTCGGCGCGCGCCCACACGACCGGGCCGTCGCCGTTGCGCAGGATGCCGACCACGCCGGTGACGCCGATTCCCTCGTGCACCTCGAGGCCGAGATCCCGCAGGTGGCCCGCGGCGATGCCGGCGGTGCGCGTCTCCTGGAACGAGAGCTCGGGATGCTGGTGCAGGTCGGTGTAGAGCGCTTCGAGGTCGATCGTCATGGCCCGAGCCTAGTCGCGGCGGTACGACTCCAGTGCCGGTCCTGGATGCAGTACGCCGTTGACGATCGACCGGATCGCGAACTCGCTCGCCTCGCCGAGGTCGAACACGTCGCGATGCAGCAGCCATTGCAGCTGCAAGCCGTCCATCACGGCGAGGATGCTGGCGGCGGCCGTCGTGATCGTCGAGGGCTCGGTCACTCCCTCCTGCGCGCACAGGGCGTGGAAGGCCTCCGTCACCTCGCGTCGCAGCGTCGTGTATCGCTCTTCGAAGTACTCGCGGCCGGGGTGGTTGTCGGTCACGGACTCCGATGAGAGCACGGTGTACGCCTGAACGATCCCGGGGCGCCGCTCGTTGGCGATGGCGGTGCGCACGAGGTGCAGGAAGAGCTCGGGTCCGCCGGGGATGTGCTTCTCGGCGAGCTCGGCGACGTCGGCCTGGTCGCGGTAGGCGAGCACCTCGAGCAGCAGCTTCTGCTTCGACCCGAAATGGTGCAGCACGCCGGCGTGGGTGATGCCCACCTGCTCGGCGACATCGGCGAGGGTGCCGTTGGTCGATCCTTTGTTGCCGAAGATCTCGACGGCGGCTTTGAGGATCTGCTCGCGCTTCTCGCGGGTGGCAGGCCGGACGGACGTGTGGGCGACAGCATCCTTCGACATGGTCCATCCTCTTCTGCACGGAATCCTGCACTGGATCGTACTTGCCAACTCTACTTACCAACGAGTAACCTCGCACCAGCTTACTTTCTCGCCAGTAAGCGAATGCAGTCGGATGCCCGGGCACCGACAGCCACACAGCACAACGACCCGTGCCCAAGGAGAAGCAATGAAGCTCAGAAAGTCCATGATCGCCGTCGCGGCGATCTCCGCCCTCGGCGTCTCGGCCCTCGCCGGCTGCGCAGCCGGCGGATCGAACGACGGTGACGCCGGATCAGGCGGCGCAGCACTGACGATCGCCAAGCCCGACGGCGCGATCACCACCGAGTCGAACAACCCCTACGTCGGCGACTCGTCGGCGTCGAAGTACGGCTACGGCAAGGTCATCTTCGAGACCCTCGGTCTCGTCAACCAGACCGGCGACCGCGAGGTCACCCCCTGGCTCGCCGAGAGCATCGAGTGGAACGACGACTACACGGCCCTCACCGTCGTGCCCCGCAAGGACGTCACCTGGAGCGACGGCGAGCCGTTCACCGCCGACGACATCGTCTTCACCTACGAGCTCGTGTCGACCCCCGAGCTCGACACCGCCGGCCTCAAGTTCGAGGGGGCGACCGTCGAGGGCGACGCCGTCACCCTGAACTTCGGCGAATCGAAGTACGTGAACCAGGCGCGCGTCCTGCACGTGCCGATCGTGCCGAAGCACATCTGGGAGAACCTCGACGAGCCGGCCACCGACCCCGTCAAGGGCGACGACCTGGTCGGCACCGGCCCCTACGCCCTGTCGAACTGGTCGACCGAGTCGGTCACGCTCGAGGCCCGCGACGACTACTGGGGCGGCGATCTCGCGGTTCCCGAGCTGCACTACGTCTCGTACGGCGACAACACCGCTCTGACGACGGCTCTCGCGCAGGGCGAGGCCGACTGGGCGCAGGCGTTCATCCCGCAGATCCAGGAGCAGTTCCTCGACGCCGACCCCGAGCACAACAAGTTCTTCGTCGCGCCGACCACGGGTTCGGCGACGCTGTTCATGAACCTGCAGCAGAAGCCGTTCGACGATGTGGCGTTCCGCCAGGCGCTCGCCTGGGTCATCGACCGCGACGCCTACGTCGACATCGC
The DNA here is from genome assembly GCF_030209555.1 of Microbacterium sp. LMC-P-041. NCBI lineage: Bacteria > Bacillati > Actinomycetota > Actinomycetes > Micrococcales > Microbacteriaceae > Microbacterium > Microbacterium sp. LMC-P-041. The sequence goes on from NZ_JARVRV010000004.1 coordinate 604,606, forward strand.
CCGTGAGGGCGCGAGCGAGCCGGTCTGGTCGGTGACCGGTCTGTCGTCGATCCTCGAGGACGAGATCCAGCCCGAGTTCCAGGGCGAGGAGTACTCGGTCGACGCCGAGAAGGCGCGCGACCTGCTCGAGAGCGCCGGATACACGTGGAAGGACGACGCGCTGATCGACCCCGACGGCACGCCCGTCTCGTTCACGCTCTCGGTGCCCTCGGGCTGGAGCGACTGGAACACCGCGCAGGAGCTCATCGCCGAAGACGTCACCGAGGCCATCGGTGCCGAGGTCAAGATCGACATGCCCGACTGGGGCGGCTGGGCGGGCCCCCGCGACGACGGCTCGTTCTCGGCCATCATCCACTGGCTGGAAGACAGCGGCACGGCATACGGCCTCTACACGTCGACGATGGACCCGCGCTGGATCTCGCCCGAGGGCATCGCCGGGTTCAACTTCGGACGCTTCGAAGACCCCGCGGCAACCGAGGCACTCAACACCTACGCGAACGCGTCGTCCGATGAGGAGCGCACTGCGGCGATCACCACGCTCGAGCAGATCTTCGTCGAGCAGGTCCCGGCGATCCCGCTGGGCGCGCACCCGCTTCTCGGCGAGTACAACACCCGCAACTACGTCGGGTGGCCCTCGGAGGACGACCCGTACGCCTCGGGCGACCCGACGCAGCAGAACATCGTGCAGATCCTCACGAAGCTGAAGCCGGCCGAGTAAGCAGTCCCGGAGGGGCGGATGCAGCAGCATCCGCCCCTCCCACCGACCTCCCGACCGACGAAGGACCCCTCATGTCAGAACCACTGCTCAGCGTGCGCGACTTCTCGGTCGTGTACGACGTCGACCCTCCCGTCGAGGCGGTGAAGAACGTCACGCTCGAACTGCAGAGAGGCGAGATCCTCGGTCTCGCCGGCGAGAGCGGATGCGGCAAGACCACGCTCGCCTACGGCGTGCAGCGACTGCTCCGGGCCCCTGCGGTGATCGCGGGCGGCAGCGTGACCTTCCACGATGCATCGGGTGTCGACGTCGACATCAACGCGCTCGACGTCGAGGCGATGCAGAAGTTCCGCTGGGACAAGGTCTCGATGGTGTTCCAGGGTGCGATGAACGCACTGAACCCGGTGGCGACGATCGGCTCGCAGCTCGAGGACGTGTTCGAGATCCATCGTCCCGACATGACGCGACGGCAGCGCAGGGCCGAGGCCGAGGAGCTGCTCGAGATCGTCAAGGTCGGGCGTCAGCGCACCCGGTCGTTCCCGCACGAGCTCTCCGGCGGCATGCGCCAGCGTGTCATGATCGCGATGGCCCTGGCGCTGCGCCCGCAGCTGATGGTCATGGACGAGCCGACCACGGCGCTCGACGTGCTCGTGCAGCGGGAGATCCTCAAGCAGATCTCGCAGCTGCGGCACGAGTTCGGCTTCTCGGTGATCTTCATCACCCACGACCTTCCGCTGCTGCTCGAGATCAGCGACCGCATCGCCATCATGCGCGAGGGCGAGATCGTCGAGCTGGCCTCCGCCGAGCAGATCTGGACCGACCCGCAGAACGACTACACGAAGACCCTGCTGTCGTCGTTCCCCCGACTCACCGGTGCGAGAGGAGTGCTGACCCGATGACCACTCTCGAGTTCGCCCACGTCAGCAAGATCTACAACGTCCGCGGAGCCGGCCAGCTCAAGGCGCTCGACGACATCAGCTTCACCCTGAACTCCGGCCAGACCATCGGTCTCGTCGGCCAGTCGGGCAGCGGCAAGTCGACCATCGCGAAGATCCTCACCCAGCTCGAGACGCCCACGTCCGGCGAGGTGCGGCTCGACGGCACACCCATCCCGCGGCGCGGCAGGGGACTGCGGAAGTACCGCCAGCAGCTGCGGATGGTGTTCCAGGACCCGTTCGCTTCGCTCAACCCGTACCACTCGATCCGCTATCACCTCGAGCGCCCGATCCGTCTCGACGACGTCGTCCCCAAGAAGGACACCGAGGCCGAGGTGCGCCGACTGCTCGAGCGCGTGCGCCTCGACGCGGATGCCGTGATCGACCGCCGCCCTCATGAGCTGTCGGGCGGCCAGCGTCAGCGCGTCGCCATCGCCCGTGCGCTCGCCTCGCGGCCGTCGCTGCTCGTCGCCGATGAGCCGGTGTCGATGCTCGACGTGTCGATCCGTCTCGGAGTGCTGAACCTGCTCGCCGATCTGCAGCGCGAGGAGGGCCTCGGCGTGCTGTACATCACCCACGATCTCGCCACCGCCCGTCATTTCAGCGACAAGATCATGGTGCTGAACCAGGGTCGGGTCGTCGAGTACGGCGACGCCGACGACGTGATCCTCACCCCGCAGGACCCCTACACGCGCGAGCTGCGGGCGGCGTCGCCCGACCCCGACAAGCACTTCGCGACGACAGGCTCGCACGGAGGTGCACTGTGACCACCGCATCCCCCGATCTGGGTCAGATCGACCAGGAGAACCGCGACGCGCTCGAGGTCGGCACCACCGCGACCGTCGCGCAGAAGGGGCGAGCCGTCGTGCCCTGGCGGTTCTTCGCCGGTCGGGCCGGCTTCTACCTGTTCACGCTGTGGGCGGCCATCACGATCAACTTCTTCCTCCCGCGGTTCATGAAGGGCGACGCGGTCAGCTCGTACCTCGCGCGCAATCGCAACATCAGTCCCGAGGCGGCGGACTCGCTGCGGGCGCTGCTCGGCATCGACACCGACAAGTCGATGTGGCAGCAGTACATCGAGTACTGGGCGATGCTGTTCCGCGGCGACCTCGGCATCTCGACACTGCACGGCCTGCGTCCGGTGAGCGAGGTGCTGGCATCCGCTCTCCCGTGGACGCTCGGCCTCGTCGGTCTCGCCACGATCATCTCGTTCGCGCTCGGCACGGTCGGCGGCGCGATCGTCGGCTGGAAGCGCGGCAGCAGGCTCGACGCCCTCATCCCGATCACGACGTTCTTCAACACGATCCCGTACTTCTGGCTCGGTCTCATCGCGATCGCGATCTTCTCGTCGACCCTCAAGTGGTTCCCGTCGTCACACGCGTACGACAAGGGGCAGTCACCCGAATGGAGCCTCGACTTCATCGGCCAGGTCATCGTGCACGGCACCCTGCCGGCGGTCACGATCATCATCGCCTCGCTCGGCGGATGGATGTTGGGCATGCGCAACATGATGCTCACGGTGCTCGACGAGGACTACATCACCGTCGCCCAGGCCAAGGGCATGCCGAACAGGCGGGTGCTGTGGGCGTATGCCGCTCGCAACGCGGTGCTGCCGCAGATCCAGAGCTTCGCCCTCTCGATCGGGTTCATCGTCGGCGGCACGATCGTCATGGAGATGGTCTTCAGTTACCCGGGCGTCGGCAAGCTGCTGCTCGACGCCACGAACGCGAAGGACTTCGCCCTCATGCAGGGCGTGTTCCTCGTGATCACGCTGTCGGTGCTGGTCGCCAACATCCTGGCGGACATCGTCTACGCATACCTCGACCCGCGCACGCGCCAGACGGAGGCCTGACATGAGCGTTCCCACCTCGACCGACACGACCGCGCCCGACGGCAGCACGATCCCCACCGGGATGCCGGAGACTGCCACGTTCCGCACGGCCCACGGCGACCAGCCGACCCGCAAGACGTTCTGGTCGCAGCTCGCGCACTCGTTCGCGATGTTCCGCAACCCGAAGTCGATCGCCGGCCTGATCATCCTCGGGGTGTTCGTGCTGATCGCGATCTTCGCCCCGCTTCTCGCGCCCTACGGGGCCACGCAGAAGGACCGCACGGCTCTGCGTCAGCCGCCCTCGTTCGACCACTGGCTCGGCACCACCCACATGGGCGAAGACGTGCTCAGCCAGCTCATCTTCGGCACGCGCGGTGTCGTCGTGGTCGGATTCCTGTCGGCGATCATCGCCACCGTCATCGCGATCACGATCGGCGTCATCGCCGGGTACGTGCGCGGGTGGAAGAGCGAGTCGCTGTCGGCGCTCACGAACGTCTTCCTGGTGATCCCCGGCATCCCGCTGATCATCATCGTGGCGTCGCAGTTCGAGAACCCGCCGCTGATCGTGATCGCCGCGGTGCTCGGTCTCACGGGCTGGGCATGGGGCGCGCGCGTGCTGCGCGCGCAGACCATGTCGCTGCGCAACCGCGACTTCATCCAGGCCGCGCGTGCCAACGGCGAGCCGCTGCACCGCATCATCACGGTCGAGATGCTGCCGAACCTCATGGCGCTGATCGCGTCGAGCTTCGTCGGCACCGTCACCGCCGCCATCCTCGGTCTGACGACCCTCGCCTTCATCGGGGTGATCCCGGTGAGCAACCTCAACTGGGGCACCATCCTGTTCTGGGCGCAGCAGAACGGCGCCTTCCCGAGGCTGTGGTGGTGGTACGTGCCCGCAGGACTCTGCATCGCGATCATCGGCGTCGCCCTGTCGCTCATCAACTTCGGCATCGACGAGTACGTCAACCCGAGGCTGCGGTCGGCCGGTGAACGTGCCCGCGCGATGAAGAAGAAGGGGCTCGACGTGAACGATCCGGTGACGGCGGTGCGCAGCGCGCCGACGACCGACTCGGGTACCGTGCAGAGCGCGGCGACAGCGACGACGACCCATACGAAGACCGACAAGAAGACACAGAACGCCGAGTGATGACCTCTCAGACCCTGACCGAATCCCTGCCCTACCTCGACCCAGAACTGCCGATCGCCGCGCGCGTCGCCGACCTCCTCGACCGCATGACGGTCGAGGAGAAGATCGGGCAGATGCTGCAGCTCGACGCTCGCGACGACCTCGACGATCACGTGCTGGGCAAGCACGTCGGCTCGATCCTGCACACCTCGCCCGAGCGCATCATCCGGGCGAACGAGCTGACCGCCCAGACGCGACTGCGCATCCCGCTGCTCGTCGCCGAGGACTGCATCCACGGCCACTCCTTCTGGCCGGGAGCGACGATCTATCCGACGCAGCTCGGCATGGCCGCCACGTGGGACGCCGAGCTGGTCGAGAAGGTGGCGAGGGCCACCGCGGTCGAGGTCGCGGCGACCGGCATCCACTGGACCTTCTCGCCGGTGCTCTGCATCGCGCGCGACCTGCGCTGGGGCCGCATCGACGAGACGTTCGGCGAAGACCCGTTCCTCATCGGCGAGCTCGCCTCCGCCATGGTGCGCGGATACCAGGGCGAGGGCCTCGACGACCCCACCGCGATCCTCGCGACGGCGAAGCACTTCGCCGGCTACTCCGAGACGCAGGGCGGGCGCGACGCCAGCGAGGCCGACATCTCGCGACGCAAGCTGCGGTCGTGGTTCCTGCCGCCGTTCGAGCGGGTGGCCCGTGAAGGATGCCGCACGTTCATGCTCGGCTACCAGACCACCGACGGGGTGCCGATCACGGTGAACGACTGGCTGCTCAGCGATGTGCTGCGCGGTGAGTGGGGCTACACCGGCACGCTGATAACCGACTGGGACAACGTCGGACGCATGGTCTGGGAGCAGCATGTGCAGCCCGACTACGCGCACGCCTCGGCCGCGGCGGTGAGCGCGGGCAACGACATGGTGATGAACACTCCGGGCTTCTTCGCCGGAGCTCTCGAGGCGGTGTCGAACGGCCTGCTCGCGGAGGACGCCTTCGATGACGCCGTGGCGCGCATCCTCACGCTCAAGTTCGAGCTGGGGCTGTTCGAAGACCCGCGACTTCCGCAGGCGGACCTGGATGCCGTGGTCGGCAGCGCCGCCCACGCCGAGCTCAACCTCGAGACGGCCCGCCGTTCGATCGTGCTGCTCGAGAACGACGGCGTGCTGCCGCTCGACGCGTCGGCGCCGCTGACGGTCGCGGTCGTCGGGCCCCTCGCTGACGACGCCCAGACGCAGCTCGGCGACTGGGCGGGCGGATCGGGTCAGGCCGGATGGCTCGACGGACAGCCGCGCGAGATGATCACCACCGTGCTCGACGGTCTCGCCGGTATCGACGGATGGTCGGTGACGCACACGCGCGGCGCCGAGATCCTCACGCTCGACGACGATCCGCGGGGCACGAAGTTCCCCGACGGGCAGCCCCGGCCCTCGGTCGTCGTCCCGAGCGCACCCGACGACACGATGATCGCCGAGGCCGTCGCTGCGGCCGAGGCGTCCGATGTCGTGGTCGCCGTCGTCGGCGACCGTATCGAGCTCGTGGGCGAGGGCCGCTCGACGGCGACGCTCGAGCTGATCGGCGGACAGAACGCGCTGCTCGACGCGCTCATCGCGACGGGGAAGCCCGTCGTCGTGGTGCTCCTGGCCTCGAAGCCGCTCGTGCTGCCGGCATCCGCATCGAAGGCCGCCGCCGTGATCTGGGCGGCGAACCCCGGCATGCAGGGCGGCCGCGCGCTCGCCGAGATCATCTCGGGTGCGGTCGAGCCGTCGGGGCGCCTGCCGATCTCGTTCGCGCGCCACGTCGGGCAGCAGCCGACGTACTACAACCAGATCCGCGGCCAGCACGGCGACCGTTACGCGGACCTCACGCAGTCTCCCGCGTGGGCGTTCGGCGAGGGGCTGTCGTACTCGACGGTCTCGTACGGCGAGCTCTCGCTCGACACCGACCGGCTCGGTCTCGCCGACACGATCGTCGCCGAGGTGACGGTGACGAACACCGGTGCGCGCCCGGTGCGCGAGACGGTGCAGGTCTACGTCCGCGACTCCGTCACGAGCGTGAGCTGGGCCGACAAGGAGCTCAAGACCTACCGCCAGGTCGACGTCGCGCCCGGAGAGTCGGCGCGCGTGCGGCTCGAGGTGCCGGTCACCGAGTGCTCGATCGTGGATGCGGCCGGCAACCGTCGCGTCGAATCCGGCGCGTTCGAACTGCTGGTCGGTCCGAGCTCGCGCGAAGAAGCCCTGCGGAGCGCTGCGTTCACCGTGGCATGAGTCTGCGACGAGGGCGCTCAGGCGTCCTCGTCGCGGAGGCGCTGCGGCCCCGCGCCCTGACTTCCCAGGGCATCGTCGGGGTTGAGCAGACCGCACGCCTTCATCGACAGGCATCCGCAGCCGATGCATCCCGTCAGCTCTCGTTCGAGTCGCTCGATGCCCTCGCGGCGCTTCTCGAGTTCGCGCTTCCAGCGCCGTGACGCCCGCTGCCAGTCGGCGTGACTCGGGGTCTGCGTGAGCGGGACGTCGGCGAACGCGTCCTGCACATCCGACAGCGGGATGCCGAGGCGTTTCGCCACGGTGATGAGCGAGACCCGGCGCAGCATGTGTCGGGCGTAGCGGCGCTGATTGCCGGCGGTGCGCGTCGACGCGATGAGACCGAGGCTCTCGTAGAAATGCAGGGCGGACGGGGCGACGCCGGTGCGCCTGCTCATCTCGCCGATCGTCAGCGGCTCGTCGGGTCCGTGCGCAATCCGGTCCGGATCGGTGCTCATCGCGGCCTCCTCGATTTGACCTCAAGTGTACTTGAGGTCATACGGTGGCAACCGTGACCCGAACGGAGACCGCCACCCGATGACCTACGTGATCGCCCTGCCCTGCGTCGATGTCAAGGACCGTGCGTGCATCGACGAATGCCCTGTTGACTGCATCTATGAGGGCGAACGCTCGCTGTACATCCACCCCGACGAATGCGTCGACTGCGGCGCGTGCGAACCCGTCTGCCCGGTCGAGGCGATCTACTACGAAGACGACCTGCCCGACGTGTGGCAGGACTACTACAAGGCCAACGTGGAGTTCTTCGATGAGCTCGGGTCGCCCGGTGGCGCCGCGAAGCTCGGCATCATCGAGCGCGACCACCCGATCATCGCCGCACTTCCGCCCCAGGAGGCACCCGAATGAGCAGTCAGCAGCACCCCGCCGCGCCGGTTCCGTCCGAGGTCGGTGAGGGGCTCAAGGCCGCGTTCCGCGCGCATCCGGCGGGGGTCGCGATCATCACGGCGATGACCCCCGCCGGTCCCGTCGGTCTCACGGCGTCGAGCGTCGCATCCGTCGCGGTCGACCCCGCGGCGATCGTGTTCTCGGTCACCAGGGCCACCGGCAGCGCGGGCTCGATCCTCAACGCCGAGTCGTTCGTCGTGCACCTGATCGACGACGAGCACTCGGCCCTGGCGCAGAGCTTCGCGGTGAGCGGCGCCGACCGCTTCACCCCCGAGCAGGGGTGGGGCACCCTTCCGACCGGTGAGCCGTACCTCGCCGAGGCGCGCGCCGCGATGCGCGGTCACACGATGTCGACGGTCGCGGTCGGCTCATCGACCGTCGTGGTCGCCGAGATCGACGAGGTGCTGCTCGGGCGGGCGGGCCGACCGCTCGTCTACCTCGACCGCCGATTCCACTCACTCCCCACCGATCAGAACGACTGAAAGGAACAGCATGCCCACTCCGTACACCCTTCCCGAGCTGCCGTACGACTACTCGGCGCTCGCCCCGCACATCTCCGGCAAGCTCATGGAGCTGCACCACTCGAAGCACCACCAGGCCTACGTCACCGGTGCCAACACGGCGCTCGAGCAGCTCGGCGCGGCCCGCGAGTCCGGCGACTTCGCCGCCGTGAACAAGCTCGAGAAGGACCTCGCGTTCAACCTCGGCGGTCACATCAACCACTCGGTGTTCTGGGAGAACCTGTCGCCCGACGGCGGCGGCAACCCCGAGGGCGAGCTGGAGGCCGCGCTGACCGACGCGTTCGGCTCGATCGACGCCTTCCGCGCGCACTTCACCGCCACCGCGCTCGGTGTGCAGGGTTCGGGCTGGGCTGTGCTCGCGTGGGACAGCGTCGGCGCGCGTCCGGTCATCTTCCAGCTGTTCGACCAGCAGGGCAATGCTCCGCTCGGCGTCACGCCGCTGCTGCAGCTCGACGTCTGGGAGCACGCCTACTACCTCGACTACCTCAACGTGCGCGCCGACTACGTCAAGGCGTTCTGGGAGCTCGTCAACTGGTCCGACGTGCAGCGCCGGTTCCAGGCCGTGCAGGAGAAGACCGCGGGCCTCATCGTCGCCCGCTGAATCTCACGGATCTCCTCCCGGCGCCAGCGCGTCGGGAGGAGATCTGCGCCGCATTGCCGCCAGCGCGCCGCGTTGCGGCCAACGCGCCGCATCGGGAGGAGATCCGCGATCCGGAGGAGGATGCCGCGGCATCCGCCCTCCCGTCCGCAGATCTCCTCCCGATTGAGCGAGCGTCAGGCGAGCAGTTCGCCCGCGAGCGCCTCGATGCGACGGCGGATGTCGTCGCGGATCGGGCGCACGGAGTCGATGCCCTGCCCGGCCGGGTCGTCGAGCTCCCAGTCCTCGTAGCGCTTGCCGGGGAAGAACGGGCAGGCGTCGCCGCATCCCATCGTGATCACGACATCAGAAGCCTGCACGGCCTCGGTCGTGAGCACCTTGGGCTGCTCGGCGGTGATGTCGATGCCGAGTTCGCTCATGGCCTCGACCGCGATCGGGTTGATCTCGTCGGCGGGCATGGATCCGGCGGAGCGCACCTCGATGCGGTCGCCGGCGACCTCGCGCAGAAAGCCTGCGGCCATCTGCGAGCGTCCGGCGTTGTGCACGCACACGAAGAGGACGGAGGGCTTGGTGGTGGTCATGATGTCTCCAGGGTAAGCGAGCGTGCGGGGTCGAGGGTCGTCAACGGCGTCCTGCCGATCTGCAGCACGGCCGGCGCGGCGCAGCAGCTGCCCGCGCCGTCGTCGAAGTCTCCTGATCCCCCGCATACCCCGGTCGCGGGCAGGGCGAGTTCGTTGCGCGCCGCGCCCTCCCGATCACCGACGAGGTGGGCCGCGACGCTGCGCACCTGCTCGTAACCGGTGAGGGCGAGGAAGGTCGGCGCTCGACCGTAGGACTTCGCGCCGACGATGAAGAGGCCCTCCTCCGGCTGCATGAGCTGTCGGGCACCGGTCGCGCCCACCGAGCCGCAGGAGTGGATGTTGGGGTCGATCTCGGAGGCGATGCCGGCGACCGCATCGAGAGCGGGGTCGAGATCGATTCGGAGTTCGCGCAGGATGCCGGTGTCCGGCCGGAATCCGGTGAGCGCGAACACGTGCGCGATCTCCGCCATCTCGCGTCCGTCTTCGGCGACGATCACCAGGCCGCTCCCGTCCCGTCGGAACTCGGCGACGCGGAATCCTGTCACCACCTCGACGACACCGTCATGGATCACCTTCGACACCCGAGAGCCGAGGGCTGCGCGTTCGGGCAGCTCGTCTCCGGCGCCGCCCCCGAGAACGTTCGCGGCGCTCCCTCGGCGGAGCAGCCAGGTGACGCGGGTCCCCGGCGACCGGCGGGCCAGTTCGCTCAGGCGCAGCACGGCGTGCGTGGCGGAGTGTCCCGCTCCGACGACGACCACATGCGAACCCGCGAGCTCGGACACGTCGTCGGGGATGCGATAGGAGATCAGATCGGATGCCGCGGCCTCGCCCACGGCGGGGAAGCCGTCTGCGCCCGCAGGGTGGGGGAGGTCCCAGGTGCCGCTCGCGTCGATGACCGCCCGGGCGCGGATCCGCGACTCGGTGCCGTCCGTGTCGAGGGTGTGCACGACGAACGGCTGGTTCCTGCGTCCGGACTCGACGACCTTGTCGCGACCCTGGCGAGCGACGCCCGTGACGGCGGTGCCGTACCGGATCCGCTCACCGAGTGCGCCCGCGAGAGGCGCCAGGTAGTCGCTCACCCATTCCGCCCCGGTCGGACAGCCTGCGGTCGGTGCGGTCCACCCGGTCGGCTCGAGCAGGCGACGCGCGGCGGCATCCGTCAGCTCGGGCCACGCCGAGAACAGGCGCACGTGGCCCCATTCGGAGACCGCGGCGGCAGGGCCGCGCCCTCGTTCGAGGACGACGACGTCTTCGCGGCGTTCGACGAGATGCGCCGCCGCTGCGAGACCCTGCGGCCCCGCGCCGATGACGACGATGGGAAGCTCGGACACGACATCTCCTCAGATCGAAAGACTTCAATATGAGAAGCGTCGCCCACGTATCGAACATTGTCAATACGTGAGAGGATGACCGCATGACGCTTCCGGTGACGATCGAGCAGACGGGCTGCTGCACGCCGCGCGCGGCATCCGCTCTTCCGCTCGCCGAGGCCGAACGGATCGCCCGCCTGTTCAAGGCGCTCGGCGACCCGACGCGCATCCGCCTGCTCTCGCTGATCTCGTCGGCCGCGGGTGGCGAAGCCTGCATCTGCGACCTCACCGACCCGGTCGGTCTGTCGCAGGGCACGGTCTCGCATCACATGAAGCTGCTGGCGGACGCCGGACTCGTCACGCGTGAGCAGCGCGGCAAGTGGGCGTACTTCTCCCTCGCCGAGGGCGCTCTCGACGCCGCCGGCGACGCGCTGCGAGCCGTCTGATCCTGCTGCGCTCCTCAGGTCGGCGGGCGGTCATCCCGATAGGCTGATTCCATGGCCCTCCTCTCGATCGCCGGTTCGGCGCGCGCTCCGCATGAGCTGCGCTCGGCGACTCCGATGAAGGAATGGATGCGCGTCGTGCTCCACCCGGGCACGAACGGGTGGACCAGCGTCTGGGGCACTCTCTCGCACGGCGAGATCGCGGGCTGCCCGCCGCCACGCGACTAGACCGCGCCTCTGTGGGGTGCGGTCTTCCGCGTCGTTCACCCCTTCTCTCGCGTGAGGTCTCGTCATGTCCGCTTCTCCTGTCCGTCCCCGTGCCCGTCTGCGCCTCGCTCCGCACGAGTTGTGGCGAGGCATCCGCAACAACGCCCGCAGCGAGGTGCTCGGTGGTTCGCTGCTGCTCGCCGCCACCGTCGCCGCGCTGATCCTCGCCAACACCCCCGCCGTGTCGTGGTACGAGTCGGTGCGCGACTTCACGTTCGGCATCCCCGAGCTGTATCTCGATCTGAGCATCGGGGCCTGGGCCGCGGACGGCCTGCTCGCGATCTTCTTCTTCGTCGTGGGTCTCGAGCTGAAGGAGGAGTTCGTCACCGGCCGACTGCGCGATCCGCGTCAGGCGGCGCTGCCGATCGCCGCAGCCGTCGGCGGGGTGATCGTGCCGGCGATCATCTTCGCCCTGATCAACGCGGGCGACGGCGACGCCCTGCGCGGCTGGGCCATCCCGACCGCCACGGACATCGCGTTCGCGGTCGCCGTGATCGCCGTGGTCGGGAAGTTCCTCCCACCGGCGCTCCGTGTCTTCCTGCTCACACTCGCGATCATCGACGACCTGATCGCCATCACGATCATCGCGACCTTCTACACCGACTCGATCAGCTTCCCCTGGCTGACTCTCGCGCTGCTGCCCCTCGCAGGATTCGCGCTGCTCGTGCAGAAGGGCGTGCGGGCGTGGTGGATCCTGATGCCTCTCGCGATCGCCGTGTGGGTCTGCATCCATGCCGCCGGCATCCACGCGACCGTCGCCGGAGTCCTCCTCGGTTTCGTCGTTCCTGTCATCCCGACCGAGCGCGCTCGGGTGCCGCGAGGGACGGATGCCGACGGCGAGCCCCTCTACGACGGCCTCGCCCCGCACTTCGCCGACCGGTGGGGTGTCGTGGCGACGCTGTTCGCCGTGCCCGTGTTCGCCTTCTTCGCGGCGGGCGTCACGATCGGCGGACTCGCGGGGCTCGCGTCGGCGCTGACCGATCCGATCGCGATCGGCATCATCGTCGGCCTCGTCCTGGGCAAGCCGATCGGGATCCTCGCGACCACGTTCCTGCTCAGCCGGGTGCCCGCTCTGCGTCTCGACGAATCGCTGCGCTGGCCCGACCTCACCGGCATGGCGTTCCTCGCCGGAATCGGATTCACCGTCTCCCTGCTCGTCGGCGAGCTCGCCTACGGGTCGAGTTCGGTCGCCGACGAGCACGTCAAGATCGGCGTGCTCCTCGGCTCCCTGATCGCCGCGGTGATCGGCGGGCTGATGCTCGCGAGGCGCAACGCTCTCGCCCGCCGATCGCCGCTCGACGCCTGAGGGCGATGGTCAGGAGCTGCCGACCGTCGACTGCAGCTTCGCCATCACCTGGGTGATCGTGAACGATGCCGATTCCTGGCGAGCGGGGAACTCGGCAAGGGTGTGCAGCATGTTCGCCACATACGCCTGAGCCGGGATGAACAGGAAGATGTGGTCGAGCACCCAGTCCCAGTAGGTGTTCGAGGTGATGTCGGCGCGCTCGAACGGATCGGTGCGCAGATTGAAGAGCTTCGGGAACCGCAGCTTGCGCCAGTTGCGCAGGTCGGTCGGGCCGGGAGTCGGCGTGAAGACCAGGAACCGGGCACGAGGTCCTTCGGATCCGCATCCGGAAAGGCAGCCGGGTCGAGAGGCCGCTCGGCCACGGTGATATATCCCGTGGCGTCGACGAATTCCGCGTACTGCGCGTTGGTCACCTGGTAGCGGTCGATCTCGAACAAGGCGACCTCGCGCTCGTGCACCGGGCGCTCGTCGGGGTAGAAGTCCTCGGACCCCATCCGGTAGGTTCCGCCGGGGATCAGCACCATGTCGCGAATGTTCGTCACCCGCGTCAGCGTAGCGTCCGGGGCGTCGCGCGGGGCAGGATGCTCGCCCGCGTGGGGCTAGCCGACCAGGCGCGCGGTCGTGCCTCGGACGTTCAGCTCGTAGGGGAGCTCGGCCGGTATTCCCGCGGCTTCGCCGTCGGCGAGCTTCGCGAGCACGGCATCCGCCGCACGCTCGCCCTGCCCGAGGGGGAACTGGTCGACGGTGCTGAGTCGGAAGAACTCGCCGAGCTCGTGACCGTCGATGCCGACGATCGAGAGGTCATCCGGCACGGCGAATCCGAGGTCGCGGGCGGCGAGGATCGCCCCGATCGCCATCTCGTCGGATGCCGCGAACACGGCGGTGGGTCGCGGGCCGGGGCGTCCGAGCAGCTGCTTCGCCGCGCGGTATCCGCCCTCGACCGTGAAGTCGGCGGGCTCGAGGAAGGCCGGATTCAGAGGGATGCCGGCCTTCGCCAGTGCCTTCTCGAAGCCCAGGCGACGATTCGTCGGGATGTGGAAGTCGATGTCGAACTCGGGGTTCGCGCCGATGTGGGCGATGTCGCGGTGTCCGAGACCGATCAGGTGCTCGGTCGCCAGCTGGGCCACGGCGACGTCGTCGACGGTGAGGGTGTCGAGCTTGGGGTTCGGCCCGCCGATCGCGATCACCGGCAGGCCGAGGTCGAGCAGATACTGAGTCTCGTCGTCGTCGAGCTCGATCGACACCGCGATCACGGCATCCACTCGCTGCCGCCGCAGGAAGGTGTCGAACACGTGGCGGCGCACGTCCTTGTCGGCGGTGATGTTGTAGAGGGTGATGTCGTAGCCCTCGCGCATCAGCGCGGACGATACCCCCGACAGCACGGTGCTGAAGAACCATCGGTCGAGGAAGGGCACCACGACCCCGATGTTGCGGGTGCGGCCCGATGCCAGGCTCGACGCGCGGGAGGACACGACGTAGCCGAGCGCCGATGCCGCCTCCTGCACGCGCAGGCGGGCCGACTCCGACACATGGCCTCGGCCGCTCAGCGCGCGCGAGACCGTCGCGGTCGAGACGCCGGCGAGCCGGGCGACCTCATCGATGCTCGCCATGGGGATCCTCTCTGAGCCGTTCCGGTCGCAGTTCGTGCCGTCGGGCGGTGCCGTGGGCGGCGCGAACTGCGACCGGAACATGATGCGACGTTACGCCTTGGTGTACCAGACCGCGGTGTCGACGGGCACGGCGCCACCGTCGAACGGCTGGCTCTGCAGGATCACGAACGCGTCGGTCGGCAGCGGCAGCGGCTCGGTGCCGAGGTTCGCGAGCACGTGCACGTCGCCGCGGCGGAACGCCACCGCATCTGCGCCGGCGTCTTCCCAGACGAGCGATCCGCTGCCGAAGCCGTGCTCACGCCGTCCGGCGAGCAGGCGCTTGTAGAGCGCCAGCGTCGAGGCGGGGTCGACCTCTTCGACGTCGCGCGAGTACGACGCCCAGTCGGCGGGCTGGGGCAGCCACGACGCACCGGTCTCGTTGAAGCCGAACGCCGGAGCATCCGCCTCCCACGGCAGCGGCACACGGCATCCGTCGCGACCGTAGCGCTCGCCGTTGGTGCGGAACCACGTCGGGTCCTGACGGAAGGCGTCGGGGATCTCCATCGCCTCGGGCAGGCCCAGCTCCTCGCCCTGGTAGAGGTATGCCGAACCCGGAAGCGCGAGCATCACGGTCGTCGCCGCGCGAGCGCGCGCGAGTCCGATGGCGGTGTCGGGCTTGTGCGGGGTGTTCGGGCCGATGCCCTCGCCCTGCGGGTTCTCGGCCGTGAGCGCGAGTCGCGACGCGTGGCGCACGACGTCGTGGTTCGACAGCACCCAGGTGCTGGGTGCGCCGACCTCGCCGAACGCGTCGAGGGATTCGCGGATGACAGACCCCAGAGCCTTCGCGTCCCACTCGGTCATGAGGTAGGGGAAGTTGAAGGTCTGGTGCATCTCGTCGGGGCGCACCCACAGGGCGGTCTGCTTGAGCGTCGGCATCCAGGCCTCACCGCACAGCGCGCGGTCGCCGTCGTACTCGGCCAGCACCTTGTGCCAGTCGCGGTAGATATCGTGCACGCCGTCCTGGCCCCAGTACGGCACGTTCGCCTCGCCGCCGCCCATCGAGTCTGCGTCTGCCGGGGGCGTGTAGTCGGGCAGGCCGTCGGCCTTGATCATGCCGTGGGCCACGTCGACCCGGAAGCCGTCGACGCCGCGGTCGAGCCAGAAGCGCAGGATCGAGCGGAACTCCTCGCGCACCTCTTCGTTGTTCCAGTCGAAGTCGGGCTGCGTCGGGTCGAAGATGTGCAGGTACCACTGGCCCGGCGTGCCGTCGGCCTCGGTCACGCGCTCCCACATGCCGCCGCCGAAGACGGACTCCCAGTTGTTCGGGGGCAGCTCGCCGTTCTTGCCCTTGCCGTCGCGGAAGATGTACCGCGCGCGCTCGGGGCTGCCGGGAGCAGCCTTGAGGGCCTCCTGGAACCAGGCGTGCTGCGCCGACGAGTGGTTGGGGACCAGGTCGACGACGACGCGGATGCCGCGGGCATGCGCCTCGTTCAGCATCGTGTCGAAGTCGTCGAGGGTGCCGAACAGCGGGTCGACGTCGCGGTAGTCGGCGACGTCGTAGCCGGCGTCCCGCTGGGGGCTCGTCATGAACGGGCTCAGCCAGATCGCGTCGACGCCGAGCTCCTTCAGCGAGTCGAGCCGGCTGGTGATGCCGGGCAGGTCGCCGATGCCGTCGCCCGAGGCGTCGGCGAACGAACGGGGGTAGATCTGGTAGATGACCGCGCTGCGCCACCACTCGGAACCGGGGGCTGCGATCTGCTCAAGCTGTGCCATGGCAACAGATTAGTGCAAACGCTTACATGATTGCCAGAGCGAGCATCGAATCGATTCGGGGATCCGATATTCTGCGCCGGTCCGCAGCCGCTTGCAGGCCCGGGAGTATGCTTCGGGCATCCGACCACAGGAGGCTGTCATGGTTCCCGAGATCAACTACTGGGCCGTTCTGCTCGCGACCGCCTCGAGCATGATCGTCGGCTCGATCTGGTACGCGCCGAAGGTGTTCGGCACCCGCTGGTCGAAGCTCGCGAACGTCGACATGGATCGTCCGGGGGCGAGCGCGACGATGGCGATCATCACCACCGTGATCGTGAGTTTCGCGACGGCGTGGGTGCTCGCCGGAGCATCCGCGATCGCCTGGCACTTCTACGACGGATCGTTCTTCTGGGCCGCCGTCGTCACCGGCGTGCTGCTGTGGGCCGGGTTCACGGCCGCGCGGTTCATCACGCACGACGCCTTCGAGGGGCGCCCGACAGCGCTGACCACCATGAACATCGCACACGAGATCGTCACGATCGTGGTCATGGCCGTGATCATCGGCGTCTGGCCGCCGGCTCTCGGCTAGTTCGCCGCGGCATCCGTCGTGAGGTCCTGCGCGAACATGACGAGGATCCCGCTCGGGCCGCGCAGATAGGTGAGCCGGTAGACGCCCTGGTAGTTCGCGACTCCTCGCAGCGGGTGATATCCGTGCCGGGCAGCGATGGCCAGGGACTCGTCGATGTCGTCGACGGAGAACGCCACCCGGTGCATCCCGATCTCGTTCGGCAGGGTCGGCTCGGTCTCGATCGCGTCGGGATGGATGTATTCGAACAGCTCGAGCTGACCGTGGCCGTCGGGTGTCTGCAGCACGGCGATCTTCGCGTGGTTGCCGTCGAGGCCGACGGCGGTGTCGGCCCATTCGCCGCTGACCTCGTCCCGACCGAGCACGGTGAGGCCGAGATCGGTGAAGAAGGCGATCGTCGCCTCGAGGTCGCGCACGGCGATGCCGACGTTCTCCAGTGTGATGGGCATGGCTCGCATGCTACTCGCGGGGCGCGACACGCCGGGCGCCTCGAAAGACTAGACCTTCGCCACTTCCGCCGAGACTTCCTGGTATGCCAGCATTTTGCACGTGACCTCCTGGTCGCCTGCGGTCGCCGACTGCGGTTCAGACCGAGGGGGTCTTCATGTCGGGGTCATCGCGCCGTTCAGCGCCATGGATGCTCGCCGCCGCACTCATCGCCGCCGCGATGGTCGCGGGCGTGACCACCGCGGCCTCCGGTGATGCCCCCGCCGACGACCCGACCGCCGCACCGGATCCGACTCTGTCGGTCGCCCTCGCCTACGAGTTCCTCGATGCGCGCGTCGACGAGTTCTGCGACGGCGCGGGGCACTGCCTTCCCCGCAGCTATCAGGGAGGCTTCTTCACCGACCTGCCGACCTGGGACTTCACCCCGTCGTTCGTCTACGACGACGCCCTCGTCGTGATCGCATACACGGCACGCGGGCTCCCCGACGACATCCGTCGGGCGCGGACCATCGGCGACACCCTGCTCTTCGTGCAGGCGAACGACCCGATCGGCGACGGCCGAGTGCGCACCTCGTACGAGCCGCACGGCATCCGTCAGGGGAGGGTCGAGATCACCGGCCCCGGCACGTTCACCGGCAACCAGGCCTGGACCGGTATGGCGCTCGCGCGTCTCTTCCACGCGACCGGCGACTCGAAGTACCTCGCCGGGGCGGTGCAGATCGCCGAATGGATCCAGAACAACACCGCCGACATGGTGCGAGCGCCCTTCGGCTACACCGGCGGCCAGCTCGAGAACGGCTCGTCGCTGGAGTGGAAGTCCACCGAGCACAACAGCGATATCGCCGGCTTCTTCACGCAGCTCGCACAGCTCACCGGCGACTCCGTCTGGGCCGATCGGGCGGGCGTCGCGTCGGCCTTCGTGGCCGCGATGCAGAGCGCCGACGGCCATGTCGACACGGGCACCCTGCTGGACGGGTCGACGGTCAACACCCGCCCCATTCCCCTCGACGCGCAGACCTGGAGCTCGCTCGCCACGCGCGACCCCCGCTACGACACCTCGCTGGACTGGACGCTGACCCACCTCATCGCGACGGACGGGCAGTATCAGGGCGCGTCGATCAGCGACGCCGACGTGTCGAAGGTGTGGTTCGAGGGATCCGGCCACCTGGCGCTCGCTCTCACGCTGCGCGATGCGCCCGGTGACGCCGAGCGCGTGGAGTCGCTGCTGAGCAGCATCCGCCTCGGTCAGCGCGATGCGGCCAACGGCGACGGCAAGGGGATCGTGGCGACGTCGACCGACGGCCTCGACTCGGGCTTCGGCGACCTCTACTACGCCAGCCTGCACACCGGTGCGACGGCCTGGTACCTGCTCGCCGCCGCGGGCGACAATCCCTTCGCGCTGCCCGTCGACTGACCCGTCGCGCGCGGTGACGCCTGCCGCCACGTAGGGCGCGGTGCGGGGTCACTAGTGCACCTCCGGCGCGGTGCGTGGTCACCATTGCACCGGATTCGGGTGATTCGGATGCGGAACTGGCCCCGGCTGCGGGCGCGGTGCGGAACTGGCCCCGGCTGCGCGCGCGGATGCGGAACTGGCCCCGGCTGCGCGAGCGGGATCGGAACTGGCCCCGGCTGCGCGAGCGGGTGCGGAACCGACCCCCTCGGTGCTGGGGCCGGCGTCATCGCCCCGGTGCGGGGCCAAAAGCGCATCCTCCGCTGATGCGGGGCCAATAACGCATCCGAAACCGGCGATTCGGGTGCAGAACTGGCCCCGGCTGTGCGCGCGGGTGCGGAACTGGCCCCGGCTGTGCGCGCGGGTGCAGAACTGGTCCCGGCTGTGCGCGCGGGTGCGGAACTGGCCCCGGCTGCGGGCGCGGTGCGGAACTGGCCCCGGCTGCGGGCGCCTACCGCTTACGCGGCGACGCGGGCGACGGCGGCGATCGCGCTGGTGAAGAAGTCGACGCCGTCGATGCCCGAGCGCATGGCGGCCGAGGTGTCGGGGCCGAAGCCGGCCTCGGTCGCGTGCTCGGGGTGCGGCATGAGACCGACGACGTTGCCGGCCTCGTTGGTGAGTCCGGCGATGTCGCGCAGCGAGCCGTTCGGGTTCACGCCCGCATAGCGGAATGCCACGAGGTTCTCGCCCTCGAGACGGTCGAGCGTCTCCTCGTCGGCGATGTACCCGCCGTCGGCGTTCTTCAGCGGGATCGTGATCTCCTGGCCCGTGCGGAAGCGGTTTGTCCACGCGGTGTCGGAGTTCTCGACGATCAGCTTCTGATCGCGCCGCACGAAGTGCTGGTGATCGTTGCGGATCAGGCCGCCGGGCAGCAGGTGCGCCTCGACCAGCATCTGGAAGCCGTTGCAGATGCCGAGGATCGGCATGCCCTTGGCCGCGGCGTCCTTGACCTCCGCCATGATCGGCGAGAGCGCGGCGATCGCACCGGCGCGCAGGTAGTCGCCGTAGCTGAAGCCGCCGGGCAGCACGAGGGCGTCGACGCCCTCGAGATCGTGCGAACCGTGCCAGAGGGCGACCGGCTCGGCGCCGGCGATGCGCACAGCGCGCTGGGCGTCGCGGTCGTCGAGCGAGCCCGGAAAGGTGATGACGCCGATGCGCGTGGTCACTCGGCGACCTCGATGCCGACGACGTCCTCGATCACGGAGTTGGAGAGCACCTCATCGGCGATGCGGCGGGCCTCGGCGAGGATCTCGTCGGTGACCTCGCCTTCGACGGTGAGCTCGAAGCGCTTGCCGATGCGGACATCGGAGAAGCCCTCGACGCCCAGACGGGAGAATGCGCCGGACACGGCCTTCCCCTGCGGGTCGAGCAGTTCGGGCTTGGGCATGACGTCGACGACGATGGTGGGCATGAACGGCTCCGGAAGTCGCGGGCGGACGGGCGTGTCCAGTCTACCGGCTCGGGACTCGCCCGATTCCCGGGTGACGGGGCTCAGGCGTGGAAGACGGTGTGCAGGTCGCCGATCGCCTCGCGGCCGCCGAGACCGTCGATCTCGAACAGCACGGAGATGCCGACGACGTGGCTGCCCAGGCGCTCGACCAGTTCGCGTCCGGCGGCGAGCGTGCCCCCGGTGGCGAGCACGTCGTCGATGAGCAGCACGCGGGATCCGGCGGGTAGATCGTCGTGCATCTCGATCGTCGCGGTGCCGTATTCGAGGGCGTAGTCGACGGATGCCGCGGGGCGGGGCAGCTTGCCGGCCTTGCGGATCGGGATGAGGCCGACGCCTGCGGCGATCGCGGCCGCTCCGGCGAGGATGAAGCCGCGTGCCTCGATGCCCGCCACGACGTCGAACTGTCCGGCGAACGGCGCGATGATCGCGTCGGTGGTCGCCTGCAGGGCCTCGGCGTCGGCGAGCAGCGGGGTGATGTCGCGGAAGATGATCCCCGCCTCGGGATAGTCGGGGATGCTGCGGATCAGGGATTCGGCGCGGACGAGGGCGGGGGAGAGATCGGTGTCGGGCACCGGTCAAGGCTACGCGAAAGGCTCGGGCTTGACACCGTGGGAGCGCTCCCATAGAGTCACTGGACAGTGCATGGGAGCGCTCCCACAGGAATCCTCACGGGAAGCCATCACGGAAAGCCCCCGCACGACCCCGAGCACCACCCGCACCACCACTGCACGACCCACCACAAAGGAGTGAACTGTGAACACACGTGCCCGCAAGCGGATCCTGACGACAGCAGCCGTCGCATCCGTCTCCGCCCTGGCCCTCGCCGGCTGCGCCTCCGCCGATGCCGGCGACAGCGCTTCCGGTGACGAGAAGGTCACACTGACCGTCACCACCTTCGGCACCTTCGGATACGACGACCTCTACGACGAGTACGAGAAGGCGAACCCGAACGTCACGATCGAGGCGACCAACATCGACACCGGCGGCAACGCCCGCACCGACGCGTTCACGAAGATCGCAGCCGGCTCGGGTCTCAGCGACGTCGTCGCGATCGAGGAGGGGTGGCTCGGCGCGATCATGGACGTCTCCGACACCTTCGTCGACCTGCGCGACTACGGCATCGAAGACCGCAAGTCCGACTGGGTCGACTGGAAGTACGGACAGGCGACCGACGCCGAGGGCCGCGTGATCGGCTACGGCACCGACATCGGCCCGAGCGGCATCTGCTACAACGGCGCCGCCTTCGAGGCGGCCGGCCTGCCCAGCGACCGCGAGTCCGTCGCCGAGCTGCTGAACGGCGACTGGGAGAACTACTTCGCGGTCGGCGCCGAGTACACGGCCAAGACCGGCAAGGCCTGGTACGACCACTCGGGCTTCGTCTGGAACGCCATGGTCAACCAGCTCGACGAGGGGTACTACACCTCTGACGGCGAGCTGAACGTCGAGGACAACGCCGAGCTGAAGGAGCGCTTCGAGCTGCTCGGGGCCGCGACCGAAGGCGGTCAGTCCGCTGCACAGACCGCGTGGGACTGGAACGGCGGCAAGTCGTTCGTCGACGGCACCTTCGCCACGTTCGTCTGCCCGGGCTGGATGCTCGGCGTCGTGCAGGGCCAGGTCGAGGCCGGCGGCGGCGACGCCTCCACCGGCTGGGACTTCGCCGACGTCTTCCCCGGCGGCGCAGCCAACTGGGGCGGCGCATTCCTGTCGATCCCCGAGAGCTCGCAGCACAAGGAGGCCGCGGCCGACCTCGCCGACTGGCTGACGCAGCCCGAGCAGCAGGTCAAGCAGTCCGCCGCCGCGGGCAACTTCCCGTCGACGATCAAGGCGCAGGAGACGCTCTCGTCCGAGGCGACTCCGAACGCGTTCTTCAACGACGCACCCACCGGTGCCATCCTCGCCGAGCGTGCCAAGGGCGTCGTCGCCCAGTTCAAGGGCGCCGATGACTCGGTGATCCAGGAGAACGTCTTCGGTCCGGCCCTCAGCGGCCTCGACCGTGGCGAGACCGACACCCAGGGCGCCTGGGATGCCGCGGTCGAGCTCCTGAACGAGCTGGTCGACTGACCCAGCCACCGCATCCGTTCCGGTCGCAGTTCGTGCCGCGCCGCCTTCACCGGGGCGGCACGGACTGCGACCGGAGCACCACGGAAGCCCGGAACAGGACCAAGGAAGAGTCATGACCCTCACGCATGAGCGCTCGGAGACGGCATCCGCGTCGTCGAACGACGCGAAGAGCCCGAAGACGGATGCCGCGGCTCGGCGTCCCTGGCGGCACCGCGTCTCGCGGTTCGACCAGAACGCCTCCCCGTACTTCTACATCTCGCCGTTCTTCCTGCTCTTCGGGCTGGTCGGACTCTTCCCGCTGCTCTACACGGTGTGGGTGGCCGTGCACGAGTGGGACCTGCTCAAGGGGCAGGGCGAGTTCATCGGCGCCGGGAACTTCGTCGAGATCCTCGGCGACCCGATGTTCTGGAACTCGATCTTCAACACCCTGAGCATCTTCCTGCTGTCGGCGATCCCGCAGCTCGCGGTCGCCCTGGTGATCGCCTACCTCCTCGACCGCGGCCTGCGTGCCCCGACGTTCTGGCGCATGAGCGTTCTCATCCCGTTCGTCGTCACCCCCGTCGCCGTCGCCATCATCTTCTCGAGCATCTTCAACGAGGCCGACGGCCTCGCCAACAACCTGCTCAATCTGATCGGCATCGCCGACCAGGAGTGGAAGCACAACACGGCCCTGTCGCACCTCGCGATCGCCGTGATGGTGAACTTCCGCTGGACCGGCTACAACGCCCTCATCCTCCTCGCCGCCATGCAGGCGGTGCCGCGCGATCTCTACGAGTCGGCAGCCCTCGACGGAGCCGGCGCTGCCCGCCGGTTCTTCTCGATCACGATCCCCACGATCCGCCCCACGCTGATCTTCGTGATCATCACGGCGACTATCGGTGGTCTGCAGATCTTCGCCGAGCCCCGGCTGTTCGACGTCTCGACGGCGGGCGGCATCGGCGGCAGCGACCGGCAGTTCCAGACGACCGTGCTGTTCCTGTGGGAGCTCGCCTTCTTCCGCCGGGACCTCGGCGAAGCATCCGCCGTCGCCATCCTGCTGTTCCTGCTCATCGTCGGCATCGGCGTCATCAACTTCCTGATCTCCCGACGCATCTCGACCGGGGATGCTCCGAAGAGCCGCGCCGCGCGCCGACGAGCCCGCACCGCCGCTGCCGCCGCAGCCGCGACGGCCGCCGCCGGCACGACGATCGCCACCACGACCGAGGAGAATGCGCGATGACCGCCACCCAGGCGCTGAGCGTCCCCGAGAAGATCCGCGGCCGTCGAGGCGCCGTGGGCGGCAACGCCGGGATCGGCAGCCGCCCCGGCTTCCTCACCTACGGCCTGCTCGCCGCGTTCATCATCGGCAGCGTCTACCCGCTGTGGTGGTCGGTCGTCGTGGCGAGCGGCACGAACGCCACGCGTGGCGAAACCCTGCCGCTGATCCCCGGCGGCAACTTCTTCACCAACGCCGCCAAGGTGTTCGACGCGATCCCGTTCTGGCTCGCTCTGGGCAACTCGTTCCTCATCTCGGCGATCATCACGGTCTCGGTCGTCACGTTCTCGACGCTGGCCGGCTATGCCTTCGCCAAGCTGCGCTTCACGGGCCGCGACGGACTGATGATCTTCGTGATCGCGACCATGGCGATCCCGACGCAGCTCGGCATCATCCCGCTGTTCATGCTGATGCGGGAGCTCGGCTGGACCGGATCGATCGGCGCGGTCATCGTGCCGACACTGGTCACCGCCTTCGGCGTCTTCTTCATGCGGCAGTACCTGGTCGACGTGATCCCGGACGAGCTGATCGAGGCGGCGCGGATGGACGGCGCGAACCAGTTCCGCACGTTCCTCACCGTCGGCATCCCGGCCGCTCGCCCTGCCATGGCGATCCTCGGCCTCTTCACCTTCATGACTGCGTGGACCGACTACCTCTGGCCGCTGATCGTGCTCTCCCCGCAGAACCCGACACTGCAGACGGCCCTCAGCCAGCTGCAGTCCGGCTATTACATCGACTACTCCATCGTGCTCGCCGGTGCGGTGCTCGCGACCCTTCCGCTGCTCGTCCTGTTCGTCGTGGCGGGCCGGCAGCTGGTCAGTGGCATCATGGCGGGCGCGGTGAAAGGATGACCCCTATGACCCGTGCCTTTCCCGAGAACTTCCTGTTCGGCGCCGCGACAGCGGCGTACCAGATCGAAGGGGCGGCTTTCGAAGACGGGCGCACCGCGTCGATCTGGGATGCCTTCAGCAGGGAGCCCGGCGCCGTGATCGGCGGCGACAACGGCGATGTGGCGTGCGACCACTACCACCGCTATCCGCAGGACGTCGCTCTCATGAAGAAGCTCGGGCTGCAGACCTACCGCTTCTCGACCTCGTGGTCGCGCGTCCGGCCCGACGGCGGCGCGGTCAACGCGAAGGGCGTCGACTTCTACGAGCGCCTGGTCGACGAGCTGCTCGCGAACGACATCCTGCCCTGGCTGACGCTCTATCACTGGGACATGCCGCAGGCGCTGCAGGAGACCGGCGGGTGGACCAACCGTGACACCGTCGGACGCTTCCTCGAGTACGCCGGCACGATGCACGACGCCCTGGGCGATCGGGTGAACGTGTGGACGACCCTGAACGAGCCGTGGTGCTCGTCGTTCCTCTCTTATACCGGCGGCGAGCACGCTCCGGGTCACACGAGCGTCGCCGAGGGTCTGCTCTCGGCGCACCACCTGCTGCTCGCCCACGGCGAGACGGTCCGTGAGTTGCGTGGCCGGGATGCGAGCCTGAATCTCGGCATCACGCTGAACCACACGGTCGCAGACCCCGCCGATCCGACCAACCCCGCAGACATCGACGCCGCGCGTCGCGTCGACGGCCAGTTCAACCGCTGGTTCCTCGACCCGATCTACCGGGGCGTGTACCCGGACGACATCATCCGGGACATCCGGTCGGTGGATGCCGATGCCGTCGCCCGCTTCACGGATGCCGTGCACGACGGCGACCTCGATGTCATCTCTCAGCGCATCGACACGCAGGGTGTCAACTACTACCACGGCGACTTCGTCTCGGGCACGGCTCCCGCCCCTGAGCGGACCCCGCTCAGCGGCGGACCCGCCACCGACCGGGTCGGTCGAAGCCCGTATCCGTCGAGCGAGGGCATCCACCCCGTCGAACGCGGACTCCCGCGCACGGCGCAGAACTGGGAGGTGCAGCCCGAGGGGCTCACCCGTCTGCTGCAGCGCGTGTGGACCGAGTACGCCGAGCCCGCCGGAACCGTGCTGTACATGACCGAGAACGGTGCCGCCTATGACGACGTCGCGGTCGTCGAAGACGGTGAGACCCGCGTGCACGACGAGGACCGCACCGAGTTCCTGCGCCTGCACCTGGCCGCCGTGCTCGATGCGGCGGATGCCGGCGTCGACGTGCGCGGCTACTTCTACTGGTCGATGTTCGACAACTTCGAGTGGGCCTGGGGCTACGACAAGCGGTTCGGCATCGTGCGCGTCGACTACGACACCCAGGAGCGGAGTCTGAAGGACTCCGGTCGGGAGTACGCTCGCATCATCGCCGCTCGCGCTCTCTGACGCCGGGCGGCGTCACCAGGGAGCATCCGGCCTCGCCGCCGGACGGAGGGAGAGTCGTGTCGTCACGAGCGACCATCGAAGAGGTGGCATCGGCCGCCGGAGTCTCACGGTCGACGGTGTCACGAGTCGTCAACGGGTCGACGGCGGTGAGTCCTGAAGCCCTCGAGTCGGTGAAGCGGGCCATCGAGGAGCTCAGCTACGTGCCCAACCGCGCGGCTCGCTCACTCGCGTCCCGACAGACCCACGCGATCGCCCTGATCGTGCCCGAGGACACCACGCGGTTCTTCGGAGATCCCTTCTTCGCGGCGATCGTCGCGGGCATCACGGGGGCGCTCCGGGGCTCGGACTACCTGCTCAACCTGCTGATCGCGAGCGACGACCCCGGCGACAAGATGACGAGCTTCGTGCGCAACGGCGGTGTGGACGGCGCGCTCATCGTCTCGCACCACACGAGCGACGCGTTCATCGACCGGGTCGCCGATGCCGTGCCCGTGGTCTGGGGCGGCAGGCCGGTGCGCATCCGCGAGGGCGACTACGTGGTCGACGTCGACAACGTCGCCGGCGCCCGCACCGCCACCCAGCACCTGATCGAGACCGGTCGCACGCGGATCGCCACGATCTCGGGGCCCATCACGATGGTCTCCTCCGTCGACCGTGTGCAGGGCTTCCGCGGGGCACTGGCCGATGCAGGGCTCTCGCCGTTCGCCGAGGAGGCCGGTGACTACAGCGAAGCCAGCGGAGCGGATGCCGCGCGCCGCATCCTCGCGGCGGGGCGTCCGGATGCGATCTTCGTCGCCAGCGACCTCATGGCCCGTGGCGCGCTCACGGCGCTGCGCTCGGCCGGCATCCGTGTTCCCGAGGACGTGGCGCTCGTCGGGTTCGACGACTCGTCGGTCGCGCTGAGCACTGACCCGCCGCTGACCACCATGCGGCAACCCATGTACGCGCAGGGCGAGGCCATGGCCGGAGTGCTGCTCTCGCGCCTGGCCGGACGCGACCCGGCGCACACGACGATCCTGCCGACCGAACTGGTGGTGCGCGCCTCGTCGTGACCTCGCGCGGGCCGGGATCGAACGGGGGCGACCGAAGAACACGGATGCGGACCATACGCCCCTCCAGGTCGGTCCGCATCCGTGGGTCTTCGGGCGATCAGCCGATCCGGTCTCGTGACCGCTGATCGATCGTCGCGGGCCACCGCAGTGTCGCCCACGGGCCGTTGCGCTTGGGCATCACTGCCGTCGCGAAATCCGTCCACACCTCGCCGTACTTCTCGAACGACTCCGCGTCGAGGTTCCCGTCGCTCCAGTGCATGACCCGTCCGGCGATGTAGCTCAGGCCGAAATCGACCCATGACACGAACGACGGGCGGGTGTCGACGTTGATCCGGTGGATGATGCGTCGGGCCTCTGCGACGTCGGCGTATCCGAGCGCGACACCCCACGTCGTCATCGCCACGGCCTGACCGAGCGCATACGCGTCGAGTGTGCGCACATACACATCGGGCGTCACGACATCTTTCCCGACTCGTCTGCGCACCTCGCGCTCGATGCGCTCGATGCCGGCCACGAACGGTAACGCGTCGCGCGCGTCTCCGCCTTCGGCGACGATCCCCGCGAGCCACTCCCGCGTGGTCGGCACACGCCCGAGGGCGGTGTCCAGGTCGTTGCGGACAGCCAGACGGAGCATCCAGGCCTGACGTCGACGTCGCACGGTGCTGAGATGGTCGATCATGCCGAGCCAGTCGTCACGGGAGCGGATGCCCCACGTCTCGGCGACGAGCGCCCTGTCGTCAGGTCCCAGAGAGGGGGCCGTCGGGTCGTTCCAGGGCCCGGACGGGAGGGAGCTGATCTGCAGCAGGCCCAGCGCGATCTCGTTCGCCTCGGTGTCGGTGGTGGAGAACCGCTCGGATGGCGCGAGCCTCTGGGGACGCGTGAACCATGATGTCGGGCTCATCACACTCCTGAGGGTGGGGCCTGGGGCCGCTCATAGCTTGAACAGCTATTCAGTCGCTAATATATAGCCTCCGGGGGGAAATCCGAAGTCGTCCGATGCTGGGGAGCGGGACCGATGGCACGTTCAGACGAACACAACCGGGCCGCGCGGGAGCGCGCCCGCGAAGCCATTCTCGAATCGGCCATCATCCTGTTCGCCGAACGAGGCGTCTCCGGCGCGAGCATCGCCGAGATCACCCGCCGCGCCGGGGTCGCGCAGGGACTCGTGAGCTACCACTTCGGCGGCAAGGACCAGCTCGTGGCCGCCGTGATCGACCGCTGGTACGAGGCGCTCTTCGCGATCCCGCAGGTCGAGGGGCCCGCCGACGTCCGGCTCGCCGGGATCATCGACGGTGCTCTCGCCGCCACCGGTTTCGCCCTCCCGGTGCAGCGAGCGGTGTTCGCGATGCAGCAGCAGCCCAGCACCCACCGCATGTTCGCCGAGGCCGAGACCCGGTTCGCCGAGCAGGCGATCGCATCGGAGAACGCCGTCCGCGAGATCTTCCGCGAGAGGGGTGCCGCCGATCCTCCGCTCGAGGAGATCATGCTGCGCACCACCCTCGAGGGCGTCTTCATGAAGTACGCCGTCTACGGCGACACCTACCCGCTCGAAGACGCCCGACGCTGGGTGCGGCGTCTCTACGGCCTGCCCGAGCCCGAGGCGCCGCTTCCGCTGCAACTCGCGCCCCGGGATCCGGACGCGAGGACCAGGGCGGCGGGGGCTCTGCGGGACGAGGAGTGACCGAGCTGCGGCCGACCCTCCATCGCGGACGGCGTCAGCCCAGCTGCATCCGGGCGAAGGCCCCGAGCACCACGCGCTCGGACTGCACGAGGTAGCGCTCGAGCTCGGCCGCACCGGCCGCCGCACCGCGGGCGAGGAAGGTGTCGAGCACCGCGCGGTTCTTGCGCACGAACGGCTCGTGCAGCGAGCGAGGATCGTCGATCTTCAGGAACGCGAGTCTCAGCTCTGCCGCGAGGTCACGGTAGGTGCGGGCCAGACGGGGGCTGTCCGCGAGCGACACCAGGGCGACATGGAACGCCATGTTGGCGCTGCCCACCGCGCGCCACGTCTCGGCGTCGTCGAGGAGTGCGTCGTGCGCCGCGGCCTCGGCGGCGAGCACGGCCTCCTGCATCTGCTGGACCGCCGGATGCTCCGGCTCGGAGTGCAGGAGCGCGGTGCACTCGATGATGCGACGTGCGCGATAGATGTCGATCACGTCGGCGATCGACGGCGAGGCGACGGAGACGCCCCGGTGCGGCACGTGCTCGAGCAGACCCTGCTCGGAGAGGGCGCGGAACGCCTCGCGCAGCGTGTTGCGTGCCACGCCGAAGTGCTCCGCGATGGCCGATTCCGACAGTCGGGAACCGGGTGCGAACGCGCCGTCGATGATCTGCTGTCGGAGCGCATCGGCGAGCATGCCCTGCTGGTTCATGCCTTCATCGTAGGCGGCGGCCGGAGCGGATCGTTCGAGGAAGCATCTCTGCCATCACGCGAATGCAACTCGGCCGTAGCACAGCGGAAACAAAGTTGTTGAACAATATTGCTCGATCCGTTCTACACTGGGTGTCACTCGACACCCACCAACGACGATGGGAATCCCCCGCAATGTCAGAGAACACCGCAGCCCCGCTGTCCGCCGAAGACGAAGTCCGGCTCTCCGCCGCCAAGAGACGCGCCGGCCGCAGCGCCGTGATCGGCGCCATCTTCCTGATGGCCACCAGCGCCATCGGTCCCGGGTTCATCACCCAGACGGCCACCTTCACCGCGACGATGGGGGCGGCCTTCGCGTTCGCGATCCTGGTCTCGATCCTCGTCGACATCGCAGTGCAGCTGAACATCTGGCGCATGATCACCTCCTCCGGCATGCGTGCAGGAGAGCTCGCCAACCGTGCCATCCCCTTCTCGGGCCACGTCATCGCCGTGCTCGTCGTGATCGGCGGCCTGGCCTTCAATATCGGCAACATCGCCGGTGGTGGCCTCGGGCTGAACGCGCTGCTCGGCATCGACCCGAAGCTCGGCGGCATGCTCACTGCGGCCCTCGCCATCATCATCTTCCTGATCAAGAAGGCAGGGCCCGTGATGGACATCGTGTTGGTCGTGCTCGGCATCGGCATGATCGTGATGACCGTGATCGTCGCGGTGATCGCCCAACCGCCCATCGGCGAGGCGCTGCGCCAGACGTTCGCGCCGGACGAGCTCAACTTCGCCACGATCACCACGATCGTCGGCGGAACGGTCGGCGGATACATCACCTACTCGGGTGCCCACCGCTACCTCGACTCGGGTCACACGGGTCCCGAGCAGGCGGGTCCTGTGATGCGCGCCGCGGCGAACGGCATCCTCGTCACCGGCATCATGCGCTACGTGCTGTTCCTCGCGGTCCTCGGCGTGGTCGCCTCGGGCGTCTCGCTCGACCTGTCGAGCCAGGCCGCGAACCCCGCGGGACAGGCCTTCGGCGCCGTGCTCGGCGACGCGGGACTCCGCATCTTCGGCGCGATCTTCTGGGCCGCCGCGATCAGCTCGGTGATCGGCGCGGCATACACGTCAGCGACCTTCCTCTCGACCTTCACGAAGAAGCTCCGGGGCGGATGGCCGCTGCAGCTGGCCACCGTCGCCTTCATCGTCGTGTCGCTGATCGTCTACCTCTCGATCGGCACCGCGCCGGCCGCGATCCTCGTCTTCGTCGGCGGCTTCAACGGGCTCATCCTCCCCATCGGCCTCACGGTGTTCATGTACATCGGCTGGTTCCGCCGTGACCTGCTCGGCTCGAAGAAGTACCCGCTGTGGCTGCTCATCGCCGGCACGCTCGTGACGCTGCTGACCTGGTACATGGGCATCGTCTCGGTCGGCCCCATCTTCGCCTTCCTCGGAATCGGAGCGTGACCCCATGACATCGATCGACCTGAACTCCGACCTCGGCGAGAACGTCCCCGACCGGGTGGTCAGCGACGACGAGAGCATGCTGCGCCTCGTGACGAGCGCGAACGTGGCGTGCGGGTTCCACGCGGGCAGCCCCGAGGGCATCCGATCGACTCTCGAGAGCGCCGTGGCCGGAGGCGTCGTGATCGGCGCGCACCCCGGCTACCGCGACTACGAGAACTTCGGCCGCACGAAGGTCGAGATCGACTCGGCCACCCTGCAGGCGCACGTCGAGTACCAGCTCGGTGCCGTGATCGGTCTTGCCGCAGCCGTCGGTGGCACGGTCGCCTACGTCAAGCCGCACGGAGCGCTCTACAACACGATCGCCCGCGACGAGCGGCAGTCGAAGGACGTGGTGGCGGCGATCCGCGCGATCGACCCGAACCTCGTGCTGCTGGGTCTGGCCGGAGGCGTCGTGCTCGAGGTCGCCGAGCGTGCGGGCCTGCAGATCGCGGCCGAGGCCTTCGCCGATCGGGCGTATCAGCCCGACGGCCAGCTCGTCTCACGAACCGAGGCGGGCTCGGTGCTGCACGACCCCGTCGCGGTCGCCGAGCGCATGGTGCGCCTCGCCGGCGAAGGAGTGATCCGCGCGATCGACGGCACCGACGTGCCCGTCAGCGCGCAGTCGATCTGCGTGCACGGCGACAGCCCCGGCTCGGTGGCCATGGCCGCCGAGACCAAGCGGATGCTGCAGGACGCCGGCATCACGATCGCACCGTTCGCGGGAGTCTGAGATGACCGTTCTCGCCACCCCCGACCAGCTCGCCGCCGCGCGGGCAGCGCGAGCCGCCATCCGGGCGGGGCACGCCGCGCCGACCAGCGGCGTCGCCGTCGGACTGACGCAGGCGAACCTCATCTCGGTGCCCGCGGACTGGGCCTTCGAGACGCTGCTCTTCGCGCAGCGCAACCCGAAGCCGTGCCCCGTGCTCGAGGTCATCGAACAGGGCGAGGTGGAATCGCGGCTCGCCCCGGGCAGCGACATCCGCACGGACATCGGCCGGTACCGCGTCTGGCGCGACGGCGAACTGGTCGACGAGGTCTCCGATGCGACCGAGGCGTGGGAGGAGCAACCCGACCTCGTCTCGTTCCTGATCGGATGCAGCTTCACGTTCGAGTCCGGGCTCGTGCAGGCGGGCATCCCGATCCGCCATCAGGAACTCGGACGCAACGTTCCGATGTACCGCACCGCAGTGCCCTGCACCCCCGCGGGCAGGCTGAGCGGCGAGATGGTCGTGTCGATGCGACCGATCCCCGCGGACCGAGTGGCCGATGCCGTGCAGATCTCCGGCCGCACCCCCGCCGTGCACGGGGCCCCGGTGCACATCGGCGACCCGGCATCGCTCGGCATCGCAGACCTCGCCCGCCCCGACTTCGGCGATGCCCCTGAAGTGCGCGAGGGCGAGGTGGCGGTGTTCTGGGCGTGCGGCGTCACGCCGCAGGCCGCCATCATGGCCTCGAAGCCGCCGTTCGCCATCACCCACGCGCCCGGCTACATGTTCATCACCGATGTCCCCGATGCGGAGTACCTGGTCTGATGCGCATCCTCACGGCATCCGACCACGCGCTTCTCGTCGAGGCGGCCGACCTCGACGAGGCGATGCGTCTGAACCTCGCGTGGGACGGCGTGCACGGCGTGGTCGAGCGCATCCCCGGCGCTCGCACGGTGCTCGTGCGGTTCGATCCGCTGGCGGTGTCGGCCGCCGATCTCGCCCGCGCGCTCGCCGCGACCGAGATCGACACCGCTCATCTGCCGGCCACGGGCGAGGTCACTGTTCCGGTGCGGTACGACGGGGAAGACCTCGACGAGGCGGCATCCCTGCTGGGTGTCTCGGCATCCGAGCTCGTGAACCGCCACCTCGCCGCCGAGTGGACGGTCGCCTTCTCGGGCTTCGCCCCCGGCTTCGGGTATGTGGTGAGCAGTGATCCGCTGTTCGATGTGCCCCGCCGCTCGTCGCCCCGCACCCGTGTGCCGGCCGGATCCGTGGCCCTCGCCGGCCAGTTCACCGGCGTGTACCCGCGCGAGAGCCCCGGCGGATGGCAGCTCATCGGATGCACGGATGCCCTGATGTGGGACATCGATCGCGACCCTCCTGCGCTGCTGTCGCCCGGCACGACGGTGCGGTTCGAGCAGGTGCGGGCGCAGGCCGTGATGTCGGACAACGCAGACGATCGTGCCGACGCGCGGCGCGTCACCGAGCGAGACGCCGCCGCGAGCGCGACGGACCCGGGTTCTCCGGCGTCCCCGGCCGTCGAGGTCGTGCGTCCGTCGATGCAGCTGCTGGTGCAGGATGCCGGTCGTCCGGGATTCGCGGCGCTCGGCGTCTCAGCGTCCGGTGTCGCCGATCGCCGCGCCATGCGCGAGGCGAACCGGGCAGTGGGCAACGCGAGCGGCGCGGCCGTGCTCGAGAGCGTCGGCGGTGCCGTGCTGCGTTTCCGGGGCGCCGGGGTCGCCGCTGTCACGGGCGCTGTCGGGGCGCTCGACCTGATCGACGCGGACGGTGTGGCGCGTCGCATCGCCCATGGCGCGCCCTTCGCCAGCGTCGAGGGCGACGAGCTCACGCTGGGGCATCCGACCAGCGGGCTGCGCTACGTCATCGCGGTCCGTGGCGGAGTGGCCGTCGACACGGCGCTCGACAGCCGCGCGAGCGACACCCTCGCCGGGCTCGGGCCCGATCCGCTGGCAGCAGGAGACGTGCTGCGCATCGGCGATTCCGCACGGCATCCCGTCGAGCCGGATGTCACCCCGCGGACGCTGCCGGCATCCGGTGACGTCGTCGACCTCGAGATCACCCTCGGCCCTCGGGACGACTGGTTCACCCCCGCAGCGCTCTCGACGCTCGCCGGCCAGGAGTGGACCGTGACCCCGCGGTCGGACCGCGTCGGCATCCGGCTCGAGGGCGACAGGCCCCTCGCGCGCTCCGTCGGGGGCGAGCTGCCCAGCGAAGGGGCGGTCACCGGGGCGATCCAGGTGCCGCCTGACGGTCAGCCCGTGCTGTTCCTCCCGGATCACCCGCTCACCGGCGGGTATCCGATCATCGGCGCCCTCACCGATCGCAGTCTCGACCTCGCCGCGCAGCTGCCGCCCGGCGTGCGCATCCGTTTCATCGTCAAGGAGACCTCATGACCAAGGTGCTGATCGCGAATCGCGGAGAGATCGCCCTGCGCGTCATCCGCGCCTGCGCCGAAGCCGGGTACACGTCGATCGCGGTCTACGCCGACCAGGATGCCGATGCTCTGCACGTGCGGCTCGCCGATGAGGCCGTCGGACTGGGGGGAGACACCGCTGCGACGACCTATCTCTCGATCGATGCGCTGCTGGACGCCGCCCGCACGAGCGGAGCGGATGCCGTGCACCCGGGTTACGGATTCCTCTCGGAGAGCGCGGAGTTCGCGCGGGCCGTCGAGGGTGCGGGCCTCATCTGGATCGGCCCGTCGCCCGACAGCATCGATGCGCTCGGCGACAAGATGACCGCGCGCCGGATCGCGCAGCGCGTCGGGGCTCCCCTGGCCGCCGGCACCGATCAGCCGCTCGCCGGCCCCGAGGAGGCCGTGGCCTTCGCCGAGGAGCACGGGCTTCCGATCGCGATCAAGGCGGCGTTCGGCGGAGGCGGCCGGGGGCTGAAGGTGGTGCATGAGCTGTCGGAGGTCGCGGATGCCTTCGAGGCCGCGACGCGCGAGGCCATCGCCGCCTTCGGGCGGGGGGAGTGCTTCGTCGAGCGCTTCCTCGAGAGCCCGCGCCACATCGAGGTCCAGGTGCTCGGTGACGGACTCGGCGGCGTCGTGGTCGTCGGCGATCGAGACTGCTCGATGCAGCGACGCAATCAGAAGCTCATCGAAGAGGCACCCGCGCCGGGCCTGTCGAGGTATCAGCGCACGCGGTTCCACGACGCGGCCAGGGCGATCTGCGCCGAGGTGCAGTACCGCGGCGCAGGAACCGTCGAGTTCCTCCTCGCGGCCGACGGGACGATCTCCTTCCTCGAGGTGAACACCCGACTCCAGGTGGAGCACCCCGTCACCGAGGAGGTCACCGGCACGGATCTCGTGCGCGAGCAGTTCCGCATCGCCTTCGGCGAGGGGATCTCGTTCACCGAGACGCCCGTGCCGACCGGGCACGCCTTCGAGTTCCGGATCAACGCCGAAGACCCGGGTCGCGGATTCCTGCCCAGCCCCGGTCGTGTCGAGTCCCTGCGGATCCCCGGCGGACCCGGTGTGCGCTGGGACAGCGGCATCGAGGCGGGCGACGTCGTTCAGCCCGCCTTCGACTCGATGATCGCGAAGCTCGTCGTGCATGCCGACGACCGCGACGCGGCCCTCGTGCGGGCGCGTCGGGCGCTGCGCGAGCTGGTCGTCGAGGGGCCGGCCACGGTCATCCCGTTCGATATGCTCGCGCTCGACGACGAGGCGTTCGCCACCGAGACCTTCGCGGTGCACACCCAGTGGATCGAGAGCACCCTGCTGCCGCGCCTCGAGCCGCAACTGCGTCCCGCCCCCGCACCGGATGCCGCTCTCCAGCGCTTCCCCGTCGAGATCGACGGGCGCCGTGTCGTGCTCGGGCTCCCGATGGCGCTGCTCGCGGGGCTCGGCGGCCTGGCGGATTCCGGAGGTGCGCCCGCCGCATCCGATCCGACCGAGCTGCGTGCTCCGGCACCGGGAACGCTCGTGCGGTGGCTCGCAGACGACGGGGCGAGCGTCGCCGAGGGCGATCCGATCGCGGTGCTCGACGCCATGAAGATGGAGACCACGGTCACCGCCCATCGTGCCGGCACGCTGTCGCACCGCGTGGAGCTCTCGGCCTCGGTCGCGCCCGACGCGGTGCTCGCCGTCATCGCCTGAGAGCTACCGCGCCCTGACACAGAGATCCCGGATGCCGCCGCAGCGGCATCCGGGATCTTCGCGTTCGCGAGTCGCGTGTGATTACGCGGGGTCTCCGCCCAGCGGCCCCACGGCCTCGAGGGGGCGAGGGTCGTCGGCGCCGGTCTTGCGGGCGCGGGCGATGAGGTTGCCCACGTGGTAGATCAGCAGAGCCGCGACCGTGCCGAGCACGATGCCGCCGAAGGCGAAGTCGCCGAGCTGCATCGAGAAGCCGGCGACGCCGATCACGAGCGAGACGGCCGCGGTGTACTGGTTGACCGGTCGTGAGAAGTCGACCTTGCTGTCGACCCAGATCTTGATGCCGATGATGCCGATGAGACCGTAGAGCGCGGTGGTCGCACCGCCGAGCACACCGGCGGGGATCGAGTTGAAGACCTCGCCGACCTTCGGGGAGAACGCCAGCAGGATGGCGAAGAGACCGGCGACCCAGTAGACGGCGGTCGAGTAGACGCGGGTCGCGGCCATGACGCCGATGTTCTCGCCGTACGTCGTCGTGCCCGAGCCGCCGAAACCACCGGCGATGGTCGTGGCGACCCCGTCGGCGATCAGCGCGCGACCGGTGTGCTTGTTGATCGCGGGGTCTTCGGTCATCGTCGCGACGCCGCGCACGTGCCCGACGTTCTCAGCGACGAGCACCAGGACGACCGGCAGGAACATCGCGATGGTCGACCAGGTGCCGGGAGCGACGAAGTCGGGAAGCTGGAACTCGGGCAGACCGACCCAGGGGGCGTCGGCGATGAGCTCCGCCGGCGTCTTGCCTCCGCGCAGCGCGTTGGGGACCTCGAAGGAGCCCGTGAAGGCGGCGTAGATGAAGCCGACGGCGACGCCGAGGAAGATCGAGATGCGTCCGAGGAATCCGCGGAACAGCACCGCGAACAGGATGATCGCGACGAGCGTGATGGTCGCGGTCACGGGGTCGATCCGGAAGTTGTTCCACGCGGTGGGGGCGAGGTTGAAGCCGATCAGGGCGACGATCGCGCCGGCGACCACCGGGGGCATCAGAGCGTCGACCCAGCGGAGGCCGGCGAACTGCACGACCAGGCCGACGACCGTGAGCAGGATGCCGACCGCGACCACGCCCGCGAGGGCGGATCCGGTGCCGCCGGCTGCGACCGCGGCGGTGATCGGCGCGATGAACGCGAACGACGAGCCGAGGTAGCTGGGCAGCTGGTTCTTCGTGATCAGCAGGAAGATCAGGGTGCCGAGGCCGCTGAACAGCAGCGTCGTCGAGACCGGGAAGCCGGTCAGCGTCGGCACCAGGAACGTGGCTCCGAACATGGCGACGACGTGCTGGGCACCGATCGCGATCGTGGCCGGCCAGTTCAGGCGCTCTTCGGGCTTGACGACGGCACCGGGTTCGACGGTGCGTCCGTTTCCGTGGGTCTTCCACAGGGGCATGCGGGCTCCTCAGGATCGGGGGGAGTGGGAGTGCTGGAGCAACACTACCGATTCCTGAGTGTTGGCTGGGTGCGCGGGGGACGGAGGAGCGGCGGGGTCGCCGCGCGCTACGAAGGAGAACTCGCGCAATGAACGGCCGCATCCGCAGATCGCCCCTTCGCTGGGTGAGATCTCCTTCGCAGCGAGTGGGAAACGGAGTGAGGGACGGGGGCGGTACCGGGCCTCAGGCCCCGAGGCGCTCGATGAGCTCGCGATACCGGGCGGCGGTGCGCTCGACGATGTCGTCGGGCAGCACGGGCGGTTCACCCTGCTTGTCCCAGTTCGCGGCCAGCCAGTCGCGCACGATCTGCTTGTCGAAGCTCGCCATGCGCTCGCTCGGCGTGGTTCCGGTGCGCCAGGCCTCGGCATCCCAGTACCGGGACGAGTCGCTCGTGAGCACCTCGTCGGCCAGGTGCAGGACGCCGTCGGCATCCGTCCCGAACTCGAACTTGGTGTCGGCGAGGATCAGGCCCTTCTCCTCGGCGATCGCGGCGGCACGTGTGTAGAGCGAGATCGAGACGTCGCGCAGCTCGGCCGCGCGCTCTGGTCCGACGAGCTCGACGGTCCGCTCGAAGGTGATGTTCTCGTCGTGCTCGCCCATGGGCGCCTTGTAGGCCGGGGTGAACAGCGGTTCGGGCAGGCGGTCGCCGTTCTGCAGGCCGGCGGGCAGCGGGATGCCGCAGACGGTGCCGCTCTCGGTGTACTCCGCCCATCCGGATCCGGTGATGTAGCCGCGCACGACGCATTCGACCGGAAGCATCTCCAGCGACTGCGCGAGCATGGCGCGGTCGGCGACGCTCGCGGGGATCTCACCCTCGGCGAGGTGGTTGGGCACATCGTCGAGCTCGCTGAACCACCAGCGGCTGAGACGCGTGAGCAGCGCGCCTTTCTCGGGGATGCCGGGCGAGAGCACGAAGTCGAACGCGCTCACGCGATCGGACGCGACCACGAGGATGCGGGTGTCGGCGGCGTCGTCCGAGGCGTACAGGTCACGGACCTTGCCCGAGTAGATGTGGCGCCAGCCGGGGATGGTCTGCGCGTTGCTGTCCGAAGGTGTGCTCACCCGCCCATTATCCCGGGTCGACGTCGCCGGTGTCGTGTCAAGCCCTGGTGCGACCTCCGATGCATCGGCGAGGCTCGACGGAAGACGAACGGAGGAGTCATGACGAAGGATCTCTCCACGGGGGACCGGGTGAGCTGGAACACGTCGCAGGGGCGCACGCACGGCACCGTCGAGGAGAAGCGGACGAAGGACTTCCGGTTCGCCGGGCAGAGCTTCACCGCCTCCGACGATGATCCCGCCTACATCGTGAAGTCGGAGAAGAGCGGCGACACCGCGGCGCACAAGGGATCGGCTCTGCGCAAGCTGAGCAGCTGATGCTCGCGGGCGCCGTCTTGTCGATGACGCGTGCCAGGCGTATAGTCCACATGGACTATTTCAAGCGGAACCATCTGGGGAGGGGCCGATGCAGCGATTGACCCCGATGGGCGTCATGGTGCTGGCGCTGCTGCGCGAAGGCGACATGCACCCCTACGAGATGGTGCGCCTGATGCGCGTGCGCCGCGACGAACGGCTGCTCGCCGTCACGAACGGGACGCTCTATCACACGGTCGGCCGACTCCAGCGGGCCGGTCTCATCGACGAGGTGGGCATCGACCGAGAGGGCAACCGCCCCGAGCGCACCACCTACACGCTCACGGATGCCGGACGGGACGCGCTGATCGCCTGGCTGCGTCGCGAGCTGTCGATCATCGAGCGCCCGGCCGAGTTCCGCATCGCACTCGCCGAGGCTCACAATCTCGAGCGTCCCGACGTCATCGACCGCCTCCGCGAGCGCCGCTCCGCGCTCGCCGAAGGCCACGCGCTGCACCGTGACGGGCTGGTCGGCGCTCGCAGAAGGGGCGCCCCCGAGCAGGTGCTCGTCGAGTTCGAGCGCCAGGAGGTGCTGCTCGACGCCGAGCTGCGCTGGCTCGACTCGCTCCTCGATCGTCTCGAGGCCGAGGAGTTCCCCTGGGGGCCCACGGCTTTCGAGAACACCGACCGCTACCTCGCTCAGCGAAAGGCTGCACAGCAATGACCGATTCCCCCTCGACCGGAGGCCGGCCCACGGCATCCGGGTCATCCGGTCCCTCGACCGGCACCTTCGCCGCCGGGCATCGACCCGCGAGCCCCTGGCCCGCGCTCTGGGCGCTCGTCATCGGCTTCTTCATGATCCTCGTCGACACGACGATCGTCTCGGTCGCGAACCCCGCGATCAAGGCGGCGCTCGACCCGACCACCAACAACCTCGACAACGTCGTGTGGGTCACCAGCGCCTACCTGCTCGCCTACGCGGTGCCGCTGCTGATCACGGGCCGTCTCGGCGATCGGTTCGGCCCGAAGAACATCTACCTCATCGGCCTCGCGATCTTCACGCTCGCCTCGCTGTGGTGCGGGCTGTCGAACTCGCTCGAGATGCTGATCGCCGCTCGCGCCGTGCAGGGGCTCGGCGCCGCCTTCATGACGCCGCAGACCATGGCCGTGATCACCCGGACGTTCCCGCCCGAGCGCCGCGGCGCCGCCATGGGGCTATGGGGTGCGACGGCCGGCGTCGCGACCCTCGTGGGACCGCTCGTCGGGGGCCTGCTCGTCGACGGCTTCGGCTGGGAGTGGATCTTCTTCGTGAACATCCCCGTCGGGATCGTCGCCTTCGTGCTCGCGTGGAGACTCGTCCCGAAGCTGCAGACCAGTGCGCACCGGTTCGACATCCTGGGCGTCATCCTCAGCGCGGTGGCGCTGTTCCTCATCGTCTTCGGACTGCAGGAGGGCGAGAAGTTCGATTGGGGCGTGATCTGGGGACCGATCTCGGTGTGGAGCATCATCATCACCGGCCTCGTCGTGCTCGCGCTCTTCATCGTGCAGCAGGCGCGCACGCGCAGCGAGGCCCTGGTGCCTCTCGCACTGTTCCGCGACCGCAACTTCTCGGGGGCGAACGTCGCGATCGCCGCGGTCGGCTTCACCGTGACGAGCATGTCGCTGCCGATGATGTTCTTCCTGCAGACGGCGCGAGGGCTCACCCCGACGCAGGCCGCGCTGCTGCTGATCCCGATGGCCGTGCTGTCGGGCGTGCTCGCCCCGTTCGCCGGCAAGCTGCTCGACCGCATCGACCCGCGGATCATCCTCATCCCCGGTCTGCTCTGCGTGGTCGTCGCGCTCGTCTGGTACTCGGCCCTGATCAACATGGATACCGAGATCTGGATGTTCCTGCTGCCCTCGGCGCTCATGGGCGTCGGCAACGCCGGAATGTGGGGACCGCTCGCCACCACCGCGACGCGCAAGCTGCCTCCCCGCCAGGCCGGTGCCGGCGCGGGCATCTACAACACGACCCGCACCATCGGATCGGTCATCGGCTCGGCATCCATCGCCGCGTTCATGCAGTCGCGTCTCGAAGCGAACCTGCCGGGTCTCGCCGACGCACCCGCGGGGATCGAAGGCGGAGGATCGCTTCCTCCGCAGGTCGCCGAGGGATTCGCCGCCGGCATGTCGCAGGCGATCCTGCTGCCGGCGTGCGTGATGGTCATCGCTCTCGTGGCGTCGCTCTTCCTCGGTCGCTACGACAAGGCGGATGCCGCGGCATCCGCCCCCGCGGAGGCGCCCGCCCCCGCAGCGTGACCGGTCCGTCGGCGAGCCGGGTCGACTGCGCGATCGTGCAGCGGGCCCGGCTCTCCCGGTTTGCGGCCGTGACCGCGGATGTGATCTCATCGGGCGATGACGATCGAGCTCACGAGGCCCACCACCGACCTGTTCGACTCCTGGGCGGCTGCGGTCGCCGAGTTCGGTGACGGGCACGTCGACGGGTCGGGTCTGCAGGCGCCGGTCACCCCGGATCGGGCGACGCTGGACGCGCTGATCGAGAAGTCGGCGGTTCTCTCCGACACCTCCGCGCAGCTGCCCGAGGATGCCGTGCACAACGATCTGTACTGGATCGTGGATGACGGCGAGGTCGTCGGGTTCCTGTCCTTCCGGCACGAGCTCAACGAATGGCTGCGTGAGGCGGGTGGTCACATCGGCTACTCGGTGCGCGCCTCCCGTCGTCGCCAGGGCTACGCATCGGCCGCGCTGCGGCTCGGACTCGAGCGTGCCCGCGAGATCGGACTCGAGCGCGTGCTGGTCACGTGCGACGACGACAACGTCGGCTCCTACCGAACGATCGAGGGCGCCGGTGGCGTGCTGCAGGACGTCAGCGACCAGTCGGAGCGTGGACACGCCATGCTCCGGCGCTACTGGATCACGCTCTGACGCCGATCCGCGAAGCGCCTCCGGGACAGGGGTGCCGGTCGTCGCCGGTTAGGGTTGATGGTCGACGACCATCCCGGTGGCAGCATCCTGCCGCCCGTCCCCTCTGAGGAGCATCCGTCGTGATACGAAATCCCACCTCTGCTTCCGCGCGCCTGCGCGCGCTCGGACGCACCGCCGGGGCGATGGCGCTCACGGCGTTCGTCGCCGTCGGAGCCCTGCTCGGCGGAGCCTCCGCCGCGACTGCGGCCGATGACTCCGAGACCTACGTCATCGGCACGGACACCACGTTCGCGCCGTTCGAGTTCACCTCTCCCGACGGTGAGCTCGTCGGCATCGACATGGACCTGCTGCGTGCGATCGCGAAGGACCAGGGCTTCGAGGTCGAGATCCGTCAGCTCGGATTCGACGCCGCCGTGCAGGCCTTGCAGGCGAACCAGGTCGACGCGGTCATGGCCGGGATGTCGATCACCGAGGAGCGCCAGGAGACGTTCGACTTCAGCGAGCCGTACTTCACCAGCGGCATCCAGCTCGGAGTGCTCGAGTCGAGCGACATCCAGTCGCTCGACGACCTCGACGGCGAGGCCGTGGCGGTCAAGACCGGCACGCAGGGCCAGACCTTCGCGGAGGAGAACCAGGACGAGTACGGCTTCCGCATCACGCCCTACCAGGACACGACCGACATGGTCGACGCTGTCAAGGCAGGCCAGGCCGTCGGCTACTTCGAGGACTTCCCGGTGCTCGCCTACGGGATCCAGCAGGGGTCGGGCTTCCGCCTGATCGGTGAGCCGGAGCTCGGCGGCGAGTACGGGTTCGCCGTCAACAAGGGGCAGAACCCCGAGCTGATCGAGATGTTCAACGAGGGTCTCGCGAATCTCCAGGCCTCCGGAGAGTACGACGAGATCGTCGACAGCTACCTCGCCGGCGGCGAGGAGACCACGCAGGCGACCGACATCTTCTCCGTCGCCGTGAAGTACTGGCCCGCTCTCATGGAGGGCCTCTGGCTCACGATCCTCGCGACGCTCGTCGCGATCGTGGCCGCATTCATCCTCGGCCTCATCTTCGGCTTCGGCCGCGTCTCGGCCTTCGCGCCGTTCCGCTGGGTGGCCACGGCCTACGTCTACGTCTTCCGCGGCACACCGATCCTCGTGCAGGCGTTCTTCGTGTTCTTCGCCATCCCGCAGCTCTTCCCCGGGCTCACGTTCAACCCCTTCGTCGCCGGAGCCATCACGCTCTCGCTCAACACGGGCGCGTACATGACGGAGATCATCCGCGGTGGCATCCAGGCCGTCGATCCGGGCCAGGCCGAAGCGTCGCGTTCGCTCGGTCTCGGACACTGGAAGACGATGCAGAAGGTCGTGCTGCCTCAGGCGTTCCGCATCATGGTCCCCTCGTTCGTCAACCAGGGCATCATCACCCTCAAGGACACGTCGCTCATCAGCGTCATCGGCCTCGCAGAGCTGACCTTCGTGTCGCGTCAGATCATCGCCTCGACGTACTTGTCGGCGCAGGTGCTGACGATCGTCGCCATCATCTACTTCGTCGTGATCACGCTTCTGACGCTGCTCGCGAACCGCCTGGAGAGGAAGTTCACCGCATGAGCAAGATCGAGGTCAGAGACCTGCACAAGTCCTTCGGCGACAACCACGTGCTCAAGGGCATCGACCTCACGGTCGAGGACGGCGAAGTCGTCGCGGTCATCGGCCCGTCGGGGTCGGGGAAGTCGACCCTGCTGCGCTGCCTCAACAAGCTCGAGGAGCCCACGTCGGGCCATGTCATCGTCGACGGCGTCGACCTGACCGACAAGAGCGTCAAGCTCGACGAGGTGCGCCAGCGCATCGGCATGGTGTTCCAGCACTTCAACCTGTTCCCGCACATGACGGTGCTCGAGAACATCACCCTCGCTCCCGTCGAGCTCGGCAAGCTCTCGAAGGCCCAGGCGAAGGAGCGCGCTCTGGCTCTGCTCGACCGCGTGGGCCTTGCCGAGAAGGCCGACGCCAAGCCGGCATCCCTGTCGGGCGGTCAGAAGCAGCGCGTGGCGATCGCCCGCGCGCTCGCGATGGACCCCGAGATCATGCTGTTCGACGAGGCGACCAGCGCCCTCGACCCCGAGATGGTGGGCGAGGTGCTGCAGGTCATCCGCGACCTGGCGTCCGGCGGCATGACGATGGTGCTCGTGACGCACGAGATGGGCTTCGCCCGCGAGGTCTCGGGCCGCACGGTGTTCATGGACGCCGGAGTCGTCGTCGAGGAGGCGCCGCCCGCCGAGCTGTTCGGCGCGCCGAAGAACGAGCGGCTGAAGGACTTCCTCTCGAAGGTCCTCTGAGCGGTACTCCGTGACGAAGGCCTCCATCCGGTTCCGGACGGGGGCCTTCGTTCGTGTCGAGTCAGGGGGTCGGAGTCGGCGTCGGCGCCGGATGCCGGCGGATCGTCGCGCTGACCAGCGCCGCTACCGCGCAGAGCCCGGCGGCGGCGAACCAGGCGAACGTGTACTGGCCGGTGTGGTCGCGCACCATGCCCGCGAGGAACGAGGCGATGCCGGCGCCGATCTGGTGCGCGGCGAACACCCAGCCGAACACCAGAGGCCCTCGGTCTCCGAAGACCTCGCGACACAGCGCGATGGTCGGCGGAACAGTCGCCACCCAGTCGAGGCCGTAGATCACGATGAAGACGATGATGCTCGGCTGCACCTCGGCCGACAGCAGGCTCGGCAGGAAGAGCAGGCTCACGCCGCGCAGCGCGTAGTAGGCGGCCAACAGGATGCGGGGGTTCACCCGGTCGGTCAGCCACCCCGAGAACACGGTGCCGGCGATGTCGAAGATCCCGACGACGGCGAGCAGTCCGGCCGCGGTCGTCGTCGGCATCCCGTGGTCGTGCGCGCTGGGGATGAAGTGGGTGCCGATCAGGCCGTTGGTCGTGGCGCCGCAGATCGCGAACCCGATCGCGAGGGCCCAGAACGTCTTGGTGCGGGCGG
The DNA here is from genome assembly GCF_030209555.1 of Microbacterium sp. LMC-P-041. Lineage (NCBI taxonomy): Bacteria > Bacillati > Actinomycetota > Actinomycetes > Micrococcales > Microbacteriaceae > Microbacterium > Microbacterium sp. LMC-P-041. Next base: position 648,798 of record NZ_JARVRV010000004.1, read on the forward strand.
CGTCGCGCAACGTGGTGAGGGCGAGGCGAGCGGCGCCCCACGCGTTGCCCTTCGGCCGCGCGGCCACGGTGACAGGGCCGGTGTCGCCGTAGCGGGTGACGCCGAGATCGCTCGGTCGGTTGCGCACGAAGATCCAGACCAGGGGGACGACCGCGAGAGCACCGCCGGCGATGATGAGAGATGCTCCGCGCCATCCGATGTCCTCGGCCGCCGCGGCGATCACGGGCAGGAAGATGAGCTGTCCGGTCGCGCTGCCCGCGGTGAGCACACCCGAGACCAGCCCGCGTCTGGTCGCGAACCAGGTGTCGGTGATCGTCGCAGCGAAGACCAGCGCCATGGACCCGGTGCCGAGTCCGATCAGCACACCCCACGTGAGTACGAGCTGCGCCGGGGTGGCCACGAAGACGCTCAGCGCGGCGCCGGCGCCGATCACGAACAGAGCGGTCACGGTCACCGCGCGGATGCCGAAGCGCTGCATCAGCGCGGCGGCGAAGGGAGCGGTGAGGCCGAACAGCAGCAGGTTGACCGTGACGGCGAGGGAGAGCTCTGCGGTGGTCCAGCCGAACTCGTCCTGCAGGGGCAGCATCAGCACCCCGGGCGCGGCGCGGAATCCGGCGGCTCCGATCAGTGCGATCAGAGCCACGAGTGCGACGATCCAGGCGGGATGGATGCGGCGCTGCCGGAGTGCGGGTGTCGGGGTGCCGGTCGGCTCCTCGACCGAGTCTGCGGTCACGCTGCGTCGCCTGACGTGAGGGCGAACGGCTCGCCGCCCATGCTGCGGCGGGTCCATCGCGTGCTGTCGGCGTCGAGTGGGGCGGCGCAGGTCGCGCACCAGTCGGCGGATGCCGTCGCCTCGCCGCAGCGACCGCAGCTGACGGTCAGGCCCCAGGACCCGTCAGGATTGGTCGTGCTCGTGAAGCGCGCGTAGGCGTGCAGGATCGGGAGGGTCTCGCGTCCGGCGTCCGTGAGCCGATAGCCGGGGTCACCGTGCGCGACGAGACCCGCCTCGCCCATCGAGGCGAGGCGCCGGGCGAGCACGGAGTCGGCGGCGCCGGTCGCATCGCGCAGCTCGTCGAAGCGCGAGCGGCCGGAGAAGAGCTCCCGCAGGATCAGGAGGACCCACGGGTCGGCGAGCACATCGGCGGAGCGGGCGATCGGGCAGGTGGCTGTCGACCAGTTGGAGCGGAGCGGCATCCGCCAACTTTCTTGAAGAAAGCTGGTGGTGTCAACAGTTCTCGGCCGAGTTGGCGGAGTACCTGCGCGAATCGGCAGGAAAGCGACGACGGGTCGGACTACTCCGCGACGCGGGCAGCGATGTCCGTGCGGAAGTGCGAGCCCTCGAGGGTGATGAGACCGATGGCCTCGTATGCCCGGTCACGCGCGGTGCGGAAGTCCGATCCCACGGCGACGACGTTGAGCACGCGGCCGCCGGTGGCGATCAGCGACCCGCCGGGTGCGTCGGGGCTCGCGGTCGCCGCGTGCACGAGACGCACGCCCTCGACCGCCGCCGCATCGGAGAGGCCCTCGATCGGACGGCCGGTCTGCGGAGCCTCGGGGTAGCCCTCGCTCGCGAGCACCACGGTGATCGCGACGTCGTCGCTGAACACGGGCTCGGGCTGATCCTCGAGTGTGCCCGATGCCGCGGCGAGCAGCAGCTCCGACAGCGGGGTCACGAGACGCGGCAGCACGATCTGGGTCTCGGGGTCGCCGAAGCGGGCGTTGAACTCGATGACGCGCACGCCTGCGGGAGTGAGGATGAGGCCGGCGTACAGCAGGCCGATGAACGGCGTGCCCTCTTCGTCGAGCTGACGAATCACGGGCAGGGCGACGTCGCGGGTGACCTCCTCGACGAAGGCCTGCTCGCTGCCGAACTGGTCGGCGAGCCAGGGCAGCGGCGAGTAGGCGCCCATGCCGCCGGTGTTGGGGCCTTCGTCGCCGTCGAGCGCGCGCTTGAAGTCCTGCGCCGGGCTGAGCGCTCGGACGGTGTCGCCGTCGCTCAGGAAGAACAGCGAGACCTCGGGGCCCGAGAGGAACTCCTCGATCAGCACGGGACCGGACGGCAGGTAGTGCTCGGCATGAGCGAGAGCCTCGGCACGATCGGATGTCACGATGACACCCTTGCCGGCAGCGAGGCCGTCGGCCTTCACGACGTGCGGGGCGCCGAGGTCGTCGAACGCGGCCTCGACCTCTGCGGTGGTGGTGGCGCGCACTGCGCGACCGGTGGGGACACCGGCGGCATCCATGATGCGCTTCGCGAACGACTTGGACCCCTCGAGCTGGGCCGCGGCCTTGCCCGGGCCGAACACGGGAATGCCATGGGCCCGGAGGACATCGGCGACTCCGGCGACCAGAGGAGCCTCGGGGCCGACGACCACGAGATCGACCGCATGCTCGTTGGCGAAGGAGGTCACCGCGGCGCCGTCGAGCATGTCGAGGGTGACGGGGGTCGCATCCTGGGCGATGCCGGCGTTGCCGGGGGCGACGAAGATCTCGTGCTCCGCGGTCTCTGCTCGCAGAGCGAGGATGATCGCGTGCTCACGGGCACCGGAACCGAGGACGAGAATCTTCACCCGTCCAGACTACCGAGGCGAGGGCGCGGGTTTCGGCGGGTTCCCGGTCAGACGTCGATCGCCCGCTCGATCGACGGGTCCCACGGCAGAGCCCACCCGGCTGCATCGAACAGCGCATCGAGAACCATCGCCGTGAAGCCCCACACGATCGTGCCGTCGATGTCGAACGCGGGCCCCTTCCACGTGCGTCCCATGCGGTGGATGGTCGACGTGTGCCGATTGGCGGGGTCGAGCAGCTGCGCCACGGGAACGCGGAAGACCTCGACCGTCTCGGCGTGATCGACGGCGGCGACGCGCGACGGAGTGCGCCACCACCCGAGCACGGGGGTGACGACGTGGTTGCTGGCGGCGAGAGGAAGCTCGGGCAGGGTCGCGAGGACCTCGACGCCGTCCGGGTCGAGTCCGGTCTCCTCCTCGGCTTCGCGCAGGGCGGTGGCGACGGCATCCGCATCCGTGTCCTCGGCCCGGCCGCCCGGGAAGGACACCTGGCCGGGATGCGACGAGAGGGTCGCTGCCCGACGCTGCAGCAGTACATCGAGGTCGGCGGCGACAGTCGCCTCGTCGGTCCCGGCCGCGATACTGTCCAGCCGCCCGAACAGCACGAGCACGGATGCCGGATGCGCACCGTCGCCGACCGCCGGGAACGGCTTCGCCCACGCATCACCGCGCCGCGTCGCCGCGATCAGCTCGGCTCGCGCGCCACGCAGGGTATCGGGATTCTGGCTCATCGCCTCGAGCCTATTCCTGTGCGCGCGGGCGCCGGGCGACTATCGGTCCGATCCAGGTCGCCGGCGAAGGAGATCTCCGCGTGCGAAGGAGGGATTCGGGTGATCTGTCCTTCGAAAGCGCAGATCTCCGTCCGAGGCGCCCGCGCCTACGAGGCACCCCCGCCTACGCCGCACCCGCCTCGGCGTACCCTTTCTCCATGCCCTCCAGGAAGATCGACATCATCGACGGACGCGCCGCCCTCGACGAGGTCAGGCGCGCGGATGCCGCAGGTGAGAAGCCGCAACGCGCTCCCCTCGCGACCGCCGTGCGCTACCTGCTGCAGCTGCTCGACGAGAAGGCCCCGGGCAACAGCGTCGAGGTGCGGGTGCCCCCGTTCGGTGCCGTGCAGGTGATCCAGGGCCCCCGTCACACCCGCGGCACCCCTCCGAATGTCGTCGAGATGGACCCGGCGACCTGGATCGCGGTCGCGACGGGCGTGGAGCACTGGTCGGATGCGGCGGGCTCGGGGCGCGTGAGCGCTTCCGGAACCCGCGCAGATCTCTCGGACGTCCTGCCACTGCGCCCCTGACCCGTCGCACGGCTGAGTGCGCAGGAGGGGGAGCGCCCCGCAGCCAACGGTGGGACAATGGATGCATGTCCTCCCACGATTCCTCCCAGACGGTCGAGGCGACCGTCCGCCGCGTGCCGCGCTTCGGCGTGTTCATGGGCATCGGCGTCGTGCTCGGCATCATCGCCGCCGGCATCCTGACGATGATGGGCAGCTACGAGCCGTCCGAAGCGGTCAACGTCGTCTACCCGCCAGGGCAGGTGTTCGGATTCCTGCTGCTGTGGACGGTGCCGATCGGCTTCGCCCTCGCGAGCGTCGTCGCGCTGATCCTCGAACGCGTCGCGCGTCGCCACGACCACGTCGTCAGGGTCGAGCACGAGACGATCATCGCGAACGACTGATCACGCCCCGGGGTGTCACGCCAGTTCGGCGATGATGGGCCGGATCGCCGCGTCGAACGAGACCACGTCGCGGCGCAGGCCGTCGGTCACCGCGACGGTGAGCGCGCCGATCCACCAGATCCCCCGCTGCGAGAACGGCAGCACCTGCACGTTGAGTTCGAACGAGTGCGCACGGCGACCGATCTCGCGCTCGAACTCGGCGATCGCGCTGGCATAGGCGCGATACGACTCGCCCCCGATCGTCCCGCCACCCGACCGGTTGGCGATCGAGCTGTGGATCGACGACACGTAGCGATCGTGTGCGACGCGGGCGTAGTGCATCGCCGATGCGGCATGCGGCGCGATCGCCTCGGCGAGCTGTTCGGCACCGGTCGCCGGCAGCGCCACCAGCGTGTCGAACCCGTCGACGAGCTCGAGCGGCACGCCGGACGGATGCGCTCGGGGCTCGACGGTCATGTCCCAGTAGTCGCGCCACTGCTTCTCGAGCTCGGGCGTCACCTCGGCGGCATCCGGTGCCCGGACGGGCAGATCGCGCAGGCTCGGAAGATCTTCCGGTGCGCGGATGCCGAGCGATTGCCGCAGCGCGAGCGCGACGAGCACCGGAACGCTCGCGTCCTCGCGGATCAACCACTGCGGCTTGTCGGCCATGGCCCCATCGTAGGAGATGGAGGGAGGGGAGAGGAGGTCTCCGCGGGCGGTAGGCTGGAGGTGTGGCTGCCTCCCCCACCAATCCCTATTCCGAAGCCGGCGTCGATACCGCTGCGGGCGATCTCGCCGTCGAGCTGATGAAGTCCTCCGTGCGCGCGACGCACGGCCCTGAAGTGCTCGGCGGTGTCGGCGGATTCGCCGGACTGTTCGACGCGAGTGCGCTGCGCGACTTCCGTCGTCCGCTGCTCGCCACGAGCACAGACGGCGTCGGCACGAAGGTCGCCATCGCGCAGGCCATCGACAAGCACGACACGATCGGCCAGGACCTGGTCGGCATGGTCGTCGACGACATCGTCGTGGTGGGCGCCAAGCCGCTCTTCATGACCGACTACATCGCGTGCGGCAAGGTCTTCCCGCAGCGGATCGCCGACATCGTGCGCGGCATCGCCGAGGCGTGCACCGCGACGGGGACCGCGCTCATCGGCGGCGAGACCGCCGAGCACCCCGGTCTTCTCGGCCCGCGCGACTACGACGTCGCAGGAGCCGCGACCGGAGTCGTCGAGGCCGACGGCATCCTCGGGGCCGACCGCGTGCAGGACGGCGACGTCGTCATCGCCGTCGAGTCCAGCGGACTGCACTCCAACGGCTATTCCCTCGTGCGCCACATCGTCACGAACGCGGGCATCGGCTACGGCGACAACGCCGCCGACTTCGGCAAGACGTGGGGCGAGGCGCTGCTCGAGCCGACTCGTCTCTACACGCTCCCGCTGCTGCGCCTCATCGAGCAGCTCGGCGGCGGCACAGGCTCGGGCGGGGTCCACTCGCTCAGCCACGTCACCGGCGGCGGCATCGCGGCGAACCTCGCGCGCGTGCTCCCGCAGGGCAGCTGGGCCGAGGTCGACCGCAGCACCTGGTCGCCGAGCCCGGTCTTCCGCGTGCTCAGTGACATCGCCGGGTCCACGCTGGAGTCCGCCGAGGGCACCTGGAACCTCGGAATCGGGTTCCTCGCGATCGTCGCAGCCGACAAGAAGGATGCCGCGATCGCAGCGCTCGCGGCCGACGGCATGCCCGCGTGGCAGGTCGGAACCGTGGGCTTCGGCGCGCGGCCGGCAGGAGAGTTCGAACAGGGCGCCAAGGGCGTCGACGGTGGAGCGGTGCGCCTGATCGGCGCCTACGCGGACGGAGCGAAGTAAGAGTCCATGTGCGGCATCGTCGGAATGGTGGGCTCTGCCCCGGTCAATCAGGACATCTACGACGCACTCCTGCTGTTGCAGCACCGCGGTCAGGATGCAACGGGAATCGCGACCGCCGAGGCGAACGGCGTGATGCACAACGCCAAGGCGCAGGGCATGGTCCGCGAGGCGTTCCGCACTCGTGACATGCGCGGACTCCTCGGCAACGTCGGCCTCGGTCATGTGCGCTACGCGACCAAGGGCACCGCGTCGAACGAAGAGGAGATGCAGCCGTTCTACGTGAACGCGCCCTACGGCATCATCCTCATCCACAACGGCAACCTGACGAACACGCGCGAGCTCACGGCCGACATGGCCAAGCGCGACCGCCGTCACCTCAACTCGTCGAGCGACACCGAGCTGCTGCTCAACGTCCTCGCCGGCGAGCTGCAGAACACGACGTCGACGGTCGACCTCGACGCCGAGCGCGTCTTCGAGGCCGTAGAGCGCACGCACGAGCGCATCGAGGGCGCGTACGCCGTGATCGCGGTGATCGCGGGCTACGGTCTGCTCGCGTTCCGCGACCCGTTCGGCATCCGTCCCCTGATCCTCGGCCGTCGTCCTTCGACCGTCCCCGGCGCAGAGGGCCGCGACGAATGGGTCGTGGCGAGCGAGTCGCTGGTGCTCGAGAACGCCGACTACGAGGTCGTGCGCGAGGTCGAGCCCGGTGAGGCGATCTTCATCACCAACGAGGGCGAGCTGCACAGCCGGCAGTGTGCGAAGGAGACCACTCTCGCGCCCTGCGCGTTCGAGTACGTCTACCTCGCCCGACCCGACTCGGTCATGAACGGCGTCTCGGTCTACGAGTCGCGCCTGCGCATGGGCGACCGTCTCGCCGACACGATCGCGAAGCACGTGCCGATGGACAAGATCGACGTCGTCATGCCGATCCCCGACTCCTCCCGGCCCGCCGCCATGGAGGTCGCCCGCAAGCTGGGCATCGAGTACCGCGAGGGCTTCTACAAGAACCGCTACGTCGGCCGCACCTTCATCATGCCCGGGCAGGCCGTGCGCAAGAAGAGCGTGCGTCAGAAGCTGAACGCGATGTCGACCGAGTTCCAGGGCAAGAACGTGCTGCTGATCGACGACTCGATCGTGCGCGGGACCACGTCGAAGGAGATCATCCAGATGGCCCGGGATGCCGGTGCCACCTCTGTGACGTTCGCCTCCGCGGCTCCGCCGGTGCGTCACCCGCATGTCTACGGCATCAACATGCCGTCGCGTCACGAGCTCATCGCCCACGGCCGGACGATCCCCGAGATCGCCGCCGAGCTGGGCTGTGATCACCTGGTCTATCAGGAGGTCGAAGACCTCAAGGCTGCGATCACCGAGGGATCCGTGCTGAGCGACCTCGACATGAGCTGCTTCGACGGCCGGTACGTCACCGGCACGGTCTCCGACGAGTACCTGGCCTGGGTGGAGGGGTCGCAGACCTCGTGACCTCGGGTGCGCAGCCGCTCTGGCGTGGCCGTGCGCTCGCGCTGGTCGGCATCGTGCTGGTCGCGTTCTCGCTGCGCTCGGCCGTGGCGTCGCTGTCGCCCGTGCTCGACCACGTCGCCGACGACTTCCCGGTCTCGTCGGTCGTCGTCGGCCTGATCGGAGCCGCGCCGCCGGTGTGCTTCGCGGTGTTCGGGCTGTTGACGCCGCTGTTCGAGCGGAGATTCGGACTCGAGCGCGTGGCTGTCGTGGCGATCGCCCTGATCGCCGCCGGGCTGCTGCTGCGCAGCCTCGCCGTCGACTCGACATCGCTGCTCGCCGCGACGGCAGTGGTGTTCGCGGGCGTCGGCTCGGGGAACGTGCTGCTGCCGCCGCTGGTGAAGAAGTACTTCCCCGATCGCCTCGGCCTGATGATGACGGTCTACTCGACCACCATGGCGGTGTCGACGTTCGTGCCGCCGCTGGTCGCAGTGCCGCTCGCCGACTCGGCCGGGTGGCGGGTGTCGCTGGGGCTGTGGGGCGTGTTCGCCGCGATCGCGCTCGTGCCCTGGGTGGCGATGCTCGTCACGAGCCGGGCGGATGCCGTCGCCTCGGCTCCCGCGCGTACGGAGTCCGCCGCGACCGAGATCGAGCGCGACGGCTACGACGCAGCGTCCGTGGCGACCGGACCGATCGCGACGACGCCCGCCAATCCGCGGGTCTTCGGTCGGCTGTGGCGGCTGCCCATGGCCTGGTCGATCGCGCTGGTGTTCGCGTCGTCGTCGACGCTGGCCTACGTCTCCTTCGCATGGCTGCCGTCGATCATGATCGACGTGGGCGGGGTCTCGCCGGCGAACGCGGGGCTGCTGCTCTCGCTGTTCGGCCTGATGGGCCTGCCGTGCTCTCTGCTCGTGCCCATTCTCATCGTCCGGTTCCAGGCGACCCGTCCTGTGTTCTTCATCTCGATCGCGTGCGGGCTCATCGGGCTGTTCGGATTCCTGTTCCTGCCCACGGTGGCGCTGCCGCTGTGGGTGGTCTTCTACGGCCTCGCACCCGGGCTCTTCCCGCTCGCCCTCGTGCTGCTCAGCATCCGGGCCCGCACGCCCGAGAGCGCGGTGGCGCTCAGCGGTTTCGTGCAGAGCATCGGCTACGCGGTCGCCGCGGTGTTCCCGCTGCTGATCGGCCTGCTGCACGACATGACCGACAGCTGGGAGATTCCCCTGTGGGTGCTCGTGGGGGTTCTGATCGCGGTGATCCCCGCCGGATGGATCGCCGGTCGACGTCGCACCATCGAAGAGGACTGGGAGCGTCGCCACGGTCGCTGGTGACTCGCGGCGGTGAAGGGGCGCCGGTGGATCGGCGTGGGCCCGAGGTCCGTCAGTGCGCTCGCACCTGGTCGCCGACGCTGATCGTGCCGCCGACCCACGGCGCTGACGCATCGGCCGGGTCCTGCGGCGGCAGAAGGAGTCGGCCGAGAGTCGGCTCGTCCTGACCGTGGGCGCTCGTGAGGGTCGTCAGCACCTTCGCGTCGCGAACGCCCGTGTCGGGGTTGGCGTGTGTCGCGAGGCAACGCACGATCGGCCCCGCGGTGCGGAACGTCACCTCGCCGATGCTCAACTCGCCGGCCCAGTCGAGCTCCGACCAGGGGGCGACGTCATCGATGACGACGTTGGAGCGGAATCGGCGGTCATCGATGCCGAAGCCGAGAGAGTCGCTCAGTGCGTCGACGCTGCCACGACTGTGCACGGAGACGTAGCCGCGCTCACGATCCTGGAACCTCGACGTCATACCGTCGCCGACGAGTACGAGCGGCAGTCGTCCGGGGCGCCGGATCCGCCGGCCTTCCGGGCTCGCGAGCACGAACTCGGTCACCGCGTCCGCGAGCTCGCCACGACCGGAGTCATCGAGTCCCGCCTCGACGAGCACGGAACCCTCGTGCTCGATCCGCACGCGCTGCCGATCGTCGTCGTAGTCGGTGCGCAACGCCGCGAGGCCCGGGAAGTCCTGCAGGGAGAGTCCCTTCGCCTTCGGCCAGTGGTCGAGTCCGTCACGAGACTCCGGCGCGATCGCGTCGGCGAAGCGGAACGCCAGCACCCGATCGCCGGCGATGCGCCCATCAGGCTGCACGGTGAGGGACTCGACCGACTCGGGCGTGAAGCCCTTGATCGGATGACGGAAGAGGGAGACGACGCGGGCCATGGGTCGATCCTCTCAGGGCACGCGGTGTCCGTCCGTCACGAGCCCGGCGTGGATGCCGAGAGTTCCGGGATTTCGGACACGACGAAACCCCCGTGCGGTGCACGGGGGAATCGATGACGAGCGAAGAGGCGGTCAGGCCTTTTCGAGTTCGTCCTCGTCTTCGTCTGCATACTCGTCGGCCCACTTGTCGACGTATGCGTCTTCAGCGTCGCTCGGGTGCGCGAGTTCGCGCTCGAGCGCCGAGTAGTTCACCGACGGACTGAACGACTTCAGTTCGCGGGCGATCTTGGTGTGTTTCGCCTTTTGACGGCCACGGCCCATGCCTGAGACCCCCTCACGAGTTAAGCTGCGGGCAACGACTGGCCCGAGTCATTCACGACACCGGCTGAGGGCCGGTAAGAGTAGCATTCAGAATAGCACGCGGCCAGACCGCACTGGCCCGTTGGCAGCTGGTGAAGGGAGCGATCCTCATGACCGACAACACCTCGACGCCCTCCGACGAGGCCGCGCAGAACGCGACACTGCAGAAGGCCGTGATCGTCGGGATGCAGCCGGGTCAGCCGAAACGGGTGATCGAAGAGGCGGCGCGATTCGCACGGCTCCTCCGCGTGCCGCTGGTGGTCGCACACGTCGACGTCACGCGCTTCGTCACCTATGAGGACCCCGACGGCTACGTGCACTCGGCGCCCATCGACATCAACTTCGATGCCGGCACGGCCGAGTTCGAGGCCGTGCAGGCGGAGGCGGCTGCGGCCCTCGACGGAACGGGCCTGACATGGACGGCCCGGCAGCTCGTGGGCGATCCGGCGCTCGCCATCAAACAGCTGGCGAACAAGCTCGACGCCCAGCTGATCGTGGTCGGCACACGCAAGCGCGGCATCGGAGAGTCGATCCGCGAGTTCTTCACGGGGTCCGTCGCTGCCCGCCTCGCGCACCGCCAGCACCGGTCGGTGCTCGTCGTGCCGCTGCAGGAGCCCGTGCCCGACGAGCAGCCCGAGATCTGGACCGAGTAGGTTTCGGCATCCCTCGCTGAGTTCCTGGGGATGCGAACGGCCGAAGCCCCTCTCGTCGTGTGACGGGAGGGGCTTCGAGCGTCTCAGCAGGCGTCGGCCGCTGAGCTCAGCGGCCGAGTGACGCCAGCGCGGTGGTGATGCCTCGCGCCGCGGCGTCTAGGCCGTCCTCCAGCTGCGAGACGACGGATGCCGGCAGCGTGCCGCCCTTCGCCACGTGGGTGCGGAGGTCGGTGCGCACGCGTGCGCGGAAGGCGTTGATGACGGCATCCGCTCGGTGCAGCTCCTCACGGGTGACGATGCGCTCGTCGTCGCCTGCCGTCCGCGGACGGGACTTGGATGCAGCGCGGTCATCCTTCTCCGCCGTGGCGAGGTCGGCGCGGAGGCTCTTCATGGCCTCCTTGACGCTCTGTCGCACCTCGTTGGCGATCAGTCGCACCGAGTCGGTCAGGCCGGCCTCGATTCCGGCGAGGTCGCCCTCGCGAGATGCCAGCTCGGCGCGTCCCGCATCCGTGATCGCGTAGATCGTGGTGCGACCGTCGACCGTCTTGGTGACCAGCCCCTCTTCCTCGAGCTTGGCAAGCCGAGGGTAGATCGTGCCGGCGCTCGGCGTGTAGGTGCCGCCCGTGCGATCGGTCAGCGCCTGGATGATCCCGTAGCCGTGCTGCGGCGCCTCGGCGAGCAGCGAGAGCAGGTAGAGCCTGAGGTCGCCGTGCGAGAAGACTGCGGGGCTCATGCTTCCCACTCCGCATCGTCGGTGATCGACTCGGGCGTGCGCCGCAGCACGGTCACGCCGCCGGAGACCGAGTTGGCGCGCAGATCGACAAAGCGTCCGGCGAGCTCGCCCGTCGAGCCGGTGTAGTTGTTGATGCCGGAGGAGCCGCGTTCGACGCCGTCGATCAGCAGTCGCCCGCTCAGCGAGCGGATGACGTAGTTCGCAGCGAGCGACTCGTCGAGGCGCACCGTGGTGCCGCCCGAGACCGAGTTGACGTTGATCGTGTTCACATCGCCTGCGGCGTCGACCAGTGTCGAGCCCGAGACGATGTCGACGGTCGCGCGACGGATGGTGCCCGTGACTGCGACATCGCCCGAGACGCTGTTCGCGCTGATCGATCCCGTGAGTCCGCGCACCTGCACGTCGCCGGAGACCGAGTTGACGGTCAGGTCGCCGATGAGGGTGTCGACGATGAGGTCGCCCGAGACGGTGTTGAGGCGGGCGTCGTTGCGGATGCCCGAGACGAGCGCTCCGGCGCTCACGACGCCGAGGTTGAGGGCGATCGAGCGGGGGACGGCGACGCTCACCTCGGCCTTGGGGCCGCCCGATCCGAAGTTGCGGAACACCTCGAGGAAGTTGTCCCAGCCGAGCTGCGGGTGGTCGATCTCGACCTCGCCGTTGTTCGCCTCGATGCGGAGGTCCTTGGTCGTGACGCCGTGCACCTCGATGCGGATGCCGGGTTCGTCGTGTGCGATGACATCGACCTGACCGCCGACCAGGCCGATCTTCAGTCGGGTGACGTTCTCGATGTCGATGACGCGTTCTTCGCCGGGGGCGATGAGCCACTTCTCGGTCATGTCTGCTTCTCCTGGTTCGAGGGATCACGATATATCGTGTCTGCACAGAGTAACACGATATATCTCGACTCTGTCAAGGGGGTGTTCCGAGCATCCCGTCTGCAGGATCGCGGCACGTCTGCAGGAGAATCCGTGTGGGATGTTCATGCAGACGTGCTTCGGTCCTGCACACGGTCTGGACGATTCGGTCCTGCACACGGTCTGGACGATTCGGTCCTGCACACGGTCTGGACGACCGGGCCTGAAACACAGGAGACAGCCCGGGAGGACGCCTCAGACGAGAGGCGGGGTGTGCCAGATCCGGTCGATGTAATCACGGATCGAACGGTCGGACGAGAAGAAGCCGGTGCGGGCGACGTTGAGGATCGCTGAGCGGTTCCACGCGTCCTGGTCGGCGTACGCGGCATCCACTCTGCTCTGTGCCTCGATGTACGACGCATAGTCGGCGAGCACCATGAAGCGGTCTTCGTAGAGGAGATTCGAGACGACCGGCTCGAACACCGAGCGGTCGCCGCGGGAGAAGGCCCCGGATGCGATCAGGTCGATCGCCCGGCGGAGTCCCTCGTCGTGCTGGTAGAACTCCTGCGGCCGGTAACCGCGGATGCTGAGCGCCTCGACCTCGGGCTCGCTCATGCCGAACAGATAGAAATGGTCGTCTCCGACGAGCTCGCGGATCTCGACGTTCGCCCCGTCGTCCGTCCCGATCGTGAGCGCGCCGTTCAGCGCGAACTTCATGTTGCCGGTGCCCGACGCCTCCTTGCCTGCGAGCGAGATCTGCTCCGACAGGTCGGCGGCGGGGATGACCCGCTCGGCTAGCGTCACGTTGTAGTTCGGAGGGAAGACGACCGTGAGGCGGCCTTCCAGCCGAGGGTCGGTGTTCACGACCTCGCCGACCGCGTTGATGAGGTGGATGATGCGCTTCGCCATCGCGTAGCCGGGAGCCGCCTTCGCCCCGAAGATCGCGGTGCGCGGCACGACATCCGACACTGCGAGGCGTCCGGAGATCACCCCCTCGTAGGTGGTGACGATGTGCAGCACCTTGAGCAGCTGACGCTTGTACTCGTGCAGGCGCTTGACCATCACATCCAGCATGTGGCCGTCGCTGATCTCGACACCGTCGCGTTCGCGCAGCACGTCGCTCAGGCGGCGCTTGTTGGCGGCCTTCACCGAGGCGAACGCGGCGCGGAACTCGGCATCATCGGCGAAGGGCTCGAGTTCGCGCAGGCGTTCCAGATCGGTGGTCCAGCCCTCGCCGATCGCCGCGGTGATGAGCGACGAGAGCTCGGGATTGGCGAGGCGGAGGAAGCGCCGCGGCGTCACGCCGTTGGTCACGTTCGTGAACTTGTCGGGGAAGAACGCATCGAAGTCGCTCAGCACCTTGTCGCGCAGCAGCTGCGAGTGCAGTTCGGCGACGCCGTTGACCTTGGCGCCCGCGACGGTCGCCAGGTATGCCATGCGCACCGAGCGGACCGGGTGCTCCGCGATGATCGACATGTTGCGCACGAGCATCTCGTCATCGCCGAACCGCTCGCGCACCGCGACGAGGAACTCGTCGTTGATGCGATAGATGATCTCGAGGTGGCGGGGCAGCAGGCGTCCGAGCAGCTCGACCGGCCACACCTCCAGCGCCTCCGGAAGCAGTGTGTGGCACGTGTAGGCGAAGCACTGCTGCGTGATGGCCCACGCGGCATCCCACTCGAGATGCCTCTCGTCGACGAGCACCCGCATGAACTCGGGCACAGCGATCACCGGGTGCGTGTCGTTGAGCTGGAAGATCACGCGGTCGGGGAGGTTCGCGAGCTCGAAGCCGTCGGCGAGCATGTTGTCGAGGAAGTCGTGGATCGACGCGGCGACGAAGAAGTACTGCTGCTGCAGACGCAGTTCCTTGCCCTGCGGCGTGGAGTCCTCGGGGTAGAGCACCTTCGAGATGGTCTCGGCGTAGGTCTGCGCGCGCACCGCCTCTTCGTAGTCGCCGGAGTTGAAGATGCGCAGGTCGAACGCGCTGGTGGCGACGGCGCTCCACAGGCGCAGGGTGTTGACCCGCCCGTTGCGGAACCCAGGGACCATGTAGTTGTACGGCACCGCCTGCACGTTCCACGCCGGCACCCAGCGGCTGCGCGTGATGCCGTCGTCGTCGTACTTCTCGGTGTGGCCGCCGAACGCGATGGTCTGTGCGTCTTCGGGACGGGCGAACTCCCACGGCGAACCGAGCGTGAGCCAGGAGTCGGGCTGTTCGACCTGCTGGCCGTCGACGAACGTCTGTCGGAAGATCCCGTACTCGTAGCGGATGCCGTATCCGATGCTGGGCACGCCCATCGTGGCGAGCGAGTCGACGAAGCAGGCCGCGAGGCGCCCGAGCCCACCGTTGCCGAGACCGGGCTCGACCTCGTGCGCGCGCAGGTCGTCGAGCGAGACGCCGCACGCGGCGAGGGCCTCGTCGGCGATGTCGGTGAGACCGGCCGCGAGCAGATTGTTGTCGAGCTGGCGACCGAGCAGGTACTCCGCCGAGAGATAGCAGACGCCCTTCGCCTGCGTCTCCTTCTGGTGACGCAGATCCTCGAGCCAGCGAGCCATCAGGTAGTCGCGCACCGTGTGCGCGAGCGCGAGATAGCGGTCGTTCGCGCTCGATGCCGACAGTGCGACGCCGCGCTCGAGATTGAGGTTGTGCAGAAATCGCTTCACGAATTCGTCGACGGTGCTCGGGGGAGCGATCACCGGAGCGAGGGCGAGCGGATGCATGGCGGAGTGTGATTCGGGCACGTGTCGACCGTAGCGATGGTGGGGCCACAACGTGTGACGAGCGGATGAAGAATATCGGTTGGCGTCACTCGACCGCCCGCGAGGAGGCGGTGCGGCGAGCCCGACTGACGGACCACAGGATCCGGCCGTCGTTGAAGACCGGAATGAGGAACACGGCATGCGCCAGGTACCACCCGTGCAGCTGGAGTCCCGGCGCGAGCAGCCACAGGGCGGCTCCGACGACGACGCACGCGCCAGGACCCGCGAGGGCGGCGAGCACGGCGTCCCGGTCGCCGACTCGGCCGTGCGGACTGATCGACGTCCTCCACAGCGAGCGCTCGAGCGTGATCGCCGTGACGCCGGTCGCCCGGGACAGCACGGCGAGGTGCCCGAGTTCATGCAGCGCGAACGACCCGCCGAGGCCGGCGGCGTAGTGGACTGCGATCATCAGTGCGGCCTCGACGATCGCGGGCTGCCCGGTGATCGCGCCCAGAGCGACGGTCGCGGTGAGCAGAACCGCGAACACGGTGTTCATCGGCCAGGCGGCGAGCAGCAGCCATCGGCAGACCAGAACCCCATCGATGCGCGACGCACTGACCGACCACATGTCAGTCGGCCTCGGCGAGGAGCTGCCTCTTCCGTTCGAGAAGGCCGTCGTGCACGACGAACACGGCGAGGATGAATACGGCGACCACGATCATTCCGAGAATCAGCGGAAGGGGATCGTTGATGCCGGTGCCGAGCTGTACCGCGCCCTCGGCGCTCTGCCGGACGTCGACGAAGACCGAGTCGAAGAATCCCAGGCGTCGGCCCTCGGCGGATCCTCCGCTGAACATCAGCCAGATCGCGGCCGTGACGGCGGATCCCGCGATGACGACGAGCGCTCCGACGACGCTGATGGCGGCCCTAAACAACCACTTCATGACGAGAGGTCCTTTCTATCCTGTCCATCCCTGCGATGGAGAGTGCGGCGGCGATCAGGGTGAGCGCGAGCATCACTCCGACCGTGAACTGTGGGGGAAGACCCAGGAGGTTGGTGCCGAGCATGATCGTGCCCGTCACGAGGCCGGCGACGGCGGCTCCCGCGATGACCGAGAAGGGGTTGCCCTTCTCGGGCGGGAAGGCGATGCCGGCGAGGGTGAGCACGATGACGTTCGACACCGCGAAGCCGACGACGGAGAGGATCTCGTCGAGCCTCGCCCCGGTGAGAGCGGACAGGATGCTGATCGGAGGTGCGATGATCGCGAGGGTCGCCAGCTGGGGTCCGATCACGAGCACGTACCGCATGCCTGGACCATGACGGCGCGGACCGCACGCCCGCAGGGGCTCCGTCGAGACGTAGGCGTACACGGACTGCACGGTGACGGCCAGCAGCAGGATCGGCGGGAGTCGGATGTCGGCGAGGAAGAGCGCGTAGGAGCCTGCGAGGGAGATGCCGCAGACCGTCACCGTCTCGATTCCCCTGATGTGGGCGGCGAAGTACGCGCCGAACTCCGTGGGGCCGAACAGGCGGGGCACGATCGCGAAGCGACGGGTCGGATCGAACTGCCGAGGCGCGATCGCGAAGACGGCGCAGACCAGCAGCGCCAGCATGGCCAGCCAGATGCCCGTGGCCGCCATGATCCCGTGACTCGCGGCGATGTCGGCGAAGAGCAGCTGCACCGCGAAGTAGTCGTCGCCCTGGCCGACCGCCGCGAAGAGCACGGATTCCGACTGCGTCGACACGCCGAGGTAGAGGGCGACAAGCGTGGCCGCCAGCACCACCGGCACGAGGAACGCCCGGAGCCTCGCCAGCCGCAGACGCAGCAGCAGTCGCTCGAGGCCCAGGTAGTAGACGCTCGCGACGAGATAGGCGACGGTCGAGGGCATGACCAGGCAGGTGATGACCTGATCGAGGATCCCGAATCCGCCGATCGAGATCGTGCCGGTGACCAACGCGCCGAGCATGAGCATCACGCCGAGGCCCACGACCAGCGACTCGAAGAGCATGAATCCCAGCGTTCGCGCCCGATTGGTCAGGGGGAAAGAGAACGTGAGCTCGACCAGATCGCTCGCTTTCATGAAGAGCACGCGCACGACCGTGAAGACCGTCAGGACCCACAGCGGGGTGGACACGCCGACGACGCGCAGAAGCGGCGAGAGCTGCTCGGGCTCGCTGATCATCTGGCGGAGGATCACCACCCCGAACGCGCAGAAGCCGACGAAAGCGGCAAGACCGGCGAGAGCGATCGTCCAGCGCGCCGACGGCAGGCGCAGCACGCCCCGACGAGCGATGCGCCTGACGAGGAACACCGAGAGGAAGCCGGCGAGCTGCAGGGCGGGAGTCATTCCACCGCCCTCGACGGCTGCGCGATCGCGGTCTTGACGAGGGAGTCGACCGAGCCGAATTCGCGCAGGATGCGGGGGAGCGGGAGGTCGAAGGCGATCTCTCCGCGACGCAGCACGATGATGCGGTCGCACACGGCCTCGAGAAGACGGAAGTCATGGCTGCACAGCAGCAGCCCCCTCGCCCCTCCGATCCGGGATGCATCCGTCTCGAATTCGAAGAGCGCATCGACGTCGACGCCGTTGAGCGTCTCGTCGATGATCGTGAGCGGGCGCTCGAGCAGAAGCGTCGAGATGAGCTGGATCTTCTTGCGCATGCCGTGCGAGTAGTCCTCGATGAGGTCGAACTGACGCGCCTCCATCTGATAGCGGCTGAGGAGTTCGTCGGCCCTGGTCGGGTCGGCACGGTGGCGATAGAGGCGGAGCATCAGATCGAGGTACTCGCGCCCGGTCAGGAACTGCGGCAGATAGTCGTTGCTCGCGATGAAAGCCAGCTGCTCGCGCGATGCGCGGTCCTGATGAGGGCGCCCGGTGATGCGGATGCTCCCCTGGCCGAGCTGCAGCAGATCGGCGGTGAGGCGGATGAGCGTCGACTTGCCCGATCCGTTGGGTCCGACGAGACCCACTTTCTCGCCGCGCTCGATCGCGAACGACACATCACGGAGCGCCGGAGCGCGCTTCGAGTAGGCGAACGAGACCGATGAGACGTCGAGGAGGACGCGCGGGTCCGGTGCGAAGCCGCCGCTTCCGGACATCGGGGTCGAAGTCCGGAAGCGACGAGGGGTTAGACGCATTCGATCCACACTGAGACGCCGCTCTTGCCCCACTGCCAGTTGCCGGTGAAGCGCCTGCCACCCGCCTTGAAGAAGCACCACAGCGCCAGCGCTGCCAGGAACGCGACGCCGAACACGAGAATCGCCGCGATCACCACCAGCCACCAGGCATCGAGACGCAGGATCGCCTCATCCAGTGCGTCCTGTGCGCGGCGCTTCATCAGCATCGGCTCCATTGCCGCCATTAGGGACATCTGTCCACCTCCGTTTTGTCGTTACACACGGAGGCTGTCATTGCTGCGTCACGAAAGCTAGTCATTCGAGTGCAGAATGCTGACATGCGTGGATTCACTTGACATTGACGCAGCGTCAACTTCTACCGTGGAGTCATCATCAGTTCCAGGGAAGGAAGACGAGATGGCCGGTCGCGAATGGTCGATCCAGGACATCGCCCGTCTCGCGGGCACCACGAGCAGAACCCTGCGTCACTACGACGACGTGGGCCTGCTGCCGCCCTCGCGCATCGCGCACAACGGCTACCGGCACTACGACGAGGCGGCGCTCGTGCGCCTGCAGCGCATTCTGCTGCTGCGCGAGCTCGGACTCGGTCTGCCGCAGATCGCCGAGGTGCTCGACCCGGTGAACGCACGGCAGAGCGAGGAATCCGCGCTGGAGACGCACCTCGAGCTGCTGCGCGAGGAACAGAACCGACTGGCGCGGCAGATCGCGTCGGTCGAGAACACCATCAACGCATTGAGAGGAGGTGAAGAACTCATGGCAGAGAACATGTTCGACGGTTTCGACCACACCCGTTACAAGGAGGAGGTCGAGCAGCGCTGGGGTCGGAAGACCTACGCCGACAGCGACCGCTGGTGGCGCGGGATGACCGACGCCGATCGCGCCGACTGGCAGCAGCGCGTCTCCGACCTCGGCCGGGACTGGACAGCTGCCGCCGAGAGCGGCATCGATCCGGCGTCCGCCGAGGCTCAGGACATCGCCCGCCGTCACGTCGAGTGGCTGACCGGCATCCCGGGCACTCCCGCGGCCGTGCCCGGCGGCGACGTCAAGGCGTACGTCATCGGCCTCGGCGAGATGTACGTCGCGGACCCGCGCTTCGGCGCGAACTACGCCACGTCCGCCAGCGGAACGCAGGGCGCCGAGTTCGTCCGCGACGCGCTCCGCATCTACGCGGACGGCAACCTGTAACCCGCTGCACCGCCTTCGCCGGTCGCCGCGGGGTCGAGAGCGCATCCGAATCACCCGATTCCGATGTGTTCTCGACCCCGCACGGGAGTCACGGCATTGCACAAGTGCGGACACCGGATCAAGGCCGGGAGCGGATGCCGGAGGTGGGCGTAGGGTCATGGCATGGGCCACCGACGCAGACGCACGGATGCCGCGCCGCTGTTCGCGGCGGCGGCCGTCGCCTACACCGCGAACGTCGCCCTCGGTTCGGCCGTCGCCGCGAGACTCATCGACACGAGCAGCTTCCGCTGGCTGCACCATGCGATCTACATCGCGACGTGCGCCACTTCGGCCGCCGCGTTCTCGGCGATCCTCTGGGGCCGGCCGAAGCACGCGAGCCGTCGCGCGGCCCTGGCCCTCGCGCCCGCCGCCGCGCCGCTCGCCGCCATCCCGTATCTCGGCACGCACAGCCGACGGCATCCGCTCGTCGCGCTCGCCGCAGCCCCTTTCATCGTCGCGGGCCTCGTCTGCTCGCGCCTCGCCACCGACCGGAAGTGAACGCATGGAACTGCTCGACGCCATCCGCCGCCGCAAGACCACGAACGGGCCCTTCCTGCCCGACCCGGTATCGGAGGAGCATCAGCGCATCCTGCTGGAGGCGGCAGGTCGGGCGCCGTCGCAGCTGAACAGCCAGCCGTGGCGGTTCGTGGTCGTCGAGAACCGCGACACGATCGACAAGATCGCCCGCATCTCGGGCGACAGCATGACCGAGGCGATGTCGAACGGCACGTTCTTCGAACGCTACAAGCCGTACTTCCGCTTCAGCCAGGCCGAGATGGAGGAGAAGCGCAGCGGGATGCTGTTCGACAAGCTCCCCGCGGCCCTCCGCCCGTTCACGAGTCAGGTGTTCACCAAGCGCGGCCAGAAGCTGATGAACACGTTCGGGGTGCCGAAGACCCTCGGGGAGGAGAATCACAAGCTCGTCGCGGGATCGCCGCTGCTGCTCGGCGTGATGCTCGATCGCAGCGAATACCGACCGGGCCAGCTGTCGTCGTTCTACTCGGTGTTCAGCATGGGCGCGGCGATGGAGAACGTCTGGCTCACCACGGTCGAGCTCGGCATGGGCATCCAGTTCATCTCGTTCCCGATGGAGGTCCCTGGGCAGTGGGACGAGATCGTCAAGCTGCTGCGCGTGCCGGACGACCTCGAGCTCATGGCGGTGTACCGCCTCGGCTATCTGCCGCCCGAGCAGCGCCGCCCGGCCATCGACTGGTCGAGCCATCAGCGCAAGCTCGCCTCGCAGTACGTGTTCCGCGAGAACTGCGACCAGCCGCAGCAGGGATGGGACGCGCCGCCGCCGGGCGCCGGAGCGCCGACGGCGGGCTGAGCCTCAGCCGCCGACCTTGCGGGGCAGGGGCTTGAGGTCCTGCAGCGCCGGCCCCTCGATGCGCGTGCCGTCCGCCGTGAAGCGCGAGGCGTGCAGCGGGCAGTCCCACGTGCACTCGGCGTCGTTCCAGTCGAGCACGCCTCCGAGGTGTGGGCACACGGCCGAGACGGCCCGAGTGACGCCGTCGACCGTCGAGATGCCCACGGGTCGGCCGCTGCGGTTCGCGACCACGCCCTCGCCCTCTGCCGGCTGCGGGACCGGCACGGGGCGACGCTCGGCGTCGACCCACCCGGTCGTCGCGGCGGCAGCGACCCTGGCGCCCTCGATGGCCCCGCGGGCCAGATCGGCCGGCACGGTGAGCCTCGTGCCGATCTTGACCATCCACGACGGTCGGTCGTGCCAGTTCGCACCGAGGATCTCCGCGGTGAGACGCAGGGCGGCGGCGGGGGCGTTCGACAGGCCCCACTTGGCGTACCCGGTCGCGAAGCGGATGCGGCCGAGACCCCGGGGCATGGCGCCGACGAACGGGATCTGGTTGTTCGACTGATAGTCCTGGGCAGACCAGCGGTGGGTCTCCTCGGCATCCGGGAAGTACCGCCTCGTCCACTCGACCAGGTCGTCGACGGCGGCGGTCTCGCCGTCCGAGCGTCCGACGGAATGGCCGTTTCCGCCGACCACCAGTCGCGCAGGACCGCCGGGGCCGTCCGCATCCGACACCGGGCGGATCGAGCGCGTGGGGCTGTCGACCGAGATGAACGTGCTGTCCGGCACGCCGCCGGGGAGGCGGAACGAGACGCAGTACGAGCGGAAGGCGCGCATCTTCGCGAAGTAGAGTCCCCGGTCGAGGATCGGGTACCCGGTCGCGATCACGATGTGATCGGCGAACATCGGGCCCAGCAGCGTCTCGACTCGAGGGTCGGGCAGCGCATGCGTCGCCGTGACCCGGACGCCGGTGTGCAGGGTTCCTCCGGCGGAGAGAAGCTCGTCCGCGAGCGCGTGGGTGACGAGTGCCGGATCGATGGTCACCTGGTCGTCGAGCGCCACGGCTCCCGCTGCGGGGAAGGCCGCACCGGCCAGCTCTCCTCGCGTGAGCATCCTGGTCTCGAGGCCCGCCTCCCGCGCCGCCTCGTGCACTTCGCGCACCGAGTCGATGCCGCCGGCGTCCTGCGCGTACGAGTGGTCTATCCGCCGCTCGTAGCTGACTCCCGCATGATCGGCGAAGCCGACCAGCCAGTCCATGCCCTCGCGATTTCCCTCGACGTAGGCCTGCACGAGCGCCGCGGAGTGGTGCTTGCGGATCTCGGCGAGACGCTTCCCCTGCAGCAGGGTGAGCTTGCCGGTGTTGCCGCCGGTCGCGAGCTCGGCGACGGATCCCGCCTCGATCACGGCGACGTCGAGACCGGCGCGCGTGAGCATGACCGCCGTGCTGAGGCCGGTGAGGCCCGCACCCACGATGATCACGTCGTGTCGTGCGCCGGGGTCGAACGGTGTGCCGGTGGGCGGGGTCCGGTCGAGCTTCCACAGTGGCTTCATGGCCTCAGTCTTCGCCTGCCGACCGGCTTCGCCCAACGGGTTGACATTCGAGGGATGCGTTGCAATGGCGCGGATAGAGTTGCCGCGTGACCTTTCGCCGCCTGCTCCTCGTCTTCGTCGGCGGGAGCATCGGCACCGCCGCTCGGCTCGCGATCGGTCTGCTGATGCCGGATGTCGGGGGCGTGCCTCTCGCGACCATCGTCGTGAACGTGCTCGGATCGCTCCTGATCGGCGTTCTCGCCGCGCGCCTGCCCGGCGCCACGGAGCTCAGACTGCTGCTCGGCACGGGCGTGCTCGGCGGCTTCACGACCTACAGCGCGTTCATGACCGGAACGGTCGCGCTCTGGGGCGACGCCCCGGTGCTCGCATTCGCGTATGCGGCCGCCAGTCTGGTCCTGGGACTCGCCGCCGCCGCGGCGGGCCTGCGACTCGGACGCCCGCGTCGACCGACGCTCCCTGCGGGAGGGAGGGCATGACTCCGCTGCTGTTCGTCGCGGCCGCGCTCGCCGGAGGGGTGGGAGCCCTCCTCCGGTACGTCATCGACCTCGGTGTCTCGAAGGTCGTCGGACGCCGCCTCCCTTGGGGCATCCTCGTCGTCAATCTCACCGGATCGTTCGCGTTGGGCCTGCTGACCACGGCACTGCCGTCCGAGTCGTTCGTGGTCGGGGCCGGTCTTCTCGGCGGATACACGACGTTCAGCACCGCCATGCTCGACACCGTCGTGCTGTGGCGAGACGGTCAGCGCAGAGCATCCGCTGTCAACGCCATCGGGATGCTGCTGCTCGGGCTGATCGCCGCTGGTCTCGGGCTGGCGCTCGGGTCGACGCTCTGACCGTGGACGCCGGGATCCGGGCGAACCCTCAGCTTCGCGATGCAGAATGTACAAACGTACATGTACGCCCGTACAGGAATGATCGCGCTGGGGGTCAGGATGAGCGATGGCACGCGCCGCCGCCGCGATCCTGAAGCGCGCCGTCGCGAGATCATCACCGCGGCAGCCGAGCTGATCGTCGAGATCGGCGTCGACGCACTCACCCACCGCAAGGTCGCAGCCCGGGCCGGAGTGCCGCTGGGCTCGACGACGCAGTACTTCGCCACGCTCGACGATCTGCGTGAAGCGGCGATCGGAGCTCTGGCCGCCGAGATCGAGGCGCGCATCGACGCGACACGACGGGCCGTCGTGATCGAGGGAGTGACCCCGGAGGGGCTCGCGCGCCTCGTGCGCCGCGGGCTCGAGGACGCACGCGCAGTCCAGGCCGACCGCGCCGTCGTGACCGCCGCGGTGCATGACCCGCGCGTCCGGCAGTTCGCGCGACTGTGGTCCGACGAGATCGTCGGCTTCATCGCGCCCGTTCACGGGGTCGACAGAGCCAGGGCCGCAGCCGTCTTCATCGACGGCGTACTCTGGCACTCTCAGATCCACGACGAGCCGCTCGACGAAGAGCTCATCCGCGACGCCCTCGCCGGGATCCTCACTCCTCAGGCGTCCACCTCCGCACCCACCGCCGCAGCATCCGCCTGACCCGCAGAGAGAGAATCCGCCTTGTCGAACCTCGCCGTCCTGAGTCTGAAGAACCGCGCACTGATCGCGTTGATCACGATCGTCGCCGCCGTGTTCGGCGGGCTCGCTCTGACGAACCTCAAGCAGGAGCTCATCCCGTCGCTCGAGCTGCCCAACCTGATGGTCATGACGACCTACCCCGGCGCCTCGCCCGAGGTCGTCGAGAACGACGTCTCGACCCCCATCGAGTCGGCGATCCAGGGTGTCCCCGGCCTCGAGGGCACGACCGCCACGAGCACGACGAACGCCTCGATCGTG
This sequence comes from Microbacterium sp. LMC-P-041, assembly GCF_030209555.1. Lineage (NCBI taxonomy): Bacteria > Bacillati > Actinomycetota > Actinomycetes > Micrococcales > Microbacteriaceae > Microbacterium > Microbacterium sp. LMC-P-041. The sequence goes on from NZ_JARVRV010000004.1 coordinate 672,883, forward strand.
CAGGCCACCTTCGCCTACGGCACCAACCTCGCGACCGCCGAGCAGAAGATCCAGCAGGCGATCAACCGCATTTCGGGGCAGCTGCCGGAAGACGTGAGCCCGCAGGTGCTGACGGTGTCGATCGATGACTTCCCGGTGATCCAGGTCGCCGTGACCGGCTTCGAGGACGCCGAGAACGCACAGGCCGAGCTGCAGAGCGTCGCGATCCCCGAACTCGAAGACGTCGACGGGGTCAACGCCGCGGAGATCATCGGCGGCGTCGGCCAGCGCATCACGATCACACCCGACGTCGCGAAGCTGGCGGCGATCGGTCAGAGCACGCAGGCCATCACCACGGCGCTGCAGCAGAACGGCACGCTGTTCCCCGGCGGCGACATCACCGAGAACGGCCAGACGCTCACCGTCCAGACCGGTGCGAAGATCACCTCGGTCGATGAACTCGCGGCGCTGCCGCTCGTCGGCACCACCGAGAGCATCGGCGACGTCGCCACGGTGGTGCAGGAGAGCGACCCCATCTCGTCGATCTCGCGCGTCGACGGCAAGGACGCCCTCTCGATCTCGATCACCAAGCTGCCGGCCGCGAACACCGTCGAGGTGTCGCAGGGTGTCATCGCCGCGCTCGACACGATCGGCGAGGCCTTCCCCGACGCCGAGTTCACGATCATCTTCGACCAGGCTCCGTTCATCCAGCAGTCCATCGAGACGCTCGCCACCGAGGGCCTGCTCGGACTCGTCTTCGCCGTGATCGTCATCCTCGTGTTCCTGCTGTCGATCCGCTCGACGCTCGTCACGGCGATCTCGATCCCCACCAGCGTGCTCATCACCTTCATCGGGCTGCAGGCGTTCGGCTACTCGCTGAACATCCTCACCCTCGGCGCGCTCACGATCGCGATCGGCCGTGTGGTCGACGACTCGATCGTCGTGATCGAGAACATCAAACGCCATTACGTGGGGGATGCCGACAAGGGAGACGCCATCCGTCTGGCGGTGCGCGAGGTGGCGATGGCGGTCACATCCTCGACCATCACGACGGTCGCCGTCTTCCTGCCCATCGTGTTCGTCGGCGACATGGTCGGCGAGCTGTTCCGGCCGTTCGCCATGACCGTGTCGATCGCGATGGTCGCGTCACTGCTGGTCTCGCTGACCATCGTGCCGGTGCTCGCGTACTGGTTCCTCCGCCCGGGCAAGCCGCTGCTCGATGAGAACGGCGTGCAGATCGACCCGGAGGACCCGGACGCTCCGCCGACGCGATTGCAGAAGGGCTACCGTCCGATCCTCGGCTGGACGCTGAAGCACTCCGGCCTGACCGTCGTGCTCGCCGTCGTGGTGCTCGGTGCGACGCTCGCCGCCGCACCGCTCATGAAGATCAACTTCCTCAGCGACTCCGGTCAGAACACCATGACGGTGACGCAGGACCTCGGCCCGACCGCGAGCCTGGAGACCAAGTCGGAGGCGGCGATCGCCGTCGAGGACGCACTGCTCGACATCGACGGCATCACCCACGTGCAGGCCTCGGTCGGCTCGAGCGGATCCGCCCTGCGTGACGCGTTCTCGGGCGGAGCGGGCGTGACCTACTCGGTGCTCACCGACGCGGATGCCGACCAGGAGAAGCTCCGAGCCGACGTCCAGGACGCGATCGAGGGGCTGACCGATGTCGGCGAGGTGTCGGTCGCCGCCTCCGCCGGACTCGGCTCGAGCGACATCGAGATCACCGTCTCGGCATCCGACTCCGAAGACCTGCAGACCGCCACCACCGCCGTGGTGGACGAGCTCGACGGTCGGGACGGCATCGGACAGGTCACCGACAACCTCGCTGCGGCTCTGCCGTACCTGGCCGTGGTCGTCGACCGCGACGCCGCCGCGCAGCGTGGACTGTCGGAGGTCGCCGTCGGATCCATCGTCTCGAACACGATGCGCCCCCAGCAGGTGGGCACGGTCGAGATCGACGACACCGCGCTGACGATCTACCTCGCCGCATCCGAGCCGCCCGCCACCGCGCAGGCGCTTCGTGAGCTCACCATCCCGAGTGCCACCGGTGTGGTGCAGCTGCAGGACATCGCGACCGTCGAGGAGCGCAACGGCCCGACCTCCATCACCACCGAGCAGGGACGCCGCACCGCCACGATCACGGTGCCCCCGGCATCCGACAACCTCGCCGTGGCGACCCAGTCGGTCACCGAGGCGCTGGCCGCGGTCGACCTGCCTGACGGCGCGTCGGCCGAGGTGGGCGGTGTCGCCTCGCAGCAGGCCGACTCGTTCTCGCAGCTCGGGCTCGCCATGCTCGCCGCGATCCTGATCGTCTACGTCGTGATGGTCGCGACGTTCAAGTCGCTGCGTCAGCCGCTGCTGCTGCTCGTCTCTGTGCCGTTCGCGGCCACGGGCGCGATCCTGCTGCAGATCGTCACGGGTGTGCCGCTCGGCGTCGCCTCGCTGATCGGTGTGCTGATGCTCATCGGCATCGTCGTGACCAACGCGATCGTGCTCATCGACCTCGTCAACCAGTATCGCGAGAAGGGGCTGTCGACGATCGATGCGGTGAAGGCCGGTGGCGAGAAGCGTCTGCGTCCGATCCTCATGACGGCGCTGGCGACGATCTTCGCGCTCACCCCGATGGCACTCGGCATCACCGGGCACGGCGGGTTCATCTCGCAGCCGCTCGCCATCGTCGTGATCGGTGGACTCATCTCATCGACCGTTCTGACGCTGATCGTTCTGCCGACGCTCTACAACCTGGTCGAGGGTGCGAAGGAGCGGCGACGCGCCCGCAAGGCGGGGTCGGGCGACGACGGCTCTGCACCGAACGGCGACTCGGACCCCTCGGACGGCCCTCGTCCTTCGGGCGATCTGGCGCTGGCCGGCGCGGGCATGTCGGAATCGGGCTCGGCGGAATCGGGTTCGTCGCTGCCGCACGCGAATCAGCTGACGCGCCGGGAGCTGCGCGAGCGCGGCGAGTAGTCGCCCTCGCCGTCCCGTCCTCCGCACGACGGAGTCTGACGCCCGCCCGGAACTTCATTCCGGGCGGGCGTCAGCCGTTTCCGGCGGAGTTGTGAAGCGGGCGCCGCCGAGCTCAGTCGAGCGTGATGCCCCAGTCGAGGGTCCAGGTCTCACCGGGGGCGAGGCGGCGCAGGCCGACACCGCTGTTCAGCGCGTCGGCGGGCGCGGTCATGGGCTCGATCGCCACCGCGAGGGACTGGCCCGGGTACTTGTCGGTCGTGTAGACCTGCACGAAGTCGAACCCGGCGCCCTGCCAGAGGGTGAGTCGCCGACCGTCGGGGGCGGTCAGCGAGTGCCGGACCAGCCCGTCGGCATCACGGTCGAGGTCGGTGAATCCGGTGTCGAGGCTCACATCGCCGATGCGCACTCCGTCGCGCAGCGCGGCATCCGCCGGGTGCGTGCCCGTGGGGAGCATGCGCTCGTCCGTGTCGAACGCGGTCTGCGCCGGCACCCGCAGCACGAGCTCGTGCGGGTCGACGTCGCCGATCGTCACGAACGGATGCGTGCCGAGTGCCACCGGTGCCGCAGTGGCGGAACGGTTGGTCAGCGCGTGCGTGACGTCGATCCCGTCGGCACGCAGCACGTAGGTGACACTGGTCTCGACGAGATAGGGGTAGCCCGTCTGCGGCACGATCGTGGCGCTCAGCGTCGTCGCCGACGCCGTCTCCTCGATCGCGTAGGCCGTGAATCGCAGCAGCCCGTGGCTGGCGTTCATGAACTTCGGCTCGGTGATCGCGAGCTGCCGCTCGGTGCCCTCGTCGTTCCAGGCTCCATCCCTGACGCGATTCGGCCAGGGCGTGAGCACGACGCCCGAGCAGGAAGGGGTCGGCGAGTCGAGTGGATACGGGGCGATCAGATCGACGGATCCGATGCGGAGCGAGCGGAGGGATGCGCCGACCTGCGCGATCTGAGCGCTGACGTCGCCGAGCTGGAGGTGCACCTGTGTGCCGGTGGGGGATGCGGAGTTCACTCCGCAATCGTATGGCGAGCAGCATCCGCGATGGGGCTGGGCGGTTTTTCAGGTGCGACCGCTACACTTGATGGGTCGGCTTCGGACACCCGCGCATGGCGCGGACGTTTTTGTGTAAGAAGTGTGAGTCCAGGGGCCGATGGTGAGCGTCGCTCGACGCTAATCAACCATCACATGAATGGCCCCGGCCGCTGACAGTCCGGAACCCCGTCCGATCGCATCCGATCCGGCGCTGGGTGCTCGCGCGTGTGCGCGGCGCTGTTCTCGTGCGAGAACTCAGAAGGACACACCCATGCCCAAGAACAAGAAGCCCCGCGGCGGACGCCCCTCCGCCAACTTCGAGCCGCGCTACGGCGCGAACAAGACCTCGTTCCACGACCGCCACGCCGGTGGGCGCGACAGCGCTCGCGACACCCGCGATTCCCGCGACGTGCGGGGCGGACGAGCGGATGCCGGCGAGCGGCGCACCCCGGCGGCCGGCGTCGACCGTCGTCCCGGCAGCCGCAGCGCCAGCCACCGCGGCTACCGTCCCGCAGAAGAGGGCGCACCCAAGCAGCGCTGGTCCTCGCAGGAGCGCGCGGGTCGCGATGAGGCCCGTGGCATCCGCAACCGTGCGGAGTCGGGTCGCCGCGAGGCACCGCACCGCGGCGGTTCCGAGCGTCCGCGCTTCGACGATCGTGCCGAGCGCCCCCGCTACAACGACCGTTCCTCCACGGGCTTCGACCGTCCGCGTCGCGATGACCGCGGCGGCCAGCGTCCGACCGGCCCCGGTACGTACCGCGATGAGCGCGGCGGCCAGCGCGACGAGCGTCCGCGCCGCGACGACCGCGGTGCGGGCACGCAGCGCCAGGGCTTCCGCGACAACGATCACCGCGATGGCGGACGTCCGGGCCGTGACCAGCGCTCCGGCGGCTTCCGCGACGATCGCGGTGGTCAGCGCTTCTCCCGTGACGAGCGCCCGCAGCGCGACGACCGCGGCGCATCCGAGCGTCCGCGCTTCAACCGCGACGACCGCTCGCCGCGTTCGGGCGACCGCACCGAGCGTCCGCGCTTCGACCGCGCGGAATCCGAGCGTCCCCGCTTCGACCGTGACGACCGCCCGCGTCGTGACGACCGTGGCGCGGGCCCGCGTCGCGATGACCGCGGCGCCGAGCGTTCCTACGACGCCGACCGCGCACGCCGTGCCTTCGACCGCGACCGCACGCAGCGGTCGATCGAGGGTGGGCGTGACGAGCGTTCGCGTCCCTCGACCGGTGGCGCGTACCGCACCGATCGTCCCCGCCCGCTGACGTCAGACACCCGCGGGCGGCCGTCGCGCAATGAGCGACCCAGCCGTAACGACTGGAACGCCACATCGAGCGCGGCACCCGCCAAGAAGTTCGAGCCGACGGACGACGTCGTGCACGAGCGCCTCGAGGCCAAGTCCGTCGCGGCGGTCGAGGTCGACGGTGTGACCTTCGGCGACCTGGGTCTCGGATCCAACATCGTCGAGACCCTCGTCGGCATGGGAGCGGCGACTCCGTTCCCCATCCAGGCGGCCAGCATCCCGGCCGTGCTCGAGGGGCGCGACGTCCTCGCCCGTGGCCGCACCGGCTCAGGCAAGACCATCGCCTTCGGCGCACCGCTCGTCGAGCGCGTGCTGCAGTCGCAGGCGGGCAAGCGCCGTGAGTTCGGCCGCTCGCCGCGCGCGATCATCCTCGCTCCCACGCGCGAGCTCGCACTGCAGATCGACCGGACCATCCAGCCGATCGCCCGCAGCGTCGGCCTGTTCACCACGCAGATCTACGGTGGCGTCCCGCAGGGCCGTCAGGTGGGTGCGCTGAAGAAGGGCGTCGACATCGTCATCGGCACCCCCGGTCGTGTCGAGGACCTCATCAACCAGGGCAAGCTCGACCTCTCCGACTGCCGCATCGCGGTGCTCGACGAGGCCGACCACATGTGCGAGCTCGGATTCGTCGAGCCCGTGCAGCGCATCCTGCGTCACACGGCCGACGGCAGCCAGAAGCTCCTCTTCTCGGCCACGCTCGACCGTGAGGTCGCGGCACTCGTCGACGAGTTCCTCGTCGACCCGGCCGTCTACGAGGTCGCCGGTGAAGATCAGGACTCGAGCACCATCGAGCACCGTGTGCTCGTGATCGAGCACCGCGACAAGGCCGAGATCCTCACCTCGCTCGTCGACCGCGACGGCAAGACCCTGGTCTTCGCCCGCACCCGCGCCTACGCCGACATGCTCGCCGAGCAGTTCGACGACGCCGGCATCCCCGCGGTCTCGCTGCACGGTGACCTCAACCAGGCCAAGCGCACGCGCAACCTGGAGCGCCTGACGTCGGGTCGCGTGAACGTGCTCGTCGCCACCGACGTCGCCGCCCGCGGAATCCACGTCGACGACATCGACCTGGTCGTGCAGGCCGACGCTCCTGACGAGTACAAGACGTACCTGCACCGTTCAGGCCGCACCGGCCGCGCCGGTCGCTCGGGACGCGTCGTCACGCTCATCACGCGTCAGCGCCAGCGTCGCATGACCGAGCTGCTGGAGCGTGCGGAGATCGACGCGCCATTCGAGAACGCGCGCATCGACGACGACCTGATCGAGGAGATCGCCGGTCGCGTGCCGACCGCCGCCGACCTCACGGCCTGATCCGTCACGTTCGAAGGCCTCGCTCCCGCATTCGCGGCGGCGGGGCCTTCGTCGTTTGCTCGGCCGATCTGCGGCACAGGGATGCGCGGTGCGGTCGGGTGCGCGTCCTGCGAAGGAGATCTCTCACTCCGAAGGACTGACGCGTCGGATCGCTCCTACGGAGCGCGTGATCTCCTTCCGAGCGGCGGCTCAGCCGAGCTCGTGCTCGTGGATGGCCGTGGTCAGTGTCGTGCCGTTGAGGTCGAGGTAGAGCACCTGCTCGGTCACGGTGAGCGTCATCGTGTTGCGGCGTGCGATGAGCGGTGCCGCGGAGTCGATGAAGCCGGGATCGAAGCTGTAGACCCGGAGGTCCTCGGAGCGGTGGATGCGCTTGTCGGCCCACGGCGCCATGACCTTCGCGGGGTCGCGGTGCGTATAGACGACGGTGCGCTCGGCGAGGCGGCTGCCGTAGTGGAGGCGCTCTGCATCGGGGGCGCCGACTTCGATCCACGCCGTCGTCTTCCCGGTGAGGTCGCGCACCAGCACGGCGGGCTCATCGGTCTGCGAGATGCCGCCGCCGAATGCGATGCCCTCGGTGAACTCGAGTCCATAGGCGAGCACGCGGGTCAGCATGTAGGCGTCGGTCTCGGACGGATGCCGCGCCACGCGCAGCGAGTAGTCGTCGTAGACACCGCGATCCATGTCGGCCAACTGGACGTCGAACGTGTGCATCGTGGAGCCGGTAGCCATAACGCTCGAGCCTACGCGCCCCGGGGGTGGCTTCCCGACCTCCGACGCTCCACCGGACCGGCGTTCAGAACAGCATCGGCTGTGCGGGGGCGGGCGCTGGCGTGAATGCGGGCGCCGGCCTCCCGTGCGGTGCAGAAGCCCGGATGCCGCGCACGGGGTAGTCGTCCTCGTGCTGCCCATCGAGTCCGTGCAGTCTGATCAGCGGCCGTGCTCGCTTCGCGAGCCATTGGCGGTAGCCCTTCGGCGCCTCGGCGGAGACTCCGGGGTACAACCCGCGATACGACGACACGAGGTCGGGGCGGAAACCCTCGAGCCACTGCATGAACCAGGGCTTCACTCCGGCGCGCAGGTGCAGGGCGCCGTAGATCACGCGGCTCGCTCCGGCCTCCTTGATGCGCCGCAGGGCGGTGTCGATCGCCTCGACCGAGTCGGTCATGTGGGGCATGATCGGCATCAGGAAGACGGTGACGCGGAAGCCGGCATCCCGCAGTGCGCGTACCGTGTCGAGCCGTGCCTGGGTCGTCGGAGTCCCGGGTTCGATCGCCTTCTGCAGATCGTCGTCGTACATCGCGATGGACATCTGGATGTCGACGGGAACGCGCTGCGCCGCCCGCACCAGCAGCGGGATGTCGCGCCTGATCAGGGTGCCTTTGGTGAGGATCGACATCGGTGTGCCCGACGTCGCGAGGGCATCGATGATCCCCGGCATCAGCTTGTACCGACCCTCGGCGCGCTGATACGGATCGGTGTTCGTGCCCAGAGCGACCGTCTCGTGCTCCCAGCTGCCGCGACGCAGCTCCTTCTGCAGCACCTCGACGACGTTGACCTTCACGACGATCTGCGAATCGAAGTCCGATCCGCCGTCGAGATCGAGATACTCGTGCGTTCCTCGGGCGAAGCAGTAGACGCAGGCATGGCTGCACCCGCGGTATGGATTGATGGTCCAGGCGAACGGCATGCGAGATGCGCCGGGCACATGGTTGAGGGCCGACTTCGACAGCACCTCATGGAACGTCATGCCTGCGAACTCCGGCGTGGTCACCGTGCGGAGCACGCTGGAGCGATCTTCGAGGCCGGGCAGCGCAGCGGCGTCGACGTCACCGAGTTTCTGTCCTTGCCACCGCATGTCATCCATTCGAACATAAAGACGATACTCCGTCAACCGAGCGTGTGAATTCTGTTCGAATGGACATGAGGGACAATGGAAGCATGTTCTTCCCGCCGCAGCCTCAGCATGCGGCGCCGCGCTCCCCGATCCGCGGACCCGCACTGCCCATCGGTCTCGCGGCGACGGCGATCGGCGTCCTGCTGTCGCTGGCCGGTGCGCCGGTGGCCGAGACGACCGACGAGCTGGCGATGCCGCAGCCGTCCGTCGTGCAGGAGGTGCCGGCGGTCGAGGTCGGTGCGACCACCGCTGCCGATCCGTGTTCGGAGCCGAGCGTGCTCGAGGCGATAGCCGTCGCCGACGATGCGGCGATCATCGCCGGCTTCGGGGGTGGCGAGGGCTTCCGTTCCGCTGTCGTGGCGGGCAACGCACCCTGCATCGCGCTCGACGACCCGGCTCACGTCTGGGTCGTCGTCAACAAGGCGCGTCCGCTCGCTCCGGTCTCCTTCGCGCCGTCGGCGCTCGCCGACCTTCCGCTGCAGATGACCACCCGCTCCGGTCAGGCGCGGACGGACGTCGCCGCGGCGGTCGGAGAGATGGCGGATGCGGCGGCCGCCGAGGGCGCGGGGCGCATCGGAGCGAACAATGGCTACCGATCGTATGAGCTGCAGGTCGTGACCCACGCCTCGCATGTGCGCAACAGCGGGCAGGCGGGAGCGGACGCCTCGTCGGCGCGTGCCGGTCACAGCGAGCATCAGACGGGGCTGGCGCTCGATCTCGTGGCGTGCGATTCGTCGTGCGGAGCCATCGAGTCGTTCGGCGCGACGGTGCAGGGGGAGTGGATCGCGGCGAACGCCTGGGAGTACGGCTTCATCGTGCGCTACGAGCAGGTCGGCTCCGGCATCACCGGATACAAGCCCGAGCCCTGGCACCTGCGATATCTCGGACGCGAGCTCGCGGCGGCGTATCACCACGGCGGGTATCACACGCTGGAGGAGTTCTTCGGGCTCCCCGCGGCCCCTGATTACGCCCACTGAGTGCAGTGACAGCGGCGCGTGTGCGACCGCATTGCGGCATCCGACAATCGCGGTACCGAGTCTCACGGATTGTGGGATGCATTCTCACAACGAGCTGTCGTGTGTCGGCGACCCGGCATAGAATCGCCGGAGCAATGACGCACGAACGTTCGGGAGGACGCAATGGAACGCGACATCTACGAAGAGGATCACGAGGCCTTCCGCGACCTCGTCAAGGACTTCGTCAAGCGCCACGTGAACAACGAGGCCATCGAGCGGTGGGATGCCGCGGGTGAGATCGACCGGGCGACGATGCTGGCCGCAGGCGAGGCCGGTCTGATCGGACTGTCCGTCCCCGAGGAGTTCGGCGGTGCCGGCATGCTGCAGGACTACCGCTTCCGCACCATCGTCATGGAGGAGGTCATCGCTTCCGGAGCAGGGTCGCTCGCCGGTGCCTTCGGCATCCAGGACGACCTCGCCGTGCCCTACCTCGTGCACATGGGCACGCAGGAGCAGAAGGAGAAGTGGCTGCCCCGCATGGCCACGGGCGAGGTGCTCGGTGCGCTCGCCATGACCGACCCCGGCGCGGGCTCGGACCTGCGCGGCATCAAGACCAACGCGAAGAAGGTCGACGGGGGCTACATCCTCAACGGCGCCAAGACGTTCATCTCGTCGGGCTCGACGGCCGACGTCGTGGTGACCTTCGTCAAGACCGGTGAGGGCAACCGTCCCGACGCGTTCAGCCTGCTGCTCGTCGAGAAGGGCATGGAGGGCTTCGATCAGGGCAAGAAGCTCAGCAAGATGGGCTTCCACGGCTGGGACACGGCCGAGCTCAGCTTCACCGACGTGTTCATCCCCGACGAGAACCTCATCAGCGGCAAGGAGGGGCAGGGCTTCATCCAACTGATGCTGAACCTGCCGCTCGAGCGGCTGTCGATCGGCGTGGCCGCGGCCGCTGCCGCCCAGGCCGCCCTCGACTGGACCGTCGCCTACACGAAGGACCGTGAGGCGTTCGGTGAGCGCATCGCCGACTTCCAGAACACCCGCTTCCGGCTCGCCGACATGGCGGCGACCACCGACGCGATGTGGGCGTACATCGACCGTGCGCTGCTCGCCTACAAGAACAGCACCCTCACCGCCGAGGACGCTGCGAAGGTCAAGTTCTGGGCGACCGAGCGCGAGTGGGAGGTGCTCGACACGGGTGTGCAGCTGCACGGCGGCTACGGCTACATCATGGAGTACCCGATCGCCCGCGCCTTCACCGACGCCCGCGTGCACCGCATCTACGGCGGCACGAACGAGATCATGCGCGACCTCGTCGGCCGCCAGATCGTCGGCAAGCGCTGACGAACCTCTCAGAGAAGGGCCCCGGATGCCGGCATCCGGGGCCCTTCTCCTGTCGATGGCACGGCTGACCGCAGGAAACGGGCCTGCAGGCGCGCAGGCGGACACGAGCCAGCGCGGGTCAGCGGGGCAGCCGGCCACCGACGCCGGCCTTGCGCAGCCGATCGGCGATGAGGATGCCGAGTGCGGTGGCGCCGAGGCAGCTGCCGAGGGTCACGGCGAAGAAGGTGATCTGGAGGGGAAGCCCGAAGCTGCCGAGATCGAACGAGGCCCAGGCGAGGATCGGGTAGACGATGCCGACGATCAGTGCCCCGAGGTAGTGCAGCCAGGTTCCCCAGTAGCGCCAGAGGACGAACAGGAACGGCAGCTCGGTGAACGCCGCCCACCAGAGGTTGGTGGCCACGCTGCTGAAGCCGTAGCCCGAGAACGGCACGATCACGAGCCCGGCCAGCAGGCCCACCAGCAGGCCGACGAGTGGGCGCCGCAGCAGGCGGAGGGCGATCACCGAGGGGAGCAGCCAGAGGCCGGCCAGCGCCACGCTCACGAAGGGCAGGCCGGGGAAGAGGATCGTCGAGATCCAGTTCGCCGGGGCGAGGAGCGCGCCACCGGCGACTCCGAGTGCCGCGCACGTCAGCAGGATCGCCGTCGGGATGCGGAATCGCGAGCGTCCGCCGCCGGTGCGGGGTCGATTCTGCACCTCGGAGCCCGATTCGCGGTGCGTTTCCGACCCCGCACCGTTCACAGCATCCGCGCCGTTCATGCGAGGGGCTCCGCCGCAGCCTCGCGGGCCGCCTTCGAGGTGGGCGAGGCCGCGCCGATCTTCCAGTAGCCGCAGAAGCTCACGTCGTTCTTGTCGACACCGCGCTCGCCGACGAGATGCTTGCGTGCACCCGAGGCCAGCGACTGCTCGCCCGCGGCGTACGCGTGGAACGGCGCTGCCGGCAGTGTCAGCTCGCGCAGCCGGGCGAGGGCGAACGACCCGGGGTCGAACTCGTGCGGCCGCGCGAGCCAGATGATCTCGACGCCGGCGGGGTGCGGGAAATCCAGAGCGTCGGCCTCGGACGGCACCTCGATGATCGCCGTTCCCGTCGCGTCCGCAGGCAGTGACGCGCAGATCGAGGCGATCGCGGGGAGCGCCGTCTCATCGCCGACCAGCACCACGCGATCCGTTCCGCGCTGCGGGTTGAACGTGAGGCCCTCGTCGATGATGAGCACGTGCTCGCCGGGTTCGCAGGTCTCCGCCCAGCGTGACGCGGGGCCGGCCGTGCCGTCGGCCGCAGACCCGTGCAGCACGAAGTCGACGTCGATCTCGGCGCCCGACTCGGCGGTGGCCGCCCGGTACGCGCGCACGCTGTAGTTGCGCATGACCGGGCGCTCGCCGTCGGGGATCCGCAGGAACCTGAGGTATCCGAACATCTTGTTCGCCTTCGCGGGAACGCGGTCGAGCCCCGCATCGCCGCCGATCGGCAGGAACAGGCGGAACCACTGGTCGAAGCCCATCGGGCGGAACTTCTCGATCTCACCGCCTCCGAGCGTGACCCTCATCCAGTGCTCGGAGAGGCGCTCGGTGCGCAGCACGCTGAGATGGAGGAGTTCGGCGGTCTCGGGCTTGACCAGTCTGCTGTATGCCATGCGGGCGCCTTTCAGGGCAGCTGCCAGGGGAAGAAGAGCATGAAGATCGCGGCGGATGCGGCGATCGAGGCGACGATGAAGACGGTGTCTCGGATGCGGAATGGCACGAGGTGCCTCTCGGTGCGCGTCGAGTGCGCGCCGAAGGCCCGCGAGTCCATGGCCAGGGCCACGCGCTCGGCGTGGCGGATCGCACCCGCGAGCAGCGGAACGATGTATCCCCAGCCGCGAGCGATGCGCGCGAAGGGACTGCTGCCCCCGTGGTGCCCTCGCACGCGATGCGCGGCTCTGATCACCGCGAGCTCGTGCCCGAAGCGCGGCACGAAGCGGAACGCGGCCAGGGCCGTGTAGCCGATGCGGTAGGGCACCCGCAGCTGCTGCACGCTGGCGCGCACGAGGTCGGGGCCGGTCGTGGTCAGGCCGCCGATGAGTGCGAGGGAGACGATCGCGCCGAGCCGCAGAGCCGTGGCGAAGCCGATCGCGAGGGCGCCCTCGCGCAGCGTCCAGTCGCCGAGCTGCACCACGGCAGCGGTGTCGCGCACGATCTCGGCGTCGACCCACAGCGAGAACCCGAGCCCGATGGCGATCATGCCGATCGGGAGTGCGAGGAACAGCACCGCGGCGATGCGCCAGGTCACCCGCGATCCGAGGAAGATCAGCGCGAGCGACAGTGCCAGGAAGGCGGCGGGCGTGGCGAGGTCGCGCACGAAGATCAGCAGCACCATGGCCGGGGCGACTCCCGCGACCTTCGCCAGCGGATTGAGCGCATACAGGAACTGGCGCCGAGACGATGCCGACATCGCGGCATACGGGTCGAAGGCGTGGGCGGTCATGCGATCGCCCGTCCCGCTGCGGCGAGCACGCGCTGCAGCGCCGGAAGGCGGAGCCCCGCCTCGACGAACGGCGTCTCGTCGGCGAAGAGCGCGTCGGTGCGGTCGGCAGCGTGCACGCGACCGTCTTTCAGGATCACCGTGTGCGACGTGTGCTCGGCGACGAGCTGCAGGTCATGGGTCACGATGACGATCGTCGTCCCCTCGTCACGCAGGTCGTGCAGCAGAGTGAGGAGCTCGGACGCCCGTGCACGATCCTGGCCGAAGGTCGGTTCGTCGAGGGCGAGCACCCGCGGGCGGGTGATCAGGGCCGTGCCGACCGAGAGGCGGCGCTTCTCGCCGCCCGAGAGCAGGAACGGATGCACATCGGCCTTCGCCTCGAGGCCGAAGCGCATCAGCATGGCGTCGACGCGCTCGCGCGTCTCGGCATCCGAGGTGTGCCGCAGCCGAAGTCCGTGCGCGAGCTCGTCGAACACGGTGTGCGCGATGAACTGGTGCTCCGGGTTCTGGAACACGAACCCGATGCGGCTCGAGAGCTCGCGCGGCGAGGCCGACCCGGGGTCCATGCCGTCGACCGTGACCTGCCGCCGGGGCGGCGGGACGACACCGGCGAGCGCCTGCAGAAGGGTGGTCTTTCCGGCGCCGTTGGTCCCGACGATCGCCGTCAGGGTTCCCGCCTCGATGTCGAGGTCGATGCCGTGCAGGATCTCCGTGCGGTGACGACGAACCGTCAGCCCGCGGGCGCGGACGATCGGAGTGGCTGCACGGTCTGCCGCATCCGTCATTCCTTCGTGCGTCTGCAGGACCGACGCACGGATGCCGGAGGAGACAGCGGTATCCGGTCCTGCATCCGTGCCGTGGTCCTGCACACCGGACGGGTCAGGAGTGGCGGATGCCGCCGCCAGTGCCGCGGCGAGCTCCTCGGGTGTCAATGGAAGGTCGTCGAGATGCAGTGTTCCGGCATCCCGCATCCGCAGCGCCGCGAGTGTCGCCGCAGGCAGCCAGACACCCATCTCGACGAGCTCCGCCGCGTGCTCCCGGATGATCCGGGCCGGTGGCCCGTCGAAGACGACCCGCCCTGCGCGGTCGAGCACGATCGTGCGGGTCAGGAACCCCATCGCGGCGTCGAGATTGTGCTCGACGAGCAGGATGCCGCGGTCGCCCGCTGCGATGACGTCGGTCAGTGCGGCGTAGACGTCGTCGATGCCCTGCGGATCGAGGTTCGCGGTCGGTTCATCGAGCACGATCAGGGGCGACCCCATCGCCAGCGCGCACGCGATCGCGAGACGCTGACGCCCGCCGCCGGACAGGCGATCGGGGTTCTCATCGCGCCGCTCCCACAGGCCGACACGGCGCAGTGCGTCTTCGGTCCTCGTGCGCACCTCGTCGAGCGACAGCAGCAGGTTCTCGGGGCCGAAGGCGACCTCGTCGTAGACCGTGCCGGTGACGATCTGGGCGTCCGGGTCCTGGAAGACCATCGCGACGTGGGTGCTCAGCGATGCGGTGTCGGCATCCGCCGTGCTGACTCCGCCGGCCTCGACCGATCCCGTCATGGTCGCGGGCACGGCGTGCGGGATCAGCCCGTTGAGCGCGAGCGTGAGCGTCGACTTGCCCGAACCCGAAGGGCCGAGCAGCAGCACCACCTCGCCGGCATCGATGTCGAAGGTGACGTCCCGCGGCGAGGGGTGCACAGCATCGGCGTGGGTGATCGAGAGGTCACGCACGCGGAGGAGAGGCGCAGATGAGCGCACGGCATAACCCCGGTTTCAGCGGATCGGTACCGTTCTAACTTAGCTGAGCCTTACCTGATCTGCACAGGCCGGACGGCTCGGAAGGGTCGGACGCCGTGATCAGCGCCGAGCGACGCCTGCGCGGCTGAGAGAAGATCCGATCGCGAGTCCTGCTGCGGTCCACGCGATCGGACCGAGCACCGCGATCACGAGGTAGGAGATCTCCGCCCACAGCGGGAAGGTCGCGAGGTCGACGGCGAAGAACACCACGACGGCCACGATGACCCCGATGATCGCTGCGGAGATGAAGAAGCGCCAAGGGCCCCAGGAGCGGTAGCGGGTGAGCGCGGCGATGCCCTCCTGGATCGCCCCGAACAGCAGCGCGGTGCCGATGAAGCGCAGCGTCCAGGCCGGGTTGAACGCGCTCGAGATGAGGGCGGCGAACACGTGCGTGACGAGGGCCACGAAGGGGCGGCGCAGCACCTCCTGAGCGATGATCCCCGGCAGCACGTGCGAGCCGAGCACGAGTCCGTAGAGATACGGAGCGCCCACGATGACGACCGGCGTGATGAGCCCCGCGATCCCCCCGAGGATGCCCGTGGCGACGCCGATCGCGGCGCAGACCAGCAGCACGCGGGTCGTCAGAACGGGGGAGGGGGCCACCCCTCCAGCCTACTGTCGACCATTGTCGACACGGCTGGCCGTTCGTCCAGGAATAATCCCCGACCCTGGTGTGTGGACGGAAGCCGGGCGTAGCTTGAACGGCGGTGCGGCACCGCAGTCGCACCGTGATCATCGGGAGAAGCACATGGGTCGAACACCCCTCCGGATGGCAGCGGCCACCACCCTGGCAACGCTGTTCATCGCATCGACGGCAACCGCAGGCTACGCAGGCACGGAGGAGGTGACAAACCCCACTCCGGTCGACGGCACGCCCGGTCACTACATCGTCGTGCTGAAGTCCGATCCGCTCGCGAGCTACACCGGCGACGTCAACGGGCTCAAGGCCACCAAGCCCGCCGAAGGCGAGCAGCTCGAGACGCAGTCGCAGGATTCGCAGCGCTACGTGCAGCACCTCGAGGCCGAGCAGCAGACGGTCGCGCAGGAGGCGGGAGTCACTCCCGAGATCAGCTACCAGGTCGTGCTCAACGGCTTCAGCGCCGAGCTCACGGGCGCGCAGGTCGACAAGCTGCGTGCGTCGAAGGACGTGTACGACGTCTACCCCGACTTCATCCGTCACCCCGACGCGCAGACCTCGACGGACTTCCTCGGTCTCGGCGATGACAAGAAGGGGCGTGGCGGCGTCTGGCAGCAGACCGGCGGCGTCGACAAGGCCGGCGAGGGCGTGGTCGTGGGTGTCATCGACACGGGCATCGCTCCCGAGCACCCCTCCTTCGAGGGCAAGAAGCTCAAGAAGCAGCCGAAGAACGACAAGCGCCACAAGGGCGGTCAGCCGTACACCGACGGCACCTTCGTCTACTTCGACAAGTCCGACGGCGGCCAGTTCCAGAGCACGATGGTCGAGGCTCAGGAGTGGGACAAGGGCGACTACTCGTCGAAGCTCATCGGAGCCCAGTACTTCTACACCGGCGCCGAGGCGGCCGGATTCGACTTCCAGTACGACTACCTCTCGCCGCGCGACGGCGACGGCCACGGTTCGCACACCGCGAGCACGGCGGCCGGCAACTTCGGCGTGAAGGCCTCGATCGAGGACGTCGACTTCGGCAAGATCTCGGGGGTCGCCCCCGGAGCCAAGGTCGCCGCCTACAAGGCCTGCTACGTCGGGCCCGATGAGGCCGTCACCACCGATGACATCTGCGCGGGCAGCGACCTGATCGCCGCCATCGACCAGGCGGTCGCCGACGGCGTCGACGTGATCAACTACTCGATCGGCGGCGGAGCGGCATCCACCGTGCTCGCCCCCGAGGACATCGCGTTCTTCAACGCGGCGGCAGCCGGCGTCTTCGTCGCCACGAGCGCCGGCAACGACGGTCCCGACTCCGTCACCGCCGACCACGCCTCCCCCTGGTACACCACGGTCGCGGCATCGACGATCCCGACGTGGGAGGGCACCGTGCAGTTCGACGGCTTCGCCCAGGCCGGCGCATCGGTGAGCGTGCCGTTCGGCACGACCGTCACCGGGCCGTCGATCTACGCGGGTGACGCGCCGGCTGCCGGACAGGCTGCCGCCGATGCCGCGCTGTGCCTTCCGGGCACGCTGGATGCGGCGAAGGTCACGGGTCACATCGTGGTCTGCGACCGCGGGGGCAACGCCCGCGCCGAGAAGTCGCAGGTCGTGAAGGATGCCGGTGGCATGGGCGTCGTGCTCGTGAACGTGCCCGGTGGTGCGGACTCGCTCGACAACGACTTCCACGCGGTGCCCACCGTGCACCTCTCGTCCGTGCATCGCGCAGCCGTGCTCGCCTATGTGCAGGGCGGCGCCGATCGCCCGATCACGCTCGTCGGCGAGAACACGACCGGTGTCGTGACCCCGGTGCCGCAGATCGCCGGCTTCTCGAGCCGTGGCCCGATGCTCGCCGACGGCAGCGACATCATGAAGCCCGACATCGCAGCCCCCGGCGTCGCGATCCTCGCGGCCACGCAGAACGGGCCCGGAGAGGCGCCGACCTTCGGCATCCTGTCGGGCACGTCGATGGCGTCACCGCACATCGCCGGTCTCGCGGCGCTGTATCTCGGCGAGCGTCCCAACGCGAAGCCGGCTGAGGTCAAGTCGGCCATGATGACGACCGCCTACGACACGGTGAACCCCGACGGCTCGGCCAACAAGGACCCGTTCCAGCAGGGTGCGGGCCAGGTCGACCCGAAGCGCTACTTCAACCCGGGCCTGCTCTACCTGAACGACGTGCCCGACTGGGCCGCGTTCCTCGAGGGCAAGGGTCTGGCGGAGTTCGACGGCGTCGAGCCGATCGACGGCAGCGACCTGAACATCGCATCGTTCTCGATCGGATCGCTCGCGAGCGCGCAGAGCGTCACCCGCACGGTCACGGCGACCGAGAAGGGCACGTTCACGGCATCCGTCGATCTGCCCGGCGTCGACGTGACCGTCGAGCCCTCGACGCTGAAGTTCACCAAGCCCGGCCAGACCGCGACCTACACGGTCACGTTCGACAACCAGAGCGCTCCCGTCGAGCAGTGGGCGACCGGGTCGCTCACCTGGACGAGCAAGAGCAACTCGGTGCGCTCGCCGATCGCGGTCTTCCCCGTGACGGCCGACGCGCCGGCCGAGGTCGAGGGCACCGGGGTCGAGGGGGCGACCACGGTCGAGATCACCCCCGGCGTCGACGGTGCTCTGGCGCTCGGGCTCTCGGGACTCACGCCGTTCACCCTGCTGGAGGACCCCGACGGCCGTGTCGTCGGACACTCGGGCGATGAGGCGTCGGGCGACGAGAACAAGGACGTGTCGTGGATCGTCGACGTGCCGGAGGGCACGACGCTCTCGCGCTTCGACCTCGACTCGTCGGATGACGCGGGCAGCGACCTCGACCTGACCGTCTACCGGGTCGTGAGCGCCGACGACCTGCGCTACTACGAGCGCTGGCAGTCGGCGACCGGTTCGGCGGATGAGCAGGTCACACTCCCGGCTCCGACGGCGGGCACCTACCTGGTGGTCGCGAACGTCTACTCGACCTCGGCCCCGATGACGTGGGACATGACCTACGCCAACGTGCAGCCCGAGGGCGAAGGGGCGTTCACCGCGACCCCGAACCCGATCGAGGCCGTCCGCGGCCAGGCGACGAGCTACGAGCTGAGCTGGACCGGCCTCACCGCCGGCACCCGGTACCTCGGCCTCGTGCAGTACGGCGAGTCCGCCGTGCGCACGATCGTGACGGTCGACGCGCAGTAGCGATCAGCGCCGGCGCCCCGTGCTCTTCGGAGCGCGGGGCGCCGTCGCGTGCGGTCGCCGCATCGTCGGGGCCGCGTCGAGGCCGCGTCGCGTCGCGCGCGGGGCGCGGTGTCGCAGTCAGAGCCGTCAGATCTTGCGGCCGCGCGGCATCAGCCGCACGTCGGGAAGAGGCGGAGCGGGGATGCGGACGTCGTGCCCTTCGACGACACCGAACCGCGCGGAGGCCGCCTCCCATTCGGTGCGAGCCTCGACGATCTCCTCGTGCGTGCGTCCGGCGAAGTTCCACCACATGACGATCTCGTCCTCGAAGGGCTCGCCGCCGATGAGGAACAGCAGCGCTCCCTGTGCGCTGGACACCTCGACCGAGTCCCTCGAGTCGCCGAGGTACAGCATGTCGTTCGACGACATCCCGTGCGTGGCGACGACGGCATCACCCTCGACGAGCATGAGGCCATGCTCCCATCCCGAACGCAAGGGCAGGTGCAGACGAGCGCCCGCGGGGATCCGGATCTCCGCGCCGACGATCGGGGTGTGCACGGTGGCGGGCGATGAGGTGCCGGCGAACTCGCCGAGGACGACGGTGGCGGTGGCATCCTGACCCTCGTCGGCAGGGAGCGGCAGCTGTGGCAGCTCGGTGTGCCGTTCGAAACCGGCAGCGCCGTGCCGTGCGCTCTCGGGCAGCACCACCCAGAACTGCAGGGCGTCGAGGGGGATCGGATCATCGCCGATCGAGTACT
The DNA here is from genome assembly GCF_030209555.1 of Microbacterium sp. LMC-P-041. Taxonomy (NCBI): domain Bacteria; kingdom Bacillati; phylum Actinomycetota; class Actinomycetes; order Micrococcales; family Microbacteriaceae; genus Microbacterium; species Microbacterium sp. LMC-P-041. The sequence continues at coordinate 692,470 of NZ_JARVRV010000004.1, forward strand.
CCGAATGCGAGATGCCGTTGCCGGCGGTCATGAGGTTCAGCTGGCCCCTGCGGAGGTCGGCGTCGCTGCCGACCGAGTCCCGGTGACGGATCTCTCCGACCAGCGGCCAGGTCACGGTCTGCAGACCGATGTGCGGATGCGGTTCGACCCGCATCCTGGTGTCGGCGGGGCCGAACCGGTCGAGGAAGCACCACGCCCCGATGGTCGGGAGGTTGCGATGCGGCAGCACGCGCAGCACGTTCATCCCGCGCACCCCGCCGAGCGGCACCTCGCGTGGCTCGAGCACGATGCGTCGTTCGCCGATCATCACGCCTCCGTCGGAGCAGCGCCGGGCCGCTTGGGCCAGCGGATCTCGGCGCCCGGGATCTCATGCGTCGTCAGGTACTTCGCGATGTACGGGCAGAGCGGCACGATCGCGTCGCGGGATGCCGCGGCATCCGTCAGGGCGCGCTCAGCGAGGATCCCCGCGAGTCCCTGACCCTGGAACGCGGGGTCGATCTCGGTGTGGATGAAGCGGATCGCGCCCGGACGCAGCTCGAACTCGGCGAAGCCCGCGAGCGTCTCATCCGAGTGGATCTCGTAGCGGGAGGCGTCGTCGTTGCGGGTGACGGTGATGTCGGTCATCGGGGCTCCTTCGGGCGTCTGCCACAAACCTACGCCCGCTGAGCGTCCACAGGCGCGGCCGACGTCGGCGGGGGTCGTTACGCTGGAGGGATGCCGCAGACTCCCCGTGACCCGTACGAGGATCTGCCCTACGCCGACGAGCCGTGGGACGGCGCAGGGTGGGAGCCCTCCGAGCCGCCCGAGCCGATGGACTGGGAGCCGCAGGGCGCCGGGTACGAGCCGCCGCTCGACTGGGGCCAGGGCCCCGTGACACCGGTCGGATCGGCGTCCGCGCGGTCATCCGCACGCTCGTCTGCTCCCGGGGTGACGGCGACGGCCGCGCGACAGGCGGCCCCCAGCCGATACGCGACTGCGGCCGAGGCGCTGCACACGGTCTTCGGCTACGACGAGTTCCGCGGCGATCAGGCCGCGATCGTCGATCAGGTCATCTCGGGCGGTGACGCTGTCGTGCTCATGCCCACCGGCGGCGGCAAGAGCGTCACCTATCAGGTGCCCGCACTCGTGCGTGAGGGCACCGGGCTCGTGATCAGTCCGCTCATCGCTCTCATGCACGACCAGGTCGACGCGCTCCGGGCCAACGGCGTCAACGCCGCCTATCTCAACTCGACCCAGGCGATCGAAGAGCGGCGCGAGGTCGAACGGGCGTACGTCGCCGGCGAACTCGACCTCATCTACGTCGCCCCCGAGCGGCTGTCCTCGCCGCAGACGACCGCCCTGCTGCAGCGCGGCACGCTCAGCGTCATCGCGATCGACGAGGCGCACTGCGTGTCGCAGTGGGGTCATGACTTCCGCCCCGACTACCTCGCACTCGGCGATCTGGGCGAGCGGTTCCCCGGTGTACCGCGCATGGCGCTCACGGCCACCGCCACCCGGGCGACGCACAAGGAGCTCACCGAGCGACTGCGTCTCGACGCCGCCCAGCACTACGTGGCCAGCTTCGACCGGCCCAACATCCAGTATCGGATCGTGCCCAAGGTCGATCCGCGCAAGCAGCTCGTCTCGTTCATCCGTGCGCAGCCCGAGGGCTCGGTCGGCATCGTCTACGCGCTGAGCCGGAAGTCCGTCGAGCAGACCGCGACCTATCTCGCCGCTCAGGGCTTCGACGCCCTGCCGTATCACGCCGGTCTTCCGGCCGAGGTGCGGGCGAAGAACCAGTCCCGGTTCCTGCGCGAGGACGGCGTCGTGATGGTCGCGACGATCGCCTTCGGCATGGGAATCGACAAGCCCGATGTGCGCTTCGTCGCTCACATCGACCTGCCGAAGTCCGTCGAGGGCTACTACCAGGAGACCGGTCGCGCGGGCCGTGACGGCGAGCCGTCGATCGCCTGGATGGCGTATGGCCTGGGCGACGTGGTGCAGCAGCGCCGCATGATCGACCAGAGCCCGGGCGATCGCACGTTCAAGATGCGCCTGGGGCAGCACCTCGACGCGATGCTCGCGCTGTGCGAGACGGTCGAGTGCCGCCGCCAGAACCTTCTCGGCTACTTCGGGCAGGACTCGCAGCCGTGCGGCAACTGCGACACGTGCCTCGACGAGACCGAGACCTTCGACGGCCTGATCCCGGCACAGAAGCTGCTCTCGACGATCGTGCGGCTCAAGCGCGAGCGCAATCAGGCCTTCGGAGCCGGGCATCTGATCGACATCCTCCGCGGAGCCTCGACCGAGCGCATCCGTCAGCAGGGGCACGAGAAGCTCGCGACCTATGGAATCGGCGCCGACCTCTCCGACCAGGACTGGCGCAGCGTCGTCCGCCAGCTGCTCGCACGGGGGATCATCGTGGCGCAGGGCGACTACGGCACGCTCGCTCCGGGCGAGCAGTCGGCCGGCGTGCTGAAGGGCGAGACCCCGGTGCCGTTGCGCAAGGACACGATCGGACGCCCCGCTTCGTCGCCGCGGGCACGCAAGGCGAGTGCGGCGGACGCGCTCGATCAGTCCGACCGCCCGCTCTTCGAGTCGCTGCGGGCGTGGCGCGCCGAGACGGCGCGCGAGCAGGGCGTCCCGGCGTACATCGTCTTCGGCGATGCGACGCTGCGTGCGCTCGCCGAGCATCGTCCGGCTTCGCTGGCCGACCTCGACGGGATCACGGGGATCGGCGCCAAGAAGCGGGATGCCTACGGCGAGGGAGTGCTCACCGTCATCGCGGCCGGCTGACGCAGGGCGCCGTTCAGCTCGGCAGCACGTCTTCGAGATGCGCGCGCAGGTGGGCGCCGACGTCGACGGCCCCGCGGTCGTAGAGCCACTGGTACTGCAGGCCGTCCCACAGGGCGATCAGCCAGATCGCCTCGTGCTCGGGGTCGCGGTGCTCGGGCAGATCGCCGTCGATGCGGGCGAGACGGAACAGCTCGGTGAAGTAGTCGATCGCCTGGGAGAACCGCGTGGCGAAGTAGTCGTGCGCAGGGTGCATGGCCGGCACCGCTTCGCAGGAGAGCACCGCGTAGACCTCGATGAGGCCGGGCTCGTCGAGTGCGCTCACCCGTGCTCCGAGCGGGATCGCGCGCAGCGCGTCGGCGGCTCGCTCGGCATGGGTGGACTCGCTGCGCACACGGATCGCGCTGTCGCGCTCGGAGAGCACCGCGCTGAGCAGCAGTTCCTTCGACGGGTAGTGGTGGAGCAGAGTGGACTTCGAGACGCCGACAGCCTGAGCGATGTCCCGAAGACTGGTGTCCCCGTAGCCGTCCTGGGAGAACAGGCGTGAGGCGTCGGCGAGGATCTGCGCGCGGCGGCGCCGTCCCACCTCGTATCCCGGGGAGTCGTCGACGGCGGGCTCTCCGAACACCGGCGGCAGGGGGCCGGCAGCGGTCGGAGAAGGGTCGGGGCTGTCGGCATCCCGCCACCCGTAGGGCAGTGCCCACAGGGCTTCGCGCTCCTCGAGCATCTGCACGACGTCGACCCGGTCAGGCAGATACTGAGAGATCAGCTGCAGCCCGTCCCAGCCCGCGCTGTGACGCACGGACTCGTCCGCGACGTCGCGGTCGGCGCCGATCGTCCCATGCAGCGCCGCATCTTCGAGGACATCCGTGCTGAGGCGGTGCAGGCGTGCATACCGCTGGCGCATTCGCTCGTGCGCCGGGTGTCCGGAGGCGGATGCTTCCCCGGTGAGCGCGGCGAAGAGCTCGAGGTAGCCGGGGGTGCGCGCGTTGCGTCGAGCCACGTCCGCGAAGATCAGTTCACCGGAATCGGATGCCGCAGCGAGCAGGTCGAATGCCCGTTCGTTGTCGTCCTCGAAACCGGCGACGACCTCGGCGAGCAGGTCGTCCTTCGACGCGAAATGTCCGAGCAGCCCCGGATGGCTCACGGATGCCGCGGCGGCGATGTCGCGCAGGGACGTCGAACGGTATCCGTTCGAGACGAAGAGCTCTCGGGCCGCGTCCACGATCCGCTGACGCGTGGCCGCGGCGCGCGCCTGGCGCGAGCCCATCGTGGCTGCTGTCGTCATCCCGTCCACCCTTCCCTCTCATTCTCTCTCATTACCAATCGGTAGACATTCACTTACCAATCGGTCGATATTCCGGTATTGTCATCCTCACGTCGTGTCGCAGATGACCGGCGCACCTTGCCCGAAAGGATCCACCCGTGACAGAGCTGTCATCGGCCGCCACCGCGGCCGCCGTAGGAACGACCGGTTTCAAAGTTCCCGGCACCACCCCGCTGAAGACGCCCCGTGGCTACACCCCCGGACTCGCCGCCGTGAACTTCGGCGTCTACCTCGCCCTGCTCACCCCGGTGATGGTGTCGATGGCCTTCAAGATCCAGCGGCTCGACCCCACCAACACCGAGGCGAGCCTCGGACTGGTGATGGGTGTCGGTGCGGCCTTCGCGCTCGTCGCGAATCCCCTCGTCGGTCGCCTCTCCGACCGCACGACCTCGCGGTGGGGCATGCGTCGCCCCTGGATCCTCGGCGGTGCGATCGTCGGTCTCGGCGGCTTCGCGATCATCGGCGCCGCGACCTCGGTGCTCGTCGTTCTTCTCGCGTGGTGCCTCGTGCAGGCATCCATGAACGCCGTGCTCGCGGCGGCCAACGCGACCCTGCCCGATCAGGTGCCGGTCTCGAGCCGTGGCAAGGTGTCGGGCATCATCGGCATCACGACCCCCATCGGCATCCTCGCCGGCAGCTTCATCGTCAACTTCCTCCCCGGCGACTTCGAGCGCTTCTTCGTCCCCGGTGCCATCGCGCTGATCCTCGTCATCGTGTTCGTGCTCACCCTCAAGGACCGTCGTCTCACCGAGAAGCCCGCCACGCGCTTCACGGTCGGCACGTTCTTCGGCTCGTTCGTGTTCAACCCCCGCAAGCACCCCGACTTCGGATGGACCTGGCTCACGAAGTTCTTCGTGATGTTCGGCTACGCGGGCATCGCCACCTTCCTGCCGCTCTACCTGGTGACCAAGTTCCAGCTCGACGAGCAGGGCGCAGTCGGCACGATCCTGATCGCCAACCTCGCCTCCATGGCCGCGATGGCTATCTCCGCGCCGCTCGGCGGATTCCTCTCCGACAAGATCGGCAAGCGCCGGCCGTTCGTCGCGATCGCCGGCGTCATCATGGTCGTGGGCCTCGTGATCCTCGCGATCGCTCCGTCGATCGCCGTCGTCATCGTCGCTCAGGCCATCATCGGACTCGGTGCCGGGTCGTTCCTGTCGGTCGATCTCGCGCTGGCGACCGAAGTGCTGCCCAACCCCGACGACGTGGCGAAGGACCTCGGCGTGCTCAACATCGCCAACGCCCTTCCCCAGTCGATCGCCCCGGCCATCGCGCCGAGCATCATCGCTCTCGGCGCCGCGACGCCGCTGGGCGGCTACACGACCTGGTACCTCTTCGGAGCGCTCGTCGCACTCGCCGGCGCCGTTCTCGTTTACCGCATCAAGGGAGTCAAGTGACCATGACCGACACCGACGTGACCACTGCCCGACCGTGGCTCGACGCGGCCCTGCCGGTCGATGAGAGAGTGCAGCTCCTCCTCGACGAGATGACCGTCGAGGAGAAGGCCGGACTGTTCTTCCACACGATGATCGCGATCGGAGACCTCGATGAGGCGAACCCGATCTTCGGCACACCGAGCGCCCGCGAGTTCATCGACCTCAAGAACATGACGCACTTCAACCTGCTGGGGGCGGCGCCCACCGGGCGAGAGATAGCCGCCTGGCAGAACGAGCTGCAGCGGCTGGCGGCCTCGACCCGGCTCGGCATCCCGGTCACGCTGTCGACCGACCCGCGGCATTCGTTCAGCGAGAATCCCGGGGCGTCGATCCTCGCCGGACCGTTCTCGCAGTGGCCGGAGACCCTGGGTCTCGCAGCCACCCGTGACCCCGAGCTGGTCGAACGGTTCGCAGATATCGCTCGTCAGGAATATACGGCTGTCGGCCTGCGCGTCGCCCTTCACCCGCAGGTCGACCTCGCCACCGAACCGAGGTGGGCGCGGCAGACGGCGACGTTCGGAGAGGACCCCGAATTGACGGGCATTCTGGGAGCGGCATATATCCGCGGGTTCCAGGGCGACTCGTTCGGTCCCGGATCGGTCTCGACCATGACCAAGCACTTCCCCGGCGGCGGGCCGCAGCTCGACGGCGAGGACCCGCACTTCCCGTACGGGCGGGAGCAGGTGTATCCCGGGGGTGCGTTCGACCTGCACCTCAAGCCCTTCGAGGATGCACTGGCCGCCGGCACGCGTCAGATGATGCCGTACTACGGCATGCCCGTCGGCACCGAGTACGAGGAGGTCGGGTTCGGCTTCAACAGGTCGGTGATCACCGGGCTGCTGCGCGAGCGATTCGGCTTCGACGGCCTGGTGTGCACCGATTGGGGTCTGATCAACGATGCGGAGATCTTCGGCCAGCCGTTCCCTGCCCGCGCCTGGGGCGTGGAGCATCTGACGCCGCGAGAGCGGATGCTCAAGGTGCTCGATGCGGGTGTCGATCAGTTCGGTGGCGAGGACTGCCCCGAACTGCTGCTCGGGCTGGTCGCCGAGGGCTCGGTCTCGGAGGAGAGGCTCGACCTCTCGGCGCGACGGATCCTGCGGGAGAAGTTCGAGCTCGGGCTCTTCGAGAACCCGTTCGTCGACGAGGACGCGGCGGACGAGATCGTCGGCAGCGCGGAGTTCCGCGCCGCGGGAGAGGCGGCCCAGCGGGCCTCCGTGACCGTGCTGACGAACGATGGCTCGCTGCCCTTCGCCCCCGGGATCAAGCTCTACGTCGAGGGGATCGAACCATCCGTCGCAGCCGCGTACGGCGACGTCGTGGCGACCGTCGACGAGGCCGACCTGGCGATCCTCCGTCTCCAGGCGCCGTTCGAGCAGCGCGACACGACCTTCGAGAACTTCTTCCATGCGGGGTCGCTCGAGTTCTCCGACGAGGTGCTCGCGCATGTCGGCGCCATCGCCGGAGCCGTGCCGACCGTGGTCGATGTGCTCGCCGATCGACCGCCCATTCTCGAACCGATCGTGGCCGGTGCGGCGGCCGTCACCGTCAACTGGGGTGTCTCAGGGGCGGCGCTGCTCGATGTGCTGAGTGGCGTCGCGAGCGCGCAGGGCAGGCTCCCGTTCGACCTGCCGAGGTCGATGGCCGCGGTCGTCGCCTCGCGACCCGACGTGCCGTTCGACACCGCTGATCCGCTCTTCCGATTCGGCGACGGGCTCGCTCTGTAGCCCTCGCTTCACGCACTGAACCGCCCCGCAGACCTCGGTCTGCGGGGCGGTTTCGTCGTGTGGCCGGAGTGCGTGTCGCGCCTGCGCGGAGTGCGCTGCACCCCTCCTATTCGTCCTGGCAAAAGCGTCCTCGCCGACAGACCTGTGGGCAGGTCTCAATGGCCGACGACGAAATGTCTCACCTGATGACGTTTCCTGAAAGATCACTGGACAATCGCTGGACTTAACATTCTCGATCCGGCAATACTGTCTGGACATGCGCTCGGTCGGCACCTGTCGACGCCTGGGGAGGGCCTTGTGACGCGGAACATCTGCATCACGGGAGAGGCGAATGGAATTCTTGGAGGGGAAGACTCTGCGGCGACGCAGAGCCATCGGGGGAGGCATCGCCGGCGTGACCGTCGGCGCGATGATCCTTGCGGGTGCACTGGTACCGACGGCGGCGAATGCGCTCGATGACGCGAATCCGAACGATCCGTCGGTCGCGCAGGGACAGATCATCCAGTTGCCGGCCGACCTGCTCGGCGGATTGGACGTCGCCGCACTCGGGCACACGCTGACGAGCAACCCGGCCGCGGTCGGCCCTGAGCTCGGCGGTCTCGACCTCGACGTGCTCGAGGCGCTCAGCATCGACGTGGGCACGCTCAACGTGCCGCTGCTGACCGACGGCACGTCGCCCGGTCTGCTGCAGCTGGGCGATCTGGGGGGCGCGCAGAGCTTCAGCTCCTCACCCACGCAGACCCAGTCGATCGCGTCCTCCGGCGCGATCACCTCCGGTGGTGCGATCGATGCGGGGGCGATCGACGGAAGCGTCAACCCCGCCACCCTCGAACTCACCGATCTCTTCGACCAGCTCAGCGTCGCCGGTCTCACCGACGCCGTCCTCGACGAAGCGTCGGTCGGCATCGGAGCCCTCGCATCGCGGGCGGAGTCGAACGCCGGCGTCGCCGGCTCCGAATACCGCATCGCGGGCCTGGACCTCGACCTGCACAGCAACCTCGTCGCGGGGCTCGCGACCACTCTGGGCACGGCCATCCAGGGCACGGTGACCCCGGTCAGCGACCTCGCCGGTCCCGGCGGAGCGCTCACCGGGCTCGTCACGACCGTGGTCAACACGATCAACGCGATTCCGGATGTGCCCCTCGTCGCCGCCTTCGAGGCGACGGGCGGAACGGTCGCTATCGCCGGCCTCGACACAGTCGGGGCGACGGTCGTCACGGAGCTCCTGACGGAGCCGCTCGAGAACACCACGGGCTCGGTGCTCGTCGACCTGAGCGACGGGACGATCTCGGTCGACCTCGCTCAGATCCTCGTGGAGACGGGCGCAGGAGCCGACCTCAACTCGCTTCCCGCGAACACCCCTGTGCTGTCTGCGACGACGATCGCCGCCATCCAGCAGGGGATCACCTCTGCTCTGACCGGAACGCACCCGAACAGCCTCAACGGCAAGGTCGCGACCATCCTCGACTCCACCCTCGACTCGCTGGCGGTCACGCTCACCGTCGGGGTGGATCTCACCAACCCGCTCACCGGGATCGACCTGGTCTCCGGCGATGTCACGATCGCCGGCTCGCTCGCTCAGTTCGCGGGCACGGCCACGCCGGTTCCGACGGTGACCACCGACATCTCGCTCGCCGGGCTCAACATCGGTGCGCTGCTCAACCCGGTGGTGAGCGCTGTGACCACGGCGGTCACCACGACCACCGGCCCTCTGGTGAACACCGCGCTGACCAGCGTCATCCCGCTCGTCCAGCCGGCCCTCGCAGCGGTCACCGGCCCCGTGCTCTCGACGCTGGACCCCGTGCTGCAGGGCGTGCTGTCCGGCATCGCGACCATCACGATCAACGAGCAGTCCGAGCCGGGAGACATCCCCGGTGACAGCTTCACCGTGCGGGCGCTCGCCATCGATCTGCTCCCGGCTGTGGGCGGAGGGGTCGAACTCGATCTCGCGTCGTCGACCGTCAAGGCAGCGGCGGCGGCAGTCGCGGCTATCGACGCCGCAACCACCGTGCAGGCCGGAACCGATCTTCCGGTCACCGGCTCCGGCTGGCCGGCCAACACCCAGGTGACGATCCAGGTGGCAGCACCGGACGGAACCCCGGTCAACGAATCAGCGCCGGTGACCACCGACGCGTCGGGCAACTTCACCGGCACGGTCTTCATCCCGGCCTCGACCGTGCCCGGCACCGGCTACATCGTCACGGCGACCGACGGCACCAGCACGGCGACGGACACCACCGAGGTGACCGCCGCGGCAGCGATCGATGCGGCACCTGCCGTGCAGGACGGAACCGACCTCGGCGTCTCGGGCACCAACTGGCCCGCGAACACACAGATCTCGGTGCAGCTGACCGCTCCCGGCGGCGGCGCGAACATCGGCGGCCCCGAGCTCGTCACGACGGACGGGTCGGGTGCCTTCGTGCTCGGCTACCCCGTTCCGGCCGGAACTCCTGCGGGAACCGGCTACACGGTCACCGCGACGCTGGGCGCGCAGACGGCGACGGACACCACCGAGGTGACGAACGCTCCGGTCGCCTCGATCGATGCGGCGCCGACCGTTCAGGCAGGCACCGATCTCGCGGTCTCCGGCTCCAACTGGCCGGCGAACACCGAGATCTCGGTGCAGCTGACGGCTCCGGGCGGAGGCGCGGACGTCGGTGGCCCCGAGACGGTCACGACGAACGGCGACGGTGAGTTCACGCTCTCCTACCCGGTGCCCGCATCGGCGACGCCCGGAACGGCGTACACGGTCACCGCGACAGCTGGCGCCGAGACGGCGATCGACACCACCGAGGTGACGGCCGCCGCTGCGGTGGATGCGGCCGACACGGTGCAGGCGGGAACCTCTCTCCCCATCACCGGTGCGAACTGGCCGGCCAACACCGTCGTCGAGGTGCAGCTGACGGACCCGGACGGCGCTGACGTCGGGGGTCCCGAGACGGTCACGACCGATGGCGACGGCGGGTTCACGCTGAACTACCCGGTTCCCGCGTCGGCGACCCCGGGCACGGGGTACACCGTGACCGCGACGGTCGGCGGCCAGACGGCTGAGGACACGACCGAGGTGACCGCCGCGGCAGCGGTGGATGCCGCGGACAGGGTGCAGGCGGGCACGAGCCTTCCCGTCACCGGCACCGGCTGGCCGGCGAACACCGAGGTCTCGGTGCAGCTGACCGCTCCGGGCGGAGCGACCGTCGGCGGTCCTGAGACGGTCACGACCGATGGCGACGGCGGGTTCACGCTCGACTACCCGGTTCCCGCCTCGGCGACGCCGGGCACGGGCTACACGATCACCGCGACCGTCGGCACCCAGACGGCGACCGACACGACGGAGGTGACCGCAGCGGCGACCGTCGACGCGGCCGCGACCGTCGAGGCCGGGGCGGACCTGGCGATCACCGGTGCGGAGTGGCCGGCCGACACCGAGGTCACCGTGCAGCTGACAGCCCCCGGTGGTGCGGTCATCGGCACGCCCCAGACGGTGACGACCGGTGCTCTCGGCGGCTTCGCGATCGACTATCCGGTGCCGGCGGGAACTCCCGCGGGCACGGGATACACGGTCACCGCGAGCGCGGGCACGCAGACAGCCACCGACACGACCGAGGTGACGGCTGCTCCGGTCGTCGTCGACGCGGCCTCGTCGGTTCCGGCAGGCACCAACCTCGCCGTCACCGGCACGGGTTGGCCGGTGAACTCCACCGTGTCGCTGCAGCTCACCGCGCCAGGCGGGGGAGCGGACATCGGAGGCCCGGTCATCGCGACCACTGACGAGTTCGGTGCGTTCACGGAGAACTACCCGGTTCCGGCTGATGCCGAGCCCGGCGCGGGCTACCTGCTCACCGCGACATCCGGCGCGTCCAGCGACACGGACACCACCGAGGTGACCGCGGGCGACCCGGGTGACGTCAACACCAACGCGGCTGCATCGGCATCCGCTTCGGCTGACGCGACCGCAGACGGCGACCCGTCGGCGCAGGCGGCGGCTGAGGCCGCGGCCCTCGCAGACGCGACGTCGGCGGCCTCAGCGGCGGCGACCTCGGACGCCACCTCGGCGGCGGATGCGGCGGCGACGCCGGATGCCTCGTCGGCCGCGACGACCGATGTCACGTCGACGGCCAACGCCTCGGCGGCAGTTGCTGCGCAGGCGGCGGCTCAGGCCGACGCGTCGGATGACGTGAACGCGGATGCATCGACGGCGGCGGAGTCGAACTCGGCGTCGTCGTCGGAGTCGGCGGCCATCGCCGACTCGTCGACGGATGCCTCGTCCGAGGCTGCGGCCAACACGAACGCGGCGGCGTCGGCATCCGCGTCGGCGAACGCCGATGCATCGACCGACGCGATCGCTGAAGCGGCCGCGCAGGCGGCGGCGTTCGCGGATGCCACGGCAGAGGGATCGGCTGCGGCTGACCCGACGGCTGAGGCTGCGGCGGAGTCGGCGGCGACGGCGACATCGTCCACGGCAGCCACGGCGGACGCCACCTCGGAGGCGAACGCCGGTGCGGCGGTAGCGGCTCAGGCTGCGGCGCTGGCCGACGCGACGACGGATACCGCGGCTGAGGCCTCGGCGACATCGGACGCCTCGACGAGCGCAGCATCGAACTCGAGCGCGGCGGCGATCGCCAGTGCATCGACCGACGCCTCTTCCGATGCAGTCGCCACGGCCGATGCCTCGGCTGCGGCCGACCCGTCGGCTGAGGTCGACACCAACGCCTCGGCATCCGCTGCGGCGTCGGCTCAGGCTGATGACGACAGCAACGCGGCAGCTCAGGCGGCGGCTGTCGCTGCGGCTCTGGCCGATGCGACGAGTTCCGCTTCGGCGGCGGCTGACGTGACGGCTGATGCGGCCGCGTCTGCGGCGGCGACGGACGACGCATCCACGGACGCGTCGACCACGGCCACGACGGATGTGGACGCGTCTGCTGCAGCGGCCGCTCAGGCGGCGGCGCAGAACGATGCGACCTCGACGAGTGCGGCTGACGCGTCCGCGGCGGCAGATGCCGATCCGAACGCGTCGGCGGCCGCGGCGGCCAACGCCTCGTCGTCGGCCACGGCGTCCGCGACGGCGGCGGCTGATGCTTCCGCTGAGGCAGAGGTCGAGGCATCCGCTGCGACCACGGCTGACGCTGCGGCTACGGCTGATGCCTCGGCTGCGGCCGACCCGTCGGCTGAGGTCGACACCAACGCCTCGGCATCCGCTGCGGCGTCGGCTCAGGCTGATGACGACAGCAACGCGGCGGCTCAGGCGGCGGCTGTCGCTGCGGCTCTGGCCGATGCGACGAGTTCCGCTTCGGCGGCGGCTGACGTGACGGCTGATGCGGCCGCGTCTGCGGCGGCGACGGACGACGCATCCACGGATGCCTCGGCCACGGCCACGACGGATGCGAACGCGTCGGCCGCCTCCGCGGCAGCGGCGCAGGCGTCGGCGCAGAACGACGCGACCTCGACGAGTGCGGCTGACGCATCGGCTTCGGCTGACGCTGATCCGACCGCGTCGGCGGCCGCGGCGGCCAACGCCTCGTCGTCGGCCACGGCGTCCGCGTCGGCGGCGGCTGATGCCTCCGCTGAGGCTGCTGCCGAGGCATCCGCCTCGGCGACTGCTGAGGCCTCGGCGTCTGCAGACGCGGCAGCCGACCCGACCGGACCGATCGCCATCACGATCAAGGTCCCGGTTCTGGAGCGCGGTGAGAAGCAGACGGCGGTCGGCACCGGGTTCCAGCCCGGCGAGTCCGTCACCGGTGTGATGACGTCCGAGCCGATCGCACTGGGCACCCAGGTCGCCGATGCGCAGGGCACGGTCACCTTCACCTGGACGATCCCCTCCGGCACCGACCTCGGAACCCACGCCGTGACACTGACCGGAGCGACCTCCGGCAGCGTGTCGGCCTCGTTCCAGGTCGTGGCCACGGGCCTCGCCACCACCGGTGGTGAGATCCAGGGCGGGTGGATCGCGCTGGCGGCTCTGCTGCTGATGCTCGGACTCGGGATGACGAGGGTCGCGCGTTCCAGACGGCCGCTCGTCCAGACGGAGTAACGCAGTGCAGGAACGCTGAGAGGTCGGGGCCGTCGCTGCGGCGGCCCCGACCTTCAGCGGTGAGAAGGATGTGGATGGGCACGATGACTGAGACCTCACGCGAAGTGCAGGATGCGGCGGTCGCCGCGACCGCCCCTCGACCGCGCCCGACCTGGTGGGTGAAGCTCATCGCGTTCGCCGCGTGTCTGCTCACCCTGTGGCACGTGGGGGCGTCGTTCCTGTGGATCGCTCCGTACTCGGCGCTCCGCGAGATCCCCACGCAAGAAGTCCTCGCCGGGTACATGCTGCCGATGTTCGGTCAGTCGTGGAGCGTCTTCGCGCCCGAGCCCATCAACGGCGACTACCACTTCAACGTGCGTGCCGTCATCGAGAAGGACGGTGAGGAGATCGAGACCGGGTGGGTGAGCGCCACCGACGTCGAGCTCTCGATGATCCGCTACAACCTCTTCCCGCCCCGAGCGGGGATCCAGTCGAGCGAGGTCGCGAGCGGCCAGATGAACGCCTACAACAAGCTGGACGACGACCAGAAGGCCGTCGTCGGGCTCGACTTCGCCGAGGATGGCTGGGAGGAGTGGATGGTGCGCTCCTTCGACGAACTCGAGGGCGACAACCCGTCGACCGACGCGTACATGGCGGAAGAGCACCTCTCCACCGCCTACGCCACCCAGGTGGCCTATGCGATCTGGGGCGCCGACTCCGTCATCAAGGTCCAGTACCGCGTGAGCCGCCAGAACGTGGTGCCCTATGCGGATCGCAACGATCCGAGCGCGCAGCGCCCCGACCCCACGTTCTCGACCACCGGGTGGCGCCTGCCTATAGAAGAGGAAGGGCAGAGTCGCGAGAACTTCGCGAACACCTTCCGCGCCCAGTTCGAGAGGATCCAGCCGTGAGCGCGCCCACCAAGACCGCGCCCCAGACGAACGGCGCCGCGAACCGGGACCGGAAGAAGGATGCTGCCGGGCGGTCGACCGTGACGGCGCCCGCTCCGGCATCCGCTCCACCCGCCTCTGCCCCCGAGCCTTCGCCGCCGCGCATGCCCGCGCCTTCGGGTGCGCCTGCCGCCCCGCCTCCCCGGTCTTTCGTGACCCGCCTGCTGAGCTTCGCCTCGTCGATGATCGGCGGACTGTGGTCGATGGTCCTCTCGGCGATCGACCGGATCTCCGCGTTCGTGGGGGACTGGCTCTTCAACGGCAAGAAGGCCCTCTACGGTCTCGCGGTCACCCGCATCCTCTTCGGCATCACGGCGATCGGCCTGCTCGCGTCGAACTTCAGCACTCGTCTCTATACGTTCGGCTCGGGGTCGGCGTGGAACGGCGAACTCGCCGAACCCGTCAGCGAGTTCCCGAAGATCTGGATCTTCAGCGCGTTCCATGCCGCGATGGGCAATGACGCGCTCTACACCGCCCTCTATCTGCTGCTCGGCGTGCTGGCGGTGCTGTTCGTCCTCGGCTGGCGTTTCCGGATCGTCCTCCCGGTGTTCTTCTGCCTCTGGGTCGGGTTCATCGAGGCGAACGACATGGTGGGCGATCAGGGCGACAACATGTTCCGCATCGCGCTGCTCCTGCTGTTCTTCGCCGACCCGGCCGCTCGCTGGTCGGTCGATGCCAGACGTCGCGCCAAGAAGGGCGAGTGGTTCGCTCCGGGAAGCCAGCCCGCCCTCCTGGGAACGGTCTTCCACAATCTGGCCCTCGTGGCGCTGACCGCGCAGGTGTGCTTCGTGTACGCATCGGGTGCTCTCTACAAGGCGGGAGGTGCGCCCTGGGAAGAGGGTTACGCGGTGTACAACCCTCTGCAGACCGCTCGGTTCGGCACGTGGCCGGTGCTGAGCGACCTGGTCACGACCTGGGGCCCGATGGTCGTCGCGGCGACCTGGGGTTCGATCATCCTGCAGGTGGCGTTCCCGCTGATGCTGCTCACGCGGCCCACTCGGCTGATCGGCCTCATCGGCATCCTCTCCTTCCACATCGGCATCGGCGTGCTGATGGGGCTGCCGTGGTTCTCGCTGACGATGATCGCGATCGACTCGATCTTCATCCGCGATCGGACGTGGGCGCGGTTGAGCGAAGGGACGAGACGGCGGTGGGAGCAGGCGCAGACCGCGCCTCCCGCGCCCGCACGCGTCGAGGCCTGAGACTGCGGCTGGGCTGAGACTGTGGTCTGACGACAATCCGACCGGGCGCCGTCCCGGGAGCTTGTTGGAGGATGCGCACACAGCAGTTCGCTCCTGGTTGTGGCAGACCTACCATGGGAGTATCCCTACTTCCCTCTGAGAGGAACGCTCATGGTCGACGCCGCCGTCCGTCCGAAGACGACTCGCCCGCACACCGACAGCGCAGATGCGAACCTGCGGTTCGATGTCGCCCGGGTCACCGATCTGCTGATGGGCACCTGGGCCGACACGCGCCGCGAGGCGCGCGAACTGATCAAGGATTCGGCGTTCTGGCGCGATGACGCGCTGAGCAAGGACGAGCACCGCGAGCGCGTGCTCAGCCAGCTGCACCTGCTCGTCGAGAACAAGGCAGTGCACCGGGCGTTCCCGACCGCACTCGGCGGAGAAGACAACAACGGCGGCAACATCGCCGGCTTCGAGGAGCTCGTCGTCGCCGATCCGAGTCTGCAGATCAAGTCGGGAGTGCAGTGGGGGCTGTTCGGCTCCGCCATCCTGCAGCTCGGCACCGCCGAGCACCACGAGAAGTGGCTGCCCGGTGTCATGGATCTCTCGATCCCCGGCGCCTTCGCGATGACCGAGATCGGGCACGGCTCCGACGTGGCAGCGGTCGGCACCACCGCTACGTACGACCCGAGCACCGAGGAGTTCGTGATCAACACGCCGTTCCGCGGCGCGACGAAGGAGTACCTCGGCAACGCGGCGCTGCACGGCGTGGCGGCGACGGTGTTCGCTCAGCTGATCACGAACGGCGTGAACCACGGGGTGCACTGCTTCTACGTGCCGCTGCGCGGCGAAGACGGCGTCGATCTTCCCGGCATCGGTCGTGAGGATGACGGACTCAAGGGCGGACTCAACGGCATCGACAACGGCCGCCTCAGCTTCGACCACATCCGCATCCCCCGCACGAACCTGCTGAACAAGTACGGCGATGTGGCGGCCGACGGCACGTACTCGAGCGCGATCGACAGCCCCGGTCGCCGCTTCTTCACGATGCTCGGCACGCTGGTGCAGGGACGGGTCTCGCTCGACGGCGCCGCGTCGTGGGCTTCGGCTCTCGGGCTGAAGATCGCGATCACCTACGCGACGCAGCGCCGCCAGTTCGACGGAGCAGACGGCCAGGAGGTCGTGCTCATGGACTACGGCAAGCACCAGCGCCGCCTGCTGCCGCGCCTGGCGACGACCTACGCGCAGATCTTCGCGCACGACGAGTTCCTGCAGAAGTTCGACGGCGTGTTCTCCGGCCGCATCGACACCCCTGATGACCGTGAGGACCTCGAGACCCTGGCGGCAGCCCTCAAGCCGCTGTCGACCTGGCACGCGCTCGACACCCTCCAGGAGGCTCGCGAGGCCTGCGGCGGAGCGGGCTTCATGTTCGAGAACCGTCTCGTGGGACTTCGCGCCGACCTCGACATCTATGTCACTTTCGAGGGCGACAACAATGTGCTCCTTCAGCTGGTCGGCAAGCGGCTGCTCACCGACTACGCCAAGCAGTTCACCGGCAAGGATGCTGCGGCCCTGGCCAAGTTCGCCGTAGGCATGACCGCCGGCAAGCTGTTCCACGGCGCAGGCCTTCGTCAGTTCGGCCAGTCGGTCGTCGACCTCGGTCAGGTCTCGCGTTCGGTCGAGAACGGTCTGCGTGAGGAGCAGCAGCACCAGCTGCTCGCCGAGCGCGTGCAGCAGATGGTCGCCGACATCGCCGGCCGGCTGCGTCCGGCGGGCAAGGACAAGGCCCTCGGCGCGAAGCTGTTCAACGAGAATCAGGCCGAGCTGATCGAGGCGGCCCGTGCGCACGGTGAGCTGCTGCAGTGGGAGGCGTTCACGGATGCCGTCCACCGCGTCGACGACGCCGACACCAAGAAGGTGCTCACGTGGCTGCGCGACCTCTTCGGTCTGCAGCTCATCGAGAAGCACCTCGCCTGGCACCTCATCCACGGGCGTCTCTCGACGCAGCGCGCCGCCGCGGTCTCGCGATACATCGACCGTCTGTGCGCCAGGCTCCGTCCGTACGCACTCGACCTGGTCGACGCGTTCGGCTACGAGCCGGAGCACGTCCGGGCGCCCATCGCCTCCGGCGCCGAGCGCGTGCGGCAGGACGAGGCTCGGGAGTACTACGCGGCGCTCGCGGCATCCGGTGACGCCCCTGTGCTGGAGAAGGCGCTCAAGAAGAACGCGAAGCGCTGAGGTTTCCTCGTCGCTCCGCTGACGAAGGCCGGGATCAGTGGTCCCGGCCTTCGTCGTGGGCGGTCAGGTGCCGCAGAGGAGGGCGCGAGTAGTGTCGATCTGGCCCATCCGCACCGATCAGAGGAGTCCGAGATGACCCGTGTCACCGCCTATGCCGCACCCAGCGAGGCCGCACCGCTCGAGAAGACCGTCATCGAGCGCCGCGAGCTCGGCCCGAACGACATCCTGATCGACATCGCGTTCGCCGGCATCTGCCACTCCGACATCCACACGGTGCGCGGAGACTGGGGGCCGCAGCAGTACCCGCTCGCACCCGGACACGAGATCGCCGGAACCGTCGCGGCCATCGGATCGGATGTCACCAAGCACGCCGTCGGCGATCGGGTCGGCGTCGGCTGTCTCGTGAACTCGTGCGGAGAATGCCGCAACTGCTTGCGCGGCGACGAGCAGTTCTGCTCCAACGGTGCGATCTTCACCTACGGCAGCACCGACCGTGACGGCAGCGTCACTCAGGGCGGATACTCCGAGCAGGTCGTGGTGACCGAGTCCTTCGCCGTGCGCATCCCCGACGCGCTCGGGCTCGACGTCGCGGCACCCCTGCTCTGCGCAGGAATCACCACGTACTCCCCGCTGCGGCACTGGAACGTCGGACCTGGCACGCGCGTGGCGGTCGTCGGCCTCGGCGGACTCGGCCACATGGGCGTGCAGATCGCGCACGCTCTCGGAGCAGAGGTCACCGTGCTGTCGCAGACGCTCAGCAAGAAGGATGACGGCCTCCGTCTCGGTGCCGATCACTACTATGCGACGAGCGATCCCGAGACGTTCCGCTCGCTGCGCGGGTCGTTCGACGTCATCCTCAACACGGTCAGCGCGGTCGTCGACCTCCGCGCCTACCTCGGTCTGCTCGACGTGGGCGGGTCGATGGTCTGCGTGGGAGCCCCCGCAGAACCGCTCTCAGTGAACGTCTCGTCTCTGATCGGCGGGCGTCGATCGCTCGCGGGGTCCAACATCGGCGGCATCCAGGAGACCCAGGAGATGCTCGATTTCTGCGCCGAACGCGGCATCGCAGCCGAGATCGAGATCATCAGCGCATCGCAGATCAACGAGGCGTACGAGCGCGTGCTCGCCTCTGACGTGCGCTATCGCTTCGTGATCGACGCCGCGACCATCGCCGACTGAGTTCCGGAGGGGGTCCTCGGGGTACGCCCCAGGGGACCCCCGTCGGTTGCTCCCCTGGGACCGTTCGCGCAGTGGGTGCGGCGGTGTGGGTCGGGGTGGTGCTGGGCCTGTGCGGCAGGGCGGCGCGGTAGCCGTAGCCGTAGCCGCGCTCAGTTCGCGGGATCCGGCTCGCGGTAGTACTCGAGGAAGTTGACGCGCGTCGCGGCGTGCAGCTCGTGGATCAGATCTCCGGCTCGTTCGCCGTCACGGGCTTCGGCCGCTGCAGTGATCGCGCGGATGAAATCGCGCGCCTGGAGAGGCGTGACGAGGTTCTCGCGAGGCGTGAGGAAGCGCACCAGCTGCAGCGACAGGGTCTCGGCCTTCGCTCGCAGCACGGAGTTCGTCGCGGCGCGGACGACGACGAGGAAATACCGGCGGATCGCTCGTCCGAGAGCGGCCGCGTCATCTGCATCCACCGCATCCTCGACATGCGCCAGCTCGCGACGCAAGTCGGCGATATGCGCATCCGCGAGGTCGGCGGTGGTGGTGCGGGCAAGGTGCTCGTGGATCACTCCGATCACGAACAGGCTCTCGTTGATCGCCGCGACGTTCACCGGGGCCACCCGGGTGTGACGGTGCGGCACCAACTCGACGACGTCCTCCTCGGCGAGTCGATTGAGCGCCTCGCGGATCGGGGTTCTGGACGACCCGAGCCACGTCATGAGCTCCTCGTCGTGGAGAACTTCCCCGGGTTCCAACGTCCCGTCGAGGATCGCCCCGAGGATCGTGTCGTAGACCTCGTCGCGAAGCAGCCGCCGCGGCGGAGGTGTGTCCCTCGTGGGCATCACGCGTCCTCGCTTCCGCGCCGCTCAGCTGTATCGGCGCCGGCGCCGGCAGCGACCTGCGGGCTCGATTCGGCCGCATCTCGTGCCTGCACGCTTGCGGCCCCTGCAGTGAAGTACGCCTGTGCGGCCAGGGCTGCGGCATCCGCGTTCCCTGTGGCGGCGGCGGATGCAAGCGCGTCGAGCGCGGCCGATGTGTCGGTCGCGTCGAGTGCGCCGGGTCGAGCGGTGATCATCCGGGTGACGTGCGGCACCGACTTCTCGCGGATGCGCTGAACGAGGGTGTTGCGGTAGCGGTCGACGAACACGTTCATCAGGTTGTTCACGATCCGTGCGCGTTCGAGGGCGTTCGAGGTCCGGCTCACCGTCGTGTGCAGGTCGGCGATCTGCGTCCGGTCCGCGTCGGTGAGGAGCGGGACAGCCTCGCGCACCGTCGCCGAGTACACGACGCCGAGCATCTCCACCTCCTCTGCGAACCTCGTGGGATCGAGAGGTGCGATGCGGGTGCCCCGCTGCGGAAGCACTTCGATCAGCCCCATGCCGGCGAGCCGGTTCACCGCCTCCCGGATCGGCGTGCGCGAGGCGCCCAACCAGCTCTCGAGCTGCTTGTCGGAGATCGGCTCTCCTGCGGCCAGGTCACCGGCGACGATGGCATCCAGAAGCGTGTCGAAGATCTGGTCGCGCAGCAGCTTTCGGGGCATTTGCGCCGGGGTCTTGGGCACAGGCATGGGTCAATGCTAGTCGGAATCATCTGGGTACCTGATATATCAATCGCCCGCAATATATACCCATGCCCTGTCTCTCGGTGGATGAGGCGACGACTTCAGGCAGGGTGCCCGAGCATTGAAATATCAGATGATTTGTGTCCGCGGCTAACTTATGTCATCCTCTAATCATCCAATATGTTAGTTGATGAGAGCGATGTGATCATGCCCATGGGCTCCCTCGAGGACCAACTGCGCCCGCAGCTTCTCAGCGGTCTCGCATACGAGCGCCTGCTCGCCGAGATCGTGAGCGGCCGCATCCCGCCCGGCCAGCGACTGCGGCTCGATCTGCTCGCCCATGCGTGGGCCGTCTCCCGGACGCCGGTGCGCGAGGCGCTGCAACGGCTTGTCGAGATGCGGTTCGTCCAGGTGTCTCCGAGCGCCGGAACTCGTGTGGCGGAGTGGTCGCGCGCTGACATGATCGAGCGCGCCCACGTCGTCGGTCGCCTGATCGTCGAGAAGAGCTGCATCGGCCCGCCCGTGCGCACGCACCAGCAGTCGACGCGACTGGCGGACGAGACCTGCGAGCTGCTCGGCTACCTCGAGCTCTCCGAGATCCTCATCTCGCGGGAGCTCGGCCGTCTGGGCCCCCGCCTCGCCCGCGACCACATCGACCCGCTGCGGCTGTTCGTGGATCCGCAGACGGCCCGCCACCACGGCATCGATCTCGACACGGATCGGGCCTCCCGCCGCCGTCTCCTCTCCGCCGCCCTCGCCGCCATCGAACGACAGGATGCTGCCGCGGCGCGCGAAGCCCTCGACGGGTTCTCGACGTCGTTCATCGACGCGCTCGGATCCGGCCCCGCAGAGGCCGCTGCGTAGTCCCGGCAGGAGAGCCGGGATCACCCGCCGTGTCGGTGGCGGCGGCTAGCGTGGGCTCATGACGTCTCTGATCGCCGGCCCCGACCTCCGCGACCGATGCGGGTGGGTGGGCGACGACGCCGAATACCGCCGGTATCACGACGAGGAATGGGGCACCCCGCTCCACGGCGACCGGGCGCTGTTCGAGAAGATGGCCCTCGAGGGGTTTCAGGCGGGGCTCTCGTGGATCACCATCCTGCGCAAGCGCCCCCGTTTCCGCGAGGTCTTCGCCGGCTTCGAGCCCGAGCGGGTCGCCGAGTTCGACCGATCCGACGTCGAGCGGCTCATGGCGGACGCGGGGATCATCCGCAACCGGGCGAAGATCGAGGCCACCATCGGCAACGCCCGAATCGTGCGCTCGATGGCAGACGGCGAGCTGGATGAGCTGATGTGGGCGTTCGCGCCGGCATCGGGACCGCGGCCCGCATCGTTCGCGGATGTTCCGGCGGTGACGCCGGAGTCTACGGCGATGAGCAAGGAACTGCGTCGTCGCGGCTTCCGATTCGTGGGTCCGACGACGATGTACGCGCTCATGCAGTCCGCGGGCATGGTCGACGATCATGTCGTCGGGTGCTGGCGCGCCTGACCACCGAGGCGTGCTGGGCGCGCCCGCCGTGTCGGGGCGAGTGCAGGGGCGATCGCCCGCCTTCGGGATCGTCCACACCCTCGATATACTCGTGGTCGGGGGGATCGCCCAGCGCGGCGCGCAGGGATCATGCAGAGCGCGGTCTCCCGACCGACCGTGAGGAGCATGGGTGGCCACGCGCATGGCATCGACACCGCCGACGCTGGCGGGGTACAGCTATGTGCGTCCGCTCGGATCCGGCGGGTTCGCAGATGTCTTCCTCTACGAACAGGACATGCCGCGACGCGTCGCCGCTGTGAAGGTGCTGCTGGCGGATGCCGTGAACCGCGAGGTTCTCCGCACCTTCAACGTCGAGGCCGACATCTCCGCGCGGCTCAGCGCCCACCCCTCGATCGTCACCATCTATCAGGCGTCCATCTCTGCAGACGGTCGGCCGTACTTCGCGATGGAGTACTGCCCCGACACCATGAGCGCCCGGTACAAGAAGGCGCCGCTGGCGCTCGCCGAGGTGCTCGACACGGGCGTGCGCATGGCAGGCGCCCTCGAGACCGTGCACAGGGCCGGACTCCTGCATCGCGACATCAAGCCGTCCAACGTGCTCATCAACTCCCTCGGCGCCCCCGTGCTGGCCGACTTCGGCATCGCGGCCGCCGTGATCGACGAGGGCGACGGAAAGACCATCGCGATGTCGGTGCCGTGGAGCTCGCCGGAGGTGCTGCAGGAGCGCGTCTCCGGATCCGTCCCGAGCGAGATCTGGAGCCTCGGAGCCACCCTGTACACGCTCCTCGCGGGAAGAAGCCCGTTCGAACGCGCCGACCGAGGCTCCAACTCCCGTGACCAGCTCACCGAGCGCATCATCAAGGCGCGCTATACCGCGGTGCCGATACCCGGCATCCCGCCGATCATCGACGAGATCTTCGCGACCGCGATGCACCGTGATCCGGCCAGACGGTTCGCGAGCATGGCCGACTTCGCGGAACGCCTGCGCTGGGCGCAGTTCGAGCTGGGTCTGCACCCGACGGCCTTCGAGGCGGCGTCCGCTGAATGGGCCGCAGCAGCGCCCGTCAGCTTCTCCGACTCCAGCGCCCGCGGCCCGGTGATCACCACCGTCGCCCCCGACTCGCGACGTGCAGTGCGCGCCGCGAAGCAGCAGGCGATGCCGCGCGACCGCGACGAACTGCCCGCCGCGCGTGCGAAGACCCGCTCGCCCCTCGTCGCCGGCGTGATCGGCGCGTTGATCGGAGCAGCGGTCCTCGGTGGCGTCGGCGTCGGCGTGCTCTACCTGACCGGGGTCCTGTGATGGCCATCGGCGACCGCGCTCGCGCGGAGGCGAACCCCCGATCGCGCGGACGCCTGATCGCGGCCATCTCGGGTGTCGCCGCCCTGGCGGTGGTGCTCACGCTCGCCATCACGGCCCAGGGATACCAGTCGCAGGAGGTGCCCCGCCTCGAGTCGTCCGTCTGGGTCATGCGCGACAGCGGCCAGTACGCCCGCGTGAACACCGAGCTCGCCGAGATCGACACCGTGCGCAACGTCGACGATCCCGAGGCCGTCTGGCAGAGCGGCTCGGCGGCCGTCATCTACGCCCAGGGCAACAGGCAGCGGTGGGATCTCGACCCCGCGAATCCCGCCGACCTGCTCTCCGACGCGTCGGATGAAGGCACGCCGATCGCTTCCGAGCCGACGCCGGCGGGCACGCGGGAGATCCTGTCGGCCGGTGCCTATGTGGCGTATCGCACCGACACCGGCCAGGTATCGGTCACCACTCTCGAGGCGGGTGCCGCCACTGCTCTCGTCGACCCGTTCGCGGGCGTCGAGGTCGAGGAGGGCGAGGACCCTCCGACGTACACGGCGGATGCGATCGGGCTGTCGCCCGCGGGCCTGCTGGTGCTCTTCTCCGCAGACGAGGGCGCGATCCGCCGGTTCGACATCGACGAGCACCGCTTCCTCGGCGATCCCGAGTCCGTCTCGCAGGCTCCGGATGCCGCAGAGGGCCTCCTCGTCACGGTCGTGGGCGACCGCTGGGCGATGCTCCAGGCGGGCACCGGCGAGCTGTGGCTGCAGGGGCGCGACGAACCCGTGGAGCTGGACGTCGCTGAGGACGCGCGTCTCCAGGAGGGCGCTGAGTCGGGCGAGAACGTGTCGATCGCCGACTCCGACGGACTCGTGTCGGTCGATCTGGATTCCGGAGAGTCGGAGCGGGTCGCTGACGCGTCGGGCGTGCCGGCGACGCCGGTCGTCGTCGACGGCGAGGTCTATGCCGCCTGGCTCGACACGGGTGCGGGCACTCTGTGGGCGGGTGGCGAGACCGTTCCGCTGCGTGTTCCGGACGAGGCCCTCGACTCTTCGACGATCGAACCGGTCTTCCAGGAGAACGGCGATCGAGCGGTGCTGAGCGAGATCGGCACCGGACTCATCTGGACGGCCCCCGACGGCGTGCTCATCCCGCTCGAGCAGTGGGCGATCGAAGACGACACCGAGCAGCAGGAGGGCACGATCATCGTCGAGGACGTGGCCGAGCAGATGCCGCCCGTCGCCGTCGACGACGCATTCGGTGTCCGTGCGGGCGAGCAGGTGATCCTGCCGGTGCTCCTCAACGACCACGATCCGAACAAGAAGGACGTGCTGTCGATCGATCCCGAATCGGTCTCGGGCGGGCTCGGCGACCCGGCGTTCGGTGACCTGACTCTCGTCGCGAACGGGCAGTCGCTGGTGGTCGACGTCAAGGCGGGCTCGGGGCAGGCGAGCTTCACATATGCGGTCACCGACGGCGCCGCGGTGTCGGCTCCGGCGACCGTGACCCTGACTGTCGTCGATCCGGGAGCGAACTCCGCGCCCGTGTGGTGCGGAGTCGACGCCTGCCAGCAGGAGTGGCCGACGCCCCAGCTCCTTCCGGGCGGCAGCACGGTCGTCTCGGCGTTGTCGGGCTGGGTCGATCCCGAGGGCGATCCGTTCGTGCTCAGCGATGCCTACGAGACCGATTCCTCGTCGCCCGTCATGGTCGTGCCGATGGCCGACGGACGGGTGGCCATCCGCCACACCGACCCGAATGCCGCGGATGCCGTGATCTCGGTCACCGTGGTGGTCGAGGACGTGCACGGTGCGACCGCGGAGAAGACCCTCGATGTGCAGGTCACAGGGAGCCCGGCTCTCGTCGCCTCGCCGGTCGCGCTGACGGCGCGTGTCGGGGAGCTCCAATCGGTGCGCATCTCGGATCATCTGTCCGGCGGCTCCGGTTCGTATCGTCTCGTCGACGCCGTGCAGACTGCGGCGACCGCGCAGGGACTCGAGGTCAACCCGAACGCGGCATCCGGCACCGTCGAGATGACGGTGGCCGAACCGGGGCAGTACGTCGTCACCTACACGGCTCAGGACGTCACCACCCAGGCCGAGCAGTCGGCCGTCATCCGCATCACCGCGGTCGACGGATCCGCGGGCCTCGCGATGGCACCGCTGACCGCGTTCGTCCGCGAGGGCGAGGACACGACGGTCGACGTCATCCGCGCCGTGCAGAACACCAGTGGTCGGGTGCTGATGCTGGCCGATGCGGTGAGCTCGACGCCGCAGCTCGGCGTGCGTGTGGTCGGCAACGAGAGCATCCGGGTGAACGGCACCACGGAGGACGGCGAGCCCGGGGTGATCGGCAAGGCCACCGTGACGATCGCCGACGGCACCGGCGCCGCAGTGCAGGGAACCGTCACGGTCTTCCTCACGCCGCCGTCGACGGTGACGCGTCCGATCGTCTTCCCCGATGCGATCACCGTGCGCGCAGGTTCGCTCACGCGTATCGCTGTCACGGCCAACGACGTGGCGCCGCGAGGGGAGCCTCTGGTCGTTCTCCCCGAGGTGACCGGCTCGGGCGAATCGGGTGAGCTCGTCTTCGCCGACCGCAACGCGCTGCGCTACCTCGCACCCACGACGCCCGGCACCTACCGTCTGTCGTACTCGGTGTCACTCGAGCGCAACCCCGCCCTCGCCGACAACGGTGTCGTGACGGTCACGGTCGTGCCTCCGGGCACCAACCGTGCCCCGACGCCGTCGACCCTGACCGGCCGAGTCCTCAGCGGTCAGACCGTGTCGCTGCCCGTGCCTTCGACCGGCATGGACAGCGATGGCGATCGAGTCGTGCTCGCGGGCGTCGACCAGCCCCAGAAGGGTGCGGGCACGGCGACGATCTCGGCCGACGGCGACGCGATCGTCTACCGGGCGCCCGCGGGCGGTGTCGACGGCGGTCAGGTGAGCTTCGGATACACGGTGCGCGACCCGCAGGGCGAGCAGGGGACGGGCACCGTCCGCGTCGGCGTGCTCGACGCGGACATCGATGACGCGGCGCCCGTGACCTTCAGCGATTACGTGCGCGTCGAGGCCGGGTCGACGACACCGATCGTCCTCGACCCGCGTCTCAACGACCTCGATCCGGCGCAGAGCGAGCTCGAGATCACCGAACTCATCCCGAACGCGCCACCGGTCAAGGGGAATCCGCTCTACGACCGCCTGAACGCGCTGATCGATCCCGACACCTCTCTCGAAGACGGCCGTGTCGTGCTGCGCGCGGGAGACACCGCCGGCACGAACTCCTACTTCTATACGGTCAGGTCCACTCGCACATCCAGCACGGCGCAGGGTCTCATCGTCGTGACCGTGACCGACGGTGCGGTCGCCGACCAGCCGAGCGTCGCCGACACGGTGCTCACTGCGCGCGATCGGGAGGAGCTCCCGGATCGCGGCATCGACGTCGTGACCGATCGTGTCAGCTGGCCCTCGGGTGACGCCTCCTCCCTCACCTTGAGCCTGTGGGGCGACCAGCCCGGGTTCACTGTTCAGGGGAACCGCATCGTGGGCGCTGCCCCCGAAGACGGTGCGCTCGTTCCGTTCCAGCTGAAGGGCGAGGGATCGGGCGGCAGAGCGGTGGTCGCCTACGGGTTCCTGCGCATACCCGCCTTCGACGACATGCAGGTCCAGCTCAAGCCCGCCTCGACTCCTGTCGTGGTCGACGAGGACGCCTCGGTCTCGTTCGATGCGGCCGACTACGTCGACCTGACCTCCTCAGATGCCCTCGAAGTGGGATCCGGGCAGTTCACCGCGCAGCGGGCAGCCGCGTCGTGCTCCGCCGAGGGTGCAGGCAGCGTGACGTATCGCGCCGGCCGTGAAGCGCCATGGTCGGACACCTGCCTGGTCCAGGTGCGGTTGCAGGGGCAGGAGCGCTGGTCGTTCATAGACGTGCCGATCAGCATCCGTCCTGCCGAGCCGCAGCTGCTGCTGTCGTCGATCTCGCACACGATCGCCCCCGGAACCACCGAGACGGTCGACATGTACGCGAACATGGCCGCGTGGGAGGGCGGACGTGAGGGTGACGCGGGATCCCTCGAGTACCGGATCGTCTATTCGGGCTCGGCCTTCATCGTCACCCGAAACGGGCCTCAGCTGACCATCGAGGCACGCGCAGACGCGCGACCCGGCAACGCCGAGAACGTCAGCGTCACGGTGCCCCAGTACGGCGAGCCGTCGGCATCCGTCCGCCTCGTCGTCGGAGCCGCGCCGCCGGATGCGCCGCGCGGCGCGACCTTCACGAAGCAGTGCATCGTGACGAACCCCAGCTGCACCATCGACGTCGTCGACGTCGCCGGGGAGTACGACCCGTTCGCCGGGAAGCCCGGATCGGGCCTCCGACTGATGTCCCTCGGCGGGGGCACACGATGCGATGTCGCGTCGATCTCGACTTCGGGAAGCAAGGCGATCACGGCGAGCTGGCCCGGCGGAGGGCAGGCACCGGGTGGACAGTGCATCATCCCCTTCGTCGTGCAGGATGCGCAGGGGCGCACCGGCACCGGAACCCTGACCCTCGATCTGCAGGGCTTCCCGCAGGCACCCGCCAGCGTCACGACGGTCGGATTCACCCGCTCGACCGTGGTGCTCGACGTGCCCCTCGGGGAGGCCGGTCGCGCGCACCCCGGCGTCACGGGGGTCGAGATCCTGCAGGACGGAGCGCCGGCGAACGCGTCGTGCAGCCCGGCGGCAGGTGCCTACCGGTGCACGGTGAACGGACTCGTCAACGGAGCGCCGCACGTCTTCACCGCGGCGGCCGTCAACGCGGTCGGCACATCGGCGGCGACGTCACCGCACACCAGCTGGGCGTACGCCGCCCCTGTGGTGTCGAAGGCGAACGCCACACCCGTCTATCGCCCCGGCAGCACGGAGCGCGGGCGCGGCATCGTCGCTCTCGCGGTCGATGCGTCGGACGACTCCCTCGCGTTCCGCATCGAGGAGACCGGGCAGGTCATCAACCGCACCGGCGCGACGACGACGGCCGACATCGCGCTGGCGCCGGGCCCGCAGAACATCACGATCGTCCCGATCAGCCAGTTCCAGCCGCCGACGGGCGATGGTGGAAACGAGGGCGGAGCCTTCCGCACGTCCGTCACCGCTGCGGGAACCGTCTACTTCGACCCCTCGGGAGCACGCGCGACCGCGACGTCGAACACCTCGATCGACGTCTCGGGAGTGGCAGCGCAGCCGAACGGCAGCGCCCTCGGCATCGACGTCGTGTACCTCGCCTGGCGATCGGGCAATGCGAGCTGCACCGCTGACGGCGACGGTCGTCTGCAGGTCTCGGGTGCGGAGGCGCAGTCGTCGTCACCCACCCTCACCAAGCTCGCCGAGTACTCGACCTACAACGTGAAGGCGTGCGCATCGAACGGCTTCGGCGTCGCCGAGTCGGCGACCACCCAGGTCTTCACGTTCACCTTCGTGGAAGGCCCGAAGGGCAACACGAGCTACACGATCGCCACCCAGCCGTCGGTCCAGGACAACCGCTATTCCTACCGGCTCGAGTCGGCGCCCGACATCGCCGTGCGAGACGGCTTCGTTCCGCAGTACTACATGTACGGGTCGTGGCGGTCGGACTTCCAGCTGAGCACCGACTCATCACCGTTGCCGGTCGGGGCGCGCTCCTGCCACGCGGTGCTGCGGGAGTACTGCTCCGATTCGGTCGAGATCTCGCCCCGGACGGCGCCGACGACGGTGGCGGTCGAGTTCCGCGAGTGCGTGCCCGCCAACCCGGATGACGCGTTCGTCGTCAGCCCTGCCGCCCGCGGGTCGTACTCCCTCGCCGTGACTCCGAGGATCGTCGACGGCATCTCCATGGTCGACATGAAGATCACGTGGACGGGCGCTTTCAGTTCGCTCAAGCCGATCACGCACCGCGTGACGCTGTGCACCCAACCGGAGCCGGAGCCGGAGGATCCGAAGGACCCCGACAAGCCCGCCGACCCCGCCGACCCCGCCGATCCTGCCGGATGAACCCGCCGCGATGACGACTCCCTCCTCCCCACCGCCCTGCACACCGCAGGTGCCAGAGACGAATACGGTTGCCCTATGCCTGCTCCCTCCGCTGCTCCCGTGACCATCGCCGCCGAACAGGCCGCCTGGTTCGCCGAGACGTTCTCGATCCTCACCGCCAACGTCGAACAGGCGATCCTCGGCAAGCGGCACGTGATCGAGCTCGTGCTCGCCGCGGCGGTCAGCGGCGGCCACGTGCTGCTCGAGGACTTCCCCGGCACAGGCAAGACGGCTCTCGCGCGGGCGATCGCGCAGACCGTGACGGGAACGAGCACCCGGATCCAGTTCACGCCCGACCTGCTCCCCGGCGATGTCACGGGCATCACCGTCTACGACCAGAAGGAGGGCGCCTTCGAGTTCCACGCCGGTCCCGTCTTCGCGAACATCGTGCTCGCCGACGAGATCAACCGGGCGAGCCCGAAGACGCAGTCGGCGCTGCTGGAGGTCATGGAAGAGGGCACGGTCACGGTCGACGGCGTCACGCGGCCGGTCGGATCGCCGTTCCTCGTGATGGCGACGCAGAACCCGATCGAGCAGGGCGGCACCTACCGTCTGCCCGAGGCGCAGCTCGACCGCTTCATGATCAAGACGTCGATCGGATACCCCGACGAAGCCGCGACCATGCGCATCCTCCAGGGAGCAGCCCAGCCGAAGCACGTGCTCGACGGCATCGTCGGCGTCGACACCATCCTCACGATGGCCGAGATGACCCGCGGCGTGTACGTGAACCCGCTGGTCTCTGACTACATCATGCGCATCGTCGATGCGACGCGTCGAGCGTCCGAGGTCCGCCTCGGTGCCAGTGTGCGAGGAGCCCTCGCCCTGTCACGTCTCGTGATGACGTGGGCTGCCAAGAACGGTCGCACCTTCGTCACCCCCGACGACGTCCGAGAGCTCGCCGTCGTCGCCCTCGCGCACCGCCTGGTGCTCGAGCCGGAGGCCGAGTTCGACGGCGTCACCGCGGTCGCCGTGGTGGGGCAGATCCTGCTCGACGTCGAGCCGCCGCGCGAGAACGGCACTGCGTGAGCTTCAGCACCGAGTCCCGTCTGACGCGCACCACGGCGGGCACCAGCACGTCGACGCGCACGTCGACGGTCACGCGCTACGACCGCACGCGCCGCGGACCTGTCCGCGGCGCCGTCTTCGGCGTGCGTCGGGCCGCTCGCAGCACGGAGCGCGCAACCCGTGCGGCTGTCGCGTGGGTGCGTGAGACGGTCACATCCGCCGGGATGCTGGTCGTCGCGGCGCTGGTCCTGTGCGTCACCGCCGGGCTGCTGTTCGGCTGGGTCGAGGCGTGGGCGGTGGCGGCGATCGCGCTCGTGCTGCTGATCGCCTGCATCCCCTTCATCCTCGGCACCCACGACTATCGCATCGAGCTGACCCTCGACCGCGACCGCGTGGTCGCCGGTGCAGAGATCGGTGCGACGCTCGACGTGCGCAACAACAGCGAGCGTCTGTCGCTGCCCGGCATCGTCGACGTTCCCGTGGGGGAGGGGCTCGTCGAAGCGCACGTCCCCCTGTTGCGCCCCGCCGCCCACCATCGCGAGCAGCTGACGATCGCCGCCCACCGCCGCGGTGTCATCGACGTCGGCCCCATGACCATCACCCGCGGTGATCCGATCGGCATCCTCCGCCGTGAGCTGCGCTGGCCCGATGTCCAGCGCATCCACGTGCATCCGGTCACGGTGCGCCTGCCCAGCACCAGCGCCGGTCTCATCCGCGATCTCGAGGGCACGCCGAGTTCGACCCTCGTCGATGCCGACCTCTCGTTCCACGCGGTGCGCGAGTACGTCGTGGGCGATTCGCAGCGGCACGTGCACTGGAAGTCGACCGCCAAGACCGGCAAGCTCATGGTGCGTCAGTACGAGGAGTCGCGGCACGCTCGCATCGCCATCATCCTCGACCTCGACAGCGAGTCGTACGAGAGCGACGACGAGTTCGAGAACACGGTCAGCGCCGCCGCATCCCTCGCCCTGCAGGGTGTGCGCGACGGTCGTGACGTGCTCTTCTCGGTGAGCAACGAGATCCCCGAGCACAGCCGTGCCGAGTTGCTGTCGATACGCACTCTTCCCACGGTGACTCCCAAGGCCCTCCTCGATGCCACCTCGACCATCGATCCGGCCGACCGCGTGATGCGGCTCGAGGCGGTCGCCGCGCTCACCGCCCAGTCCTACCCCGACCTGTCGATCGGATTCCTGATGACGGGCTCGCGCATGCCGCTCGAGCGTCTGCGCCACGCCGCCATCACGCTGCCGGCGGCGGTCGAGGCGGTCGCGGTGCGCAGCGAACTCGGCGAGCAGCCCACCCTGCGCACGGCGCGCGAACTCGCCGTGATGACGCTGGGCGCACTCGGCGACCTTCCGCAGATGCTCGCCCGCGGAGCACTGCGATGAGCGCCGCGGGTCCGCGGCGCGGCGTCGCGAGGTCGCGCCGGACGTTCGCGCTCTCGGCTCTGACCCTCTGGTCTCTCGGATATGTGCTGGTCGGCATCGGTCTCGCCACGGCGGCTGCATGGCCGGTGTACGAGTCCCCCCGGGCGCTGGCGGTCGGCCTGATCGGCGGCCTGCTGGGCATGGTCGTCGCCGTGCTGACCCGGCTGCTGCGGTGGGGGCTGCTGATCGGTGCGCTCGCGGTGACCGGCGTCTATCTGGTCGTCTCGGTTCCGCTCGCCATCCCCTCGGCGCTCTCGTCGCTTCCCGCGTTCCTGGGCGGAATCCGCGACGCGGTGCTGGGGGTGGTGCTCGGCTGGAAGCAGATGCTGACGCTGAATCCGCCCCTCGGTGAGTACCAGGCGGTGCTCATCCCGCTCCTCGTGGTCATGCTGTTCGGTTCCTTCATCGCCACTCTGCTCGTGCTCGAAGGCGGACGCCGGGCGACCATAGCGGTTCCCGTCGTGACCGCGATGAGCGTCTTCGGAATCGCCTTCGGTGTGAGCGGCACGACGGCTCCGGTCTCGGTGCTCGGCGTCGCGCTTCCCGCTCCTCGGGAATGGCTGATCGGCGTCGCGCTCTTCGTGGTCTCTCTCGTCTGGTTGGTCGGACGCTCGCGGCTTCAGCGGGCACAGGCGCTGCGCACCGTCGCGGCGGCGAACATCTCGCGCCGGGCGACCCCGGTGTGGCTCACGATCCGTCGGCATCTCCTGTCGGCCGGTCTCGCGGTGATCGCCCTCGTCGCCGGTTTCGCGGTGGCTCCCGCCGCGGCAGGGTGGAGCGACCGCTCCGTTCTGCGCGACGAGGTCGAGCCGATGATCGTCGTGCAGCAGCAGGCGAGCCCCCTCAGCGCCTACCGGTCGTGGTTCGCCGGCAGCACTCTCGATGACACGGTCGTGCAGGTGGAGGGCGATTCTGGAGCGCTGGAGCGCCTCCGGCTCGTCACCCTCGACTCGTACGACGGCGAGGACTTCCACATCGCGCCGGACGACCGGTTCAGCCGGTTGCCCCGCAGCGCGATGCCCGGCGAGGGCCGCGTGTCGCTCGGGATCACGATCGGCGACGCCTACCGGGGCATCTGGGTCCCCTCACCGGCCGGTCTCGCCGAGGCGCCGGACTTCTCGGGTGCGCGCGCCGAAGCGCTCGCCGACGGGTTCCACGTCAACTCGGGCGGCGACACGGCGATCACCGTGGCAGAGGCGCCCGGCGGGGGGGAAGGGCTCGTTCCGGGCGATCGCTACAGAGTGCTCGTGGACGCCCCGGCGAGCCCCGGCGACATCACCGCCGTGCAGGGCGGTGCCTCGAACCTCGACACCGACCTGTATCCCGCGCTCACCCAGTGGGCCGAGATGCAGGAGCAGCCCCGCACCGGGGCCGGGTATCTCGAGATCATCGACCGCCTGCGCTCCCGCGGCTACCTCAGCCACGCGCTGATCGACGATGAGGTGGCGGCGGGATGGATCGCCTCGTTGAAGGAGTCCGAGGGGTACGCGTTCGCACCCAGCTATGCGGGACACTCCGCGGCCCGCATCGAGGAGCTGTTCACCGACCTGCTCGAACAGGAGCGCAGGGCAGGCTCGGATGCCGCGCCCGAGCTGCTCGTGTCGGCGGTCGGCGACGATGAGCAGTTCTCAGTGGCAGCGGCGCTTCTCGCCGAGCACTGGGGGCTCGAGTCCCGAGTCGTGATCGGTGCGCGCCTTGCGGCCGCAGAAGAGGTGCCCGGCATTCCCGCCTGCACGGAGACCTGCACGGGCGCGAACATGAGCGCCTGGGTCGAGGTGAGAGGATCGGGCGGCGAGTGGATGCCGGTCGACACCACACCGCAGTACGCGATGCTTCCGAGTTCCATCACCGAGGGCGAGCAGCTGCCCGAGCATCCCACGGTGCCCGAGCAGCCCCGGTCGGAGGCGTTGGATCCGCCTCAGGCGCAGAGCGATTCCAACAATGACGCGCCTCCGCTCGAGTCGCCGCAGTCAGAGGTGCTCGCCGTCCTGCTGCCGATCCTCCGCGCTGTGGGGCTCGGCATGCTCGCGCTGGCATTGCTCGCGCTGCCCTTCCTCGTGCTGCTGCTGGCCAAACGGCAGCGAGCCAGGGCCCGCCGAACCGCCGAAGATCCCGAGGTGCGTCTCGCCGGGGCGTGGGAGGAGCTGGTCGACGTGTACGCCGACCACGATGTGCCGATGGATGCCGAAGGCACCCGCATCCAGCGCGCGCTCTCGACCGACCGAGAGGCAGCGGACCGCCTGGCAGAGATCGTCGATCGCGCCGTGTTCGCCGAGCATCCTCCGACGGACGAGGATGCGCGCGCCGCCTGGGAGATCGTCGACGCCGAGCGGACGGAGCTCGCAGCGGCAGGCAGATGGTGGCATCGCATCGTCATGCGCGTGCGACCGACGTCGTTCGTCGGTCGCATACGGGGCGCGAACGGTCGTGGATTCACGGCCGCCGTGCCTGTGCTCGCTACGCTCGGATTGACCTGGTCGCCCGGCGACCGGAAGAAGGGGAACTCATGATCGCGCCCGTGGATACCGGCTACGTCACGATGCTCGCCATCGTCGGCGGCGTCGGCGTGCTCATCGGCCTCGCCGTCTACGTCTGGTACGCGCTGGCGCTGTCGCGCCTCTTCCCGCGCATCGACGGAGAGGGGTGGAAGGGCTGGGTCCCCATCCTCAACGAGGCGGAGATCCTGGCGCGCGGCGGAGTGCCGGCGTGGTCGGTGGTGTTCTACTTCATCCCGATCGTGCAGCTGTACGGCATCTACCTCAAGGTCGTCGCGACCCACCGCATCAATCGGAGGTTCGGTCGCGGTGCGGGAATGACGGTGCTCGCGATCCTTCTGCCCCCGGTCTGGGCGACGGTTCTCGCCTGGGGGGCGCCGCCGTACCCCGAGGGCGAACGGCTGGCCGCTCTGCAGCCCGGCCCGCGCCGAAGCTCGCAGCCCACGGCCACCCCGGCGAGGGACGCATCGGGGTACACGATCCCGTCGCTGGCTCCGCATACCCAGAGCAAGCCTGACGCCCCCGCGCCCGTGTTCCCCGACTACGCCGCACCGAGCCGTCCGACCGCGCAGCCCGACCGGACTGCGACCGCAGCCGCGGCGAGCGGTGGTCCCGCGGGTTCAGGGTGGGGCGCCCCTCCCGTTCCGGGCGCCCCACCGGTTCCCGTCGCCGGACAGCCCGCTGTGCAGGGTGCGCCGGCGGCATCATTCGCTCCGCCGCAGCCGCCCACCTCGTCCTTCGCGCAGCAGCCTCCTGCTCCTCAGCCTCCTGCTCCTCAGCCTGCGGCTCCTCAGCCTGCGGCTCCTCAGGCGCCGGCTTTGCAGCCTCCTGCGCCGCCCGCGCCGGTGCGCGCACCTGAGCCCCCTGCAGCGGAGCGGGCACCCGCCGCGAACCCGCCGGCTCCGACCGAGGCGCACCCGACCACCGGCATCATGGCCGCAATGGGTGGCGCGCCTGTGGCTCCGGCGGTGCCGCAGCCACCCGCGCCGCCGGTGCCGGTATCCGACGACGTCGTGCCTCAGCAACCGGCACAGACACCGGCGCCGACACCGGCGGCGGCCCCGGCATCCGCTCCCGTGCCCGAGTTCGAGCGGCCGGCGGAGAACCCGCCTCCCGCGGCGCCCGCCGAAGAGGCGCAGCGGATGGTGCGGCCCGCTCCGCCCTCGTTCCGAGATGGTGGCCTCTCGGATGCACAGCCGCAGGCGCCGGTGATCCGTCCTGTCCCGTCGTCCCCCGCGGCTGCGGGTACCACCGCGGATGTGCCTGCGACCGCCGTGGTGCCCCCGGCCGATGCAGCGCCCGCACCCGCGGTCGAGGAACCCGTCCCGGCGCCCCTCGCGATGCCGTTCGGAGGCCTCGCGGCCGACGTCGACAAGACGGTCGTCACACCGCGTCCGACGCACGATGTCGACGAGGACCTCGACGCCACCGTCGTCGTCGCCCGCAAGCGCGGAGTCCGCCGATCGCTCGTGCTCGATGACGGACGGAAGTTCTCGCTGTCCGGCGCCAGCGTCGTGATCGGCCGCAATCCGATCGGCGAGCCGGGCGAGCAGCGACTCGCCATCTCCGATACGACCCGCACGCTGTCGAAGACGCACGCTCGTCTCGTCGTGCACGACGACGAGTGGCGTCTCACCGATCTGCACGCCACGAACGGCGTCGTCGTGGTCGAGGAGAACGGCACCGAGACCCTGCTCGATCCCGGAGAGAGCGTCACCGGAAACGGCCGCTTCATCCTCGGTGAAGTGGGGATGCATGTGATCGCGGAGCGCGATTCATGACGCTCTCCTCGGTCGTCCTCAGCGTCGCGTCACTCACCGACACCGGTCTCACGCGCTCGGCGAATGAGGACTCGGTGCTGGTGGCGTCCCCGGTCTTCCTCGTCGCGGACGGCATGGGCGGGCATGAGGCGGGGGATCGTGCGAGCGCTGCGGTGGTGGAGGCGTTCGAGCCGCTTCGCGGGGCGACGGTCGACGTCGCCGACATCGGACAGGCATTGAGTCGCGCTTCGGCTGTGGTCGATGACATCTCCGCCGAGCACAAGCGCGGGGCAGGAAGCACCGTGACCGGTGTCGCTCTCGTCGATCACGACGGCGCGCCGCACTGGCTCGTCTTCAATGTCGGCGACTCCCGTGTCTACCGGCACCACGGCAACGAGCTGACACAGCTGACGATCGATCATTCGCTGGGGCAGGAACTGGTGGATGCCGGTGAGCTCCGCGCCGAGGATCTCTCGACGTTCTCGCAGCGCAACGTCATCACGAGGGCGATCGGTGCTCCCGACAGCACCGCGGACAGCTGGCTGCTGCCCGTGGTCGACGGCGAGCGACTGCTGATCTGCTCCGACGGCCTGAGCGGCGAGGTGAGCGACGAGGCGATCCGAGCGACCCTGACGATGAACGGGCGACCGGAGACCGCGGCAGCGGCTCTCGTGAGCCGGGCGCTCAAAGCGGGTGGTCGCGACAACGTGTCGGTCGTCGTGATCGACGTGATCTCGGGAGGCGCGAACGGGCGCCCGGACGACCTCACTGCGGGCCGCGATGCCGCATCCGCCTCGCTGACCGATTCGATGCTCGAGGGCACGACGATCCCGGTTCGAGCCAGATGACGGACGACGAGACCGAGGTCGAAGAGACCGTCATGCTGACCCGACGCGATCGGCGCCGGGGGAGATCGGTCGCCGAGCCCGGCGAAGTCGCCGAGCCCGCTGAGCGCGTCGAGCCTGCCGAGTCTGCCGAAGTCGCCGAACCCGCTGAGCCCGTCGAGCCTGCCGAGCCCGCCGAATTCGCCGAACCCGCTGAGCCAGCGGATGACGTGGACGAGGCGACGGTCGTCGTCGACCGGAGACCCGCGGAGGCTGAGGAGCCAGGTGCCGATCGGGAGGACGACCCTGTCGACGAGTCGACGATGCTCGTCTCCCGGACGCCGCGTCGTGTGCGACGCAAGAGATCGGAACAGCCCGCCGACAGCGACGACTCTGCCGACCGCGCAGAGGCTGACGTGCCCGCCTCGTTCGAGGCGCCGACGGATGCGCCGGCACCGGAGATCTACCGGCCGCGTCCGGCCCCGCTCGGCCCTTCTGCCCCGCCCGTCGTGATCGGCGCCGCGGCGCCCACGCGCACGGTGGACCCGGATCTCCCGTCGGTCGCGAAGCAGGGACTGCGCTGGAGCCGGGCGGCCCTCATCACGTTCGCAGCGGCCTGCGTCGTCTCCGCCGCCGGTCTGGTGGGTTTGGGCTTCTTCGTCTTCGGGTGACGCCCTCACTCTGACGGAGCCGTGCTCAGCGTCCGCGCACTCCCACCGGCCGTCGGGCCGCCTGGGTGCCCTGAAGCGGCCGCGCCGTGCCGCTGCGGACCATCGCGCCGCGCGTCTCAGTGAAACGTGCTCGGGTCACCCGATGCCGGACCAGGGATGTTGAGCAGTCCGCCTTCGCGTTCGACCTCGACCGGATCCACGACCGGCTGCTCTCTGCGGCGACGCAGCACGATGAGGATGCCGAGCACACCGAGCAGAGTCGCTCCGCCGATCGCGGTGAACAGCGCGGCCTCCCGTGTGAGCAGGAACGGCGACGCTCCATGGTCGGGGTCGGCGGTGGCTGCGGGCGGTCGCACGGCACTCTCCGAGGTGTCGAAGTATGGGCTCACGGGCCCGCGCGTCGTCTCATCCGGGAGCAGCTCGATGGCGGCGAGCGGCTGGATGAAGCCCCAGCCGTCGATGTCGTCCCGATTGTCGGCGTCGGTTCGCAGCGCGGTGGCGGTGAGCCGATACGCCCAGCCGGCGGGCGGATCCTCGGGGTGCGCTTGCGCCACCAGTGCGGCGGCCGCGCTCGCGTATCCGGTCGCGAAGCTCGAGGCAGGGGCATCGGCGGCGAAGACGCAGTCGCCCCCGCCGACCGCGGCGCTCAGCACCGTGCTTCCGGGGGCTGTCACGCCGACCTGGGGGCCGTGGATCGAGTCATCGGTCGCGCGTCCGGTGGCGTCGGCCGCGCTGACCCCGAGAACCTGCTCATAGGCCGCGGGGTAGCGAGCGCCGTCTTCCGCGTCCGGATCTGACGCCCTGTTCCCGGCGCTCGCCACGACCAGGGCGCCGACGGCGGACGCGTGTTCGACCGCCGCCCGGAGATCGGGGGAGTCGGCTGTCTGCGAGATCGAGACGTTGATGATGTCCGCGCCGTTGTCGGCCGCCCAGTGGATGCCGTCCGCGATGCGCTGCGAGGTGGGCCCGTACCCCTTGTCCTTGTCCTGCTGCTGCTCGCTGCGGAACACTCGCACGGAGAGCAGCCGGGCGTCGGGCGCGAGTCCGACGACGCCGGAGTCCGCGACCGGCTGTGCGGCGATCTGCCCGGCGATCGCCGTGCCATGCCCGGTCGTGTCGGTCAGACCGTCAGCCCGCTCGCCGTCTCCGACGAGATCGACACCGCCGATCACGGCTCCGGCGAGATGCGGATTGCCGGCATCGATGCCCGAGTCGACGACGGCGACGACGACCCCTCGGCCCGTGGCGACGCGGTGGGCCTCGTCAGCACCGAGCAGTGCGAGGGCGGGTGGGACCTCGGGCGTGAACACCACGTTGCCGGGTGTGCAGGCATCGCCGGACGTCGCCATCGATGCGATCGACGTCGGGACGGCAGGCGATGCCAGAGCGGATGCCGGTGCGCCCAGCAGCGTGGCGCCGAGGACGACGGCCGTGAGAGCGGCTGTGCGGCCGCGCATCAGTCGGTCCCCGAGCCGGGCGACTCTCTCGCAGCATCGGAGGTCAGCGCGGGGCCGGCGGCGAAGAACTCGATCCACGCGTCCGACACCTGTCCGACGTCATCGGGGGAGTACCCGAGCTGAGCGATGGGGCCGCTTGCGGACTCCTCGGCGTTCTGCGCTGCTGCAGCACCGGGGATCGCGAACGCGGTGCCGGATTCGTCGATGAGCACGGCCAGACCCGCCGCGTCCTCGGACCCACCCGTGACCTCGACGAGGGCGCCGCCACCGACCTTCACATCGACGCCGGAGCGCTGCTCGGGCAACTCGGTGGTCGTCGCCGCGAGCACCGTGTGCGCGTCATCGGTGAGCATCGCGCAGGGCGTCTCGCCGGCGGCGAGCGTGGTCAACGGCAGCGTCGGCCAGTCCTCGCCCCCGATGTACGGGCGGGTCTCCACGTCGGCGACCTCGGCGGGGGAGACCTCCTGCTGAGCACCGACCTCCTGGCCGCTGCCGAGGAGGTAGAGCTGATATGCGAGGGGACTGAGCCTGGCGAGCTCGCCGGTGCCGAGCGCCACGTAGCGCTCGTCGGCAGGGCTGCCCTGGGTGTGCACGATCGTGCCGGCTCTCAGATCCGTTCCGGGCACCGATGCGCCGACGCCGTTGATGCGGATCGGCTCGAGCTCGTCACCGGACTCGAAGAGGTTGAGCCATCGTCCGTCGACCTCGAGGACGTCGCTGGTGCCGAGTCCGACGGCGCGGAGCACGGCGTTGGCATCGTCGGCGGGCACTGCGTGGCGTTTGCCGTCTGCGATCACGAACAGCTCGTCGCCGCGCTGGACGACGGCACCGGTTCCCGTCGACACCTCGGCGATCGGCGCGCTCGACAGTGACACGGCGGCGCCGGCCGTGTCGTCGATGCACGCTGTCCAGGAGGAGTTGATCAGCGCCGCGGGCGCGGGCAGATCATCGGGCGCACCGAGGATGCCGATCGAGGGGCCGACCGGGATCCCGTCGAGCGCCGCCTGATCCGTGCGCACCACCTTGAACTCTCCGGCGGGGATCAGAAGCCGCGCGCTGGCCGTGTTGATCACCGGGTACAGCGTGCCCTCGACGGAGACGTAGCGGGCACCGGTGTCGGTCGCGACGATCAGGCGGTTGTTCTGCCAGTCGCCGGGGAGCCCGGGCTGCATGATTCCCCAGAACACCCCGACGAGGATCACGCCGACCGTGAGTGCGACTCCGGCGACGACCGCGCGCAGGGGCTTCGCGGGGTCGAGCTCTTTGCCCCCGGGGGCTCCGCCGGTGAACGCCGAGAGGAGGCGGCGCCTGCTGAAGCCCTGGGCCTCGATCAGATCCTTCTTGGTCGCCATGGGTCAGATGAGTCCGGCCGTCGTGACGCCGAGCGGCAGCAGCAGAGCGAGTGCGATGACCTCGACCGTGTCGCCCAGCCTCGTGAGCCGCAGACGCGCTTTCGGCGTGAGCAGCGTGAGACCGACCAGGATCACGGTGGCCACGACGAGGATGAGAAGCATCCAGGTGCGGACGTCGGGCAGAGCGAGTGCCACCGTCACACCGGTGACGGCGAGCCCGATCGCGCCGATGGCCATGAGGACGAGCA
This sequence comes from Microbacterium sp. LMC-P-041, assembly GCF_030209555.1. NCBI lineage: Bacteria > Bacillati > Actinomycetota > Actinomycetes > Micrococcales > Microbacteriaceae > Microbacterium > Microbacterium sp. LMC-P-041. The sequence continues at coordinate 732,899 of NZ_JARVRV010000004.1, forward strand.
CGCCGAGGCGCGCGTGGATCTGACGCGACTGGAACATCATGCCCACGAACGCGAGCACGCAGAGCAGAGCGCCGAAGACGCCGCTCCCGGCGACCAGAGGGGTCGCGATCAGCGCCGCGAGGCCCAGCGCAGCGCGCAGTGCGATGAGAGTGCGCGTCCCCGCGGCGGCGCGGCGCTTGACCTCGTCGGCATCGATGGGCTCGGGTGCGGCGAACATGTCGGCGTCGCTCTGAGGGGAGATGACTCTGATGCGCGTCGAGCTGAGAGCGAGCCACGGGATGCCGTTCGCGAGCAGTGCGGTCGTGGCGAGCATGATCGCGTAGGGAGCGAGCGCATCGCCGAAGATCGCGGCGGTCGTCGCGGTGATGCCGATCGAGGCGCCGAGCGCGATCGGCACGAGATGGATCTCGGGCTTCTCCTGGGTGACGGCGAGGCCGAGGCCGCCGACGATGACGAGACCCAGTCCCATGGCCGCGAGCGGCCAGCCCCAGATGCTCTGCACGGGAACGGCGAGGAAACCCGCGAGCCCTCCGTAGGCTGCGGCGGTGAGTCCCAGGGCGTGTCCGGCTTCCGGCTGACGGAGACGCATGAGCACGGCGGCCGCGACGCTGAGGACGATGGCTCCCGAGCCCGCGATGATCGCGGGCAGGAGGGACGTCGGCGGTGTGGCGACGAGCAGCAGCGCGCAGAGGGCGAGGAAGGTGAGGCTGACGAAGAGCGCTGTGCGCGAGCTGTCCGCGGGCGTCCAGGAGCCGTGCTGCTCTGCCGTCGCGTCGATCACCGCTTCGACGACGTCGTCGTAGACGCGCGGCTCCTGCATGAGGCCGCCGCGGACGAGAGTGAGCAGCTCTCCGTCGTGCACCCCCTGCGCCGCCGCGCCGCGTGCCGGGTCCAGGGGTGTGCCATCGGCTCGCTGCAACGAGTAGCCGCCGTGGGTGAGGGTCGGGTCGAGCACGCCGAGACTCCGGGCGAACCCGGGGATGATCTCGACCAGCGGGACCTGCGACGGCACGCCGACGTCGAGCCGACGGTCGTCGCTGACGACGGAAAGCCGCAGCACGGTGCCTGCCGTTGCGCTGCTCTGAGTCATGGAACGATGCCCCCTCCATGGTGTGCAGCCGGGCGGGAGGAGACCCGTGGCTGCGCATTCCGCCTTTCACCCTAGTTGAGGCGTGCGACAACGCACAGTCGCGGGATGCGACGTTTCTCCATCGACTGCACGATCTCCCGGAGGATGCGCTGTGCGTTCTGGTGATCGGAGGCAGGACCTCTCGAGCCTCTACGCGATACTCGAAGCGCGGGGGAACCAGCGCGCTGATCGTGTGCCGTGACAGGGCGCTGAACTGAGCATCTTCGATTTTCTCCATCGACTGCAGGATCTCCGCTCGGATGCATCATGAAATCTGGCGATTCGTTCCGATGTGTTCTAGCCTGTGTCGTGAAACAGATTCGTGGGGGGTTGTTTCGTTGTCGTCCCAAGACTGGGATGCGCTCCCCCGCACGTGTGTCCCATGTGGACCGGAGGGAGTGAGTTATGGCTGATGTCATCTCCGCAGAAGAAGGGGCTCTGCGTCGCGGAGCCCAGGCGGTGCGGGAGACCAAGTCCGGGATCGACCAGCAGACCAAGAAGGTCCGCGGTGAGATCGAGCAGCTGCGTGGTTTCTGGACCGGTGCGGCTGCTGTGTCGTTCACGACGCTGATGTCGCGGTGGGACGAGCAGGCGCGTCAGCTCAATGAGGTCCTCGTGACGCTCGAGGATGCTCTTGCGGGCACCGAGCGTGACCAGGCTGCGACCGAAGAAGCTCACCAGCAGACCATCTCGGGCCTCGGCTCGATGATGGGCGCCTGAGCGTAGACCACAGAGATTTCAAGGAGAACATGATGCAGTCGATGTCAGTTCGCCCGGAGCAGGTCAACGCTCTGGCAGCGCAGATCCGCAGCGGGTCGCAGGGTATTCGTTCCGAGCTGGACCGTCTCGAGTCCGAGGTCAGCAAGCTCCGTGCGGCGTGGGATGGTTCCGCGCAGCAGGCGTATGACCAGGCTCAGGCCAAGTGGAACCGTTCGCTGAGCGAGATGCAGCAGCTTCTCACGCAGATCGCGGGCAAGACCGAGGAGATCTCGGGCCAGTACGTCCAGACCGACAAGTCGGCCGCTGGGCGTTTCGGGGCCTGATCCGTGGCGCGGGCCCGACGCAGCGATGCGCCGGGCCCGCGCCGTCTGCTGTGCTGTTCGGCGATCGAGTCGGAGGGCGCAGCAGATGTTTCGGAATCATCTGCCGTTGTGAAGGGGAGGGTCGTCGATGAGCATCGCAATCGACTTCGATGGAGTGTTTGCTGAGCTGAAGCGGATCCTGCGTGAGCTGCAGGAGTTCCCCAGCCCGTCTGAGGTGGCGGTCTCCGAGGGAGGGTCGTCGAAGGCCACCGTCGACTTCCGGCGGGCCGTGGCCGATGCCGCGCAGTCGATGGGAGACGCCACGGCGCGGACCATCGCCAAGATCCAGGACACTCACGACGTGATTCGCGCCGCCGTGATGCAGATCGCCGAGCAGGACGCGTCGCTCGCCGACGAGACGAAGCTGATCGTGTCGCTGCTGGACTCGGCCGTCGCCCAGGGCGACGGCGACACCGCGACATCGACAGGCGCTGGGACCGGCGCGACGGGTGGGGGCTCAGCCGGAGTCCAGGCATCTGCACCGACGTCTACGGGTGCCGATGAGCCCGAAGAGGCCGACTACTGATGAGACGCACTCGCCGCGGAGTGATCGCGGCGGTCGGCGCTATGGCGCTGGCCGCCGCGATCGCCGTGCCCTCGAGCGCGACAGCGGCCGCCGCGTCGGGTCTGTGGTGGTTCGATCGCGGCAAGGTCCAAGAGGCGCACGATGCGGGCTTCGACGGGGCGGGAATCAAGATCGCCGTGATCGACAGTCAGATCAACCCCGACGTGGTCGGGCTCCGCGGGGCGAACGTCACCGTCGATGACTCCTCGTACTGCTTCGACGCGACCGGCCAGCCGTATCCGGCGGTCTCTGCCGAGTACGGCAAGTCCTCTCACGGCACCCAGGTGGTCTCGATGATCGCCGGAACCGGCGAGGCTCCGGCCGGGGGCGCCCCGGTCAAGGGTGTGGCGCCGGGGGCAGAGGTGGTCTTCTACAGCACCGGCGTCCTCGACGGCGTCATCGGCGAAGACGGCGGCGATGCGGAGTGCCTCCAGGAGAACGGCGAGGAGCTGGGCGACGACGGTCGTTTCGCTCTCGACCGCGCGATCTCGGACGCCGCGGCAGATGGCGCCGACATCATCTCGATCTCCTCCGGAAGCAGCATCAACATGCGGCAGGGTCTCGCCGACGCCTATGCCTCCGACGCGGTCGTCGTCGCCGGCATGTCGAACGAGGACGGGATCAGCCTGTGGCCCGCGGGGCTCAACGGAGTCGTCGCGGTGCAGGCCTTCGGTGAGGACGGCAAGATCCAGACCGGAACGAACGGCAAGCCGAACCTGGCAGAGGACGTCGTCGTCGCCGCACCCGGGGTCGGGCTCCTCCTGCAGGGGACCCCGGATTCCTGGGACGCCCAGCAGATCGGGTCGGGAACGTCGTTCTCGACGCCTATCGTCGCGGGCTTCCTCGCGATGGTCAAGCAGAAGTACCCGGATGCGACAGCAGGGCAGCTGATCCAGAGCCTGATCCACAACACGGGCACCAAGGGCGAGCACGAGCCGGAGTGGAACGACAGCACCGGGTATGGAGCGGCCTCCCTCACCGGGATGCTCGCGGTCGACCCGTCGAAATATCCTGACGTGAATCCGCTCTTCGACACCGAGGACACGTACGCGCAGCCGTCTCTCGGCGACGTGAACGAGGCGAAGGCGGCGCTCGGAGGCGGCGCGCAGACACCCGTCCCGACGGACGCGCCGGTCGCCGAGCAACCCGATCAGCAGGCATCGCCGATCACTCCCTGGCTCATCGGCGGAGGGATCGTCCTCCTGCTGCTGGTGATCGGCGGGATCATCCTCGCGATCGTACTGACACGCTCCTCACGACGAGACACCACCGAACAAGGGGGAAACCATGGCCGGTAAGCAGATGGGCCCGGGCGGGTACGAGGCGGAACTGAACCGCATCCGGCAGCTCGACGACTCGATCATCCCGCGGCTCTCGGCCGTGACGAATGCGTTCACCTCACTGGAGCGAGCGCTCTCGGCCGTGCGCCTCTCCGAGTTCTGGGAGGGCGAGTCCGCCAAGGGGGCGACCGCTGACATCGACGAGATCCGGTCGAAGGTGTCGGCCATTCTCAGACTCGTCGAGGCCGTGGACTCCGCGGTCGTCGAAGGCAACTCGGCTCGACGCGAGATCGCGGCCGCCGAACTCCCGTCGGCATCGATCGACCCCTTCTGGGCGAACGCTGCCAAGGGCGCGTCCTTGGTGGTGCACCCGGTCCTCGGTCCGCTCGCGGCGGACAAGGCTCTGGACGCCATCGGCGACTTCCTCGGCAACCAGCGGGAGGATGCCGCGCGCGAGGTCGTTCAGAAGGTCGAGGCGTCGCTGACGGAGCCGACGAACAAGCTGGCTCAGGCGGCCCGCGCGATGAACGAGGTCGACTACCGGTCGTCGAAGGCCCCGTCCGGTTCTGACGAGCCGATCCCGGGCGCGGAGATCGACGCCCCGAGGATCGGATCCCCGGGGATCGGCGGCGGCCCGTCCGGGTACACGCCCGGTGGCGGTGGATACCAGACCGGTGGCGGTGGAGGAGGGGTCGGCGAGTATGTCCCGCCGACGCCGACGGACCCGACCGTCCCCGAGTACCTGCCTGACCCCACCTATCCGACGATTCCCGATGGTCCCGGAGACTGGGAGTACGACCCCGACGGACCGGGAGGCCCCGGTGATACCGGCGGCGATGACCCGACGGTCGACTTCCCCGGCGGCGGCGTGCTGCCGGGAGGCACCGGCGGCGGCGGTTCAGGAAATGGAGGCGGGTATCCGCTGCACCCCGGTTCGACGCTCCCCGGCGGAGTCATCGGTGGGGGCAGCGGCATCGGCGGCATCGTGGGCGGCGGCGCAGGAGCCGCTGCCATCGCTGCGGGATCCAAGATCGCCGGTATCGGCAGCATGGGCACCCTCGGCGGACCCGCACTCGGAGGCTCGTCCGGCGCCGGCCAGAGAGGCAGTGGCGGCCTGCTGGGCAAGTCCGCCGTCGGCGGAGTGGGTGCGCGCGGCGCGGGTGGATTCGGCTCAGGTGTCGGTGGCGCTGGCGGCGTCGGTGGCGCTGGCGGTGTTGGCGGTGTCGGCGGAGCAGGCGGTGCGGCGGGCTCGTCCGGCGCAGCAGGATCCGGCATGCGTCCGGGTATGGGAATGATGGGCGGCGCGGGAGGCGCCGACGAGGAGGAGAAGGCCAAGCGCTCCGGTCTCGGTGGTCCGATCGCTCCCAAGCTCGAAGACGACGAGGAGCGCGGTCCGCGTGCCAAGGGCGCCCAGGCGGGCTCCCGCGACGAGCACGCGGACTGATCAGGATCACCGCGGCGGGCGTGGACGGCGGATGCCGTCCACGACCCGCACGCGTGCATGGTCGGTGGTCGGTCACGCCGCGGAGTGAGCAGCCGCACACGGTCGATAGGGTTCAGGTATGTCAGTCGAAACGGTAGAACGGCGTCGGATCGTTCTTCAGAGCGAGGACCGTCGTTTCGACCTCTCGCTTCCCTTCGACGAGACCCTCGATGACGCGCTCGTCCTCAGCGGACTGTCGACGGCCGATCGCTTCGCGACGATCGGTCCCGGCGGATTCGAGATCCCCGGCGACACCGAATGCGAGGACCTCATCGACGGAGGCCTCTACGCGCTGATCGACCGCACGGCACTCGCGCCGCAGGCGCGAGCCACGGGCGCGCCGGAGCGGCCTTCGCGCGCGGACCACGGCGCCCGATGGTGGATGCTCGGCGTCAGCGGACTGCTGCTCGTCGCGGTCTTCGCCCAGGGGGCCGGAGATCCGCTGCTCAGGCTCCTGATCGGTCTCCTCCTCGTGGTCGGCGCCGTGAGCGGTGCCGTCGCATGGTCGCGCCGGGACTCCGCAGCGGGGGTGCGCGGCATCCTCGGCGTCCTCGCGCCTGTCCTCCTGTCGTTCTCGGCCGGAGCGCTCCTGATCCCGGCTCAGCTCGACGCGAGTGCGCACCTCTCCGCCGCATCCGGGTTCCTCGCCGCGGGCATCACCACTTCGGTCATCGCCGTCTCTGCCCGAGCCCGTCCGATGCGCGCGGCCGCCGGAACGGCGACGGTGCTCCTCGTGGGTCTCGCGGCGGTCTGGGGGCTCTCGCTGCTGCTGCGATGGGGCCCCGCCGAGGCCGCAGCCATCTCTCTCGGACTCGTGCCGCTCGGGCTGCGCGCACTGCCCAGCAGCCTGGTGAACCTCCCGGAGGGGTACTTCATCGACTACAAGCACTTCATGACCAGCCGGTGGACGGTTCGAGGAGCGATCCCGGAGTCGGTCGGGCTGCTGCGGCCCGAGCGCATCATCGCCGTCGTCGATGACTCCTCGGCCCGGCTCATCGCCGGAACAGCGGTGCTCAGCGTCGTCGCCGCGCTCATGGCTCCTCTCGCCTTCCTGCGCCCGTGGCCGGACGACCCCTTCGTGATCTCGGGTGGTATCGCACTCCTCGTCTGCGTCGCGCTCGCACTCCTCCTGACCCCTCGGCACACGACGTCGCGCATCCTCCGCTGGCTCCCGCGTGCGGCGGCGGCGGTGGTGTCCGTGGTCGCCGGGCTGCAGGCGGCCGCAGCGCTGGGCTCCGGCTTCCAGGTGCTCGGCGCCGCCGTGCTGTTCGCGGTGGGCCTCGCGGCGGTCGCCGTGATCATCCCCGTCTCCCGCGGCGCGAGCTCACTCATCTGGTCGCGCTTCGGTGACGCCTTCGAATGGCTCGCCGTCGCCCTCGCCCTTCCCGCGGCGTTGCTCTACGCGAATGTGCTGTCCCTCGTTCGTGGAATGATGGCCGGATGAGCGGGAACGGTGAACCACAGTCCTGGCCGGGCGGTGGAGCGATCCCACCCGTCCAGCCCGGACCCGGCCAGCTCGGGGAGGTCCCGGCGCTCCCGCCGGCACTGATCGCCGCGGCACCCGGTGTCGACGGCGCGCCCCTCCGGTCCGCATCCGCGCCTCCCAGCCCCACTCCGATCGTCTCGACACGCGCCAGGACGAGACGACCCGAAGACGGGCTCGGTCCGGCTTTCGTCGGCTCGCCCGCGGGGACCGGGGCGCGGATCGCCGCCTTCACGCTCGACAGCGCCGCCGTCATCCTCGCCGCGTCCATCGTCCTCATCACCACTCGCAGCATGCTGCTGGCCGGCCTCACGGTCGCCGAGCTCGCGATCTTCCTATGCGTGCTCGAAGCGCGCACAGGACTCACCCTGGGCAACGCCGTGCTGCGTCTGCGCGCGTCTCGCGGCGACCGGCCGTACTCGCCCGGCGTGGGGCGCCAGTTCGTGCGGGGGATCATCACCGGCGCCGGCTTCCTCGTCGCGGTCGGCAGCTGGGTCGTCGTCGCCTCGAGCGCATGGGACCGTGGCGGACGTCGTCAATCGTGGGCCGATCGCGTGGCCGGCACGGTCGTCGTCGCCGTCCCGCCTCGGCCGCCCGCCGATGCGCCGCAGGAGGCGACGGTCGCCGAGGTCGCCACTCCGCTCGCTCCTCCGCAGGTCGTGCCCCTCGGTGCCCATCCGTCCGTCGTCGACGAGGACTCCGAGCCCACCGACGCCCGCGCGGCCTCGCACCGCACCGAGAAGCCCGCCCCCGCGGCGCAGGGTGACGACAAGCCGCTCTTCACCGTCGCCCCGCCGGCTGCGCAGCATTCCGATGCTCCGACTCCGGCATCCGAGTCCGGGGCGCTGCTCCTGATCTTCGACACCGGCCAGCGCGTGCAGCTGGGGCTCCCTCTGGCGGCGAACATCGGTCGCGCGCCGGTGGCGAGTGTGCACGACGATCGGCTCGTGACCGTGACCGACCCCGACTCCTCGGTGTCGAAGACGCACCTCCGGCTCGAGCACTCGCGCGGCAGAACCTGGGTGACCGATTTCGGCTCCACCAACGGGTCCGACATCCGATCCGACGACGGGCAGACGACCGAGCTCGTCGCCGGCGAGCGCGTTCTGCTCGACGACGCCGACCGGGTGCGCATCGGCAATCGCAGCTTCACCATCAGCCTCCTGCTGGCCACCGACAGCAGCGCCGGAGAGAGAGCATGACAGGACCCCGTCTCGCGCCGCCCCGAGTCCCCTCCGGAAAGCTCCCCGTCCAGGCGCCGCCCGAGCTGCAGCCCAATGACGGCGGTATGGGAATCCTCGGATCCCTCCTGCCGATGCTGGGCAGCGTGGGCGCGATCGTCATGGTCACGATGTCGAACCAGTCGGTGACCGGACTGCTCACCGGCGGGATGTTCCTGCTGTCGTCGCTCGGCTTCGTGGCGGTGAACGGATGGCGTCAGCGATCCCAGCGGCAGGCCGCGACGCTCGGCTCGCGCCGTGAGTATCTCGCCTACCTGACCGAGCTGCGTCAGACCGTGCGGGTCGCGGCTCGCCAGCAGCGCCGTGCCGCGAACTGGCACCTCCCCGCACCGTCGGCGCTGCCGTACATCGCCGAAGAGCGCACCAGGGTGTGGGAACGCGGGATGAACGACCCCGACTTCCTGACGGTGCGTGTCGGCACGAGCGACCAGCCGCTGTGCATCTCGCTCGAGGCGCCGGAGCTGCCGCCGCTCGCCCAGCTCGACCCGGTCGCCGCCTCTGCCGCGCACCGCTTCATGCTGACGCACGAGATCCAGAAGAACCTCTCGCTCGGCATCACGCTGCGCGACTACGCCCGTGTCGAGATCACGGGAGACGAGACCGAGTCCCGCGGCCTCGCCCGCGCCATCCTGCTGCACCTCGCGACGATGCACGATCCCGACACGGTGCAGGTCGTCATCGCGGCAGACGCGGCGGTGCTCCCGCAGTGGGAGTGGGCGAAGTGGATGCCGCACACGCACTCGCGCACGGTCAGGGACGGGCTCGGCGCTGCGCGCATGATCGGCTCTCAGCTGTCGGAGCTCGAGGAGATGCTTCCGGCCGAGGTCAGGGAGCGGTCGCGTTTCGCGCGCGACGGATCCGGTGCCAAGGTGCCGCACATCGTCATCCTGACCGATGGGGTCAGCACCTCCTTCAACGACGCGCTCGTCAGCGGCGACGGCGTGCAGGGTGTGACCGTGATCGACCTCCCCTCACGGTGGGGCGATCTCGACGATCCGAACGCCCTGCGCATCGCGTTCGAGCCGGGGGACAAGGGTCGCCGAGCCGAGCTGGTCAGCCTGCAGGTTCCCGCGCGTCCGTTCGAAGCAGACTCGATCAGCATCGTCGAGGCCGAGGCGACAGCGCGTCGACTCATCGCCCTCTACGCGGGTGGCACGACCATCGCGAAGAAGAAGAGCGCGACCGATCAGGCGGAGCTCGTCGAGCTGCTCGGCCTTCCCGACGTCCGCGATCTCGATCTCGATGCCGCGTGGGCCCCGCGTCTCGAGCGCGACCGTCTCCGGGTGCCCATCGGGCAGACCGAAGACGGCAGCCCTCTGATCCTCGACATCAAGGAATCGGCCCAGCAGGGCATGGGCCCGCACGGCCTCATCATCGGTGCGACGGGTTCGGGCAAGTCCGAGGTCCTCCGCACGCTCGTGCTCGCGCTGGCGATGACGCATTCTCCCGAGCAGCTCAACTTCGTGCTGGTCGACTTCAAGGGTGGTGCCACCTTCGCCGGTATGGCGGACATGCCCCACGTCTCGGCGATCATCACGAACCTCGGCGAGGAGATCTCGCTCGTCGACCGTATGCAGGATGCGCTGCAGGGCGAGATGGTCCGCCGTCAGGAGCTGCTGCGGGCGACGGGGCCCTTCGCCAACGTCGCAGACTACGAGAAGGCCCGCCGTGGCGGACGCACGGACCTCGCTCCGCTTCCCGCTCTGCTCATCGTCGCCGACGAGTTCTCGGAGCTGCTGTCGGCGAAGCCGGAGTTCGTCGACACGTTCGTCAACATCGGTCGCCTCGGACGTTCGCTCCAGGTGCACCTGCTGCTCTCCTCGCAGCGCCTGGAGGAGGGCAAGCTGCGCGGTCTCGACACGCACCTGTCGTACCGGATCGGCCTCCGCACGTTCTCGGCCGCCGAGTCGCGCACCGTGCTCGGAGTTCCTGACGCGTACCACCTGCCCACTCAGCCCGGTGCCGGAATCCTGAAGTCCGACACCGAGACGATGACGCAGTTCCGCGCCGCCTATGTGTCCGGGCCCCCGCCCCGCCGTCGGCGCCGCGCGACATCGGGCTCTGCGCAGAGCACCGGGTCGACAGCGGTCGAGCTCTTCACCGCAGAACCCGTGTGGCGGGCCGAGACGCCCGTCGACGAGCCTGAGGTCGTCGTCGACGCCGAGCCCGAAGAGAAGCGCAACACGTTCGAGATCGCCGTCGAGACGATGAGTGGCCGAGGACCGGCCGCCCATCAGGTGTGGCTCCCGCCGCTCGAGACGCCCGCGACGCTCGACCAGCTGTTCGGCGACCTCGTCGAAGACCCCGCCCTCGGTCTCATCTCCCCGCGCTGGCGGGGCGCCGGCGCACTCACCGTGCCGCTGGGAATCGTCGACGTTCCGCTCGAACAGCGACGCGAGAACCTCGCGATCTCGCTCGGAGGGGCGGCCGGTCACATGGCGATCGTGGGCGCTCCGCTCAGCGGCAAGAGCACCCTCGCCCGCACCACGTTGGTCGCACTGGCGCTCACGCACACTCCGCAGGAGGTGCAGTTCTTCGTCATCGACTTCGGCGGCGGCAGCTTCACCGGCCTGCAGCGGTTCACGCACATCAGCGGGGTGGCCACGCGTTCGGAACCCGACATCGTGCGTCGCACGGTGGCCGAGGTCACGGGCCTGCTCAACGCCCGCGAGGTGTACTTCCGTCAGAACGGCATCGACTCGATCGACACCTACCGCCAGCGCCGCGCCCAGGGACTCGCTGACGACGGCTACGGCGACATCTTCCTCCTGGTCGACGGCTGGGGAACCCTGCGTGCCGAGTTCGAGATGCTCGAACCGCAGATCCAGGCGATCGCCGCGCGCGGCCTCACCTACGGTGTGCACATCGTCATCACGGCGTCGCGCTGGATGGAGGTCCGAGCCAACATCAAGGACCTCATCGGCACCCGCATCGAGCTGCGCCTCGGCGATCCGACCGACTCCGAGGTCAACCGCAAGGCCGCCGAGAACGTCACGTCGATCCCGGGCCGCGGACTCAACGAGAACGGCCTGCAGATGCTGACCGCACTGCCACGCATCGACGGTGTCGATGACGCCTCCTCGCTGGCCGACGGCATCGACGACCTGGTCACCCGGGTGGCATCAGCGTGGCACGGCCCCGCGGGTCCGAAGCTTCGTCTGCTGCCGTCGCGCATCAGCCACGCCGATCTGCGAGCGGTCGCCGCCGCCGCTTCGACCGACGGCTCGGAACCCCGCGAGATCCTGCTGGGAATCGACGAGGCCAACCTGGCCCCGTTCTCGATCGATCCGCTCGAAGAGCCTCTGCTCTACCTCTACGGCGACGCCGACTCGGGCAAGTCGTCGATGCTCCGTGGTGTCGTGCATGAGATCACGCGTCTCTACGGCCCGACGGAGGCGAAGATCTTCGTCGTCGACTATCGCCGAGCGCTGCTGGGCGAGATACCGCAGGAGTATCTCGGCGCCTACCTCACGTCGCACGAGATGACCGAGGGCGGGATGAGCGAGCTCGCGCAGTTCTTCCAGAGCCGCATCCCCGGCGCCGATGTCACGCCCGACCAGCTGCGCTCCCGGTCGTGGTGGAAGGGCGCCGAAGGTTTCGTGCTGATCGACGACTACGACCTCGTGGCGACGTCGCAGGGCAATCCGGTCGCTGTGCTCGCACCTCTGCTCGCGCAGGCCGCCGACCTCGGGCTCCACGTGATCCTCACGCGTCGCACCGGCGGAGCCAGCCGCGCGGCCTACGATCCGATCATCCAGCGGATGACCGACCTGGGTGCCACCGGCATCCTGCTCTCGGGAAACCCCGAGGAGGGTCAGCTGATCGGCAAGGTTAAGGCGATCCCGGCCATTCCGGGGCGTGCCCAGATCGTCAGCCGAGACCGCGGGCTGGTCGCCGCCCAGCTGCTGTGGGTGCCGCCGAGCTACCAGTAGGACCGAGAGAGAGGCCGTCATGACCTTCGAACCCCTAACGCCGTCTCAGCCGATGGTGCCGCCCGTGCTGTATCTGCCGTTGAGCGTGACGTCGACTCCGGAGGCGCAGCTCGTCGAGATCAGGGAGTTGAAGGACGGGCGGCTCGCTCTCCTCGCATACACGGCGCTCGACCGGCTGCTGACGCTTGCGGGCGAACGGCAGCCGTGGATCCTGGTGCGCACCGAGGACCTCGCGGAGATCAAGCGCGCGCAGCCGTACGACGTCGTGATCTTCGATCTCGATGTGCCCGCGTCGTATCGACGGGACGGGGCGATCGCATGACTCGCATCGCGATGGACCCGGAGGTCATGGCCGTCCACGCGAGCATGCACGAGGAGGCCGTGGAGGCGATCGAAGGCAAGCTCGCCGCCATTCCGACCGCCGTCGACGGTGGCCTCGCTTCCGATGCGGTGGCGGCGATCATGATGCGGGTCGGTGACGGCGTCGACGCGCTGTACCGGATCAACGGCACGCTCGGAGAGATCGTCCGTGCCATCGCACAGGATTCTGCGACGAACGAGCAGGACGTGATCGATCAGCTCACCCCGGTCGCGACGATCGTCGAGGACCTCTGATGACGATCGACACGACCACCCATGGTGACGCCGCGCAGGTGCGGGCGGCTGCGGAGTGGCTCGATCCCGGTCTGAAAGACGCGGCCGACGGTTCGTCCCGCACGACGAGCTTCATCCCCACGGGCGTGCGATCGCACTGGTACGGCGAATCGGCTGACGATTACGTCACCATCCTGTCGCGGACCACGGACGCGGCGGACGAGATCGCAGGGTTGGCGCGCGACGCGGCGGAGAAGCTGCGCTCGTACGCCGGCCAGCTGGAGCGGATGAAGGAGGACTTCGCCGCGCATCGGGAGAAGGCCCGCGGCGAGGGGCTCCCCGTGAACGGAATGGTGATCGGTCGGCCGGTCTCCCTGATTCCCGTGTGTCCTGCGACGCGCGACGATCCGTACTGGGATGAGTGGCAGCAGCACCTCGACCGCATCGACCTGTACAACAAGATCGCCGAGGACGTCGGTTCGTGGTGGGGCGAGCTCGAAGTCTGGATCAGCGAGAATCTCGACGGCTTCCTCGATGGGCTCCCGACGCAGTCCACCGCACAGAAGATCCTCGCCGGGCTCCACGAGGCGGGCGGTGAGGCTCCGAAGATCTACCTGGAAGGGCAGGCGCTCGCGTGGAAGACGACGGCGACCGACCTTGTCTCCCATGCGGAGGATCTCCGCCTCGGGGCCTCCGACTTCGTGCGCGAGCTGCGGTCCGGGAACCCGGCTGTGAAGGCGGCTGCTGAGGCGGCCAACCCCGGCGGAATGCGCTGGGCGGCGGACGAGGCGGAAGACCTCGCTCGGCGACTCTCCCGAGCGGGCAAGGCGCTGCCGGTCGTGGGTTGGGGCATCGACATCTGGAACCTGGGTTCCGACATGTCCACAGGTGACGACCCCTCCTCCACTGCTGTGGAGATCGGCGGCGGTGTCGTCGGCGGCATCGCTGCCACCGCCGGCGTCGCGGCTCTCGCCGCGGCGGGTGTGATCACTCTGCCGGTCTGGGGCACTGCGGTCGTCGTCGGCGGGGCTGCGGTGGCAGTGGGCGCCGGCGCTGTCTGGGCGTACGAGAGCTGGGTGCCGCAGGACGTGCGGGAGTCCATCGATGCAGGGATGGAGAACGCATGGGACGCGACCACGGACTTCGCCGAGGACGCGTGGGAGAACACCACCGATTTCGTCGGCGACGTCGGTGACGGCGTCGGGAAGGCGTGGAAGGGTCTGTTCGGGTGATGGGGCAGGAGAAGACCGCGGAGACCGTCTGGGTTCCCGGCCATGCCGGATGGCAGGGCCAGAAGGGGTCGACGACGGGGCTGGTGGTGCTCGGCGTCGTGCTCACGGCAGCAGTCGTCTTCTATGCGGTGACACTGCTGGCCGACCCCGCCCCGGCCATGAAGCTCCTCGGATCGGGGGTCGTGCTGGCGGTCGGCGTCGCGGCGTGGCTGTTGACCGCTCATCTCCGGATCGAACGGGTGAGGGTCGTACGGGTTGCGGTCGACGGATCGACGGTCGTGTTCGGCGGTGCGGCGGAGGTCGTCTGGCCGCTGCGCGCGTTCGTCGCAGCCGGAGCGCTGCTCCTCGCCGGATGGGCGTGGAGCATCTTCACCGTTCCTGCCGAACGGATGACGATACTGACTCTGCTGGGCGTGCCGGTGATCGGGCTGATCCTGCTCACCGTCGGCGTGCGCTCGTGGTTCCGTCCTCTCGACGGCCACCGCCTCACCCTGCGTCGTGACGGGATCGAGCTGCGGATTCCACGCAACCGCGTGAATGCGGCCTGGGATGAGATCTCGGCTGCATCGTTGGAGGGCGATCGCGTGGTCGTCCGGACGACGACGACGCGTCCATCCTCGTGGGCGACGCGCGATCTCGCGAGTGATCCGGTGATCCTCGCGGAACTCGTCTCCTTCTACGGGAAACGCCCCGAGGCCCGCGCCGAGATCGGAGCGGGAACTCTCGCTCGACTTCGCTCGGGAGACTTCTGAGCGCGAGACATGTGAACCCGCGAGCTCAGCGCGTGGCGTCGGCCAGATGACGCGCGTCGTGACTCAGCACCTTGACGATGATGCCGTGGCGACGCAGCTCCTTGGCGGTACGCGCGCCCTCTTCGGAGTCGCGGCCGAGAGCGTTGATGTTCGCCACGACCAGGACGTCACCGGGCTTCAGTGTGCTGATCAATCGCGACAGCCGATCGCTCCAGCTCTCGAGGATGTCGGGAGCGGGGTGCCGCAATCCTTCGATCGGCACCCCGAAACGCGTGAGATCGTCGCGCTGCTCGACCACCGAGGGCATGCCCTCGCGGGAGACCACGAGCCCGACCAGACGTGAACCGTCAGGGCGTGCGAGCCAGAAGTCGCGATTCTGCTGCAGTTCTGTGAAGCACTTGGGGCACTCCGCAGCCGCGTGCGGCAGATGCAGCGGGCTCGTCAGGGCCTCGTCGACGGATGCCGTCGCCTTCATGGGATCGATCGTCTCGCTCATCGCGCACCTCCGGCATCCATTCTGCCCTGCGCGGAGCCGGAGCGGTGACCTTTCAGAGCATCCCGAGGGCTGTGACCGCGTCCCGTTCCTCGACGAGCTCGGCCACCGAGGCATCGATGCGCGTGCGGGCCCACTCGCTGACCTCGAGCCCCTCGACGATCTGCCATTCTCCGTCGACCGACCGCACGGGGAACGACGAGATCAGGCCGGCGGGCACGCCGTACTCGCCATGCGAGACCACGCCGGCCGAGGTCCAGTCGTCGGTGCCGCGCACCCAGTCGCGCACATGCTCGATGGTGGCGTTCGCGGCGGAGGCGACGGACGATGAGCCGCGCACCTCGATGATCTCGGCACCTCGCTTCGCGACCCGGGGGATGAAGGTCTGGTCGAGCCACGTGGGCACATCGCCGACGATGGCCTCGAGCGCATCCGCGACGGGCCTGCCGCCGACGGTCGCGTGCGAGACGTCGGGGAACTGCGTCGCGGAGTGATTGCCCCAGATCGGCACACGTCGCACGGTGTCGACCGGCACGGCGAGCGTCTGCGCCAGCTGGGCTCTGGCGCGATTCTCGTCGAGCCGGGTGAGCGCCGCGAATCGCTCGGCCGGAACGCCGTCCGCCGAGGCCGACGCGATCAGCGCGTTCGTGTTCGCCGGGTTGCCGACCACCGTGACCCGCACGCCATCCGCGGCATGGGCGGCGATAGCGGCACCCTGGGGACCGAAGATGCCGGCATTGGCCGCGAGCAGGTCTCCGCGCTCCATGCCCGGCCCGCGCGGTCTCGCGCCGACGAGCAGAGCGAGATCGCACCCGTCGAAGCCGACGGCCGGGTCGTCCGTGACCTCGACGTGCTCGAGCAGTCCGAAGGCGCCGTCCTGCAGTTCGAGGGCCGCACCCTCGGCGGCGCCGAGCCCCTGAGGGATCTCCAGCAGCCGCAGCCGTACCTTCTCGTCGGGGCCCAGCAGGTCTCCCGCGGCGATCCTGAAGAGCAGTGCGTAGCCGATCTGTCCGCCCGCACCCGTGAGCGTGATGGTGGTCGTCATGCCTCGAGCCTACGACGGTGCGAGCCCGTGGTGCAGAGTACCCTCGTGGCATGACCTTCAACCCTGACGCAGACGTCTCCGGCAACACGGCCCGCCGACGTGGCCGTGGTGCCGTCGTCGCCGGAGCGGGCGGCGTCGGCCTGCTCGGCATCATCGCCCTGATCGCCGGACCCCTGCTCGGCATCGATCTGACCGGCCTCCTGGGCGGCGGCACGACCGGTGGCGGGACGGAGCCGCAGGGTGGCAGTGTGATCGAGAACTGCCAGACCGGCGAGGATGCCAACGAGAACGTCGACTGCCGTGTCGCCGCATCCCAGCTCGCGCTCGACGGCTACTGGGAGGACTACATCGATCCGTATCGGCCGCCGCAGCTGATCGTGGTCGATGGAGCGACCTCGACCGCCTGCGGCACCGCGTCGAACGCGGTCGGTCCCTTCTACTGCCCGCCGGATGAGACGGTCTACATCGACCCCACGTTCTTCGATCTGATGGAGCAGCAGTTCGGAGCATCCGCCGGCAACCTCGCCCAGCTGTACATCGTCGGGCACGAGTGGGGACACCACATCCAGTACATCACCGGCGTCATGGAGAGGTACCCGAACAACGGCACGGGGCCGGACAGCAACGGCGTGCGCGTCGAGCTGCAGGCCGACTGCTATGCGGGTGCGTGGATCGGGCAGATGACGAAGGAGAAGGACCCCGACGGGGTTCCTTACCTCCTGCCGCCGACCGAGGCGGAGCTCGAGGACGCCCTGAACGCCGCGAACACCGTCGGCGACGACAACATCCAGCAGCAGTCGTCCGGCACCGTCAATCCCGAGAGCTTCACGCACGGCACGAGTGTGCAGCGCAAGGCCTGGTTCGCCCAGGGATACACCAACGGTCTGGACGTCTGTGAGCAGCCGCTGACCGTGTCCGGCGGAGAGCTGTAGGCAGGCGCGATGGACCTGGACGCGCTGTACCCGCCCATCGAGCCCCATGAGACGGGCGAGCTGCTCGTCGGTGACGGACACCGCATGTACTGGGAGGTCAGCGGGAACCCCGAGGGCAAGCCCGTGGTCTTCCTCCACGGCGGACCGGGCAGTGGCACCTCGCCCTGGCAGCGACGATTCTTCGACCCGGAGGTCTACCGCATCGTGCTGCTCGACCAGAGGGGCTGCGGGCGCAGCACCCCGCACGCGAGTGCGCCGGACGCCGACCTCCGCTTCGTCACCACCGCGCACCTGATCGCCGACATCGAGCTGCTGCGCAAGAACCTCGGCGTCGAGCAGTGGCAGGTGTTCGGGGGATCGTGGGGTAGCGCGCTCGCACTCGCCTATGCGCAGGCTCATCCGGATGCCGTCAGCGAGCTGATCCTGCGAGGCATCTTCACCCTTCGGCGCGCAGAGCTCGAATGGTTCTACGAGGGCGGGGCCGCCGCGCTGTTCCCCGACCTGTGGGAGGAGTTCATCGCTCCGATTCCGGTGCTCGAGCGCTCGCACATGATCGAGGCCTACCACCGGCGTCTGTTCGACGCCGACCCTGCGGTGCATGGTCCGGCGGCGGTGGCCTGGTCACGGTGGGAGGCGTCGACCGTGACCCTTCGCCCGGACGCCGCGCAGATCGAGGCGATGTCAGACCCGGACACCGCTATCGCCTTCGCCCGGATCGAGAATCACTTCTTCGTGAATCGCGGATGGTGGAGCGAGGGTCAGCTGATCGACGGTGTCGACGGCATCCGCCATATCCCGACGGTCATCGTGCAGGGACGCCACGACGTGTGCACGCCGATGATGACGGCGTGGGATCTGCACGTGGCCTGGCCGGAGGCGGAGTTCGTCGTGGTCGACGACGCGGGTCACTCGGCGACGGAGCCCGGCATCCAGCGAGCGCTGCGTTCAGCGACCGACCGCTTCTCGGCCTGACGGCTCGCGGCCGCAGGGAGTGCGTCAGGCGCGCAGAGCCGCAGTCAGCGTCTTCACCAGCCGGATCAGACCGCCGTCGGCGCGGAATCGCGTGAGCCCTTCGCTGACCGTCGCCCCCGTGCGCGCGGAGACGAACCACGGCGGCTTCGGGAGGATGCTGAGGCGTCCGCCGCCATTCGCCACCGGGAGCGACCGGGGGAAGGGACGGAACGGTCCGCGGATCACCGAGCGCTCGACGCGGTCGAGCAGGAGCGCGTTGTGGACCACCCCGATGCCGCTGCCGACGTCGGCGATCGTGCTGCCGGGGAATGCTCCCCAGGTCATCGTCGGGGTGATGAAGCCGAAGGCGGTCCAGCCGTTGATCGCGATAGACCCGTAGCGCAGGGCGGCGATGGCACGGTCGAATCCGGCGCCGAGGGCCTTCTCGGTCGACGGCTCGATGAGCAGGTTCGCCCCGAGGGTCCCCTGCAGCCGGTCATTCGCATAGGCCACCGCCGAGTCGAGGAACTCCTGACCGGTTCCGGCGAGCGAGACGACGCCCAGCACCGGGGCGAAGTACTCGGTGCTCTGCAGCGCCGTGGCGTCGTCGCCGTCGGAGACCTCGACCAGCACTCTGTCGCCGAGCACGAGGGCATCGGGGTACGCGTCGGTCGCGAGGTGCATCCGCGAGGGGGAGCCCGGGTACCAGATCGGTCGTTCCGGAGCGTTCGCATAGGCGCGGCGGAGGGCCGCCCGGAAGTCATCGGCCTGCGCCCAGTCGGAGGACATGATGACGACCTGTCCGGCGATGCAGTTGTGGCCGCTGTTCTGCAGGCGCATGGTGGCGACGTGCTCGGCCTGGTACGTGAGATCGGCGTCGGTCCACTCGCCCGGCACGATGATGATGGGCGATACTCCGCCGAGCTCGGCGGTGATGGGCTTCTTCAGCAGCGGGCGGTCCTCACGGCGTCGCCGGGTGGCGGCAGCTCCGGTACCCCACACGATCGTGTCGAAGGTCGCGGCCGATCCGGTGATGTGCACGTGCGCGAGGCCGGAATGCCCGGTGAGGTAGGTGCCGACCTCGGGCCCGCCACGGGTGATGCGCAGCAGTCCTGGGCCGATGAGCGGTGCGAGCGCCCGCTTGTAGACGGGCACCAGCGCATCCTGGGTCGGATTGACCTTGAGCAGCGCCGTGCGATTGTGCGCGAGCAGTTCGTAGAGCACGTCGAGCACGGGGATCGAGGTGACGTTGCCGGCGCCGAGCACGAGCCCCACGCCCCCCGATTCCGAGGGCGTGCGCTGGGCCAGTCCGGCCGCGGCGCGTGCGCCGTTCGGGGTCACCCCGGGTTCGAGCCAGACCTCGCCCGTGTAGCCCGAGAGCAGGAACCGATCGAGGCCCGTGAGAGGGAAGGCATGCACGCGGGTGCGTCCACCCGGGGCGCGGTCGATCGTGATCCCGTCGAGCGGATTGGTGCCGTGCGCGAGGCGCGCGAGGGTCTCGATGTAGGCGTCGAGGGCGCCGAGAACGCTGTAGGGACCGCTGAGCCATTCCTCGCCACGCAGCGGATGCCGGGCGTCGAGGCCCTTCGAGGCGGCTGCGGTGTGCGCCCAGTCCTCAGCAGCGGCGGCGACGCTCGAGCGGACGGCCCGCAGGAGCGTGACCCGCTGAGCCAGCGTCAGCGCTGCCCAGGTTCGGGTGCCGGCGTGCAGGTCCTCGATCGCGGTGTCGAGGCGAGTGCGTTCGGCCTCGCCCAGCTCGGGTCTCGCCGTCGAAGCGGCGGGCGTTGTCGCAGAAGTCATCGGCGTCTCCTTCGGACGGGATCCCAGCTTATGTCGCGTACTCCGGTCGGGTGTCGATGTCGGCGCGACGCAGACGGTAGCGGCGGAGCGTCAGCAGGCTCGCTGCCATCAGGAACGAGGGGAGGATGCTGAACGCGAGCACGATGCCCGTGATCGCGGCATCCGGTTGTGAGGCTGTGGCACCTGCGACGCTCGACACGTAGCCCGTCGCGGCGAGGGTGAGGGACACAGCGCTCGCTCCGAGCGCGAACCCGATGGTCTCTCCCGCCGTCCACACTCCCGTGAAGGTGCCCGCCTGCCCGCGCCCGCTGTGCCGCTCATCGTGCGAGATCACGTCGGGGAGCATCGCCATGGGCAGCGACTGCAGTCCGGCGTAGGCGATGCCCGCCACCGCGATCGAGCCGTACATCCATGCTCCCGGCGTCCAGACCGCGACGACGAGCGATGCGGCGGCGATCAGGAAGACCCCGCTCGCGATCGCGAACGCCCGCTCCTTGCCCAGGCGTCGCGCCACGATCGTCCACCCCGGCGTCGCCACCAGGGCGGGACCGACGAGTGCCAGGAAGACCAGCGTGACGGCGTCCTCCGAGCGCAGCACCCAGGTGGCCACGTACTGCGCGCCGGCGAGCATCGTGCCGGTGGCGAGCGCCTGCAGCAGGAACGTGCCGAGCAGTGCGCGGAAGGGCTGGCTGCGACGCAACGTGTGCAGGCCCGCAGCGTACTGCTCACGCAGGCCCACGGGGACGAGGGCCTTCGGTCGGTCAGCCGCGGCCATGCTCCGCGCGGCCGCATCGGCTGTCCGCGATGCGATGAGCATGCCGACGCCGATGAGCACGCCGGTGACGACGCCCATCAGCAGGTATCCCGTGACGGGGTCGGCGGTCGCGCGTCTCAACTCGGGTCCGCCGGCGCCGAAGAGCAGGATGGATGCGGTGAGCACGACCACGCGCCACCCGAGCAGGCGGGTGCGCTCGTCGTACCCTGACGTCAGCTCGGCGGGCAGCGCGACGTAGGGCACCTGGAACAGGCTGAATGACGTCGCGGTGGCGAGGAACGCGAGCAGCACGCACACCGCGCCGGCGAGGGGCCCCCACGCCGGCGGCACCGCGAAGGTCAACGCGAAGAACACGGGGAGTGTCAGAGCGCCGACGACCATGAGTCCGCGACGCGAACCGGTCTTCGCGTACTGGCGGTCCGAGGCCGCGCCGATCAGGGGGTCGATGATGACGTCCCAGATCTTCGCCGCGGTCACGATGAGACCGGCCGCGAGTGCGGCGACGCCGAGATTGTCGGTCAGGAAGTACGTCAGCACGAGCCCGGGCAGCGTGGCATAGCCGCCTGTGCCGAGCGAGCCGATCGCGTACAGGGCGACCGTGCGAACGGGCAGGCGGACGGACGCCCGTTCGGGCCGAGCCGCGGTGCTCATCGCGCCAGTGTATCGGTGCGCGACGAGGCCGCTTCAGGTCAGATCAGGGAGAGTTCGCGGAGCTTCGACTCGACGTCCGCGTTCGACGGCTCGACGTGGTGCGAGGAGTCGGGGTAGACCACGACGGGGATGTTCGTGCGACCGGAGATCTCCTTCGCGACGTCGGCCGCGGAGGGGTCGGCGACGAGGTCGACATAGGTGTACTCCACGCCGAGGGAGTCGAGCTGCTTCTTGGTGCGGATGCAGTCGCGGCACCAATCGGCACCGAACATCGTGATGGCGGAGTCTGCAGGAGAAGTCATGTATCCAGCGTAGAGCCGCTCGGCTGGGCAGGCGCCGAGACGGCGGATGCGGCGATGCGACTGATCCGCCATTGATAGATAAGGGTACCCTTACCTATACTCGGGCGTATGAACAGCGCATGCGAGCACCTCGAGGATCCGGACTGGGAGAACATCGAGGGAGTCGTGCTGATCGCGGGTGATTCGACCGATGCCGGGGCCATCGCTGCCATCGCCGCTCGCATGCCGTGGGATGCCGAGGGGGTCATCCTCATCGAGGCGGCCGCTCGCATCCAGTTCCGCCACATCGACGTGCCCGAGGGAGTGTCCGTGCGGTGGCTGCTGCGCGGTGACGGTGCCCGTCAGCATGCGAAAGGCGAGCGCCTCGCGAACGCGGTGCACTCCTGGTGCGTCGAGTGGACGTGCGCGGAGCCGGCGCTGCAATGGACGGTCTGGCTCGGTGCGCACACGCCGCCGCACGTCGCACGGATGGCGCGCAGCCTGCTCGGCGTCGCGAACTGACTGACGGCAGGGTCCGGCCCGGGCCCGCCCCGCCGTCAGTCAGGGGCAGTCAGCGCGTCGCGAGCGCAGGAGCGCCGCCGACGGTCGCGCCTGCGCTGATCGCATCGAGCGCACGACGCAGCGACGAGCTCGACGTGTGCGCGGTGTACGGGAAGTACACGACCTCGACGCCGACCTCCCCGAACTCCCTCTCGAGCCGCAGGCCCTTCTCGGTGCCCCGCCAGTCGTCGCCCTTGAAGAAGTGCGTGAACTGCACGTCTCGCCACGAATCCATCTTCGACGGCGTGGTCTCGACGTACACATCATCGACGAACGAGATGTGACGGACGATCTCCGCCCGCTCAACGGTCGGGATGACGGGCTCGATGCCCTTCACCTGCCGCAGCATCTCATCGCTGACGACACCGGCGACGAGAATGTCGCAGTGCTGCTTGGCGTGACGAAGAAGGTTGAGATGCCCGACGTGAAACAGGTCGAAAGCACCCACGGCATAGCCGATGCGCGTCCCCATGATCTCCCCAGATCAGTATTTCCCCAGAGGCGGATCCCCATCCGCCCAGCGACTCCCACAGCCGCATCCCGTCACTCTAGCAGGTCGCGGTTTCCCGACGCATAGGAACACATGGAACTATGGAGTCCGCAGTGATGCCGGCACAGGCGAAGGGGGCGGACAGTGGGGACAGCGGTCACCGTCATCGTGCCGACCTTCAACGAACGCGACAACGTCGCTGAACTGGTGGCCCGCACCGCGCTCGCGCTCGCCGCGTACGACGCCGAGATCCTGTTCGTCGACGACAGCACAGACAGCACGGCCGCCGAGGTCGAGCGGGTGGCAGCCGATGCTCCGCTGCCCGTGCGCGTGATCCACCGGGCCGACAACACCGGTGGGCTCGGGGGAGCGGTCGTCGTCGGGCTGGAGGCCGCACAGCACGATCTCTGCATCGTCATGGACGGCGACCTGCAGCATCCGCCCGAGCTGCTTCCCGTTCTCCTGGGAAGGCACGGCGAAGGCGGTGCCGATCTCGTCGCCGCCTCGAGATACATCGGCGGCGGCGACACGAGCGGCTTGGGAACGGCGGTCCGCTTCGGTGTCTCCAGGGCGGCCACCTGGCTGACACGGGCGATGTTCCCGATCCGTCTCGCCCGCAGCACCGATCCGATGACCGGGTTCTTCCTCGTCGACCGGTCGCGTCTGGACCTGGCCGCCCTCAAGCCGCAGGGATTCAAGATCCTCCTCGAGATCCTCGCTCGCACGGACCTCCGCATCGCCGAGGTGCCGATGGAGTTCGGCGAGCGTCGTCACGGGACCTCCAAGGCGAGCCTGCGTCAGGGGGCGACATTCGTCGCGCACCTGGCCAGACTCCGATTCGGCAAGATGTCGCTCTTCGCGATCATCGGAGTGATCGGCGCGGCCGCGAACCTGGGGATCATGTGGCTGCTCACCGCCTCAGGTGTTCCTTATATATGGGCCGCGATCATCGGCGCCGAGGTCACGATCATCGGCAACTTCCTCCTGCAGGAGCGGTTCGTCTTCGCAGACATGCGCACGGACGCGCGGGGACTGGGCGGCCGATTCGCCGCGTCGTTCACCTTCAACAACGTCGAAGCCGCACTGCGGATCCCCGTGATGGCGCTCATGGTCGAGACCTGGCATATCTCCAGCGTGCTCGCGACGGGGCTCTCGCTCATCGTCGCCTTCTTCGCGCGATTCCTCTTCCACTCCCTCGTGGTCTACGCGCCGCAGCGGCGGGCGAAGGAGGCGTCGCAAGACGGGGAGCCGAAGCCGGACACGGCGACGCTGCGCATCATACGGGCGATCGATGCCGAGGCGATGAAGCCCGGCGAGCTCTGAGCCGAAGAGCGTATCAGGGGGGACCCGGATGCGGAATATATCGCCCTGAAGACATGGGTCTACTGGAATATTCCAGATTCTCGGGTGACATACAGGTTCGACCCACCTAATATGGCCTGCGATAGCCGCCAAACTCTGTGCCTCGGCGCAGCCCCTCCCCGAAACGGCTGGACACCTATGAATAATATTTCTTACCCTGCCCTCGTCCGCTCAACCCGATCCTCCACCTCGACCCCTCGAAGCGCCCGACTTCTGGTCGCTCTCCTGCTCTCGACGATCCTCGTCGCCGCAGGGCTGATCTTCGCTCCACCCGCAAGCGCCGCGACCTCGGTCACGATCAAGCCGGGTTCGCTGTCCACCGTCGCGGTCGGAAGCACCGCGATCCGTGATGCGAAGGTCACAGCATCGACCACCCTCGCTTCGCTGCCCGGTTCCGGGAGCGGCGTCTACACATCTGTGCAGGCCCGATCCGGAAAGACCGGTGCGTACGTCGCTCAGGCCCGCAGCTACCCGAACGGGACCGTCTCGGTCTCGATCAAGCGCATCAACGGGACCGGACGCTCGCTGACCCAGTCGACGATCTCGTCGTACATCACTCTGCCCGAGAAGATCAAGGCGGGCCAGAAGCTCACCCTGACGCTCGAAGCCAAGGGCACCTCCACGGTGACCCTCAAGGCAACCGCCAAGATCGGCACTTCTGCCGCCCGCGAAGTGTCTGCGAAGGACACGTCGGGCTCGCGCATCTCGGCTGAGGGCAAGGGGGCGGTGACCTTTTACACCTCGAAGGGATCGCCGTCGCTCAAGGCCGCGGTGAACTCGTCGTCCTACGCGGCAGCGCAGCTGCCGGCTCCGGCCCCGAAGCCGACTGCCACGACCAAGCCGACCGCTCCGGCACCGGCTCCGGCTCCGGCACCGGCTCCGGCGCCCGCTCCGGCACCTGCGCCGGCTCCCGCACCTGCGCCGGCTCCCGCACCGCCCGCCAACCCGACGGTGCCCGAATCCGGTCACCCGACGGCAGCCACCACCGGCGTACCCGCTGGCGTGACGCTGAAGGTGCACGAGGGCGACCTCGTGATCACGAAGGCCAACACCGTCGTCGACGGGCTGGAGGTCAGAGGGATCATCGAGATCAAGGCGCCCGGCGTCGTGATCAAGAACTCCCGCATCGTCGGCGGTTCGACGGCGCGCAGCATCGGACTCGTCACCAACGTCAACTCGGGTCAGCCGTTCACCATCCAGGACTCCGAGGTCTACGCGGCATCGGAAGACCCGGCATGGAACGGCCTGGTGGGTTCCAACTTCACTGCGCTGCGGATGGACATCCACCGCGTGGTCGATCCCGTCCGCGTCCTCGGAGACAACGTCGTCGTGCGCGACTCCTGGCTGCACGACAACTCCCACTGGGAGAAGGACCCGCTGCGCGGTGGCACGCCGTCGCATGACGACTCGGTGCAGATCGAAGGCGGCGCATCGATCCTCCTCGAGGGCAACCGGATGGAGGGCGCGACGAACGCTGCGGTGCAGATCACCCAGAACTCGTCGATCGCGAAGCTCGGCTCCATCACCATCCGCGACAACTACCTGCAGGACGGTGGTTGCACCATCAACGTCGGAGCATCTGCGGCGAACAACCGACCGATCGTCACGAGCAACGTCTTCGGACCCGAGCGCATCTTCGCCGGGTGCGGGATCGTGGCACCCGTGTCGAGCGCACCGGTGCTCAGCGGCAACATCTGGGAGGTGGGCGCTGTGCCCCTCACCCGCTACACGATCGGCTGATCACTCCCGCCACAACAGAGAAGCCGGGCGGTGCGACATCCTGTCGCACCGCCCGGCTTCATGCATGACCGAGGTCAGAGGCGCTCGATGCCCTCGCCGCGCAGGCGGTTGCGCGTGTCGAAGACGGGTACACCGCTCGCTTCGAGCACCTCGTAGTCGACGTCGTCGTGATCCGTGATGAGCACGATGACGTCGTACGCGTGGAAATCGACCTCCGCGGCGGGGATCCTTTCGACGGTGCGAGGCCAATGGTGCTCTTCGACGTGCGAGTCCACCGCATGCACGACCGCCGATTGATCCTGCAGCAGCTCGATGAGCGGAAGCGCCGGCGACTCGCGGATGTCACCGGTGTTCTTCTTGTAGGCGAGCCCGAGGAGCAGAACGCGCGCGCCGTTGAGTGCGCTGCCCTCCTCGTTGAGGCGTCGGCTGACCCGCTGCAGAACGTATTCGGGCATGTGGTCATTGACGTCATTGGCGAGCTCGACGAACCGGAAGCTCTTGCCGAGCTTGCGACGCACCTGCCACGACAGGTAGCTCGGGTCGACCGGGAGGCAGTGCCCGCCGACGCCGGGACCCGGCGTGAACTTCATGAAGCCGAACGGCTTGGTGGCGGCCGCGTCGATCGACTCCCACACGTTCACACCGAGGGCGTGAGCGAAGACCGCGAGCTCGTTCACGAGAGCGATGTTCACGTGACGGAAGGTGTTCTCGAGGAGCTTCGCCATCTCGGCTTCCTTCGGGGAGCTCACCGGCACGATCGTGTCGACGATCGCCGAATAGAACTCCGACACCTTCGCGAGCGATTCGGGATCGATGCCCGAGACGATCTTCGGCGTCTCCTGCAGGCCCCAGGTCGGGTTGCCCGGGTCGATCCGCTCTGGGCTGTAGCCGGCGAAGAAGTCCGTGCCGGCGGTCAGGCCGGATCCCTCTTCGAGCAGCGGGATCAGCAGCTCCTGCGTCGTACCCGGATACGTCGTCGACTCGAGAACCACGAGCGCTCCCCGTGTGAGCTGCGGCGCGAGGGACACCGCGGCGCTCTCGATGAACGAGAGGTCCGGAAGTGTCTCGCGAAGCGGCGTCGGCACGGTGATCACGGCGACGTCGAAGCCGGCTGCATCCGCGTAGTCGGACGACACGCGGTAGCGGCCGGAGTCGAGCGCGGCACGCAGCTCGTCGTCCGAGATGTCATCGACATGCGAGCTGCCGGCGCCGAGGCTGTCGATACGGCGTGGATCGAGGTCGAGACCCACGACTTCATGGCCGATGGCGACCGACCGCATCGCGACCGGCAGACCGACATACCCCTGTCCGATGACGACGACCTTCTGTGCCTCTCGGCGGTTCTCCTCAGTCATCTTTCTTCCCCTTCATCGTTTGAACCAGATTCCCTTCACCGGCGAGCCGGAGGTCAGCGCCTGCGCGAGACTGCGCGCGTGGAGTCCTCGCTCGCGATACGCCGCCAGGATGCGGGTCGCGAGAGCGCTCCGATCCACGGTCGGCGGTGAATCGCTGCGACCGCCGTCGGCGAAGCCCGCGTACGAATCGTGCGACAGCAGGATCGCGCCGGCTTCGGCACCGCGAAGCGCGCGGGCGACCCGCTGCTCCGTCGTCGCCTCGCGAGAGTCCCATGCCGTCGGGCCCCAGAGCACGGGTTCGAGACCCGTCGCCTTGATCGCCCGGAAGCTGCTGAGAGACTGCAGTCCGTAGGGCGGGCGGTACCACCGCACCGCAGTGCCGGAGATGTCCTCGAGCTCGGCCTTCGCCGCAGCCGTCCGGTCGCGGACCTCGCGGTAGCCGAGGCGTGAGATCGGCCTATGGTCGGGTCCGTGCAGCGCGACCTCGTGGCCAGCGGCGAGGATGTCCGAGATCAGCGTCCGATGCTCACGGGCCCGCGTCATCAGCACGAAGAAGGTCGCGGACGCGGACTCGTCGCGGAGCACCTCGAGAACGCGTTCGGTCTCGACGGGATCCGGTCCGTCGTCGTAGGTGAGCACGAACTCTGGGCGACTCGTGCGCACACGCACGATCGACCCGAGGGGGCCGCCATGGCTGCGCAGCCATCGCCGTGCCGGTGCCGGGACGAACCGGCTCATGCCGAGGCGCCCGGCCGAGAGTATGCGGAGTATGTCTGTCCGATGCTCGCCGAGATCATTCCCGCTCCTCGGTACGCGAGGCGCAGCCCCTTGGCATCGTGGCGGATCGAGCGAGTCAGGCGCCCGAAGAGATGGCGCGCGTATCCTGCGACGACGCGGGCGGCGCCACCGGCGAGTCCCTTCGCGCGGATGAGCAGGCGACGTGCGGTTCGCGACTCCAATCGCAGCTGCACGAGGATCGAGACGTTTCCGTGGCTGAACGACCGCTTCAGCGCCCACGGCCGGGTCTGACGTTCGGGCTCCACCGTGTCCTCGGCGACGGATTCGTTGCACCACACGAGGCGCGCGCCCGTCTTCTTCAGGCCCATGCTGAAGAGAGTGTCGGAGCCGCCGCCGAGCCCGATCCGCTGATCGAAGCGCACACCGCTGGCACGCACCTGATTCAGGTCCAGCAGCAGGTTCCCTGTCGCTGCAACACCTATCTCGGTACCTGTCGGGCGTTGCGGACGACGGAAGAGGCCGCTCTCGAGAACCCACGGATCGGCGTCCGGGTCGAAAAGCGACACGACGCGGCCCATGACGGCGGCCGGCTGATCGGAGTTCGACCAGGTGAGCAGAAGCGACGAGATCCACCCCTCGAGCGGAACCTCGTCGTCGTCGATGAACGAGAGGAGGTCGACATCCACCGACTCATCCAGGGCGCGGTTGCGAACCGCGGGGATGCCGGGTGTCGCCTCCGCGACGTAGCGAGTGGCCACGCCGGCGTACTCGTTCTGGACGACCGAGCGAGCGGACTCGGCAGGGTCGTTGTCGATGACGAGGATCGAGACGGACCTCGCGTGTCTGGCGTCGATGAGCGGCGCCAGCTGCTCTCCCACCAGCTGCAGAGTCTGGACCAGACGCTCGGGGCGCTTGAAAGTCGGAATGGCGACGACGAGTGATACCTCGTCGCTCTTCCGCGATTGCGCCGTGCGGTCGTGTGCTGCCTGCATGTGGTTCCCCCTCGGAGCCGACGTGCGTGAATCAGATGTGTACGGTGAACCGGACTGACGGTGTTCGTCGATCGACGGCACGCAGAATCACGTGACCGCAGGGCGCGTGTGTCGCTGCTCCCGCGGGTGCGCCAGAAATCACTGACATCCCCAGATCCCCAAAATCCCCAAAGTCCTTCCAGCCACGCCGTCCCCACGGTCATGACTGTGGATCAGCTTACACATTTCCTCCGCCGTCGCCACCCATCGAAGTCTGTCGGGTGCGGATGACCTTCGCCGGGCTGCCTGCGGCGATGCTGTAGTCGGGGATGTCCCGGGTGACGACGCTGCCACTGCCGATCACGACTCCGCGTCCGATCGTCACGCCCGAGGTGATCGTCACACCGCTGCCGATCCAGCAGTCGTCGCCGATCGTCACGGCGCCTCTCTGAACCCCCTGCGACTTGATGGTCGCGCTCGGATCCGAGAACACGTGGTTCTCGGAGAACACGCGAACACCCGGGCCCAGCATCACGTCATCGCCGATCACGATGCTGCCGGAGCAGCCGATGAAGCATCCTGTCGCGAAGCTCGAGCGGTCGCCGACGCGGAGTCCCTCCCCGACTTCGCCGCCATAGTACGACGAGGGGCGGATCGCCGTACCGGCTCCGATCGACACCCCGGATCCGAAGACGATCCCGTTCTTGGAGAGTCCCTGCAGTTCGACTCCGTCCTCGACGACGAGCCGTCCGGCGTAGCGGATGAACGACGGGTTGGTGATCCGCACCCGACGTCCGAGAAAGAGCGGGCCGCCCGCGGTTCCGAAGAACGGCCGACGGACGAGGCCTCGGGCGATCATTCCCGCCGCCCGGCGGTACGCGCTCCATTTCGCTGCGCGTGACTGGCGCGCGGAGAGCCCGGAGAACTCAGGCATGTCCTGCCCCGCTCGGGCCGAGGGAACGGTGCCAGCGAACGACCGAGGCGATCAGGATCAGGGCGTTCACGACCAGCAGCGCCGTGTACAGCGTGATGAACAGCCAGGGGACCCAGAGCGTCGCGAACACCAGGATCAGCAGTCCGTAGTCGGCGGGCAGCACGAGCAGGGCGTACAGCGGCGAGTTCCGGAATGCGGCCTTCGACGTCGTACCCGTCGCACCGACGCGGCGGATCAGCTCGGTGAGGATCACCCCGAAGAAGAACACGGAGGCCACGACCTGGAAGCCGAGAGGGATCAGGAGCATCGGCGGCTGAAGATCGTAGAAGCGCCACCAGCAGATCAGGACGGCTATGTGGATCGTCGCCATCTTCGTGGCGTCGACCATGTGATCGAGCCATTCGCCGCGGGGCGAACCGCCGCCCCGAAGTCGTGCGAGCTGGCCGTCGGCCGAGTCGAGGGCGTACCCCAGGACGAGGAAGAGCACGATGAGCAACGAGGTGAGCAGCGTCGGCGGTGCCAGCGCGATGAGCGCGATCCCGGCGAAGGTGAACAGGGCGCTGACAGCGGTCACCTGGTCGGGAGTGCGTCCCCATGCGAACGCGACGGCGGCGAAGACGCGGCCGATCGGACGGTTCACGAACCGCGAATATGCGGGCGCTCCCGAGTTGGACTTCTGGGCGGCCCGCAGCGAGGCGAGCGCTTCTCGGACGCCTGGCGTCTGCTGGGACATGAATCCTCCGGTCGTTGCTGATCGGGATGGCGGACTCGCCGGTGCGGCCGCGCAGAGCGTCGGTCGGCTCGACCTCCCCAAGGCCGACCCGCGCCGGTGACGCGCGGTTGCACTGACTTTAGCCGACGCATCGACCGTTCGCGGTGCAAGCGGTAAAGTTTGCCGAACGCCGAGATCGCACAGACGTCGAGGCGCAGGGGAGAGGGACCCATGACTCGAACGCGCAAGACGATTCTCATCGCAGTGGGGGCGGTCCTGGTCGTCGTCGTGGCCGGGATCATCTGGTTCCTGACCGCCCAGGGCGCGCAGCAGAATGCCGAGCCGTCGCCGACGGCGCCCGCGTCGGTGCCGCCGACGCCCAGCGTGTTCCCCACGCCCACGCCCGGTTCCACCGATGTCGAGCCGTCGGAATCAGAGCCTGTCGAGGTCGACATCGACGAGACCGCCACTGTGGTCGAGGGAGTGACCGTCGAGGTCGTCTCGATGACGGCGTTCGAGTCCTCGAGCGAGCAGCCCGGCGATCTCGCCGGTCCCGCGCTGAAGGTCGTGGTCCGCGTCACCAACTCCACCGACGCCGCGCTCGATCTCGGGGGAGCGACGGTGAACCTGGCGTCAGGGCCCGATCAGAACCCCGCTCCGCCGCTCGGCGACACTGTGGCGAGTGGCCTTCCGGCGACGCTCGCGGCCGGTGAGAGCGCGGACGGCGAGTACTCGTTCTCGATTCCGGTTGACGCGCGGAGCGATGTAGGGGTTACAGTGGACCTGCTAACTGGCGAGCCTTATGCCGCGTTCAGGGGTGCGGCACCCGCCAGCTAGCGATAACTGGGGTTATCTGGGGATCTCGTCCTTCACCGGACGTGTCAATTCATTGGGGAATGAATTATGGCTGTACAACTGGGGATTTTCGCGCGCTCGCGCGCCGTGGGTCGGGCGGTTCTCGTCATGGCGACCGCGGGGGCGGTGGTCGTGGCAGGGCTCGTACTCGCGCCGTCTGCGGCATCCGCCGACACCGCGCCGGTCGACACGAGCACGCCGAAGACGGTGACGACCGACGCGCTGCCGACCGTGCAGATCAACGGGGCGGCGTGGGATCAGGTGATCGTCGGCGATACCGTGTTCGCCGGCGGCACGTTCACGACGGCGCGTCCGGCGGGGGCAGCCGCGGGCACCGAAGAGGTGACACGGAAGAACGTCCTCGCGTACGACGTGCGAACGGGAGCCCTGCTTCCCTTCGCGCCCGACGTGAACGGCCAGATCAACTCGGTCGCCGCATCTCCGGACGGCACCCGCCTGTACGTGGGGGGCGACTTCACGACGGTCGACGGGCAGCCCCGCAACAGGATCGCTGCATTCGACCTGCCCTCTGGGACCCTCGTCAGCACGTGGGCTCCGAGCGTGAACGCCTCCGTGCGAGGCATCGTCGCGACGAACGCAGCGGTGTACTTCACAGGCAACTTCGGTCGCGTCGCCAGCAACGATCGCAGTCGCGCCGCGGCAGTGACGTCGGCGGGCGACCTGCTGCCCTGGGCCCCCGTGCTCGACAACAGGGGCAACGACATCGTCATCTCGGCCGACGAGCAGAAGGTCGCGCTCGGAGGGCACTTCACGACGGTCAACGGGTCGTCCAACCCCGGATACGGCATGGCCCTGGTCGATGCGACCACGGGCGGCCTGCTTCCGTTCGCGGCCAACGGCGTCGTTCGGAACGGTGGCGAGGACAGTGCGATCTGGTCTCTGAGCACTGACGGCACGAGCCTCTACGGAACCGGATACACCTTCGGCGGAGGCGGCAACCTCGAGGGCATCTTCAAGAGCGATTGGGCGACCGGCGGTGTGACCTGGGTCGAGGATTGCCATGGCGACACCTACAGCGCGTACGCCACACCCGACGCCGTCTACGGCGTCGGGCACTCCCATTACTGCGAGAGCGTCGTCGGCGGCTTCCCGCAGAGCGACCCATGGACCCACTATCGTGCGGTCGCGTTCTCGAACTCCGTCGCGCGAACCACGCCGAACGGCCTGGCGCTCGGGTACGCGAACTGGGCGGGCAACCCCGCCCCTCGTCTCCTGCACTGGTACCCGACGTTCGACACCGGAACGGTGAGCGGCGCGACGCAGGCGGCGTGGAGCGTCACCGGCAACGCCGACTACGTCGTGATGGCGGGGGAGTTCACCCGCGTGAACAACCAGATCCAGCAGGGTCTCGTGCGCTTCGCCACGACCGAGAAGGCGCCGAACACCGACGGGCCGAGGCTGAGCGGCAGCACCTGGGTGCCCACCGCGACTGCGGTCGCCTCGGGTGCCGTGCGTGTGACCTGGCCGTTGAACTGGGATCGCGACAACGAGTTCCTCGAATACAAGGTGATCCGCGACGGGGTCAACGGGTCTCCGATCCACACGACCACTGCCCGTTCGAAG
This sequence comes from Microbacterium sp. LMC-P-041, assembly GCF_030209555.1. NCBI lineage: Bacteria > Bacillati > Actinomycetota > Actinomycetes > Micrococcales > Microbacteriaceae > Microbacterium > Microbacterium sp. LMC-P-041. Next base: position 765,902 of record NZ_JARVRV010000004.1, read on the forward strand.
CCCGCCGACTGGGGCCTTCCCGGCATGGCCTTCGTCGACTCCGGCGTCGCCCCCGGCAGCTCCCACACCTATCGAGTGCGCGCGCAGGATGCCAAGGGCAACGTCGCCTGGAGCACCATCGTCACGGCGACTGCGGGCACCTCCGGCAATCTCAACGCCTCGTCCTACTCGCAGGCGATCCTCGCGGACCGCCCTACGCACTACTGGCCGCTCAATGACACCGGACAGGCATCCTCCGACTGGGCGGGTGCGAACAACCTCGCGGTCCGCAACGGGGTGACGCGGAGCGTCGACGGTGCGTTGGCTACCGCGACGATCCCCGCGTCTCGATTCAACGGCACCACGTCGGGGTATGCCTCGACCGAGACTGCCGAAAGAGGACCGCAGTCCTTCGCTGCTGAAGCCTGGTTCAAGACCACGACGAACGCCGGCGGGCGAATCCTCGGCTTCGGCAACCGCTCGAGCGGCACGTCGACGTCGAGCGACCGCGCCATCTACATGGACACGAGCGGTCGGCTGAACTTCGGCGTCTACCCGGCCGAGAGGCGCGTTCTCACGTCTCCGAACGCCTACAACGACGGTGCGTGGCACCATGTCGTCGGCACCATGGATCCGATCGCAGGAATGACCTTCTATGTCGACGGCGTGCGCGTCGGGCAGCGGACCGACTCGTACTCGGCCGAGATCTACAGCGGCTTCTGGCGCGTCGGAGGCGATGCCACATGGTCGGGTGCGCAGTACTTCTCCGGCACGATCGATGAGGTCGCGGTGTACGGTGCATCGCTCTCTGCCACTCAGGTGGCGCAGCACTTCACGGCCGCCGGCCGCACGGTCGGTGTGCAGAACCCGCCCGCCGACGCCTACGGCTCGACCGTCGTGAAGTCCGATCCCACCCTCTACTGGCGTCTCGCGGAGTCCACGGGAACCGTGGTTCAGGATGCGTCGGGATCCGGGCAGGGCGGCAAGTATGTGGGCGCCAACACCAAGGGCCAGGCGGGTGCGCTTCAGGGCGTCGCCAACTCGGCAGTCACGTTCAGCGGGGGCCAGGCGATCAGCCAGACAGCATTCGTGAACCCCGTGGTGTATTCGACGGAGGCCTGGTTCAAGACGACGTCGACGTCGGGCGGCAAGATCGTCGGGTTCGGCAACAGCGCGACAGGAAACTCGTCGAGTTATGACCGGCACGTCTATATGACCAGCGCAGGGCAGCTCGTCTTCGGGGCGACCAATGGGGGGCAGGTGCGCCTGACCTCGAGCGGTTCCTACAACAACGGGCAGTGGCATCACGTGGTCGCGACGCAGGGTTCTTCGGGCATGCGGCTGTATGTCGACGGTGCGCTCGTCGGAGAGAACGCGAACAAGACGTCGGGCAACTACACGGGGTACTGGCACGTCGGAGGTGACGTGTCGTGGGGCCCCGGGGGCAACACCTTCCTGGGGACCATCGATGAGGTCGCCGTCTACCCGTCGGTCATTCCCGCGGCGACGGTGAGCGACCACTACAGCCTCGGACGCGATGGCGTCACCGTGAACAAGCTGCCGTCGGCGAGCTTCGCGTCGCAGGTGTCGAAGCTCAAGGTCGATGTCGACGGGTCGGCATCCGCAGACATCGACGGGACGATCGCGTCGTACGACTGGAACTGGGGCGACGGAAGCTCGCACGGCTCCGGTGCGACCGCGACCCACACATTTGCCGAGGCCGGAACGTACTCCGTGACTCTGACGGTCACGGACGACAGGACAGGCACCGCAGAGAAGACCACCTCGATCGCGGTCGTGGCGAACGTCGCGCCGACAGCGACCTTCACCTCGGCACTGTCACCGCTGAAGGTCGACGTCAACGGATCCGGATCCACGGATTCGGACGGGTCGATCGCGACGTACGACTGGAACTGGGGTGACGACACCGCGCACGGTTCCGGCGCGACCGCGACCCACACGTATGCGGCAGCCGGGACGTATCCGGTCACGCTGACGGTGACGGACAACGATGGTGCGACGACGACCAAGACGGAATCCGTGGCGATCTCTGTCGGCGACGGGATCCTCGCGTCGGACGTCTTCGATCGCACAGCCGCGAGCGGTCTCGGCGAGGCCACGGCCGGCGGGGCGTGGTCGTTGGCGAACGCGGCATCGAACTATGCCGTGGACGGTTCGGGTGTGTTCCGGCTGACGGCCGGTGGCGCGCTGCGGACGGCGTATCTGCCCGGTGTCTCGTCGGCAGCGACCGATGTCACGGTCGATGCGACGTTCGATTCGGTGCCGGTCGGTGGCAGCGTGTGGGCGCAGGCGCTCGCTCGTCGGATCGGTGCGGACGACTACCGGGCTCGGGTCACG